>JAFTVE010000027.1 GCA_017465905.1 Bacteroidaceae bacterium | reverse complement strand
TTTTTTAGGTTCAAAAATACTTTCAGTAGAGTTATGAGCCGTTACGCAAAATATGTCGGAACATCGCAAAAGAAACGGTAATAGATGAACATTAACCGTAACCCGTCATTTTTTAGGAACAATTATCAAAAACATCTGTAATGCAATAGTTTACATTGCTGAACTTCCGTATTCTTCCATCTGTTTCATGTGGTAACGGATAGGTTACTCAGCTTTGGAATAACTTGGCATTACGTTGGTTTTTGCTGGCATTCCTCCAAAAATCAGAATTTCACAAAACCCCTGTCTGCCAATTATTTTGCCCCAAATTTCTCAATTCAACGAATTATATGTAACTTTGTACTGCAAAGTAAAGAAACTATTCGAAACATACATCAATCATACATACGAGCATGAAGATTATTTGCGTAGGCATGAACTATGCCGAACACCATAGAGAGTTGAACGGAGCAGCTGCGCTTCCCGAGGCTCCTGTGATATTTATGAAGCCTGACTCGGCGATTCTCAAGGGAGGAAAACCTTTTTTTATCCCTGATTTTGCAGAGCGTTTCGATTATGAGGCCGAACTGGTGGTGCGTATCAATAAGCTCGGCAAGAATATCGCTCCACGCTTTGCTCATCGCTACTACGATGCGGTAACTGTAGGCGTTGACATCACAGCCCGTGATATGCAAGAGCGCTTCCGCCGTGAGGGTCTTCCTTGGGAGCTCTGCAAGGGATTCGATGGCTCTGCTGTGTTGGGCGATTTTGTCCCTGTTGAGCGCTTTGCTCATATGCAGAACATCCGTTTCCGCCTCGATGTCGATGGTAATACCGTACAGCAGGGACACACGGCAGATATGCTTTTTGGCGTAGATCAGTTGGTTAGTTACGTAAGTCAGTTCTTTATGCTCAAGACTGGGGATCTCCTTTTTACAGGTACTCCTGTGGGCGTAGGCCCATTGCAGATTGGACAGCACGTCGAAGGGTTCCTTGAGGGTGAGAAGGTGCTGTCCTTCAATGTTCGATAAGGAATCAAGTTTTTTCTTTTCGTTTCTTGTACAGCTGGTATGAGTTGAATACATTGTGCCACACGCTGTAGCATCCGCCGGCAATGGCTGTGACGGGTGTGAGGAAGGTATAGGCCATCCAGATGGCAAAGACGGTGTTCTTCTGTCCGATGGCTTGTCCGGCGGCAATGTGGTCGCCCGAAGAGCGGCCAATGCGGAGTCCTATGGTGAACTGTGCCCAGCAGCAGACGAGCGTGACGAGGGCTATGCCGAGGAGCGTGGCTACGGGTACGTTGCTGTGGACGATAGAGCGTGTGGTGACAGCAATGGCCATGGTGAGTGCTACGGTCCATAGGTAGAAGGCGGCATCACCGGTGTTCTGTAGCCGGCGGGCCAGGCGTGGCATGGTGTATCGGATGAGCCATGCCAGCAATAAGGGGCAGATGAGTGTGGGGAACACGCGGCGCAGCACCAGGAGGAAGGTGGCCATGAAGGTCTGCCCTTCGTGTGGATTGACCAGCGGCACGATGAGCGGGATGAACAATGCTGCGGCGATATTGATCAGCAGTATGTAGCTTGTCAGATGAGCGGCACTGCCACCGAGCTTGGCGCATACGACAGCGGCAGCACATGCCGTGGGGCAGATGAAGCATATCATGGCACTCTCTATAAGCAGGCGGCCGGGCAGATGAGGGAAAGCGATGAGTAGGGCGGCCATCAGGGCAAACATGCCCACCTGTATCAGCAGTAGCCACACATGCCAGCGGCAGGGCTTGAGATCGGTGGGGCGTAGCTTGCAGAAGGTGAGGAACAGCATGCCGAAGATGAGCGCAGGCTGCAGGATGCTGATGCCACGGCTCACTATCGCTCCTGTGCCGGCAGGCAAGGGTAGGGCTGCATAGATGAGATAGGAGAGGGCACCCAGCACCATCGAGATGGGGAGTGCCCAGTTCTTATAGAAACGGAGAAGCATTATACCAGGTGTGCTATCAGCTCTTCGCGGTCGCCGTGGAGCATGTCGATGACGGGAATCTCTATCATCGTGTAGGCACCGGGCTGCTGGCGCATGGTGGCGCGGGCTACATTGACCAGTACCTGACTGGTGAGGGCGGGATTGTTGATGCGCATGTTGAACTCGAAGAGCTGGTTCTGAGTGGTGCCCGATACGCCCTTGCGAGTGAGGTTCACGCCGTGGCCCATATCCTTGAGGTCGTCAACGCAGGGCACCTGTATCACGTGGGTCTCATCGTTCACGAAGTACGGGTCGGCCTTGATGGCTGCAGCCACCTCGTCGAGTTTGTAGCCCTCCTTGAGTTCGATGTATACCATGCGGCGATGGATGCCAGTGCCTACGGGGATGGTCATGGAGAGTGCGTCCTGTACTCCCTCGATGGCCTTTACGGCTACCGTGTGGCCCATGCTCATGCCTGGACCGAAGTTGGTGTAGCTAATGCCTTTGGGGGCAAGGCTCTGCATGAGTGAGCGTACGATGGAGTCGCTACCCGGATCCCAGCCTGCCGAGATGATGGCTACGGTACCGTGCTGCTTGGCTGCTGCATCGAGCGAGCGGCGCAGGTCTACTATCTTGCTGTGGATGTCGAAGCTGTCGACGGTGTTGATGCCCAAGGCGAGGCACTCGAGTGCATACTGCTCTACGCTGCGTGTGGGAGTGGCGAGGATGGCTACATCCACATCGTTGAGTTCGCCGATGTGCTTCACGACAGGGTAGGGAGCCAGCTCCGCGGGGCGGTTGGCATCACCATTGCGGCGTACCACGCCTACCAGTTCCATATCGGGTGCTGCTTCCAGTGCCTGCAAGGCATACTTGCCTATGTTGCCATATCCTACGATGGCTACTCTAATCTTTTTCATCTTAATCTCTATTGATAAGTTATCCTATGATGGGTGCAAAATTAATACAAAATTTTTGGATATAACGTTGGCTTGCGATAAAATGTTATCTCCTTATCCATACCTTGCGGGTAGCTGTGCCCTCTTCCGTGGTGACGCTCACGATGTAGGCTCCCTCGGGCCATGTGGCGGTGTCGATGGTGCCCTGCATGGCCTGTGGCGCTATGGTGCTGACGGTGTGGCCGTGGGTGTCTGATACCTTTATTATATTAATAGGTGTGGTAGATGTGACGTAGAGCCCGTTGCCTTGCGTCGCAACCATGATACCATCGTCATTGAGGCTACTGATGTTGCTGGGGGTTCGCAGCCAGAAGCTCATGGCGTTGTGCTCATAGGGTTTCAACTCTGTAGCCTGCTCACCTGTGACAGATGCAATGATGACTGCATACTGCCCTATGGGCGCATTGAGGCGGTGGGTGATCTTCAGCTCTTTCGTCTCGTTTCTTCCCAATGAAAGAGCGCTGACGGCCGAGTTACCCACCATCTGCTCTGCGCGGTTGAAGAAGACTGCTGCAAACTCGCCGTCATCATAGTCGCCCTTGTTGGTGATGGGGGCGGTGACGGTGAAGAGGTCGTTGGGGTGGATAACGTCGCTGCCGTCCTGTGCGGTGACAGTGACTGCTCCGTTGAGTTGGAACATGCCTGGAAAGATGGGTTTGGCATTGACCGTAGTCTCGGTCACCATGAGTTCGTCGGGGCCTATGGGTGTGAGGTAGCTGGCATTGGAGTTGGTAGAGTCACACACGGCCACGATGTCGTACTTGCCTGCCTCTACTTCAATGTTGTCGGTGCTGTAGGTGAAGGTGCGTGTGGCTCCTTTGGGTATGCGGGTGAGGATGACTCCTACGTATTGGCGCACCAGGGTCTCATCGCTGGTCTGCTTCTGCATCAAGATGCCGAGGTAGGAGTAGAACTCCTCGCCCTCGTTCTTCACGGTGAGGCTGAACGATGCCTTGCGCCCGTTGTACAGCGGCGTGAGCACCGTGGGCTTGGCTGTGAGCGACAACTTCGATGAGTGGGCGGGCTCAGTGAATGTGGTGCCCTTGGGACTGATCTTCACGGAGAGGTAGTTGGGCATGTTGACGGGCGCGTTCATCTTGATATATTCCGTAGTGCCCTCCTCCTTATGTATGAGGTAGAGGCGATAGCTGCCGTCGGCAAGGTCTGTCGGTATGGTAAACTTGAAGGTGGCGCCTTGGGTGCCTCCTGTGAGTTCGGTGAGGCTCTTGAGCTGCTTGGTCGATAGGATGGCGCAGAGCGAGTCGCTGGTGTTGTAGAGCGCGGCCGACACCTCGCCTGTGAAGCTGCGCAGTCCGCAGTTGTAGAACGATGCCGTCACCTTGGTCTCCATGCCGTTCATCACGATGGCTGCTCCAGGGATGATGGCCTTGTTGAGGTGCAGGTGGGCTACGTGGATGGAGTTGTCGGTAGGTGGTTGTATCTGTGTGAGGGCCGATTGCAGGTAGTTGTATCCGCCCATGCCACTACCTATGCCCAGCACCTCGGGGGTGAGTGCTGCTGATTGGTAGTAGCCGTCGCTCATGCCGCCCCAGCCCCAGTTGTAGTGAAACATGCCGAAGGCATCGTAGCCGTCGCACACGAAGGCATGTCCACCTTCTACGCCCTCGCCAAAGTGCAGTATGGGGCGTCCCTCGTCGAGTTCGGCGCGTAGCAGGGCTTCCCAGTCGGCCTCGTTGAAGTAGGTGCGGTCGATATATTCCATGTCGTCATCGTAGCCGAAGTTGCGCTTCAGGGCGTTGGCAATGTCCTTGGCCGTGGCACCGCTCCCGTAGGGCACATAGTCCATGCGGCAGGCTACGCCCACGTGATAGCTCAGCTGGGCTACGGCCTCGGCCTGCTTGTCGGTGTATGTACCGTTGTAGCTGTCGAGCATGTTGGCCCAGTCGTAGGTGGCCTCGGCAAAGTTTACCGAGAGGGCTATGCCCATGGATTCGGTGGAGTAGCTGCGGCTGCCGATACCCTTTTCGGGGTAGCGGTGAAACTTCATGATCTGTGCCGCTGCCGTAGCCACACAGCCCACGGGCATGGCGTTGCCGGCTTCGTCCTTGGGGCACAGGCGGTTGAACGGAGCGTCCTGGTTCCACTCTATGTCGCCGAGCAGAGGTTTTACACCCTTGCCTATGGGACCCTTCTGCAGGGTGGCGCTGTAGTGGCTGTCGTCGGTGAGGATGCGTTGCTCGTCGAGCGCCTTTATCTGCTGGCTATATCCGTCAAGTAATGCCTGCAGCTGTATGGGCATGTTATCATAGGAGAATGTTCCCTCCAGCGAGTAGCCCAGTATCTCATGGGCACGGTCGTCGGCCGCTACGAGCACGAATCCCTGTTCGCCTGTGGCATTGAAGGCATAGAGCTGTTGCTCTCCGCCTTGGCGCGTGGTGGTGGGCGATACGTAGTGGAGCTGTGTGCCCTGTCGCGTGGCAGAGGTCAGCTGCGATGTGTAGAAACGCTCGGCAATGGCGTGTGCCTCATCGACACTGAGGCGGCGTGCCCATGCATCGGTGCTGCTCATCAGAAGTGCGGCGTAGATGCAGAGGAGGAGAAATCTTTTTACCATGAATGAGAATCTGTTTTAAAATTATCGCTAATATGTTTTAGAATCTGCTTTTTGGGTTTATCTGAGGCTCTTTTGGGCATCTTTACCCTATCAAGGCTTGTGAATAGACCACTATTTACTGCACCTTGATAGCGCAAATCTATCCCAAAATACCTCTCAGCTAAACTCAAAATAATTTCAAAACAGATTCTTGTTAAAATAACGTTCGCAAAGGTACAAAAAATCTGTCAATCAGTTTTATATATGAGAAAAAATCTGTTACTTTGCGCCCGATTTATAAACGAACTATCGATATGAAAAGGATTACTCTATTTGCAACCGTCTTGCTATGTACGGCTGTGCTGATGGCACAGACCACTGACCCTATCATCCGCTCATGCTCTGAGGAGTACTATGAGTATGGTACTGACGGATGGATCAAGATTGCTGCAATGCAGCGAACATACGATACCGCCGGCAACCTGTATCAGCAGGTCAAAACCGAGGATGCGCTGACCGAGCGCCGCACCTTTACGCACGATGCCGAGGGACGACAGACGAGCGTTGTCATCGAGCACGACACTGAGGGGTGGGGCGAATATCTGCCCTCGCAGAAGATTGTCGATGGGTATGACCCCATAGCCAAGGAGTTCAACGTGGTGCATGCCAAGTACATCTGGGACCAGGTGGAGCAGGACTGGGTGATGACCGACGGTAGCAACTTCCGTGATGTGGAGCGCGATGCTAACGGCAATATCACCTCCATCATCATCAAGTCGTACTTTACTCACGTGGCTTCTATCGTGCCTCACACGAAGACCACTATTACCTACAACGCCGAGGGAAAGGCCGTGAACTACTCCATACAGTCGGCCTCGGATCACGATGCCACTACGGGCGTCACCACTTGGGGACGTGCCAATACCTATAAGAATATAGATTGGGAGAACACCGACGGGCAGCTCTATCAAGACGTGAACGCTATGCTCATAGGCCCTAACCGCATGAAGTATGCAGAGTTGTATAAGGGTAGCACCCATGCAGGCACCTTGAGGGTGAGCTATGTGGAAGGCAAGCCCGACTTCGAGTCGGTGATAGAATATACCGTGGGTACCAAGAAGAAGGAGATACATACCTATGTGTCGCTCGACGACAACGGCAGCTATCGAGAGCAGTTTGTCATTCACGATGATGGCAACGAAGATGGCGTGATTGCCGAAAAGGAAATTTCTACGGAGTATATTGAGCGTCGATACGACGAGCATGGCAATGAGCTCTCCTTTGAGCAGTATTTTGATGGTGAGCTAGGTGCAGGAAACCGTTTCACTTATACCTACGATGCCGATGGTAACCTGCGGGAGATGATTGGCGAAGACTGGACGCCTACATATAACAATATTGGCGAGATCGTATCAGGTGAGTATACTTACGGCCAGCGTATCGTCTACGGAGATTATCAGAATGTGAATACCTCAATTGCCACAGCGCTTCCGCACGACGGCGCCCTGCAGGTATACAACCTTCACGGCACGCTGGTGGCTACCTCTACGGATAATCTGCCTGCTGGCATCTACGTGGTGCGCCAAGGTGGCAAGACCTTTAAACTCATGCGCTAACGCGATTGAACTCGCAATACATCCCTAAAGGAATGGACTTCAGTGAAATAACTGACGAGTTTGTTACTGGGTTGAAAACAAACTGAACAACAGGACAGAAAGCGATTCGGTTATCTCATGCCAAATGAGAAATTTAATTCAATATTAACAAATTAGGATTCGATTGCATTTGCAAGTTGAATTCGTCATCCTTGGTGAAGCTAATATTTCAGTCGTTACAACCGACGCTTTTACACCGTGTCGGCGCTGCGCTGTACTGTGCCATTGACTTTATCCCCTACGGCTTTACTGCCAAGGATAACGCCTCCGGGCGTCGATCTAAAGGTTCTCAGTGTAGCTGATCGCAAGCATTGCCAACCGATTTATGAACTCCATAGGGAACATCTAAGAATCTTTTGCACGGCAGAAGAGCCGACTACAGTTCTCGTATTCGGAGTATAAGCAGCTAGGGCGCACCATCAAGATGCGCCCTAGTATAGAATCGAAGCAATCTTTTAGCTTTTATTCTTGTCCTCGAACTCCTCAATCTTGGCGGTGTTCTCCAAGAGGAAGTCGATGTCGTCGAGCGCATTCATCAGGCAGTACTTCTTGTACCCGTTGATGTCAAATGTCTCGCTATGGCCAGTGGCAAGGTTGGTGACGGTTTGATTGGGCACATCGACCTTCACTTCGGCTTGCGGGTTAGCGGCGACGGTGTCGAATAACTCCTGCTGGAACTCGCGGCTCACGATGACGGGCAACACGAAGCAGTTTAGCAGGTTGTTGCGGTGGATATCGGCAAATGAGCTACTGATGACTACGCGCACGCCATAGCCCGCGATAGCCCATGCGGCATGCTCGCGGCTGGAGCCTGAACCCCAGTTCTGACCGCCGATGATAATCTCGTGTACGCCCTGGCGCGGTGCCTCGCTATATTCGGGGCGGTTCATCACAAAGTCTGCTACGGGACGGCCTTCGGCATCGTAGCGAAGGTCGTGCATGAAGGCATCGCCAAAGAACTGCGGGTCGCGGGTGGTGCTGGCCAAATAGCGGGCAGGGATGATGAGGTCGGTATTGCAGTTGTCAATCTGGATAGGAATACAGGTTGACTGTATGATAGAAAATTTTTGTTTTGCCATAATTAATTACATTTTACGAGGATCAGTGACTACACCTGTTATGGCCGATGCGGCTACCACAAGCGGAGAAGCAAGGATGGTGCGGGCACCGGGGCCTTGGCGACCTACGAAGTTACGGTTGCTCGTCGAGATGGAGAGCTTGCCTGCAGGTACCTTGTCGGGGTTCATGGCCAGGCATGAGGAGCATGAGGGAAGGCGCAGCTCGAAGCCTGCCTCCTCCAAAATCTTGTCGATGCCCTCATCGATAATCTGCTGACGCACGAGCCATGAGCCGGGTACGAGCCAAGCCACTACGTTGTCTGCTTTCTTTTTTCCCTTCACCACGGAAGCAAAGGCGCGGAAGTCCTCGATACGGCCATTGGTGCAAGCACCGAGGAAGCAGTAGTCGACGGGAGTGCCTTCGAGCTTCTGGCCGGGCTCAAACTGCATGTAGTCGAGCATGGCGAGGAATTGGTCTCTGTCGGCCTCGGGCACCTCATTCAGCGTGGGGATGCACTCGTCGATGGCGATACCGGCACCAGGGTTGGTGCCATAGGTGATGCGCGGAGCGATGTCCTCGGCACGATAGGTGACCTCCTTGTCAAACACGGCATCAGGGTCAGAATAGAGCTGTCGCCACTCTTCTACGGCTTTGTCCCAAGCCTCGCCCTTAGGGGCATACTCGCGACCCTTGAGGTACTCGAAGGTGATATCGTCGGGAGCGATGAGGCCCGCGCGGCTACCCATCTCGATACTGAGGTTCGAGAGCGTGAGGCGACCCTCCATGCTCATGTTGCGTACGGTAGAACCAGCATATTCCACGGCATAGCCCGTAGCACCCGAGGTAGTCATCTGTGCCATGATGTAGAGGGCCACGTCCTTGGCGGTGGTACCCTCGGGCAAGGTGCCTTCGATGTTGATGCGCATGGTCTTGGGCTTGCTCTGCAGGATGGTCTGCGAAGCGAGCACCTGCGCCACCTCACTGGTGCCGATACCCATAGCGATGGCACCTACGGCTCCGTGGGTAGAGGTGTGGGAGTCACCACACACAATGGTCATGCCCGGCAATGAAAGTGCCTTCTCGGGACCCACCACGTGGATGATACCGTTGTCCTTGGTGCCCATGGCAAAGTGGCGGATGCCAAACTCGGCGCAGTTCTGTGCCAGTGTCTCCACCTGTTTGCGTCCTATGGGGTCATCGATGCGCTCCTGCTGGTCGCTCGGCGTGTTGTGGTCGGGCATTGCCACCACCTGCTCGGGGCGGAACACGCGTATATTCTTGTCTCTCAATGTATCGAATGCCTGCGGTGTGGTCACCTCATGGCAATAGAGGCGGTCGATGTAAAGTTGGGTGGGGCCATCCTCTACCTTCTGTACCACGTGGGCATCCCAGATTTTATCAAATAATGTTTTCATTTCCTTACTTAAACTTATTTATACAGTCAATATATGCCTCCACACTGGCTGCGATGATATCGGTATTGGCACCGAAGCCATAGTAGAGTTGGTTGTTGTATTCCACTTGCATGTGTACCTTGCCCACATCGTCAGAACCCTTGCTGATGGCCTGGATGGTAAACTCCTTCAAGGTCATGTTGCGCTTGATAATCTGCTTGAGGGCCGTGATGGCGGCATCGACAGGACCATTACCGGTAGCTGCAGCCTCGAACGACTCGCCCGCAATCTTCAAGCCTAGGCTGGCCACGGAGCGTACACCCACACCGCTGGTCACTTGCAGGTAGTCGAGCTTGATGTGGTGGTTCTCGCTGCGGTCGGCACCGGCAAGCATCAGCACATCGTCGTCGTTGATTTCCTTCTTCTTGTCGGCCAAGCGGAGGAATTCCTCGTACACCTTATCGAGCTTCTCCTGCTCCAGCTCCACGCCTAGCACGCTGAGGCGATGCTTCAGGGCTGCACGTCCGCTACGCGCAGTAAGCACGATGGCATTGTCGTCGATACCCACCTCCTTGGGATCCATGATCTCGTAGGTAGATACGTTCTTCAATACGCCATCCTGATGTATGCCGCTCGAGTGGGCAAAGGCGTTGCGGCCTACGATGGCCTTGTTGGGCTGTACGGGCATATTCATCAGCGAGCTTACCATGCGGCTCGTGGGGTATATCTTCTGCGTGTTGATGTTGGTCTCGATGCCCAGGTCGGGGTGCGTCTTGAAGATCATCGCTACCTCCTCCAACGAGGTATTGCCGGCACGCTCACCGATACCGTTGATGGTCACCTCTACCTGACGCGCTCCATTGAGTACACCGGCTACGGTGTTGGCTGTGGCCATGCCGAGGTCGTTATGGCAGTGGGTAGAGAGGATGGCACGTCCGGCAGCGAAAGCATCGACATGCTCGTAGAGGTACTTAATCTTCTCGCCATACTCGTAGGGGGTGCGGAAGCCTGTCGTGTCGGGGATGTTACACACCGTAGCACCCGCCTTGCACACCGCCTCGATGACACGTGCGAGATACTCATTGTCGGTACGTCCTGCATCCTCGGCATAGAACTCCACATCTTCAACGTAGCGCTTGGCATACTTCACTGCCGCTACGGCACGCTCGATAATCTCCTCGGGAGTGCTGTTGAACTTATACTTGATGTGCGAGGGGCTGGTGCCGATACCTGTATGTATACGCTTGTGCTTGGCATACTTGAGCGCCTCGGCTGCTACGTCGATATCCTTCTGCACGGCACGGGTGAGCGCACATATCGTGGGCCATGTCACGGCCTTGGAAATCTCGATGACCGAGTTGAAGTCGCCCGGGCTTGACACTGGGAAACCCGCTTCGATGACATCCACGCCCAATGCCTCCAGTTGCTTGGCTACCTGAATCTTCTCCACCGTGTTGAGCTGACAGCCAGGCACCTGCTCGCCATCGCGCAGCGTAGTGTCGAAGATGTACAATCTGTTATTGTCCATTGTCTTTTTTTCAAATTGAAAATTGAGAATTGAAAATTGAGAATCGGCTACTCCGAAAAGGATCCATCATCAACAATCCATTACCAACCTTCCATTAATAAATCAAAAAGACCTTCCTCATCGTGATGAGAAAGGTTTATCCATTGTCCTATATACCTATTTATATATAAACGCATTTCTCATCCTTGCCACTCGGTTGCAGTAGCAGGCTATCCAATAGCTGTAGAGAAATGAGGCTATACATTTTTGCACTTGTTTATATTATTCGGCTGCAAAAATATAAACAAATCGCGTACAAACAAAATAAATCGAAAGTAAATCGCAGATTTCTCCACTGCATTAGGAAATATGTTGTAAAAGTAGGATGAGTGTATTGTATGTGAGAAATAAAATGTACCTTTGTATATAAAACCTTTTATTTGTATTCTTATGAACCACACACTTCGTCTATTCGCAGCATTCGTAACGGTAACTGTTAGTTTCTTTACTTCTATAGCCCAACAACGCCAGACCTTAATTGATGATGATTGGACATTTATCCGTGAGGGACAGCCGGCAGTGAATGTCGACCTTCCGCACGACTGGAGTATTATGGGTGTGCCTGCAGCCGATGAGCCTTCTGGCAATGATGGAGGCTATTACCCTACCGGCAAAGGAGAATACCGCAAGGTGTTACATCTGAAAGCCAAGCCTACGGACCGCCGTTATGCCCTCTACTTCGAGGGGGTGTACATGAATGCTGAGGTTCTTGTCAATGGCACTTCTACGGGCATTCAGCACTATGGCTACAGTTCGTTTCTTCGTGATGTGACGAAATTGTTGCAGGAGGGTGACAATGAGATTCTGGTGCGCGTGGATAACTCATTGCAAAAGAATTGCCGTTGGTATACAGGGTCGGGGATATACCGACATGTATGGCTTATAGAGACGGCAGATGTGCATTTCAAGCACTGGAGAACTTTCATCACCACGCCTGTGGTTGATGCCGATGGTACTAGTCTAGTGAGTGTAAAGGCTGTGATAGTCAATGAAAGTGATCGTGACCGTAGCGTTCAGTTGGCTATCGACTTGAAAGGGCTAACAAATCAAGGCGACGATTTCTCTGGTGGGGAAAACCGTATCGTGCATCTGAAACCCCACGAAGAACAGGAAACGGAGATTCAGCTTGAAGTGCCTAAGGCTAGTTTGTGGAGTCCTGATAGCCCTCATCTTTACGAGGCAACACTCACTGTTAGCGAAGAGGGTAATCCCGGCAAAGCTATGGATCAAATCACCGAGACTTTCGGTATCCGCCACATTGTATACAATGCAGAACAGGGATTCCTGCTCAACGGGAAACCATTGGAGCTGAATGGTGGATGCCTACACCATGATAATGGAATACTCGGTGCAGCAGCTTTCGACCGGGCTGAAGAGCGCAAGGCTGAACTGATGAAGGCGGCAGGATTCAACGCCGTACGTACCAGTCATAACCACCCTTCTGAGGCTTTCCTTGATGCGTGTGACCGTATAGGTCTGCTTGTTATTGATGAGGCTTTCGACGGATGGCGTTCTGCAAAGACTCCACACGACTATTCAACACTCATCGACAAACACTGGCGCGACGACCTCTCTGCCCTGGTGTTACGCGACCGTAATCACCCCAGCATCTTTGCCTGGAGTGTGGGCAATGAGGTTATTGAACGCAAGGAGATACAGGTGGTTACCACAGCCCGTAAGCTGGCTCGTTTGTGCCGTGAACTTGACCCGACGCGCCCTGTCACCTCGGCACTCTGTGCGTGGGATAGCGACTGGGAAATCTATGATCCATTGGCCGAGGCTTTTGAACTCGTAGGATACAACTATATGATACACAAGCATGCCGGCGATCATGCCCGCGACCCGCAGAGGGTGATGTATCAGAGCGAGTCGTATCCGCGTGAAGCCTTCCGCAACTGGGCTTATAGTGCTGACCACCCCTATATCTTCGGTGATTTCGTGTGGACGGCCATCGACTATCAGGGTGAGAGCGGCATTGGCCGTTGGTACTACCAAGGTGAGAGCGAGGGCGAGCACTATCACCGCAACCAGTTCCCCTGGCATGCAGCCTACTGTGGCGATATCGACTTCACTGGGCAACGCAAACCTATCTCTTACTATCGTGACTTGCTATGGAACGTTGACCGTCCTCTCTATCTTTCTGTGAAGGAGCCCAACGGCTACCACGGCCAAATTCGTGAGACTCAATGGAGCGTGTGGCCTACCTTCGAGAGTTGGACCTGGCCTGGCCATGAAGGCAAGCCCATCGAGGTGGAAATCTATAGCCGTGCGCCTCGTGTGCGCCTTTACATTAATGATAGCCTTGTTGCAGAACGTCCCACTACACGTGCCGAAGAGTACAAGGCCGTCATCACCGTTCCCTATACTCCCGGTGTCCTGCGTGCCGAGGCGATAGATGAGCAGGGCAATCCGATAGCAGCCATGAATACCGGGCACAACACCCTGCGTACTGCCGGCGAGCCCTATGCCTTGCGCCTTACGGCCGACCGTACCGTCATTGCTGCCGACAATCAGGACCTTGCCTTCATTACTGTCGAGGTGGTGGACAAACAGGGTACGTTATGTCCTAATGCTGCCAATGAACTGACTCTGTCGCTTCGCGGAAACGGCAAGCTGGCAGCCTTCGGTAATGCCGACATCAAGGACCTCGGATGCACTGTCGATGCCGTACATAATGTATGGAAGGGGCGTGCGCAGGCCGTTGTGCGTGCTACTGATCGCAGTGGTGCTATCACACTAACTATTTCCGGCAAGGGGCTGAAGCCTGCCAAGCTGACTGTGAAGGCGAAGTGAGCGGAACTTGGCTCTCGGCCTTCTTGGCTGATTCTTAGTACTGCTCCTTGTCGTTGGGGAAGTTGCCGCTCTTGACATCTTCGACGTAGTGGCCGACGGCTTCTGTGACTATGGTGAAGAGGTCGGCATAGCGGCGGAGGAAGCGGGGGCTGAAGTCGTTGGTCATGCCGAGCATGTCGCTGACGACGAGCACTTGGCCGTCGACGCCTCCGCCGGCTCCGATTCCGATGACGGGGATGGTGAGCTCTGAGGCTACTCGCTGGGCGAGTGTGGCGGGTATCTTCTCGAGGACGATGGCGAAGCATCCTGCTTGTTCGAGGAGGTGGGCGTCGTGGATGAGCTTGTCGGCTTCTTCGTCGCCTTTGGCGCGTACGGCGTAGGTGCCGAACTTGTTGATGGACTGTGGCATGAGGCCGAGGTGGCCCATGACGGGTATGCCGGCAGCGAGGATGCGCTTGACGGAGGGGAGTATTTCTTCGCCACCTTCGAGCTTGAGTGCGTCGGCGTGGGTGATCTTCATCATCTGGATGGCGTTGTTGACGGCTTCGATGTCGCTGGCCTGGTAGGTGCCGAAGGGCATGTCGACGACGACGAGTGCCCGCTGTACGGCTTTGACTACTGACTTGCCGTGATAGATCATCTGGTCGAGTGTGATGGGCAGTGTGGTGACGTTGCCTGCCATGACGTTGGATGCTGAATCGCCTACGAGGATGACGTCGATGCCTGCGCGGTCGACGAGGGAGGCCATGGTGTAGTCGTAAGAGGTGAGCATGGATATTTTTTCTCCCCGTTGTTTCATTTCTGACAGGCGGTGGGTGGTTACCTTGCGTCTGTCATCGCTGATGTATGCCATAGTTGTTGGTTTTTCGTTATTACGGTGCAAAGGTAATACTTAATCCTCAATCTGCACCCTAAACGGTGAATAATTCTTATCCGAGTGCGACGTCGAGTATCATCATGATGGCGAAGCCGAACATGACTCCCCATGTGCCTGAGTGGGGGTATTCGTTGATGTTGCTGTCGGGGATGAGGTCTTCGGCTACGACGAAGATCATGGCTCCTGCTGCGAAGCCGAGCATCCAGGGTTGGAGTATGGCGACTTGTGAGGCGAGTATGTATCCTGCGATGGCTGCGAGGGGTTCGACGGCTCCGCTTGCCATGCCGAAGAGGAATGACTTGTGCTTGCTGCCTGTGGCTACTTTCATGGGGAGTGCGATGGCGGCTCCTTCGGGGAAGTTTTGTATGGACATGCCGATGGCGAGTCCGAGTGCGGCGTAGTGTGCTCCGGGATCACCGCTGACGGCGGCTGCTCCGAAGGCGAGGCCTACGGCGAGTCCCTCGGGGATGTTGTGGATGGTGACGGCGAGGAAGAGGCGGGTGGACTTGTGTACTTTGACGTGGGGGCCTTCTTCATGGCCTGTGCCGGGGTGGAAGTGGGGCAGGAGGTGGTCGAGGATGACGAGGAAGAGTCCGCCCAGGAGGAAGCCTATGGTGGCGGGCAGCCATGACCATGTGCCGAAGGTGGCCTCAGCTGCTTCGATGGAGGGGATGAGGAGTGACCATACGGAGGCGGCTATCATGACGCCGGCGGCGAAGCCGAGGATGATGGCGTTGGTGCGCTTGGGTATGTCGTGACTGAAGAGGTATACGAGGGCGGAGCCTGCGGTGGTGGCTAGGAAGATGAGGGTGAAGCCGAGGATGGTGAGGGACATGGGGTTATGGTTGAAAGTTGAAAGTTGAAAGATGAAAGTTGAAAGTTTTCCATCATCCTTCGTTCATTAACTCTTTCGCTTGGGGTTCTTGGGGAACCAACCTTTGCGTACTCGTTCGCGTTGCTGGAAGAGCTCGTGGATGCTCCAAAAGGATGAGAAGGCGAAGACGCCGAGGAGGGTGGAGATGATGGAGCTGCATACGAACAGGGAGGCGATGGCTGCGGCTATGCCTGCGAAGAGGAATACCCACCAGCACTTGACGCCCAGGTGGTACTCGGCCTTGATGACTATCGGATGAAACACACCGATGGTGAGGAATGTTGCGGCTCCGATGAGGAGGCCGTCGAAGTAGAGGTTCATAGGTTTGGGTTTGGGAGGATGAAAAATTGAAAGTTGAAAGATGAAAGATGAAAGATGCGAGTTGAGAGTTCTCCATTATCCATCAACTGTCCTTGGGGTCGGTGTCACGCTGTCACGTCACGGGGTATTGGTGAGGGTGTGCATTCCGTGTTTTAATGCACACCCTCTTAGGTTTCTGTTGCCTGTTTCCCGGGTCGTTTACTTGGCTGCTTCGGCCTCGGCTGCGTCGATCATTGCCTGGCTGGCATACATGTATACCTCTACGCGGCGGTTCTGTGCACGGCCTTCTTCGGTGTCGTTGGAGGCGATGGGCTGGCTGAAGTTCATGCCGAGCACGTCCTTGATCTGCTTGCTCTCTACGCCTTGTGCCTCGAGGTGCTTGGCAACAGCCTTGGCTCGCTTCTCTGACACTGACTGGTTGGCTTTCTCGGTACCTACGTTGTCGGTATGGCCGAGGATGGCTACGTCGGCGTCGGGGGTTGCCTTGAGTACTTCGGCGAAGTTGGCGAGGCTGGCCTTGGCTTCATCGCTGAGTGTTGAGCTGTTGAATCCGAAGAGGATGCCCGAGTCGAAGGTTACCTTTACGGCGGGGAGTCCGTTGACGTCGGTGATTTCCTGCACCTGTGCGCCTTCTACCTTCTTGGCTGCTTCGGCTGCCTTGTCCATCTTGCGGCCGATGAGGGTACCTGCGCCCGCGCCTACGGCTGCGCCCACGGCTGTGCCTACGGCTTTGTTACCTGCGAGGTGGCCGATGCCGAGTCCGATGGCTGCGCCTGCTGCCGTACCGATGGCTGCGCCGTAGCCGGTGTTTTTCCAACTGCCGCAAGAGCTGAGCATCAATGCAGCACAGAGGGTCAATGATAATGCTTTCAGTTTCATACCTTGATGTTTTTTTTTAATGGTTAACAATATATAGCTTTATTTGCTGCGAAAATACTAAAAAAAATGGGATATTGCCATATTTTCTGTAAAAAAGAATGAGTAAACGATGAAAATAGCTTAATTTTGCAAACTCAACAATTATATGATAGGAATTCAAAAGTTTCAATAAACGAATATGGCAAAAGAACTTAAAGAACTTACCAAGCGTAGCGAGAACTACTCGCAGTGGTATAATGACTTGGTCGTGAAGGCCGACCTGGCCGAGCAGTCGGCAGTGCGCGGCTGTATGGTAATCAAGCCCTATGGCTATGCGATATGGGAGAAGATACAGCGTCAGCTCGATGATATGTTCAAGGCTACGGGCCACGTGAACGCTTATTTCCCCTTGCTGATACCGAAGTCGTATCTCTCGCGCGAGGCCGAGCATGTGGAGGGCTTCGCCAAGGAGTGTGCCGTGGTGACGCACTATCGCCTGAAGAATGCCGAGGATGGCAGCGGCGTGGTCGTTGACCCTGCGGCTCGCCTTGAGGAGGAGCTGATCATTCGCCCCACGTCGGAGACGATCATCTGGAGTACCTATAAGAACTGGATTCACTCGTACCGCGACCTGCCTATCCTGTGCAACCAGTGGGCCAATGTGATGCGCTGGGAGATGCGTACCCGCCTGTTCCTGCGTACGGCCGAGTTTCTCTGGCAGGAGGGCCACACGGCTCACGCTACGCGCGAGGAGGCCGAGGAGGAGGCTATGCGCATGATCAACCTCTACGGTGACTTTGCCGAGAAGTATATGGCGGTGCCTGTGGTGAAGGGTGTGAAGAGTGCCAACGAGCGTTTCGCCGGTGCGCTCGATACGTATACCATCGAGGCGCTGATGCAGGACGGCAAGGCGCTGCAGAGCGGTACGTCGCACTTCCTGGGACAGAACTTTGCCAAGGCTTTCGATGTGCAGTATGTGGACAAGGAGAACAACATGCAATATGTGTGGGCTACGTCGTGGGGCGTATCGACCCGCTTGATGGGTGCGCTCATCATGGCTCACTCTGACGACAACGGTCTGGTGCTGCCGCCGAAGCTGGCGCCCATCCAGGTGGTCATCGTGCCTATATATAAGAATGAGGAGCAGTTGAAGGCCATCGACGCCAAGGTCGAGGGTATCGCTGCCAAGCTGCGCTCTATGGGCGTGAGCGTGAAGTATGACAATGCCGACAACAAGCGTCCCGGCTTCAAGTTTGCCGACTATGAGCTCAAGGGTGTTCCCGTGCGCCTCGTGATGGGTGGCCGTGACCTTGAGAACAACACCATGGAGGTGATGCGCCGCGACACGTTGGAGAAGGAGACCCGCTCGTGCGAGGGCATCGAGGAATACGTAGTTAGCCTGCTCGACGAGATACAGGAAAATATCTACCAGAAGGCGCTCAACTACCGCAACGAGCATACCGTGGCTGTGGATACGTATGATGAGTTCAAGGCGCAGATCGAGAAGGGTGGCTTCGTGCTGGCTCACTGGGACGGTACGCCCGAGACCGAGGAACGCATCAAGGAGGAGACGAAGGCGACCATCCGCTGCATCCCCTTCGAGGGCGACACTACTCCGGGCGTGTGCATGGTGACGGGCAAGCCATCGGCTCGCCGCGTGCTCTTTGCTCGTGCTTATTGATGTTTGTTTCTAGACAAAAGAGCATAAGTACAAGAAATTTTTCTGTACTTTTGTCGTCGGTTATATTTTAATTTTGTCGATGTGTGTAACTGAGTGAGCAGCCGGTGGCCTCAAGGCCACCGGCTGCTCCGTTTGTGATTTCTGGCCGATAGGCCTGAGCGCTATTCGGCGGGTGCCGCTGGAGTGTTCTCGTTATTGCTTTCTCCGTCTTGGGGCTCATCGCTACTTTCTTCTCCTTCGGTTGGGCCAGGAGAGACCTCCTCTTCCGCTTTTCCTTCGTCTTTATTCATTGTGGCGGCACTTCGGTTGGTAAGAGTCGTCACGCATTCATCTGTATGATGAAATTCTCGATTTCCTCCGATGGTTGCACAATGGCGTATGCATTCACCGTCTGTACTATTTCTGCATACTTTGCATCGACTAGCTTGCGCAGCTCTTCAGTGTTGAGGCTTGTTTGGGGAGTGCGCTTCGCCTCCTCTTCCTGTTTTTGGCTCAGGGCAATTTCGAAGGCTGCATTTTTCATGTTCAAGGCCTCCACTTCCTCCGTGAGGTGCAGTGTGGTGATGTGTGCCATCGCCTCTTCGGTGTTGAGCAGTGATAGCAAGCCGGCTATTTCGCGTGTCTCGCTGCGGTACTCGCTGCGTCCGATACCCTTGTATGGCGCAGTCAAGGCATCGAGGGCCATTGCTGCCGAGCGTTTCGACTCGATGGTGCTTGCGCAATGCGCACGGATGATCTGCATCGTTACTCCCAGGATGTTGTCGCGCTCCTTGTCGGCCGTCTTCAGATTCTCGGTGCTCACGTACGTCGTCTGTCGGCGTACCAAGCTTGCCTCTGATGCTACAAGCTCTTTGTATTCGGCATACAGGGACTCTACATGCAGCTTCTCGGCACCTGTGGCAACGATGAGACTGCTGGTCTGATGATGAAAATCATGATGCAGGGCTACCGGTAGGGCGGTAAGCCCCATGAGTTTAATTTGGTTTGGCATGGTGTTTTCTCCTTTTTAAATTAAATAAGAAAAGATTTTTTTTGACAAGTTTCTTAAATGTTGGAGCTGATGCTTTGCTGCTGAACCTTCCCGCACCGGTACATCGGCCTTCCATAGCCTTCGGGAACCTTCCCGCACCGGTGCATCGGCCCTCCGTAACCTTCGGGAACCTTCCCGTACCGGTGCATCGGCCCTCCGTAACCTTCGGGGAAGCAACAGCCCATTATGTTCAAGAACTCTTGCAGTTACGCCTCTCATGTGCCGCGTTGGTAGCTCTGTTCCTGTGGCCAGAATTAGCGGCGTGGGTTATTATTCGGTTATCGGTTCGCTTCGGATACAAAAATAAGAAGTAAATCTGAAAACATTCTGAAGAAAAGGGGCTTGATACTGTTTTTTTTAGCGTTTTTTTTGTACGTTTGCAATCAAATTTATCTTTTTTAATTAATTTGTGTAACAAAATTCTAAAAAAACACTCGATGTAATGAAAAAGTTATTATCTCTAATCGGTGCCTTGCTGCTATGGCAGTCCGTGGCAGTGGCACAAAACTACCTGCACATCACGTCGGGCGACTCGACCAAGATAGTGCGCATGGCTGAACTGGACAGTGTAACTGTTAGGGATGCGGAGTTCTATGATCCAAAGTATTTATGCGAAGGCACGTATTCTGATTCATTCTTTACAGGAGTGCCACAAACAGTTTCCGTATACGTGCAAGGCAACCAATATATAGCCAAAGGAGCTCTCGTCGGCAATGACCTTACAATTGATTGTAATCCCACAACAGGTGCTTGTGTCGTAAAAGAGCAGTTTTCTGGCTACAACCATCCTACTTACGGCATCATCAGAGTATACGGAAGTGGCATTTATGAAGCGTCTGCACAGTTATTCACTTTAGAACTCAACTACATTGTCGATGCAGGTACATTTGGTTCTTACATTGAAACCTTGCAACTGGGGAACAGTACCCGTGCAACAGCTAATAACCACAAGGAGGCCACAAGGGCCACTCAGTTCAAACAACTAGGAACCATTAAGCTTGCGTCACCTCGTCGTACAACTTTGCAGGAGGGCAAGGTAAGCAATATGCAACTGCAACCCATGACTACACGTGAAATAACAGAAAAAGAATAGGAGGTTTGATTATGAAACGTAATATACTACTTGCCATGATACTGCTGCTTGCTGCTACAGGTATGCAGGCACAAGTGCTCGTAAAGCATGGAGAAAAGAAAGAAAGGATAGAGCTCGGAAACGACAAGTTGGTGAAGATGGTATTCGATGTCTACAATACAGCAAACAATGGTGACAACATCCTGTTTATTCGCCAATCGGGCGATACGCTGACATTTGACATTGACGAAATCTACTTACTGGGCTTTGCCAAAGACTTCACTAATATAGAAGAAGTAAAGGAGAGCGGAGAGGCCAGCATCGTGTATGATGCCACAGCACACACTGTGTACGTAATCAACGTAGAGAATGAGGGGAGAATCCACATCTTCACAAGCGAAGGAAAACTGGCAAAAAGCGCCGAAGGCACCTCTGTTAGTGTAGCCGACCTACCTACAGGCCTCTACATCGTGAGCTATAACATGGAGTTGAACGCTAAAATCATAAAGAAATGAGAACCTCTCTATATAACAAAGCTATGCGCTTAGTCGCCCTTCTTTTTATGGGCGGAGCAATGACTACCGATGCCATGGCGCAAGAGAACCTGCATCTATTCTACAGAAGCGGCGAGCATGAGAAGATTGAGATTAAGGAAGACACCAAGGTAGAGTTTGTGAAGCAGCCCTATGTAGAAATCACATACAGCAATATGGAGAATGACATCTTACATATCTGGCCTAATGCCGGACGTACGATTGGCTATGGGTGGGTGAGATCGAACATGTCATGGACTGCCACCACTGATGCCAACTGGCTGAAAGTGCGATACGATAAACAGGAAAAATACAAAACACCCGTAGGCGAAGGCATGAAGGAGACAGCATTCCGTATTTTTACCGAAGCCAACAAGACCGGCAAGGAGCGCACAGCTACGGTAACTATCACACCCAAACGCGGTGAGGCCAAGACTTTCACCGTGGTGCAACATCCCTACATGCTCTCACTTGAGCCATATGGCGAAACATACGGGTTCGAGGCTGTCACCACTAAATCGGAGACCATCGCATGGGACGATACGGAGTTCTATGCTTATGTATACCCCAACTTTGGGGTAAACATATTGAGTTACCCCAAATGGATGAAGCTTGACACCCTGGTCAATAATGAGACCTTCACCTTGGAACAGGTAGACCAGGTGGCTGACGACGTGCAGGTTACATGGGAGAACCTAGGTTACACTAGTACAATTGCAGGCTTTACCTTTGAGAAGAACCGTGCTCCTAACAGTCGCTCGGGCAACATCATCTTTGAAGGCAATGGAGAGACCGTAGTGCTCACCGTGACACAGGAGGGACTCACCGATGCTACCACTTTGGCATCTTTAGAAGACTTGCAGCAATGGATGGTAAAGTTTGGTGTAACATCAACCAACCATGATGACTTCTCACACATGTCAGTGCTGCATGCTACGGACATGATGAGCGAGGATATGACAATGTTTAATAGCAGTTGGTTTAATTATGACTATGAACATAGCTATAATGCTCCTAACTATCATCGCAACAATGTTGTTTGGAATACCTATTACGGCATAGTGACTCGCGCCAATGCCGCGATTGACATGGCAGTAGATGTAAAAGAACAAGTAAGCAACGAAAATTTTGTACTAGGTAATGCATACGCTTACCGTGCCATGGCCTATCTATACTTAATACAGCTCTTCCAAGACCCGACCACGGAGTATGGAATCAACAAGTCGCTGCCTGGCGTGCCTATGCTCTATGCGGAGACAGAGAAGGCCGGTATGAACACCGAACAGATAGAATATTTCAAGGGACGCAACACGGTAGGTGCGGTGATGGCACAGATTGAAGCTGATATCACCCGCGCTATCGAGCTATTGAAAGGAGAAGTGCGTCCCTCAAAGAATTACATTGACGTCACCGTTGCACAAGGTATTGCAGCACGCTACTATCTGTTGGCACAGGATTGGCAGAAGGCTGCGACAATGGCCAACGCCGCACGCAATACCTACCGCCTGATGGACGGCAACACCGAGGCCAATGGCATACGCGACGGATTCATGGACATCACCAATGAGGAATGGATGTGGGGATTTGATCATACCCCCGAGACGCAAACTACGTATGCATCATTCTTCTCGCACATTTCCAACCTGTCGCCCGGTTATTCTGGAATACTCTATACTGGCCGTGGTATAGATGCACGGCTCTTCGAGCAGATGTCGGGCACCGACTATCGCCGGGCCTATTGGTATCGTGATGCCAACGGCAATACAGAATCAACGGCAGCAGCTTCACCTGAAGCAACAGCTTGGCAATACCCCTACGCCATTTTGAAATTCGGTTGGAAAGAGGACTGGACGCAAGACTACATCTACATGCGTGCAGCCGAGATGATACTCATCGAGGCTGAAGCATGGACGCATCTGGGTGATGTGAGCAATGCGGCTTATACATTTGCTGAGTTGATGTATCGTCGTGACCCGGAATGGCGAGTACATGTGTTGGATTTGGAGGAGATTTACTTGCAACGCCGTCTTGAGCTTATCGGGGAGGGGCACGCTTACTTCGACCTTAAACGCTTGAACAAAGGCATCGAGCGCAATTACGAAGGGAACAATCACCTTGAAGGATATGCCATCAATGTGGCTGCCGAAGACTCGGCGTGGGTATACAAGATACCACAGCGTGCCATCAATGATGACAACACCTATAACCTCAGCGAGGAGGATAACCTCTTCATACAGAATCCTGTATATTTGGAGGAAACCAACTATACATCGTACAACAACGACACCATCTTCATGTCGGCCAGTTTAGGAAGAGCATACACTTATGGTTGGGTACTGTGTAATCGCCCCTGGACGGTTAGCACAGATGCAGATTGGCTTATAGCACGCATCAACGAGAGTGACCGCTATGACAATGCATTCACAAGCGAATTTGAATATGAAAACATATTCATGGTATATGCAGCAGCAAATAGGACCGACCAGGAGCGCGTAGGACATGTAACCATCTCGACCGAACAGAATGTATCGAAGACATTCGTTGTAGTGCAACGCCCCTATACGCTGTCGTTCAACGACTATGAGTATACCAAGAATTCGCGTTATGATGGGGAACCCGTAGATACATTTATTATCGAAGGGACATGGGACCAGACTAATATATGGTATAATCTGCTACCCAACCACGGATGGGAGGTTACGAGCTATCCCGATTGGATGACGATGGAGGAGTTTGTTCATGGAGCAGCCAATATCAACATAGAATCTCTGCTTACTAGCGACAACATTCTTGAGGCAGGAACACCTACAGTATCTTCTGTATCTTTCACCTTCAAACGAAACGAGTCACCCGAACCTCGTACGGCATACATTACATTCGAGGGCTATGGGCAAAAGGCCGTCGGTATCTTCCGTCAGGAGGGACTCAACGAGCAAAGCATCATCAATGGAGCCAATATCTTGGCTAAGCGGATGTATCAGTATGATGAAAATGACAACCATGCTGATTTTGGATTTCCTTCAATAATGTTGCTTTCTGAAAGCCGAGGCATTGACATGGTAGCTGAAGATATAGACTACAACTGGTTCAGCTTACCCTTGACATATGAAGATATCAATAGCAATTATTGGGCCACAGCTATTGCTTGGACTGCCATGTACAGACAAATACAAACTAGTAATGAGGTAATACGCGCCTACAGTGAGAGAAGCGGACAATCTTTGTTCCAGTTCTATCTTGGCCAAGCGTATGCTTTCCGCGCATTCAACTACTTCTATCTAGTCCAACTCTATCAACAAACTTATGCTGGCAATGAGGAGGCACTTGGTGTACCCATCATACACGAAGGAAATATGGAGATTGCAAATACAGAAGGATGTCCACGTGCAACAGTACGTGAAGTATATGACTTCATTCTCACAGATCTGAGCAAGGCATTAGATCTATTGCAAAAGACAACCATAGCTCGTCCAGGAAAGCAATTTGTAAGCCCCGAAGTCATCTACGGACTCCGTGCTCGTATCTATATGGTAATGAATCGTTGGGAGGAAGCTGCCACTGAGGCACAGCGCGTCATCGAAGCTGGCATAGCAGCTCCCTATACCATTAACGAGGTAAGCCGTCCCACCTTTGCCGACATCAACCACGATGCTTGGCTTTGGGGTATCGACACCGAAGAGACCGACCGCGTAGTAACCACAGGAATTATCAACTGGCCATCACACATGGGGTCACTCAATTATGGTTATGCATCGGTAGGCGCATGGCGTATGGTGAGCCAGTCGCTGTACAATGCCATCCCCTCTACCGACGTGCGCAAAGGATGGTTCCTTGATGCAAATGGAACTTCTGCAAATCTCAACGATGAACAGCAGAACCATGTGGTTCAGTTTAGTATGCCTGCCTACACACAGGTAAAGTTTGCTCCTTATAAGGATGAGATATATACATCTACCAATGCAAATGACATCCCCTTGATGCGTGTTGAGGAAATGTACCTCATCCTTGCCGAGGCAAAGGCTATGATGGGTGATACAGGCGGCGCGCTGAATACACTCAACAGCTTTGTCACAACCTACCGAGATCCCGCCTATAACTGTACGGCCACTAACACCGAAGACATATGTGAAGCCGTGTGGATGCAACGCCGCATCGAACTTTGGGGCGAAGGGCATTCATACTTTGACCTTATGCGTATGAAGAAGGGCGTTGACCGTCGTGGCGCAGGTTTCCCGACTGCCTATGTCTACAATATTCCGGCTGGCGATGCCGCACTCATCTATCCTATACCCGATCGTGAGATGAATAACAATCCCTCGCTTACACAAAATCCCGTGGCTACGCAGCCACAGCCTGTGGAAGAATAAAAGGTTTGAAGAAAGACGTAGAAAATTCTAACAGAAGGAAACCCTTTTTGAAACTTTAGGGAAGTTCAAAAAGGGTTTCCTTTTTTTACATAGATGCTTCTATCGACATAAGAACATTTGTACTTGTTATATACTTCTGCCGAAAAGGACCTGTGCTCCTGTCAAAGCATTCACCCCACCCTGAACACGATACGGAAGTTGCCCTCGTTGAAGCTTGTGCTGCTGATGCGGAAGCTGCCGATCTCGCCCGTGCGGCGTACATGGGCACCCAGGCAGGGGCATACGTCATAGTCGCCCACATACACCAGGCGCAGCGTCTCGCTGGCATCGGCAGGCAGTTTGCTCAGGTCAATCTCCTGCGGCACCTCGGCACGGCTCACGTAGCGTTCGCTCACCTCCATGTCGGCACCGATGATGCGGTTCACCTCGGCCTCTACCTGGCGTATCTGCTCCTCGGTGGGGCATACGGCAAGGTCGTAGTTGCACTTGCTCTTCTTGCGCTCTATGTGGTTCACGCGCGAACGCGGGCAGCCAAACATGCGCGTCATTGTCTGGTTCAGTATATGCTCGGCCGTATGTGCCGGTGGATACTCCTGCTTGTTGTGCTCGTTGAGGATGGGCGTTTCCATAGGTATGTCTGTTGAGGGTCAGAGTTTTATCTTTACGATGGCTCCCGAGTATCCCGGAACTTGGAGTGTCGCAGGAATTTCGGGCGAGAGGACAAGCTGTACGGTGTCACCCGTCAGCAGTTCGGTACCCACGACATTGTCGAGAGTCGGAAGCTTGAAGTAGTCGAACGCATGGCTCGGGATGTTCACTGCCACCTGCGTGTCGTGCTCGTCGAAGTTGGCCACAATGAGCAGCAGCTCATCCTCGTGCTTGCGCAGGAAGGCATAGTGGCGGTGGGGGTTGAAGCTCTCCGTGTAGGGGTTGGCATACATGAGATCGAAGAAGTCGCCCTCGCTGATGGCACGTTCGTCGCGGGCTATGTGGAGCAGGCGGGCATACTGGCTACGCAGGTCGCGTTCGCCGTCGTTGAGCTCACGTCCCGAGAAGGTACCCCCGTCGCGCCAGCGGCAGATGGTATCGACACTCCAGTAGTCGAAGATCGTGGTGCGTCCGTCGCGGCCACTGAAGCCCTCGGCATCCATGCCACGCTCGCCCAGCTCCTGGCCGAAGTAGACCATCATGGGGCAGGTGTCGATGGTGGCGCTCACAAGTATGGCAGGCAGGGCAGGACGGCCGTGGCCGGCGATGAAGTCGGAGGCGAGGCGCTGCTCGTCGTGGTTCTCCATGAAGTGGAGCATGCGTTGGCGCAGCTCGCCCAGGTTCTGCCACATGCGGGTAATCTCGGTGGCCGACTGCTGACGGCGGATGATGCCGATGAGCGTGTCGTAGAGGCCTACCTTGTCGTACAGGTAGTCAAACTTGCCGTGCTTGACGTAGTTGTAGTATTCCCACGTGTTGTACACCTCGGCAATGAAGATGATGTGGGGGTACCGCTCCTTGATGATAGGTATCACCCAACCCCAGAACTGGAAGGGCACCATCTCGGCCATGTCGCAACGGAACCCGTCGACGCCCTTTTTGGCCCAAAAGAGCAGGATGTCGCGCATCTTGAGCCAGGTGGAAGGGAAGGGGTAGAAGTCGGTGCGGCCCCCGTCAAGGTAATTGACACCGTAGTTGAGCTTCACGGTCTCGTACCAGTCGTTGCGTGTAGGGTAGGCATCGAAGCGGTCGTTGCCGGTGGCGCGGGCCGGGCTCTCCGTGTAGTCCTGCCAGTCGACCTCACCGCCCAGCGTGGTACCGGGCAGGTAGTAGAAGTTGTTCTTGGGGGAGAAGAACTGGGTGGTGTCGTCCTTCTCGCCGAGGTCCACCACACTCTTCGGCTTGGCATCGGAGTGGTAGCAACGGGCCACGTGGTTGGGTACGAAGTCGATGATCATCTTCAGTCCTGCATCGTGGGTGCGCTTCACCAGCTGGGTGAACTCCTTCATGCGGCTCGGCACGGAGGTCGCCAGGTCGGGGTCCACATCGTAGTAGTCCTTGATGGCATAGGGCGAACCTGCCTGCCCCTTGACCGTAGCCTTGTGGTCGGGGCGGATGCCGAAGTGGCTGTAGTCGGTCTGCGTGGCATGCTCGATGATGCCTGTGTACCAGACGTGCGTCGTGCCCAACTCCTTGATGGCGGCGAGAGCTTCGGGGGTGAAGGCGGCGAGCTTGCCGCAGCCGTTCTCCTCGATGCTGCCACCCGGTATACGGGCGGTGTTGGCATTGCCAAACAGGCGGGTGAAGATTTGATAGAGGATGATCTTTGACATGTTATGTGCTTCTGATTTTTGAATCCTGAATTATGGGAAACAAGTCCCCATTACTATTGTGTGCAATGTGGGTTACCTCATAATTCCTATTTCATAATTGAAAATGTTATGCTTTTTTGATTTTTCGGATAAGTCCCGTAAGTACATTGCCTGGCCCGCATTCGGTGAAGGTCTCTGCACCGTCGGCACGCATGTTGAGCACGCTCTGTGTCCAGCGTACGGGAGAGGTGAGCTGGGCGATGAGGTTGGCTTTGATCTCTTCGGGGTCGGTATGCGGTAGGGCATCTACATTCTGGTATACAGGACACTTGGGCGTGTGGAACTCGGTAGCCCGGATGGCTGCCTCGAGCTCTACCTTGGCCGGATCCATCAACGGTGAATGGAAAGCACCACCCACGCTCAGCGGAAGTGCACGCTTGGCACCCGCTTCGGTGAGCTTCTCGCAAGCAAGGCGTATACCCTCCATGCTTCCTGAGATGACTACCTGGCCTGGGCAGTTGTAGTTGGCTGCTACCACCGTGTGGCCGCCTTCGGTAACCTCCCGGCATACGGCCTCGATGGTCTCGTCGGGCAGGGCTATGATAGCTGCCATCGTGGAGGGCTGCAACTCGCAAGCCTTCTGCATAGCCAGGGCACGGGCATACACCAGCTTCAGGCCGTCCTCAAACGAGAGGGCACCACAGGCTACCATCGCAGAGAACTCGCCCAGTGAATGGCCGGCAACCATATCGGGGCAGAAGTCGTCGCCCAGGCAGAGGGCGCTGATGACAGAGTGGAGAAATACGGCGGGCTGAGTCACTTTGGTCTGACGAAGTTCTTCGTCGGTACCCTCAAACATGATATCCGTGATGCGATAGCCAAGGATGTCGTTGGCTTTTTCGAACAACTCCTTAGCTAACGGTGAGCTTTCATACAGGTCTTTGCCCATTCCTGAAAATTGGGCTCCCTGACCGGGAAAAACAAATGCTTTCATAATTCAGTCTTGTTTAGTCTTTTACGTTAAGGTTATTGATTAAATTCCAAAATCAAGGCGCAAAGATAACACTTTTTTATTGTTATGAGCAGAAAATGTCATACCTTTGTGCGCTAAATTAAAAAATAGCGACTTAGGAACAATAAACCTGTAGGTGTTGCGTTCCTATAATATATTATATCTATCTGATTGCACATTTATATGAGAAATTTTCATACTCAGGCAAGCATGGCAGTGTCCGAATACAAGGATGCTATGTCCGGTTTTGAGCGCTTCCTGAAGCGATTGGTCGACTTTGGCGCAGCACTCTGCGGAATCGTGATACTTTCGCCCGTGTTCCTGCTCGTGTTTCTGGTGATATGGATAGCAGGCGGAAGTGTTATCTACAAGCAGGAGAGAGTAGGCTACAAAGGAAAGACCTTTACCATCTATAAGTTCCGTACCATGAAGAAGGATGCAGAGAAGAACGGCATACCCCGCACGGAAGAGGAACGCAAGGAACAGATGACGAGAGTAGGCCGCTTCCTGCGCGACCATCACCTCGACGAGCTTCCCCAACTGTTCAATGTGCTGAATGGCGATATGTCGCTCGTCGGACCCCGTCCCGAGCGTCAAGTGTTCATTGACAAGATTATGGCAGTAAACCCTAACTACATACACATCTACAAGATGCGTCCGGGACTGACCTCACAGGCAACCCTCTACAACGGATATACCGACACGATGGAGAAGATGCTCATTCGACTGGATATGGACTTGGAGTATCTGACAACACGCTCGTTGTGGGGCGATCTGGTAATAATATGCAAGACTGCATTCTCGATAATCAGCGGTAAGAAATTCTAACGACGAAAATATACGATATGCGAAAACTCCCGATACTCGTTTTGCTTCTTTTCTGTGTACAGATAGCATCGGCACAGAAGATGAGCGATGACCAAGTGATAGAATACGTGATGGAGGCCCAGGAAAAGGGCGATAGTCAGCAACAGATAGCCAAGGATCTTTTGCGCAGAGGTGTTACCATGGATCAGGTCAATCGCATCAAGCGTAAGATGGAAAACCAGAAGACCTCCGGTATAGGCGCCTCGATGACCGAGAAGAAGCGCACCCGCACCGCACCCAAGAAGAATGGTGCCATCGAGCTGCAGAGTGACAAGGAGGAACGGAGCAAGTTCAATGCTACGGAACGCGAGGAGATGATGATGGGGGAGATGGGATTCCTCTTCCCGGACTCAACCATGATGTACATGATGGAGGAGCAGGCCAAGAAGGAAATCTTCGGACACCGCCTATTCCAAAACAAAAATGTCGCTTTTGAAGCCAGCTATAACCTACCCACACCGGCCAACTATCGACTTGGTCCGGGCGATGAAGTGGCTATTGATATATGGGGGGCCTCGCAGTCAAACATACAGGAGACCATCTCGCCCGACGGCAATATCTATGTGGAGAACCTCGGACCCGTACACCTCAGTGGACTCACCGTGACGCAGGCCAATAAATACCTCAAGGAGCAGTTCGGACAAATCTACTCGGGTATCAACAGCGAGGAGCCCAACTCAAACATACGCCTCTCGTTGGCACAGAACCGCACCATACAGGTGCATGTGATGGGCGAGGTAGAGAACCCCGGCACCTACACGATGTCATCGTTTGCCACCATCTTCAACGCATTGTACCAGGCCGGAGGCGTCAACGAAGTGGGAACTCTGCGTGAAGTCAAAGTGTATCGCAACGACAAGCTCGTGGCTACGTATGACGTGTATGACTTCATCCTCAACGGTAATTCCGACAAGGGCATACGTCTCGAGGATAATGATGTGGTCACGGTAGACGCCTACAAGAATCTGGTGAGCGTGACAGGCAATGTGAAGCGTCCCATGTATTATGAAATGCTAGATGACGAGTCTGTGGCACAACTGCTGAAATATGCGGGTGGTCTCTCGGGCAACGCCTATAAAGAAGATGTACGCTTGATCCGCAACGGAAAGCGCGAACGTGAGATCTATACGCTTGATGCAGCCGAGCAGCAAAACTTTATTTTGGCCGATGGCGACTCGGTGTCCGTTGACTCCATCATGCCGACCTTTGCTAATATGGTCGAGGTGAAGGGAGCGGTATATCGTCCCGGAATGTTCCAGATGAATGGACGCATCAATACCGTGAAGCAGCTCATAGAGAGTGCAGGCGGATTGAAGGATGAAGCTTTCCTCAATCGTGCTATCCTAAATCGCCGGAATCCCAACAATACGATGGAGAACCTGGCCATTAACCTCGAGCAGCTGATGAACGGTACCATCCCCGATGTGCCCCTGCGCAAAAACGATGTGCTGCTTGTTCCCAGCCTATTCGATATGCAGGAAGTACAGACAGTAACCATCTTCGGTGAAGTAGCCTTCCCAGGAACCTATCAGTATGTCGACAACATGTCCGTAGAGGATTTTATCGTAAATGCAGGTGGACTCAATGAGGCTGCATCAACGGCCAAGGTCGATGTGGCCCGCCGAGTGAAAGACTCAAGAGCAACCTCAGCAAGCGACACCATATCATACACCTATTCGTTCTCCATCAGCGATGGTCTCGTCGTAGAAGGTAATCCCAACTTCACCCTGATGCCCTTCGACGAGGTGTATGTGCGCAAGAGCCCTGGCTACCACAAGCAAGAGAATGTCACGGTGGAAGGAGAGGTGCTCTTCGGAGGTACCTATGCGTTGGAGAAGAAGAATCAGCGCTTGAGCGAATTGGTGGCTAATGCCGGTGGACTGACACCACAGGCCAATGTCAAGGGAGCGCGACTGGAACGCATGATGACAGAGGAGGAGAAAATGCGCTTGGAGTCGACTATTGAGGCTGCTATACAGATGGCAGAGAATAAGAAGGACTCTGTGGCTATTCGCCGTAGTATGACAAACCAAACAACCTATCCAGTGGGTATAGAACTGGATAAGGCGTTGGAACATCCTGGGTCGGATGCCGATATTACACTACGCGATGGTGATCGACTGATTATCCCGCAATTCTCAAATACGGTAAAGATTAGTGGAGAAGTAATGTATGCCAATACGGTGGCCTATGACAAGAGAAAAAGACTGAACCACTATGTGAATCAGGCGGGTGGATACAATGAGAATGCAAGCAAGTCGAACGTGTATATCGTATATATGAATGGTACGGTGTCGAAGGCCAACCGCTGGAGTAGAACTATTGTGGAGCCTGGTTGTGAAATTGTAGTGCCTATAAAGAATGAGCGGGAAGGCATGTCAGCCAGTGAGATTCTTAGCCTGAGTTCGACAGCTGCCTCATTAGCAACCGTGGTACTTGCTTTGATAAATGTCTTCAGATAAATCTTAGAGGGAATGGAAGAACAGAATACTAAGAATCATAGAGAAATAGATATAGTTGGCCTGCTGCTCTTGCTTTGGGGAAAGCGCAAGCGTATCATTATCAACTGTTTCATTGGTGGAGTGCTGGCGATAATCGTGGCGTTCAGTATCCCTAAGCAGTATACCTCAACAGTTGTCATGGCACCAGAGTTCTCTACTGGTTCGAGTATGTCCGGCGGATTAGGGGCTTTGGCTTCAATGGCTGGCTTTGACCTGGGAAGTTTGTCTGGTGGTGAGGACGCGTTGTATCCAGAGTTGTATCCACAAATTGTGTCTTCAACTCCATTCCTTTGTGATATAATGAATATGCAAGTGGAAACAAAAGATGGCAGCTTGAAGACATCGATGTATGATTATTTAGTGAACCATCAGCGAGATCCCTGGTGGATAAAGATGATAGTTGCTCCAATCAAGTGGATAAAAAGGCTTGTGGGGAGCGAGAAGAAGGAAGACATCGTGCCACTCGATGCGACAGAGATGTCCCTTACACGCCGACAGTTCCTGACGCTCAAATCGTTGGACGAGCTGATTTCAGTGAACGTGGATAAGGGAAACTTTGTGATTACGTTGGATGTGACAATGCAGGATCCGAAGATAGCCTCGTATGTGGCAACGGTAGTGTCGGAGAATCTGCAGGAGTATATCGGCAAATACCGTTCGGCAAAGGCTCGCAAGGACTTGGCCTATACGGAGAAACTGTACACAGAAGCACAAGAAAAGTATTACAAGGCTCAGCAGGCCTATGCGACCTATGCAGACCAACATCAAGGTGTGGTGAAAATGCAGTATCAAATCGAGCAGGACCGCCTATCTAACGAGCAGGATTTGGCTTTCAATGTCTATAATCAGATAGCCCAACAGCTGGAGATGGCACGAGCCAAGGTCGCAGAGAGTACTCCCGTATGTGTGGTTATGCAGCCTGCAGTTGTACCCGTTAAGGCATCGTCACCTAAAAAGATGATGATGGGACTATTGTATGTGTTCTTGGCTTTCTTCGGTACAGCAGCGTGGTATATCGTGAAGGATCGGATGATAGATCGCAACAAGTGATGGCTCTATTTCTATAGGTGCTTAGGGAAGAACATTATGGGTGGTTTTCAAGAGATACTGATATTGTTGTCTTTCTTTTTGGAGGTATTTGTGCTGTCCTATTTGGAACTGAAAGCATGGAGAACTCTTTATACACCTTTGAACTTCTTGATGTGGCCCTATGTGATAATTTTAATATTATCTATCGCAATCTCGGGGAATTATGGTTTCGTGGTGTTCTATTATCCTAGCATTTTACTTTGGAGTGTTGGTTTAGTCATCTTTGCAATTCCTAGTTATGCTTTGGCCTATATCGTGCAAAAGCATAACATCCCAATAAATAGCCATATCAAAGAGGAACAAATGCCTAAAATACTAGTGCTTTTTGCTATTGTAATCATTGCCTTGTTTGCTCTACGATTCAAGACTATATCAGGTGGAATTAGTATGATAGGGTCTGATGAGTTCGGGGAGGAGTTTTGTGGACGTGGTTTTTGGGGGCATCTTCGCCAATTGTCGTTACCGATATTGATGATGGCTATATTTTTTGTTGATAAGAAAAATAAATGGCTTTGGCTGATTATAATACCGATATTGGCGGTGACTATTCTCTATCAAGTGAAGGGATGGGTGATTATCCCTTGCCTCACAGGTATGGTGCTTAGATTGTGTGCGGGGAAGACGAAACTTAGATTGTCGTTATTGATATATGTAGTTCTAGGCGCTATGATGGTTTTTCTTGCTTCATATATCTTAGGATTGGTTGTTGCTGATGGAAATGAACTAGGTAGTGAGGTGCTTTCTTTTATTTTTAGAAATTTTGTTCATTATTTGACTAGTGGCACCTTGGGACTTAGTGTTGATATGCAAATGGGGTTCCCTGATAAAGGCGATTTTGAGATGGTTATAGCACAGGTTGTGAATCTTGGTAATGTGCTGGTGGGAAATGACGAACTTATTATACCTCTGAACCAGTTGTACTATAATACAGGAGTTAACTATACTAATGTTCGCACATTGTTTGGTACAATATTCATAAATTCAGGTTATGTGACGTTTGGAGTTTTTGTGCTGTTTCTGAGCTGCATGATGTATTTAATGAAGTTAGCCACCATACGTTTTAATAATATATATATGTACGTGGCATATTTCTTTGAGTGTGGATTGCTTTTTATGGGTTGGTTCGATTCCTATTTTGCAAACCTCTCAGCATTAGAGATTCCAGTATTAGCATTGTTGCTATTGGTAATAGATAAGGCGTGTGAAAAGAAACAGGAGGAGGCTGTGTGTCTCGGATAGCTATGACGAAATATAAACAGTTAATCACAAACTTCTTCTCGTTATCCATTTTGAATGGATTAAATGTCCTGTTGCCGTTAGTGACATTGCCTTATATACTGAGTGTGGTGGGGAAAGCCAATTACGGTGCCTACTCGTATGTCTACGTTATCGTGCAGTACGTAATTCTATTCAGTACATATGGCTTTAATTTTTCAGCAACGAAACAGATTTCGCAGTGTAGAGATGATGATGAGTCGGTGTTACGCATATATAATGCGGTAACAGCAAGTAAGGTTTTGATTGCGGCATCCCTCTCTGTCGTGTTATTGCTGTGTGGTAAGTATGTGTTTAAGAGCGAGGAGGGAATCTTGATGTTTATATATGGGCTGGGAATGATAATTGGTGATGTGCTTACTCCCATTTGGCTTTTCCAAGGAATGGAAAGGATGAAGTATATGACCATCGTAAATGCTTCGTCGAAAGTCCTGTTTACAATACTGATTTTTATTGTAGTGCGAGAAGATAATGATTATCAGTTACTTATTTTGCTTAATTCTTGTGGGTACTTGCTAGCAGGATTACTCAGTGTAATACTTGTGTACCGGCAGTTTCACCTGCGCTTGCATTGGGCTACGTGGAGTGATATTCGCATGCAGTTGAAGGAGGGTAGTGCAGTGTTTGGTTCTACGTTTGGCATGAATCTGTATCGCAATGCCAATGTGATTATCCTCAAGCAGTTTGTGACTGATGATATCGTAGGGCTGTACTCAGCGGCTGAGAAGGTGGTCAAAGGTTTTCAGTCAATCATCTCTCCTGCCGCGCAGGCGTTGTTCCCGCATCTGAGCTTACGGTTCAAGGGACAGCCGGTGAATGAGCAGATGAGAATGTTGCGTAAGGTGTCTATCCCTTTCACTTCAGTCGTGCTGGTGGTAACGCTGGGCGTGTATATCTTCGCGCCTCTTATTTCGGATATCCTTTGTGGACGGGAGTTTGCAGCATGCGTCCCCCTTATCCGTATCATGACGCTGGTGATTCTGTTTGGCGAGATCAACTACCTGGTGGGTATCGTGGGACTGATAAATATGGACGGACAGCGCTACTTCTTCCGTTCGGTGATGGTGACTGGCATGTTCAGTGTGGTGTTCATGCTGCTGATGACTCCGCTGCATGGCGCGGCTGCTGCTGCTTGGGCCATGTCGCTGTCTGAGGTACTGCTGTTCTTCTTATGTGTATATAGCCTTTATCGTATAAGTAAACATTCATGACTGCTATAATAATACTCAATTGGAATGGTGCTGACGATACGCTGGCCTGCCTGGATTCATTACTGAAGGCCGAAGGCGACTTTCGTGTTTATGTCGTTGACAATGGCTCCACCGACGACTCGTTGCAGCGTATCAGGGCATGGCTTGACGCTCACGACGGCTTTGATGCGCAATTGGTGCCTTTGGACAAGAACTATGGCTTTGCCCGTGGAAACAACATGGGATTGGAGGTTGCCCGAGAGAATGCCCCGGACAGCTATCTGTTGCTCAACAATGATACGGAGGTGAGACCGGATTTTCTCACTCGGCTCAATGCGTTCTCGACAAAACATCCTGAATATCGGGTGCTGACTCCTAAAATAAACCTCTATTACGACAAACAGAAGATATGGAACTGTGGGGGTAAACTCTCGTTCGGATTCCGTAAGTATTATTATGCTGGTCAGCCCAACTCCGCGGTGAAGGAAGCTGACTATATCCCCATCTCCTTCGTTACGGGCTGTGCGTTGTTTTTCTATCCGGAGCTGTTGGATGAAGAGGGACACCTGCTTACCGAACGTTTCTTCTTCGGGGAAGAGGATTTCGAGTTGTCGCTTCGCATGAAGGAGCAGGGGGTGCCTATGGCCTGCGTGCTCGACTCGCTGATATATCATAAGGTGGGAGCATCGGGTGATAAGATGGATGGAGCAGGAAAAGTATATCTGCATTATTTGAACCGCTTTATAGATGTACGTATCCATAAGTCGGCTATCTTCTACAATCTATGGGTATTGGTCAATATCCCCTTTTGCTTGCGACATTTTTATAAGTGCTCACATTCGGTGGAGGGCACCCTTGGCTTGATGAAGCACCTGTGGCGTGATGCCAAGAGAAAAGATGAAGTGACTAAGGAGGACTTTGAGGCATTGGTTATTGACAAAACATATTTTGCAAAGTCATGAAGAAGGAAATTTGGGGCTTTTATCCTCCACCAATAGGAGGTATTTCAATATACTGCAAGCGCTTGGCAGAGAAACTGCATGCGATAGATGAGAGTGTCATTATGCGCGACTTCGCTCAATCGGGGTATGAGAGCGAGTGTGTGATGAGGGTTAAGAACCGGATACTGGAGTTTCTGAAGTTGCCATTTGTCCCCAAAAGGCTCATTCATGCTCAGTTTACCAACTTTTATCTTTTGATGATGCTCTACCTCTTTGGCTGGAAGCATGATATTGTGCTTACACTACACAATCGGCGTATTGTGCTGCTTGATGGTTGGAAACGTAAAGTGGTAAATCAATTGTTCCGTCGTGCGAAGTATATTATATACAATGACCCGGCATATACTGCTCTGCTTCGTGAAAAATATGATATTGACAGTGGAAAGATTGTATTGCTGCCTACCTATATGGCTCCAGAACAAAGTGAGGTGAAGGGTCTGACGACTGAGTTGGAGGAGTTTATCAATAAACATGAGTATTCGATCTCGTCCAACGCGCATAGGGTTATCAATAATGTGTTTGGCGATTTGTATGGAATAGACCAGCTGATTGACCTTATGAATCGTCTGGTCAATGAAAAAGGACTGGACGTGGGGATGGTGTTCTGTATCGCTGATATCTTTGATTATGAATACTATGACAAGTGCGTGGCGCGGATTGAAGAACTGGGGTTAACGGAGCATTTTTGCTTTGCAGTGAATTCTCCGGTCAATGGATTTGAGGTGTGGGCGCATACCGATCTCTTCGTGCGGGCTACGATGTCTGATATGGAAGGCGTGTCGGTGAAGGAGGCGCTTCAATTCGGTACTCCTGTTGTAGCCAGTGATGTGTGTACACGTCCTAAAGAGACTGTACTGTATAGGACAGGCGATGCAGATGACCTGTTTGAAAAGGTGTATCCATTGCTGCTCGAAAGAAGACGAGTGACCTATGTGCCAGAGGTACATGTGGAGAATGAGATAATGCGTATCTATTCGTTGTTAGTATAATGGTTGATGATATGTCTTTCTCGTTGTATTATCACACTTTGAAGTTTCTGAAAGGAGAGCAACTGCTCTTTCAGGTTTATTATAAGGTATGTGCCAAGATGCGTCGCTTACTCTCGCGTAAAGATGACTATACATGTTATAAGAAAGGGAACCCGTTGGCATTTAACGCATTGCCTGAAAAGTATACGGCATATCATGGTGACGGGATGTTCTGTTTCTTGAATCTGTCGCACTACTTTGACGGAGCCTGGGATGACCGTTCGCAGGGTGATTTGTGGAGGTATAATCTGAACTATATGGACTTCTTGTTGCAGCCCGAAATGGATGTGCAGGAGGGCTTGGCGTGGATAGAAAGGTTTATTGGTAGTATTGAGAACAATGCTATAGCTGCAGATCCATATCCGATATCGTTGCGGGGTATCAATTGGATAAAGTTTGTTTCATTACATCGTGAGGAATTGACTCCCAGTCAGTTGGCGATGATAGATACCTCGCTGTATTCGCAGTATCGGGTTCTTGAGCGGCGTACTGAGCGACATCTGCTGGCCAATCATTATCTGGAGAACGGCTTTTCATTGCTTTTTGCTGCTGTGTACTTCAGGGATGCGGCTTTCTGGAAGAAAGCACGCCAGATTGTAACAGCTCAGTTAGAGGAGCAGATTCTGCCTGATGGTGCACATTACGAGTTGAGTCCGATGTATCATTGTGTGATACTGGAGCGCTTGCTTGATTGCTGCAATCTGCTTTCTGTCGCTGATAGTTCCATGTTTGATGGGATGGAACCGCTGAGGAATCTGCTGCATGATAAGGCTGTGGCGATGCTTTCCTGGATGGAGGCTATCGTTTGGAGTGATGATACGCTCCCGCTGCTTAATGATGCTGCAGATGGCGTGGCTTTGCCCCCCGAGGTATTACGTGAGTATGCCAAGCGATTGCATGTTGAGTGGGGAAAGGGGACATTGGGAAAGTCGGGCTACCGTCATGCTACGCAGCCTTTTTATGAGGCAATCATAGATATGGCTCCTCTCGGAGTCTCTTATAATTTAGGGCATGCACATGCCGACACTTCTACGTTTTTGCTTCGGGTAAATGGAGGACCACTGATTGTCGATACAGGAACTTCTACATACAATGCAGGATGTCGCCGTAGCTATGAGCGCTCTACTCGGGCTCATAATGCTGTGGTGATTGATGGTGAGGACTCTTCCAAGGTATGGGGCGCATTCCGTTGTGCCCAGCGTGCTCAGGTGGTGATTGAGAACGATGGCCCCGATGAGTATGCAATGAAGCATGATGGGTACAGGGATAAGCAAATTCTTTGTAGACGGAGATTCCTGTGTAGGGAGAATGCTTTTGAGGTTATTGATAGCGTAGAAGGCATGGTGTCGTGTGAGGCCATAGCCTATTTTCATTTGGCGCCAGACCTCCAAATACTGAGTGTGGATAGTTGCCGTGTAGTGACAGATAGGGCTGTGTTGACTTTTGAGGGACAGCAGTCGCTACAGTTGGAACAAATGGAGGTGGCAAGGGAATATAATAGCTTGCAGGAATCGCAATGTGTGCGAGTGGTGTTCGCAGGCATGCTGCGTACAATAATCGATGGATTCAAGTGATAAAGTGAAGTTTTATTATTACTTTTGCAGTTGATAATTGATAATAACAAACGCTATATAACAGATGAAACAGATTATACAGGACTTGAAGTCTGGTGAAACCATTTTGGAAGAGGTGCCAGTGCCTAATGTGAAAGCTGGTTGTGTGCTTATCAAAACGACCCGTACATTGGTCTCGCTTGGCACTGAACGCATGCTGGTGGAGTTTGGTAAAGCTAATCTCATAGATAAAGCACGCCAACAACCGGATAAGGTGAAGCAGGTGCTGGATAAACTGAAGACCGATGGCATACAACCGACGCTGGAGGCTGTATTCAATAAACTAGGACAACCCCTGCCCCTGGGCTATTGTAACGTGGGACGCGTCATGGCTGTTGGCAAAGGTGTAACGGAGTTTGTTGTGGGCGATCGAGTAGCCTCAAACGGTAATCATGCAGAATATGTGTGTGTGCCCAAGAACTTGGTGGCAAAGGTCCCTGACGATGTGTCGGATGAGGAAGCTGCCTTTACGGTAATAGGCTCTATTGGCCTGGAGGGTATACGCTTATTTAAGCCAGAGTTGGGCGAAACGGTAGTCGTTACAGGGCTGGGTTTGATAGGCTTGGTCGTTTGCCAATTGTTGAAGGCCAATGGATGCCGAGTGATAGGCATCGACTTTGACCAGGAGAAGGTCGATATGGCAGCCTCGAAAGGAGTACTGGCCGTAAATCCAGGAAAGGGAGTCAATCCTGTAAAGTTTGTAGAGGAGGTGACAAATAGTGTTGGAGCTGACGGCGTCATTATCACGGCATCGGCCAAGACGGACGAGGTGATGCATCAGGCATGTGAGATGTGCCGTAAGCGTGGACGTATCATTCTTGTAGGCGTAGTAGGACTTAATCTGCGTCGTGACGACTTCTATAAGAAGGAGTTGTCGTTCCAAGTGTCGTGCTCTTATGGAGCAGGACGTTATGATGACGAATACGAAAACAAGGGACATGACTATCCCCTGCCCTATGTGAGATGGACTGAAAAGCGCAACTTTGAAGCAATCCTTCATGCGATCTCATCGGGCGGATTGGATGTGAAGTCTTTGATTACGGAGGTAGTAGAACTGAAAGACTATCTGGAGATATATGGTGACATGCGCAAGCGGGGATCTATAGCCTCTATCATTAAGTTTCCCGAAGAAAGCAAGATTCAGCGTGTGGTGTCGATTGATGGGGCTACCTTCAAGGCTGGTAATGGCAAAATAGGCATTATCGGTGCGGGTAACTATACCTCAAGTACTGTCATCCCTGCGTTGAAGAAGGCAAATGCAACCATTAAGTATATAGCCAGTGCCGGTGGACTGAATGCAAAGGTGCTGGCCAAGAAGGTGGGCGCTGAATGTGCTACCTCGGACTATCATGAGATACTCAATGATAAAGAGGTGGATATGGTAATCGTGACCACTCGTCACAACCTTCATGCCAAGATGGTGCTTGAAGCATTGAGGGCAGGGAAAAGTGTCTTCGTGGAGAAGCCGCTGTGCTTGAATAAGGCGGAATTGATAGAGATTAAGGAGGTGTATGAAGCAGCACCCGAAGGGGTAACCCTGACAGTGGGCTTTAATCGTAGGTTCTCACCATTTGCAATGAAACTGAAGCAATTGGTAGGCGATGGCCCTAAAAATATCGTAGCTACCATGAACGCTGGGTTTATACCTGCCGGCATGTGGGTGCATGACCTTGAAGTAGGTGGTGGACGTATTCTCGGTGAGGCATGCCATTTCATCGATCTCTGTTCCTATATCGCAGGTAGTCGTGTGACTGCGGTGTGTATGAATGCTATGGGCGTCAATCCAGAGGAGAATACCGATAATGCTACTATACTGCTACGTTACGAGAATGGAACCAATGCTGTTATCAATTACTTTGCCAATGGCTCCAAATCGTATGCAAAGGAACGCGTCGAAGTGTATTCTCAAGAGCGCGTGTTTGTGCTCGACAATTGGCGTAAGCTTCAAGGCTTTGGCGTCAAGGGCTTCTCTAAAATGTCAGGAGCTATGGACAAAGGGCAAAAGAACGAATTTGCATTGCTCAACGAACGCTTGCTGAAAGGTGGCGAGGCATTAATTCCGTTCGTTAGCATTGAAAATACAACACTTGCTTCTTTTGCAGCAATAGAGTCGCTTAAGGAAGGAAAGTGGATTAATTTGTAATATACTATAACTGCACTTCCTGTAGTTGTGATTCTGCCAAGGAATTCCCTTGGCAGAATTTGTGTTACGCTTGTTTCAATTTGTTGATTACCAGTATTTATATTGCTTTTTGGGGTGTATAATAATTAGCATTTACCCCTTGGCAATGGCAAGCCATCTTGAAGCGCAGCTTTGATACTTGAGATTTCGTTTGGAATGTAAACCTATTTTGGATTATCTTTGCAAAGCGTAAACTCATATAGGAATAAGAATTTTTCTAAGTTTAACCTGTCAACTTTTTTTAGTACACCTCAGTCTCTATATAGTGATACGGTAGTCTCTACATGGTGAAACTGCAGTATCACTATATAGAGACTCGAGTCTCACTGTGCTGAAATTATTTGGTACTGGGACGCAATGTGTGGTTTCTCTCTGCTACCCCGTAGTAGCGGATAGTCTCCGATATTGTAGTATGTCTTTCGGGTGTCCGATGCTTCATGCATCACGCTGCCAAGGGGTAAACGTAATATGGCTATAGGGAGGCGATGGATGCGCTTGTAGGGTGTGTTGCTTCTTGCGCAAGTGCCTGATGGTCAGTTTGTATACCCTTGGCAGAGATAGTGGGTATGGCGGCGCTCTGCCAAGGGGGAAGGTGGCTTTTGCCAAGGAGTATTGGGGGAGCGTGTGTGACAAGCAGCTCATGTGGTAGAAATCTTTCCAGTCGTGCAAGCCGAACTTTTTTAACTTCACTTTGCATATTTGCGCAGTTATTTGTATCTTTGCGCCTAATTGTATTATAGGGGTTAAGTGCCCTCACGATTGTAATATAGAAGATATTGTATGAAAGCATGTTTCATGGGGTTGGGATACATCGGTCTCCCGACTGCAATTATAGCGGCAAAGCATGGAGTAGAGGTCATCGGCGTGGATGTGAATGCTGATGTGGTGGAGGTGACCAATGCCGGCAAGCTGCACATTGTAGAAGATGGATTGGAGGATTTGTTGCAAGAGGCTATCGCTTCGGGCAACTTCAAGGCATATACCCAACCGCAAGAGGCTGATGCCTTCTTTATCGTGGTGCCCACACCCTTCAAGGGTAACCACGAACCCGATACCTCGTTCGTGGAGGCTGCCACGATGATGGTGCTTCCCCTTTTGAAAGAAGGGGATTTGTATGTTATCGAATCCACCTCGCCTGTAGGAACTACGGAGATGATGACGGAACTGATTTTCAAGCGCCGTCCCGAGCTTAAGGACAAGATTTATATTGCGTACTGCCCTGAGCGTGTATTGCCGGGAAATATCATTGAGGAGCTGGTTAACAATGACCGCGTCATCGGTGGTATCAACGAGGCTTCTACTGAGAAGGCCAAGGAGTTTTACCGACACTTCGTGAAGGGGCAGCTGCACTCTACCAACTGCCGCACGGCAGAGATGTGCAAACTCACCGAGAATGCATCGCGCGACGTGCAGATTGCCTTTGCCAACGAACTTTCGCTCATCTGCGACAAGGCAGGCATCAATGTGTGGGAACTCATCGAACTGGCCAACAAGCATCCGCGTGTAAACATACTGCAGCCGGGATGTGGAGTGGGAGGTCATTGCATAGCTGTGGATCCCTATTTCATATCATCGGCCTATCCCAATGAGGCACGCATTATATGTCAGGCGCGTCAGGTCAACAACTACAAGGCGCAGTGGTGTGCCGAGAAGGTGCGCCGTATGATGGTGGAGTTTGAGTTGAAAAATCACCGTGCCCCAAAGGTTGCTATGATGGGACTTGCTTTCAAACCAAACATTGACGATTTGCGTGAGTCGCCCGCAAAGTTGATAACTTCACGTGTGCTACAGTCGTGTAACAATGGTAATGTAATGGTGGTTGAGCCCAATATTACCGAGCATAACGTTTTTAAATTAACTAATTACCAAACGGCATACGAAAAAGCCGATATTGTCGTTTATTTGGTAAATCACCGTGAGTTTGCCGAGCTCAATTATCGTCCTGATGTCAAGGTACTCGACTTCTGCGGTGTATTTAAGAAATAAAGGATAATGGCATGAAGAAGGTAATGTTGGTATTCGGCACTCGCCCCGAAGCTATCAAGATGGCTCCGTTAGTGAAAGCCTTTACACAATTTCCTGAAAAATTTGAAACGATTGTATGTGTCACTGGTCAGCATCGCGAGATGTTGGATCAGGTGTTGCATATCTTTGATATCACTCCCGACTACGATCTCAACATCATGAAGCAGGGGCAGGACCTCTACGACGTGACATCACGTGTGCTGCTCGGCATGCGCGACGTGTTGCGTGAGGCGCAGCCCGACGTGGTACTCGTACATGGCGATACCACGACGAGCACGGCAGCAGCCTTGGCAGCCTTCTATCAGCAGATTCCTGTAGGACATGTGGAGGCCGGACTGCGTACACATAACATCTATAGTCCGTGGCCCGAGGAGATGAACCGCCAGATTACGGGACGCATAGCCACCTATAACTTCTCGCCCACACCGCTGAGCCGCCACAACCTGCTGGAGGAGAAGGTGAACGGGCAAAGCATCATCGTGACTGGCAATACCGTCATCGATGCCCTCTACTGGGTGGTTGACAAGATCAAGCGTGACGAGCACCTCAGTGCAGAACTGAAGAGTGTGCTTGCTGAAGCGGGTTACGATGTCGATCGTTTGGATAATTCACAATTCACAATTCACAATTCACAATTACCAAGACGTCTCGTCTTGATTACTGGACATAGAAGAGAGAACTTCGGTGACGGATTCATCCAGATGTGTACGGCTATCCGTGACTTGGCACAGAAATACCCCGATGTGGATTTCGTATATCCCATGCACCTCAACCCGAATGTGCGCAAGCCTATTCAAGAGGTTTTCGTTGGACTTGACACCCTCTCCCATGGAAAGGGTTGGGGAGAGGCCGCTAATATGTTTTTCATAGAGCCGTTGGAGTATCTTTCTTTTGTGTATCTGATGGAGAAGGCTACTCTTGTGCTTACTGATAGCGGTGGCATACAGGAGGAGGCTCCTGGACTGGGAAAGCCTGTGTTGGTGATGCGCGATACGACTGAGCGTCCCGAAGCATTGGAGGCAGGCACCGTGAAGCTCGTGGGTACGGACTACGAGAAAATCGTGTCGGAGGTATCGCGACTGCTCGATGATACGGCCTACTACGATAGTATGAGCAAGGCGGTGAATCCGTATGGTGACGGAAGAGCGTGTGAACGGATTGTCGACTTTATTATGTCCATATAATATAGAGGTATGAAGGTACTCATCGTCTCATTCTACTACGAGCCTGAAGTGGGAGCGGCACCCAGCCGAATCACTAATCTGGCGAGAGGCCTGAAGGCCTCGGGAATGGATGTTGATGTGCTTACCTGCTTGCCCAACTATCCGAAGGGTCGAATCTTCAAGGGCTATCGCGGGCACTTCTCCTTGAAGGAGAAGGTAGAGGGTATCAACGTGTACCGTTACTGGACCTATGCTACGGTGTCGAAGAATCCAATCAAACGTGTGATTGCCATGACGGCCTTCGCCACCACGATGTGGGCCTTTGCCTGCAAGCGCAAGCTGATCAAGGATTATGACCGTATCATCGTACAGTCGCCTCCTATACTTGTGGCTGCATCGGCCATCCTGCTGTTCAAGAAATGCTTCGGTAAGCATACCATCCTCAACGTGTCGGATCTGTGGCCCATGTCGGCCGTAGAGCTGGGATTCATGCGCGAAGGAAGCCTGTCGCACAAGGTGATGAGCTGTATAGAACGTTTCATGTATAAGAATGCCGATGCGGTGATGGGACAGTCGTCTGAGATAGTGGAGCATGTGTTGCACATGTTCCCCCAAAAACGTACTTTCCTATACCGTAACTTGCAACCTGTAGACGAAGTGGCTGGATGTGGAGAGATGAAACAGCGTAATCACCCGATGAAGATTGTCTATGCCGGACTTTTTGGTGTGGCACAGGATATGCTGTCGCTCTTGCGATCGGTAGACTTTGCTGCACTGGGTGTAGAGATGCATCTCTATGGAGGAGGTAATCAGATGAGTGACATACAGGCCTATATAGAGGATGGAGAGAAGGAAATCTACTATCACGGCTACCTGTCGAAGCAGGAGGTGAGCGAGGAACTGAAGAAATATGACCTCTCCGTCATCCCCCTTGCAGCGGCTATTCATGGTGCTGTGCCTTCAAAGATCTTTGACCTGCTGCCCGAAGGTATTCCCATCCTCTTCAGTGGTGAGGGTGAGGGAGCACGTATCGTAGATGAGTATGGCTTCGGTTTAGTGTCGGCACATGGCGATTATGTGACCTTGTCGCGCAACATTCGCACCTTCGTGGATATGTCTGATGGAGAGTATGCCCGATATGTGGGCAATTGTCTGGAGGCTTCGCGTGATGCCTTCTCCTTTGACAAGCAGATGGGACGCTTCTGCGAGTTTATCAATAAATAAAACATTTTTAGCGCAGCTTGATCACCGGCAGTTTGAAGTCGATGACCAATTCCGTGCCGTAGGCTTTGGTGAGGTGGGCATATATGTTGTATCCTACAGAGATGCTATTGTCGAGCCATGGGAGATTGTATCGTAGACCCACCCGTTCATAGAATGGGTATTCGTCAGCAGTATTGGAGAAGTCATTGAATGGTCGGCTCAGATACCATCCTAACGCCACCTGCATGCTGATGCGGCGGAAGAATACCTCGTGCTTGGCGGCAATGCCAAACGACCACTTGGACATGTCTGAACGATCGGCTTTGGGGTTCTGTATCTCTACGTCACGGTTGTACGGCTCGTACAAAGCATCAATACCTATGCCCGAGGCGTAGCGCCGGGCGTAGCGGAGCATGAGGTCGGTAGACACCAGATGGTAGTGGCAAAGTCGGTAACCATCTTTGCCGTATTTAACGTTTTCGACGTCGTTATCTTTCCATATATAGTTGTTGGCATCGTAGAGCCATTCGCCTTGTGAACCTCTCAGGCCTGAGCTGTAGGCAATGTTCACATACACCCTCTTCCCGTTGAACGGCTTGTGTGTACGCTTGAAGGAGATGGAGTCGTGTGACTGCAGGTGGTAGCGCATGCCTACTCCTATGCCGGCTTTGTTGATGCCTTTGTTGGGACGCATCACTCCGCCGTTGGAGAGGTGGCGAAACTCGGGACCTACAAAGAATTCGTACTGGCGGTAGCGGTAGTTGAGGGCAAAGGCCACATCGAAGTATACGGCCAACCGTGAACCCAGCAGGATGTTGTCGACATTAGTATACCTATTATATATATGTGTATTGTAGCCAATACCATTGCTAAACCTGTAATCGGCACTCCAGCCTGATCTTGTTCGGAAAAAGGAACGGCGGATCGAGGCGTATGCTGTGAAGGAGGTTCCGCAGCGCGAGTCGTAGTCGATGGGGCGTGTGCCGCGAGGATTGTATCTCAGGCGTACCTTGTTGAAATCTGAGACCAGTAGACCGAAGGTGAAGGTGGGGTAGTTGAAGTCTGAGGCATAACCACAGTCCTCCTCGGCATGGGTCTGATAGATGTAGCCCAGCCAGAAGCTCTGGGCGTCTTGCTCCTTCAAAGCATTGTTCGTCAGCCAGTCGTCGAATTTCAATACTGCACCTTTCCCATATCCGGCTTCGATAGCCTGTGCTGATATATGCTGTGGTAGAGAGAACAAGCAGATGACTGCAGCAATGGCGCAGTGCAGGATGTGGCTGAGATGGAAATGGAGGGAGCTGCTCGTTCGGGTCATTTCGATAAACGTGTTTTTAGTACTTTCGCATGGTTATTCTGGCCTTGTCTGAGGTGAGTATGAGCGACTTCTTGTTTAGCTCCTCTAATTGAAATGTTGTGAACAGATCGTATAAACCAAATTTCGCAAGTTTTTCCAAAGGCGTCTGGGTTGCCTCTTTGTCAAGGTAGATACGGAAGTCGGTCATGGCAATGGAATCGTTCTCTTGCGTAAAGTAGGCGATGTGATGTTCCTTGATCTGTCCTGCAGGGCGGTGGGGCAGGATATAGGTGAGTAGTACGAGATCGCGTTGGAATGAATAGTATACGTCGCCTTCGCAGTGGGTGATCTCGCCTGTCTGCTTGTTCTCTATCGTTTGTACTTGCCAGAAACCATCTAAATTGCCGTTTATGAGATAGCTTTCGCATGAGCAAATCATAGCAACGACAGCTATTATCCATGCCTTATATAAATATGTTTTCATTGTGATACGTCGGTTTTAATGATTTAATCCTTTATCTTCCCTATCTTGCGTATAGTAATCATGCCGCCGAAGTTATTGCCTATCAGCAGGCTGCGGTCGAGTGCAAGGGCACCAGTGAATTGCCAACCTCTCCATTTGAGTGGAATATAGGTAAGTTCACCCATTAAGCTCAGTTGGGTGAGTGGGGTAGGGAGTGGGTCTTCCAGGGAACCCCAATGCTTACTCCAGGAACCCATGAAACGGTAATGAAGTGTATTGGTGGGCTGGCCGTCAAAACCGATGTGGTGTGAACGGAGACGTTGGTTGGGCATTGTGAGAGTGGGCTCTTCGTTGTATAGAGGTGATAATGTATGGGGATTGCAGATGGACATGCCCCAATGTTGCCACGATTGGTAGTAGGTATGTATATAATACCAGTCCATGCCTCCAGCTTGTCCGCTCATGTCACCCGACGGGTTCTGTAGGATAGGGCCGCTTTGGTCACGCGAGGTGAGGTACTCGTATACGATGGTGTTGATGATGCGGTTCTGGGGAGCTGTAAACTCCAGTCCATAGAGGCCGTCGCGCCATGGCAGATAGGTAATCCATTCCCTTATTCCTTCTCGATTGTAGTGGTGGTCTAACCCGAAGAGGCCTGAATGGTCCTCGTAGAAGTGTTCGTAATAGGCTCTGAGACTCCAATTGTCAGTCTCATAGTTCATCGCAAAGTGCCAGCTGCCGAGTATATTGCCGTTTACGTTGGCCTGCTCCATTTCGGGTGCATCGCTACCGGCTGCCATAGGGATGAGAGCCTTGATGTATTCTTTATACGAGTGAGGCAGGTCATAGCGGATGATGTCGCCTTCGGGGCGCTTCTCCCATACACGTCCGCCAAACTGACTGTACATTTCCAGTCCTACTTCTGCTGAGAGAGGAGCCTTGCTTCTATTCCCTATTTTGAGGAAGGCTGTCTTCTCGTGAAACAGTACATCCTCTATGTATCGGCTGCCTGTTGGGGCGTTGGCCATGTGTGTGCGTTGAAAACGATCGTCAGTATGTCTTCCATAGCTGAGATGTCCCTTAGCTTGAATCCATCCATTTATTGGAGTGTATTCATTAACTCCGAAGCGCACTTGGGGAATGGGACGTGCGTTGGGTGCGAATGTCAGACCTCCACCGCTCAAGGTGCGGTGCTTGCCTTCTGACCAGCGTTCCTTGCTTCCGAAACTCAGTTCCCAGCAGTTGTATTTCAGGTCGGCATAGAACTGTTGTATGTAGAATGGTGCAGTGTGGTTGTAGGCACCTGCTAATTCAAGACCATAAGCCCATGTAAGGCCAATATGTTTGTCGAAGGCACGGAATATACCTAAGCTGAGGTTGGCATTGTTGCCCTCTAATGAGGACAAACCGTGTCTGTTGCTCACTAGCCAGAAAGGGGCGTTCTTCCCTGCTGAGGTGACAGCATGGGTCTGCACCTCATAATGGATTTTGCTCCACTCGTCAGCCTGTGTGTAGAGACTGCTAGCCAAAAGCAAAAGCAGTATATAGAACCATTTGTGCTTCATTGTTGCTGTTTGTTTTTCGAGTTCCTATTGCAAAGATAATGTAAACAGATGAATAAACCCTTTCTGTTCTTAGATATTTTTTCTATATTTGCAGGTTATATTTCAAATGTGAATAATATGTTTTCAGGAATAGTAGAAGAGTGCGCCACAGTTGTAGGCGTTGTCAAGGAGCAGGAGAATCTGCATCTGACGCTTAAGTGTAGCTTTGTAGATGAGTTGAAGATAGACCAAAGTGTATCGCATAATGGCGTATGCCTTACCGTGGTTAGTCTGCAGGATGGCACCTATACGGTGACTGCCATGAAAGAGACCATCGAACGTTCCAATCTTGGCCTTCTTAATGTGGGTGACGCTGTGAATGTGGAGCGTAGCATGATGATGAATGGTCGGTTGGACGGTCATATCGTGCAGGGACATGTGGACCAGACGGCTACGTGCCTTAAGGTAGAGGATGCCGAGGGTAGTTGGTACTATACGTTCCACTATGCATTCGACAAGGAGATGGCTCGTCGAGGTTACTTTACTGTTGATAAAGGCTCGGTAACGGTCAATGGAGTCAGTCTTACTGTATGCAATCCTACAGAGGATAGTTTTCAGGTAGCAATAATTCCTTATACTCATGAACATACCAACTTTCATGATATTGTTGCAGGAAGTGTAGTGAATTTGGAGTTTGACATCATTGGTAAGTATATGGCGCGTATGGTAGCGCTCACCAATGCGTGAATATGATGGAATCGGCTGATTTCTATGCTTTGGTAGCTGCACGGCAGAGCGACCGTGCTTACGATTCTAATCGTCCTGTCGAACTGGATAAGTTGCATCGCATTCTAGACGCAGCACGTCTGTCTCCTTCTGCTTGTAACGGGCAACCATGGCATTTCGTTGTGATTACCGACGTCACTCTGCGTGAAGCTGTTGCCAAGTCCATGGCGAGGCTTGGCCTGAACAAGTGGGCGGTGCAGGCTCCAGTGCTTGTCTTGATTGTGGAGGAAGCTACGAAAACTACCTCACTATTGGGAGGGTTGGTCAAGCATAATCATTATCCACACATCGATCTGGGCATCGCTGCTGCACACTTGACGCTTGCAGCCGAGGCTGAGGGCTTGGGCTCATGTATGATAGGATATTTCGATGAGCAGAAGATAAAACGCTTGGTTGGGATTCCTCGTCGTCGTCGTCTTCCGCTGATAGTTACACTTGGATATCCAGCTAAGGAAAAGCGCTCGAAGAAACGCAAGGCGCTGGAGGATATCGTAAGTTATGACAAATATAAAGGTTAATAAAAGTTTAGGCGGAAAAATTTTCCGCCTAAACTTTTTTATAGTTTCTGTTTTCACAATACAATCTTTTTCTCCTAATATTCCTTTAGGAAAGGAGTATTGTGGCTAAGGCTATCTTCCCATCACAATCGTAAGGGTGCCACCTCGGGCTATGTCGTCGTGCATGATGTAGGGTAGGGCGTAGGGCTGTCCGTTTAGTTGCATGCTTTGGATGTGGGTGTTCTCTTCACTCCCTCCGATAACCTCTATGGTGAAGGTGCCGCCTTCTACGGTAAGCTCGGCACGGTCGATGATGGGTGAACCGAACCAGTAGCGACCGCTGGCAGGCTCCACCTCGTATAGTCCGAGTGCCGACATGATGTACCAAGCCGACATCTGTCCCATATCCTCGTTGCCAGAAAGACCGTCGGGTGCATCACGGTATTGTGTCTTCATCACTTCGCGTACCCATTTAGCCGTCTTCTGTGGTTCTCCCAACATAGTGTATAGGTATAGGATGTGATGACTGGGCTCATTGCCATGGGCAAACTGTCCTATCATGCCGGAAATGTCGGGCGAGGGGTCTCCCTCAATGGTAGATGGGGCGAGGAAGAGTGAGTCGAGGTGGGCGATACAGGCTTCGCGCCCTCCGAATAGGGTAGCATATTCCTCTATGTCGTGTGGTACGAGCCAGGTATATTGCCATGCATTGCCTTCGCAGTAGTCGTCGGCACGGTGGGCGGCGTAGTAGGGATTGAAGGGGGTGCGGAAGGCTCCTTTGTCGTCCACACCGCGGATGAATCCTGTCTCCCGGTCGAAGTAGGTGCGGTAAGAGTGGCTCATGCGGGTGAAGTGTTCGTAGTCTGCGGTTCTCCCCAGGGCCTTAGCAGCTTGAGCGGCAGCGCCGTCGGCTAAGGCATATTCCATATCGTAGGCCACGGCTTCATTCATCAGATTGCAGGGGATATAGCCGTAGTTGTGGCGGTATTGCTTGCCGCGTTCAAGGTTGGCGGCGGTCTTCTTGATGGCCTCAAAGGCGTGCTCGCGGTCGAAGCCCTTGATGCCTTTGACGATGGCATCGGCTACGACGGGTATGCCTGGATCGCCCACCATGCAGTTGGTCTCGTTGCCCCACAGATGCCATACGGGCAGGTCGCCCTGACGGTCGCAAATGTCAATCATTGAGGCTACAAACAGGCCTGCTCGCTCGGGTTGTATGATTGTCATGAGGGGTTGCTTGGCGCGGTAGGTGTCCCAAAGTGAGAAGTTGGTGTAGCGCGGTGTAGAGCTTTGGTATATGTTCCCATCAGCGCCACGGTATTTGCCATCCACGTCGCTGAAGAGGGCAGGAGCCATCATGGAGTGGAACATGGCGGTGTAGAAAACGCGCTTCAGTGTGTTGCTTTGGCTCTCGATGCGTATGCGCTGCAACTCCTTCTCCCATGTCAAGCGGGCATTCTGACGAGTAGCCTCGAAGTCCCACCCGGGCAGTTCACTTTGCATGGCAAGACGTGCACCATCCATGCTGACGGGCGAGATGGCGACCTTTATCAGCAGTTCTTCACCTTCGGTGGTGCTGAAGGAGGCGCGGCCGTACATCTGGTTGGGACCATGCAGGGTGAAGCTGCTGAAGGGTTTGCTCAGTTCGGCAACGAAGTAGACGTGCTGATCGGCTGCCCAACCTCGTGAGCGGCGGTAACCTACGATGCGGCTATCGCCTTCGGCCTGCATGAAGGTCTCTGTCGCACGGTCCCAACATCCACCATTCTGTAAATCAATGACGATGGCGGCATCATCGGCTTTGGGGAAGGTGTAGCGGTGCATACCAACTCGCGCTGTGGCTGTCATCTCAGCTTTAATGCCGTAGCGTGTCAGTGGTACGGCATAGTAGCCTACCTCGGCAATCTCTTGTGTGCGGTCGGCCATGGACCATAGTCCACTTTCGGGTTCCTCTATGGTGCCTCGTGCATAGGTCACCTCGCCTGTTACGGGCATTACGGTCACATCGAAGAGGTCACCTATGCCTGTGCCGCTGAGGTGTGTGTGCGAGAAGCCTATCACTGAGGCTTCGTCTTGATGATACCCTGAGCACCAATCCCATGTTTGGTTAATACTGGTAGGTCCCAGCTGCACCATGCCGAATGGCACGCTGGCGCCCACGAATACATGGCCGTGTCCGCCGCTACCGATGAGCGGGTCTACGTAGTTGGTAAGACTCTCTTGACTATTGGGCTTGCTGCATGAGGCTAATGCAAGCAAGGTTATTCCTATGTAATAAAGCTTTTTCATTGGTGGGCTTGTTTTGTTGTCAGTTCGATGACTGTTCCGTTTTGTAAAGCGTTGTGGTGGATGCGATATCCGCTGCGTTTTCCGTTGAGGCTTATGCGCTCAATGTAGTGGCATGCCGTGTCGGGGCGGTGCGTGTTGATGCTGAGATCGCCCTGTACAGTGCTGATGCTCACCTTGTCGAAGGTGGGCGTGGTAATTGTATAATAGGGTGTGCCTGGGCAGTCGGGGTAGAGGCCCATCATGGAGAATACGGCCCAGGCCGACATGGTACCCGTGTCATCATTGCCGGGAATGCCGTGTGGTGCGTTCAAGTAGTGCTTGTCGAGCAGTGCCTTCACCTCCTTTTGTGTGCGCCACTCCTCTCCCTTGAATCGGCTGAAGAGGTACGGGTAGGCGATGTCGGGCTCGTTGGCAGGGTCGTAGTGCCCGTTGTCGAATACGCCTTGTAGGCTGTTTATGTAAGCACGCTTGCCGCCCATGAGGCGTGTGAGCCCCTCAACGTCATGTGTAGAGGCAAAGGTGTAGGCCCATGCAGATCCCTCGTGGAATCCGGGGACGTTCTCGAAGTGCTTGCCCGTGGCAGGGTCAAAGTCGCCAAGGAAGGTGCCGTCTGCTGTGAGGGGACGTAGCGTACCGTGCTCCTTGTCGTAGTAGCGGCGGTAACTCTGGGCGCGGCGGGCAAACTCACTTGCTCTGGGCTTGTCGCCCAATGAGTCGGCCAGCTGGCTGATGGCATAGTCGGCCATGCAGTATTCCAAAGCGTGCGATACGGAGTTGTCGCCCGAGAGGTCATTGGCAAAGAATCCCACGGGGATATATCCTTCGGTGATGTAGGGGTCGATGTCGGGGCGTATGGGGTTGGCGGCTCCAGGCGTGGTGGCCGATTTGAGCATTGCCTCGTATGCCTTGTGGATATCAAAGTCGCGTAGTCCCTTCACCCAGCTGTCGGCAATGACGATGGCGGCTGGGTCGCCCTCCATGGTGTAGGTCTCGCGTCCGAAGAGTTCCCAGCGGGGCAGCCATCCCCAGTCTTCATACATTCCCACGAGTGTGCGCAGCATATCGGTCTGCCGCTCGGGATAGACGAGCGTGAGCAGGGGGTGTAGATTGCGATAGGTGTCCCACAGCGAGAACACCGAGTAGCGCGTATAGTCGGCCTTGCCCGTGTCGCCGCTCTCCATCTTGGGGTACTCGCCGTTGACATCGCTGATGATGCTCGGGTGGATGAGTGCGTGGTAGAGAGCAGTGTAGAAGATGGTTTGCTGGTCGGGTGTGCCGCCCTCGATGCGTATGCGCCCCAAGTCACGGTTCCACTGTGCTGTGGCCTCGGCACGCAGCTGATCGAACGTCTTGCCTTGCTGCTCGGCTTCGAGGTTCATGCGTGCATTCTCAATGGATACGAACGATACGCCCATGCGCACGGTCACCTGCTCGCCTTCGCCAAGGTCGTCGTAGCTGAAGCGGTAGCCTATGTCGTCACCGGCTATCTCGCGATGATAGTTTTCATATAGCTTGTAAGTGCCGTCGTCGGGGCTCCAGGCGCTCTCTACACCCTGTAGCTTAGGCTGATATTTCCACGGACCAGCTGTAGAGGGCTCGTGCGATACGCGCATAACAAAGTAGATGGGGAATACCGCCTGTGTGGTGTAGCAGAATGTCCCCAACAGTTTCATTCCCTCTACCTCGGTACTGCTCACGCGGCGCACCATGGCACCGCTCTCATTGGTGAGTCCCTGTCCGAGGTTCAGGATGATGTGTCCCTCTCCTGCAGGGAAGGTGTAGCGCTCGCACGAAGTGCGTGGGGTGGCAGTCACCTCGGTAGTGATGCCATATTTGCTCAACTGATTGGTGTAGTAGCCGGGTGTTGCCTTCTCCTGGGTGTATTCCGAGCCATAGCTGTGGTAGTCCACGTTGAGCTCTCCTGTGGTGGGCATCACCAATAGCGATGAGGCTTCGGGGCATCCCACACCGCTCAGCGCCACGTGGGCATAGCCGGTGAAGTAGTGGTTGGTATACTCATACGGTGCCGACCACCAGCGCTTGTCCTTGTCGTAATGATTGAGGTCTGAGCCCATGACATTGAACGGCACTACCGACATCATCCCGTTTGGGGTGACGGCACCGGGGTGTGTGGTGCCGTAGTTGGTGGTGCCGATGAAGGGGTTGACCCTGTCGGTAGGAGAGGGGAAGCTCCCTATGGGGAGTGTCGCGAGAAGTGTGGCGAGCAGGAGTGAGCGTAGTTTCATGGGGTGTTTTATTTTTTTAGGTGATCCTAGGATTTCTTAGGACTTCCTAAATATCCTATTTGCTATATTCTCTGATAATTGCAATCGTGCTGCTGTCGCAATCGAATACCGAGTACCAGCCTTGTGGCTCGTGGGGTGGGTCGCACAAGTAGTCGTCGCCTGCTTGCCACACCTCTTGGCGGGGGCGTCCGCTACCGCTCCATCCCCAGAAGTTGCAGCCTGCGATGGGGCCTCCCTCCTCGATGCTGCGTTTCACCTCACCGAAGATGTGACTGTAGAACTGGTCGCGACTGTCTGTAGGAATGCCTATGCCCGCCTTGTTGCCCTGGCGTGAGTAGCCGAACTCCTCTATCACGAGTGGCTTGCCCAGTCGGTTGGCCATCTCGGTGTGCAGGGCGATATATTGGCTGCTCTTGACGCAAGCATTCTCGATACCGCTGTCGGGGTCGGTGCGTGGTGCCCAGCCCCAGTTGACGGGCCAGATGTGTATGGTAAGGTAGTCGATATTCGGGTCGGCATGGATGCGCTCGCAAAGTTCTACGTCGGCTTCGCAGCCTACTGTGCCTTCACTGCCTGTAGATACAAGGTGGTTGGGGTCAAGGCTCTTGATGAGTGCAGCGGCGCGGGCTATCCATTGGGCAAACATCTCCTTCGTGTTGTTGTCGCGTGCAAAGGGGCGCGGCTCATTGCACAGCTGCCATGCCATGATGGCAGGCTCCTCCTTGTAGGGACGACCGGTGATCGTGTTGTGGCGCGATACGATTAGCTCTATATACTTATAATATAAAGCCTGTGCACAGGTGTCGCGCGCAAAGTCGGCGCAGTAGTCCACGTAGCGGTCATAGCCACCCTCGACATTTGCGTTGGGCGAGTCGCCATAGCCACATTCCTTGAGATAGAATCCGTAGCCACCGCTCCAGTCCCACGCATTGTTGAGGTAGATGACGGCATCCATGTCGCGCTTCTCCAGCTCGGCGATGACATAGTCGAGGCCCTCAAGGATGGTATCGTTGAGCACGCCCGGAGCTGTCTGCAGATAGGGCTTGGCAGGGTTGGCAAGGAGACTCCCGGCATCGGGGCCAGAGAGTATGCGCACATTGGTGATTCCCAGTTCTTTCAGTTGGTCCAACTCATGGCACAGGCGCTCACGGTCGCCACCCATACCTGTTGATCCGAGGATGGAGGCATACCAGATGTTGCATCCGATATAATGGTATGGCTGTCCGTTTTTGATAAGTTTGGTTCCCTCGGTGCTGATAAGTGCATGGCTCTGTGATTTGTGGAGTGCATTTGTTGATGTACAGCCGTTGCAGCCGCAGAGCAAAAGTACCCATGCTGTGGCCAGGATTGCAAGTGTTTTTCTTTTCATTTTATTGGTATTAAAGGTGAGTCTTTTGAGATGGAGTACAGCCAATGATAATCAATAGCACTGCATCTCGCTTTATTTGTATCTATCCAGCAAATTTTTTGCTGAAGTGTCGCCCATTGCTGCTGCTTTCTCCAAGTAGCTGCATCCTATAGAGTTATTGCCCAACTGTATGTGGCAGAAACCAAGCAGACGGTTGCAGTCTACATCGTTGGGGAAAGCATTGATAAGAACTTCAAGGATAGGAAGTGCCTCTGCATAGCGAGCTACGCGGACATTGAGCGATGCCTTCTCGAGCAGATACACGGGTTGGCGTGGTGCAAGAGCAATGGCGCGGTCAATATCGTCAAGTGCCTGTTGGAACATGCGGCCGGCAGCCTCGGACTGCTCGCGCAAGTAATAGAAACGGTCGGTATTGATGGTACCCACAAGCTCTTCATAGAGGTTGTAGTCGGCCACGGCAGGGCGGTGCAGGCCGTGGCGTGCCTTGAGTAATGCACGCTCTAATACGTAAGGGGATGCTTGGTTGAGGGTTGAAGGCTGAGAGTTGATGGTTGCTTTGTTTACCGCGCTATCCAAGAGCGCAATGGCAAGCTCCACGTCTCCCTCACCGGCACGCTGCTCTATGATGTAGGCAGTGCGAAGCCAAGTGTCGGGGCTGCCGATGTCGCTTCGGTTGACCTCCATATACTTCTCGTAAGCGGAAGTGTAATCCTTCAACGTAATGTAGATATCGCCCTGCTGCTGCGTGTAGATGGGCAGGGGATTGATGGCTCGGGCCTTGTCGATTTCGGCAAGTACACGCTCACAGTTCCAGTCCTTGTATTGTTGCAGCGTGTCGAGGGCTACCGAGAGCATTTGCTTGGCAATCTGGAAGTGTACCTCGTCGGCTTTGTCTGCAGCATGCTCAAGTGCCATGGCGTGATCGGCCTCTGCCAGTGCATAGGCACTGTCGCTCTTGAGGGCGATATGGTGAGATGCGCGGCTGAGGTAGCCTTCGTGGCTGTCGGGGAAGGAAAGGATGAACTCATCGATAACCTCGCTGCGCAGTGCTGCATCGTCTTGGTCGGATACAAGGAAAAGGCTTACCAATGCCTGGTCGATATCTCTTGGCAATGCCTTGCGCAGCGGTAATGCCCGGTAGCTACGGTCATTCACGGAAAGTGCCTTCACCGCGAGGTCAAGGGCATAGCGTATATCGAGGGCATAGAGCACCGTGTCGGTCTCTACGGAAGGCTGTACGATGGCCACTACATTGCCCGTGGCATCCAACAGGGGGCGATGGCTGAGCGTAGGGCTGCCCGCATGATGCAAGGTGTAGTAATTGTAGTTACCTGCTGCCTGCTCGGTGCTCAGTACGGGAATCCACGTGTCGTACACCTTCTTCTCTTTGCCGATGGCAGGAAGGAAAAGGCTCGTGTGCTCCATCGTAGAAGTTGTGTCGATAGGCGTGCTTGCCAATTTCTTGATGGGAACAGTCTGGAGACGTACGATGTCGTAGGTCTCATTGGCGCCCAGCACCTTCACTACGTCATGCGTTTTCCCCTTACTGTCTACGACTACTGCTTTGGCGCAGTTGGGCAACAGCGCATAGGAGGTGATGAAGTCTCCTGCTTCATTGGCAAAGAACCCATTGCCTGTGCTCAGCACGTTGCCCTCAGCATCGTAGGTCTGCAGGGTGTAGACTGCCTTCTTTACCTGCTTCAGCGACTTGGGAGATTGGGCTGATATGGGCAGGGCGAGCAAGAGCAGACCCACCCCCAAACCTCTCCCAAGGGAGGGGAGATAAGAAAGTATGCGTTTGAATATGCTATTCATTGTGGTTGAAATGTCATTTGTTTTCATAGGGTTGTGTTTCTCCCCCTTGGGGGAGTTAGAGGGGGCCGCTAATCTGCCATCCTCTGCCTTACCGCCTCATAAATCAGCACGCCGGCAGCTACCGATACGTTGAGCGATTGTATATGTCCGAATTGTGGGATGGATATCCATTCGTCGCACATGGCGAGGTGCTCATTGGGGATACCTTTGTCTTCGGCTCCCATCACGATGCACACGGGGTCGGTGAGGTTGGCTTTGGTGTAGGTGTATTTTGCTTTCTCGGTGGCGGCTACCACGCGGAAACCGCAGTTTTTGAGGTATTTGATGGCATTGCCTAAGTTCGGCTCACGGCATACGGGCAGTGTGTGAAGTGCTCCGGCCGAAGTCTTCACCGCGTCGGCATTGACACTCACGCTGTCGTGTGTGGGGATGATGACGGCATCCACTCCGGCACACTCGCAAGTGCGGGCAATGGCTCCGAAGTTGCGCACGTCGGTCACGCCATCGAGCATCACGAACAGCGGGTTCTTGCCCTCCTCATAGAGCATGGGCACAAGGTCCTCGACGCGCTGATAGGTCACAGCCGACGTGAAGGCGATGACGCCCTGATGGTTCTTGGTGGTAAGGCGGTTGAGCTTCTCGATGGGCACACGCTGCACAGGGATGAGGTGTCCCTTCAGCGCTTCGAAGAGTTCGCGCGAAAGCTCGTTCTGCAAGCCGCGCTTGATGAGTATCTTGTCAATGTCTTTGCCCGCTTCGATGGCCTCGATGACGGCACGGGTACCAAAGATGAGTTCGTTCTTGTCGATCATAATGTTACAGCCGATTTATTAAACTGCAAAATTAGTGCAAGCCGAGAGAAAATGCAAGTTTACTTGCGATTTTCCGAGGCGCCGCCTAGTTTCTGTCTGCACGGAAATCACTTTTATTCGATATTTATTACTAAAAAATGGTTAACGAATAAAAATAAGCCGTAATTTTGCACGTTCTAAAAAAGACACTGAGTAGTATAAAGGTATTATTTAAGGTATAACGATATCGTAAACAGAGAACAATGAATTACAGTTTCAAGAGTAAACTACGAATGTATATCAACTCCAGTGTGGTGCTGATATTCTTTACTGTTGCGGCACTGGTGTGTGCCAATATTCCTGGCGTGAAGGATTGGTATGCTTCGTTTTGGACACAGGAGGTAAGCCTTGCGATAGGTGACTTCAACTTCTTCAGCCACAATGGCCACGCTATCACCTTGGGTCAGATGATCAACGACTTTCTCATGGCTGTCTTCTTCCTTTCGGTAGGACTGGAGATAAAGCGTGAGATTATGGTGGGCGAACTCTCATCACGCGAGAAGGCGCTTCTCCCTGTCATTGGAGCTTGCGGAGGTATGCTCGTTCCCGTCCTCATCTTCTATCTCGTATGCCCTGGCGATGCAGCCATGCAACGTGGTCTGGCCATACCGATGGCAACCGACATAGCCTTCTCGTTGGGTATATTGTCGGTATTCAGTACACGCGTACCCATCGGACTCAAGATATTCTTGGCTGCTCTTGCTGTGGCCGATGACTTGGGCGGCATACTCGTGATAGCCCTTTTCTACTCTTCAGACATTCATCTGATTTATCTCGGACTCTCGGCTCTGTGTGTGGCAGGCATGATAGTGGGCAACGTATTGAACGTACGCACCAAGACCTTCTATATATCCATAGGCATCGTGCTGTGGTACCTGATGCTCAACTCGGGCATCCATGCCACCATCGCTGGTGTTGTCATGGCGTTCTGTATTCCGTCAAACTTAAAAAAGGGCACGGGGTATTACCTTGAGCGTATCCGTAGCTGCGTCAACAGATTCCCTGTGATTGAGGTGAGCAAGCGACACAGTACCATTGTGCTCACCAACGAACAGATTGGCACACTCAAGCGCATTGAGTCGGCTGCCGACCGCATGATTAGCCCGCTGCAAGATATGGAAGACCTTCTGCATGCGCCCATCAACTACGTTATCCTTCCCCTCTTTGCCTTTGCCAATGCGGGTATTGACCTCTCGCAGATGAGCCTTGGTGATGTGTTCTCTGGAGTAAGCCTGGCGGTAATGCTGGGCCTCGTGTTGGGTAAGTTTATCGGAGTGTTCTCCTTCTCCTGGCTAGCCGTGCGGTTACGTCTCGTTACCCTACCTACAGGAGCTACGTGGAAGAGCTTCGCAAGCGTTTGCGTCATATGCGGTATTGGATTCACCGTATCCATGTTCATCGCCGAACTCTCCTACGCAGGACTCGGAACCAGCAGTGCAGCACTGCTCCCCCAAGCTAAGCTGGGTGTGCTCCTCGGCTCCATCATCTCAGCCGTTCTTGGTTGTTACTTCTTGAACAGGACATTACCGAGACACAAATAGAGGTTTGTAATTATGGCTCATCCGACATATGGAGTGATGAACTATCAACGCGGTCTAAAACAATTCAAAAAAGTACTGTCCCCCTTAAAGGGCGACAGTGCCTTTGGGTTAGTCTTGTATACTGAGAACCATCACTCCAAATGGTGGACAAACCATAATTATTCCTTTACCCGTTTTTAGTCAAGGTGTCGGTACTACGGCACAATGCGCTGATGTTATTAAGCTTATCGACAGCCGACGCGGAGCATTAGCGTCGGTTGCGACGACGATAACTTTAGTTATCCAAAGGAGTACTCGCTATGAGTTTCCGTTGCGGGGTGTCGGTCGATAATGTTATGGAGTGACTATCTCGCTAATCCTTCGCGCCACCTCGTCGGGATGGTCTATCAGGAGCTGCCCGTGATTCATCTTGGGGAATACCTCGATGTGTGCGGCAGGGAATAAGGATTGCAGGTGCTTGGCTTGCGGCTTGGCTACGAAGGCCTCCAGCGTTCCGTACCAGTAATGTATGTCTGCACCGGAGATGCTCTGTAGCTTGCTCGTATATACCGACTTGTACCCGTCCAGCACTGCAGCTGAGCCGCCGTAGGGGTACACCTTCCTGCATTCACCGAGCAGCACGTCGAAGTAGTGGTTGGGGAACACCCACTTCCAAAACTTTGTCCAGTGGTAGCAGGTCCATACATTGAAGCATTGCAGATAGCGCAGAGGACCTACGAGCCACCGCGGCAACGGGAGCAGTGGCGCCGCATCCATGATGGCATGGTCGATGGTGATTTCATTGCGCTCCAATACGCGCGACAGTACCTTGCCGCCTAATGAGAGCCCGTAGACGCAGTCGATATGTCCCCCAAAGTGTGCCTTCACATAGTCAACGACCTGCGCTGCCTGGTCGTCAATGGAGGTAAACCGCGTATGCTTGCCTAATACGAAGCCGTCGACCTCCACTGCCACGATGCGAAACCGCTCTTCCAGCAGCCCGATGAGTGGCAGGAATATCTCGTAGGAGACACCCAGCCCTGGGATGAGCAACAGGGTTGCTCCCTCTTCTTTGCCGAATAGTCTGAAATTCATAGCTTATCGTTTGATATACACCTTGCTTGCCCTCTGGCCCATCGAGCGGATGCCCGAGGTGGGGTCTTGGCATAGCTCGCGCAGTTCGAGCGAAGCTGTGGTGCGCGACAGCCCCGTCAGTCTCACATAGTCAGGCACGCGCAACACCGTGTGTTCCTCTATGAAAGCAAGTGCTCGCGCCAGTCGCTCCTCACGCGTGTAGGGCGAGCGGTGCAAGCGGCTCTCCTTGCCACGCTCAAGGCGGCACTGCACGCGGATATCCTTGACCAGTGCCTTGTCTGCACGGAAGTTCACTCCCTTCACCTCAATGCTCTGCGCATTGCGCTTGGGCTCATCGGTGTCGAAGGTGTCCTGCTCCTTACCTTCCATCACGCCTATGGCAGTGCGGAAAGTCCCGAGTCCACCTATTGTCACCGTATGCCCATCCGCCAACAGACGGGCCATAGTCTGCACCATCTGCTCCAGCACATGCGTCACCGCTCCCTCAGAGAGTCCCGTACCCAGTCCTGCCACCTCTTCCACAAACTCGGCAGCACCGATATTCCGTTCCGTCTGCATGCGGTAATACACCTGATGCTCACCCTTGCCCGCAATGTCGGGCATCTCCTGCTTGATATACTTTGCCATAATCCTTGATTGTCGGTTCTATTTCTTTCTTTATTACCACTGTAAAGATACAAAATATTTGCCGAAAATCCAAATCATAAGCATGGATTTACTATTCAAAGGTTGTGAATAATAAATCATAGGCACTGAATATTAAATCAAAGCCTATGATTTAATAATTCGGTTAATAGAAACGAAAAAACAGCCAGTGCGTTTAGGAGAAATTGCACTGCTGATTATAAGAATCTAATGGTTGTGCGCAAACCCTATAAGGCCTTCAAAGTACGTCTTCGCCTATTCTTTTCAGACCTTATAGGTTATTGCGAGTGTTTTTTCAAAAAAGTTTGCAGTGGATAAAACTATCTAAAAGAGAACTGTCCCTCTTTAAGGGGGACGAGCGTAGTGGAGTGTTAGCGGAATGAAGCGGAGGGGGTAACAGAAAGTAAGAGTTTCTCCCAGACAGCCGGACAACCCTATTCCACGACACTCGTTTTTCTTCTTATTTCGACATGAATTCTCATAAATTATCCATGAATTATTCATCCCTGTGTTTGTAATGTAAAAAAGCACAAGTAAACTTGCTTTTTCGTTCGGCTTTCACTACATTTGCAGCATCTCTCGCCGATACCTTAACTCATTTGTACGGATTAAGGTGGCAGGGCGGGGATGACATAATGGAAAAGGCGTTTACTTGACGCTTTGGTTTTGACCATTGAGAACTTCGCAAACTCTTAACGTTCGTCAAAAACAAAGCAACGGTGAATGCCTCATGGGTAGTTTTTCGTACTCCTTTGTTATATTGGTCGTGATGATTAGTATAGCGTAAGGTGGCGTATATACTATCGGCGTGAGGCTTCGCGTTGCTCGTTTCGACGAACAGGCAATGCGAAGGCCTTCAATGGTGAAGCGAGCAACAAGTGACTGGCTTCACGCTTTTTTTATACTATAAACGGAACTATAGTTTGCCATTTGAGGCCGGTGGCACACATTAAACACATTTAAGCACTATGAAACGTGTGAAGAATTTCTTTTTGAAGAGTGGCCTCCTCATGATGGCCATGGGTATGGCGTTGGTTTCATGCAACGAGGAAGACATCAACGGAACAGAGAATGGCGGCAAGGAAGAGCCCCAGAAGGCCACTGCTGTAACATTAGAGTACACCAACGTGGTGACCAAAGACATGTTGCAATATTGCGACATCGTGTTGGAGTACAACGATGGCAGCGGTGCCAAGACTGAGATTGTCACCGATACTATGTGGGTGAAGTCCTTTACCACCAATCTTCCCTGCACCTACACCTTCAGCAAAAAGGTAACCCTGAAAGAGGGCATTGACATGACTTCGGTTGAGAAGGTAAAGATTCTTAAGAACGGACACATCAGAAGTTACACCATCCTTGATGCTGAAGGAAACTCAATGAAGAAGGGAGAGGTTTTATCTAACATTGCCACCATGACCACATCGTGTGCCAACTTCCTTGCTGGCATAGAGAAGGGTTCGTTCAACACTACCAATACTTACGAGTTCGATGCCGCGGGCAAACTGAAATAAGTTAATAATAAATTAAAAGAATATGAAAAAGAGTCTATTGAAATGTAGCCTCTTGCTGATGGCATTGGGCGTGGCCTTCGTGTCGTGCAACGACGACATCAGCAGTCAAGACGTTCCCGATGGCTACGTTCCCGGCGAGTATCACTACTCATTGTGTGTGCCCAATGCCAATGACGAAAGGTTGTTAGTGCTTGATAGCATCACCGCTCCTATCAAGAGCATCGGCTCATGTCCCGACTGGGTAGTTGCCACCGTTGCAGAGAGTACGCAGGACAATCACCCTGCTGTGCGCCTTACACTCAAGGATTGCGGTCCTGGCGTGATGAACAAGGATGACATTGAGATCTTGTCTGAATATGGCGACAAAGTGGTGTTGTCACTGACCCAGAGCCTTTATTTCGTGGCCGACGACAACTCTTCGGACGATTTCTTGACCGATTGGGAAAATGCCAAAGTGGTCAGTATCTACTCTGACCGTGCATACCAGTTGATACCCACTCCCTGGGCCGATGAGACTATCACCACGTTGCCTGAAAACATCCGCTACGATGTAAAGAAAAAGGATGGTTGGGAGATGGCTTTCTCGTTTATGAACAGAGAGAGTTTTGATGACTGCAACTATTTCGCCTTGTACAATCGCTATTTGGGTACACTGCGTATATTCTATTATGTGACCAACCCCACGACAACAGGTTCAGAGTATGCATTTGAGGTAGATATGGGTTCAGCAAACAAGTACAATAAGTTCCCCTTCTATCATGCTTTGGCATACGGTATTCCCTCCAATCATACCAATTTGAGCAATACAATGAACTTGTTGGGCAAGAATGTTTCATCACAATTCACCTTCAAGTCATTCTTCTCACCTTACAGGGCGATGAGCTCTACGGCTCTCACCAAGGGCTGGACAGCTTTTGATATCGAAGCATCGGCTTATAGCCCTCAAGGAAAGAGGTGGGTTGATTCAGATGAGCAGCTGCAGATTGCTTGCCGCACAGAACTGAATCAGACTGTGTCGTTATCAGGAAGCCTTAAGGCCAATATCTCAGGCAAGTACTCATCAGCCGAGCAGGCTGCATCGGCGGCCAGTGGTGTGAGCAGTACCTTACAGACCTTGGGAAGTGTTATTGGTGATGTGCAGAATTCGGCATTGGCAGCTATTGAAAAACAGGTGACGGGGAAATCATTGGATACGTATTGTTATTACATAGGTGCTGCTTGTAAGGTTGCCGCATTTGCGTATGACTATCTGATGGAGAATGAGTATGCCGAGAATTTAACAGACTCTATGCCGGGTAAGATTGAGATGAGTCTGACAGGCGACATCGAACTTTCGGGATACATCAAGAGTCTCTCTTCTAACTGTATAGCTCCGATAACATTGAAAGGAAACTCCTTTAAAGAGACTAACAAGGATACTCACTTCGGCCAGGGCGTGTGGGGCTTGGTTACCGACCCTGTCATCTATGTCGTGGAAGACTGCATGATGGGTAATGTGAGCCATTTCAACCTGTCTATCAATGGTGACGGTACCTACGGATGCTCTGATGCAGAGGACTATAATCTGCGTATGATTTCGTTCTTAGATCCCAGTAGCATACAGGTATGCATCAATAAAGATGTATTTCCCGATGTATCAGAAGTGAAAGCCACTATCGACTATGGAGTATATCCTGATGAAGAAAAAGGGCACACCTCTAAGTATGCTGAACTATTAGGATTGAATCGTCCCACTATAGAGATAGTCAAAGATGCAAAGAGCGGTATATATAGGTCAAAGAACGCTAACAATACAGTCAAGTATGTTCATGCTCCCGATACAAGCTTTATGTCTGAGTTTCTGGGAGAGACCCTCGAAAACTGCAAAGTGGTGAAGCAGGCCGGTGCTGACTATTCATACTATGGTAAAGTAGTCAATGCCGAAGGCAAGAAGTTTATCATGCAGCCACAGGTATGCTTCCCCATAAAAAAGACAAATGAGGGTACTCTGCTTTGCGATGGCGAAATGCCCGATTTTGTTGTGTTGGTAACCATTACCTTCAAATCGAATGGACGCACCTTTATGTTCAGCCAACGTTACTTGCCTGAGATAAAGACGTTAAAGAGACACGAAGCGAAATCCATGGAAAATCTGCTTCTCGATTATGAAGAGTTCGGTATGAACTTAGGAGGAAATGTCGATATGGTTTATCCTTCTTTATTTAATATCGTACAAAAAAACGCGTCTATACTACGATGTATTCCTTTTCCTTAAAAAAACAACGTATGAAAACTATTAAATTCTATGCAACTACGACGGCTATAGCCTTATGTGCTGCAACCATCACCTCGTGTTCACCTGACGAGGACATCACGCCCGATGATACCCAATATCACGGCGAAGTGACAGTGTATGATCAAGTAAAATACCTCCAAAACAACATTGTAGAGGTTGACTCGTTAGGCAATTTTGAACAGCGTGTCAATGGCGCTCCGCTCAACCCTGTAGATACTACCGAACTGTATATCGGTGTAGCCAATTTGTCGGATGCAGCCGAGATGTTTCAAGGTTGGTTGTCGCCCGATACGGAGGTGAACTTATCGGCTCCCTCAACCATCGATATGGAAGCTGGACTGAAAGATGAGAACGGGCAACAGCAAGAGACTGTTTACTTCAAGGTCGTAGACGAGGCCCCCACATTGGCGGAGGTAACCTTTGCCAAGGGAACGGTGATGAAGCATGTGTCTAAGATAATCTTTATCAAGGATTCAGCATGGCCTGAGAATGACGAATCTCGTTGGATGATAGGCGATTTTCAATATGACAACACCTATAGTGAAGGCAAACATAATTGGGTGTGTATCAGAGAGTCGAAGATGGGCGTGTCAGGCTTATTCCTTTATATAAGTTGTAAAAAAGGCTATTATGGGCAATATTATATTAAGAATTTCGCCTCAGTATCTACAGCAAAAGAGGCTTCTGAGATATTGAGAAAAGATTGGGATATGTATGTCGCTTTTTTTGATGAAGCCGGTGGGGGCGAATTGAATAAAGGAGACTATTATTGGATTAATGACTGGCATTTCCCTGGAATATATGCAATAAGATTATCTGATGGAGATATAGATTGGTTCGATATTATTTTCCATTCTCCATATAAACGTTATATTCAAACAAAGACTTTCTAATAGAGAGACTATGAATTTGTAAATGAGGTTTTTTTATATACAAATACTCTATCTATCCGTGTGTGCCCTATGGGCATGCACGGATATTGAGTCTTTGCCCACTGAATCACCGAGGAGAGAGGTCCTGGTGCTCTTCTCACCGAACGGCTTGGGCGACAATGGGTATAATGACCAAGTGCTACGGGGAATAATGAGGTATGCCAATAGCGACAAGGGCGCTGATGTAGAGGTAGACTATTACAACCCGATGTCGTTGGATGATGGTGTGCGCATCATCGATGAGTGGCGCGACACGACCTTTGAAGAAGGGAACTGTTTGTTGGTGCTGGCCAGCGCGGTCTATAAGGATACCCTCATGAGCCGATTGCAGAAAACACCTCTGGATGTCTCGTGCCGAAAGGTGTTGATGTTTGAGACGGATGAGGTGGCTCTGCCGGGTGTGTCGACCTTCAGCCTATCGATGTATGGCACAGCCTATATAGCTGGTGCTGTAGCCAAGGAGATGCATTCAACACCTTTGATAGCACTGGCCAACCCTACGGATAAGAGTATAAACGTCGCTGCCGATGGTTTTAGAGAAGGATATGCTGCTTATGGTGATGATAAGATAGATGCCGTTTATCTGTCAGACGCAGACGAGGGGTATGCCATGGCTGACTCGGTCTATCGATTGATGTATGATTGGGGAATGCGCTATAACTTTATATTCCCGGTGATGGGTGGTTCCAACATGGGAGTATTCAGGTATATGCGTGAGTATCCTCGCGATCTCTATACGGTGGGAACGGATGTAGATCAGAGCCATCTGTGTAACCAAATGGTGGGTAGCATGGTGAAGCATATCGACCGTGTGGTAGAGGAGTATCTGACGAGGTGGGCGGCAGGTGAGGAATTGCCCAAGCATATGGTATACGGTTTGGAGAGTGACTATGTGGATTGGGTGCCATCGTACAACTTCAATGGAGTGTTTGATGAAATATTAAGCCGTGCGCGAGTAGAGGCTATAGCAAAGGAACAGAGTTATGGAATGGAATAAAAGCATTATCGCGTGGGGGATGTTGCTGGTGTTGTGCATGTCGTGCAGCAAGGAACAGGGGGTATTGCCCGAAGATACCGTAAAGTGGGAGACACGCAAGGTGGCTGTGGTACTACCTATGCAGAATGGGCTTGACGTGCACTGGAAGCGTACGCTGAACCAATGTGCCGATGACTTGAAACAAGCCTTCGCCATGCAGCAGAGGGGTATAGCCTTGGAATATGAATGGTATGACGAGGATAGTGAAGACTTGGAGCAGTTGGCCGATGAACTTTCCAAACGTAAAGATATAGTGGCGGTGATAGGTGGATATCATTCGGATAATGCCCGTACGTTGGCTTCGAGGTTTTGTCGCTCACAAGTAAAAAAGACATTCTTTACCTTGGCTACGACAGAGGAGTTGGTGCGTGGATTCTCTTCGGCTGGTTGTCTGTGGGCAATGAATGAGACGGATATAGCTCAGTGTGAGGTATTACTGGTCAAGGCACACTCTTATGGAGCAAAGAGTGTAGGTTTGATTGCCGATGGAGGTACTCTATACGGAAAGACCTTTGTGGAGTGGTTTGCCTTTCAGGCTAAGGAAATGGGATTGGATGTAAAGGGTATCTATGACTATGCACATAGTAGCATAGAAGAGGAGGCAGCCAGGGCTATGGCATCGGAGGCCGACTATCTGATATGTGCACCCAATGATGTGGAGGGCATCCGCAAGATACAGGAGGCGATGTACAAGCAAGCTTTTATCGGGGTTCCCCCTCCAAGATGCCTGTATTCGAATATTGCCTATGGTGCCGATGTAATCAAACTGTTGGGTGCACAAGCCAATGGACTAGAGGGTGTGTATGTCGGTAGTGACCCCGAGAGTGGTTTTGACATCAGATATGAAGTGACCTATGGTGAACAGACAACCAATGGTGAAGCTCAGGTGTATGATGCAGCCATGATGGTAGGGTATGGATGTTATCTGCAACTGCTTTATACGCACGAGTATAATAGGCAAGTGACGCTGAGCGAAGCACTCAGGATATTGGTCGATGGACGAGGAGACCAACAGCACGCATGGTCAACGAAGGGCATGAGCGACTTTGTTGCGGAATTGACACGAGGGAAGCAACCCGACCTTAGGGGAGTATCGGGTATGCTGGACTTTGACAAGAAGGTATATACCAATGTGCTCTCAAGCGTATACCATAACTATATGGTGTATGATGGGAGATACATCATATTGGATTACAATGCAAGTAATAGCTCGGCGCGAACCAGTGAGGCCTTAGCAGGGTGGAACTGGAAAAATAACCGTATGCAAGAATTTGGAGATAGCACTTCGATAGGGCCTGCCTATCCTGCATTGCATGAGAAGTGGGCACTTCTGGTCGCGGGTTCTTCGGGTTGGAACAACTATCGGCATCAAGCCGACGTGTACTATATGTATCAACTATTGCGCAGCAATGGATACGATGATGGTCATATTGTCCTTATTGCAGAAGATGATATTGCCTATAATAAGAATAATCCGAATCAGGGAGTGGTAAGCGTCTACGCAGGGGGTGTGGATGTGTATGAAGACTTGACTATCGACTATCACCCCTCGGAACTTATGCCTGAGGATGTAAAGGCCATCTTGTGCGGAGAGAAGAACGAGCGGTTGCCTCATGTGATATCGGCAGATGAAGATGATAATGTATTTTTCTTCTGGAGCGGACATGGCATCTCTGAACACCTGATGTGGCTGAACGATAGAAAAGGGTTTTCGAGAGAACTGGCCCACGAGACATTCACATCGATGCACGAAAAAAGATGCTACAGAAAACTGTTGTGCTTGGTAGAAACATGCTACAGCGGCAGTGTCTTTGATGTGGTGGAAGGATTGCCAGGCATACTTGCGATTACTGCAGCCAATGCCAATGAAACATCGAAAGCCGATGTCTACAACTGTGACCTGGAGGTATGGATGTCAAATCGCTTCACGCTGACTTTTCTGGAATGCATAGCAGAGAATCCAGCCATCGCCATGCGTGAACTATATTATCGCTTGTTCAATAATACCGTAGGTTCGCATGTCACCGTATTCAATGATGCTCACTACGGCAACCTATACACCAATACCATGCGAGAGTTCTTGGAGTAAGCCTTTCGCTTCGCATTAAGAAAACTCCATAAGGTCTCAGAAGAATAGGCGTAGACGTACTGAAGAGGCTTTATGGAGTTTTCTTGTTTTTTAATGTTGGTGACAATAGCGAGAAAACGCTTCATCCTTGCGGTCTTCTTGCCCAATCCCCAAGCCGAGCCAAAAGAACGCAGCCACGGTCGATTAGGAAAATGCAAGAAGTAAGCGAAACGTGAGTTTTTGAGTTTATAAGTTAGTGAGTTGAGCAAGTCTATACTTCCGATTTCTGTGCCGTGTAAGCAATCCGCAGGATTTGCCTTACATTATGCTACAAAATTTTTAACTTGTGTGGAACAAGTAGAAGTTTGGCTGCGCCTCAGGAAATTACAAATAAATTTACATTTCCGCTCGGCTTGCACAAACTTTGTACGAGATTTACATCCGTTTCGTTCTACAATATAAAAAAGAAGGCAGGAAACTACGCGAGTCTCCTGCCTTCACATGTATTCCTATATATGCTTACTCTTCCTCAAACAAGTTGAGCTGTTCGTGTTTTCTCCCATTACTTTTCATCTCTACGACCGACACCCCGCAACGGAAACTCATAGCGAGTACTCCTTTGTATAACTAAGGTTATCATCGCCGCAACCGACGCTAATGTCCCGCGTCGGCTGTCGATAATTTGAATATCTTCAATGCGTTATGCAAAATTACCGACACCTGCGGCTAAAAAAGGCTAAATGAATTTAACGATGCAATCAATACATATAGGAGTGTCAGAAATGACGTCAACAAAGACGTTTGCGGGATGCATGTCTTCCAAATAGAGTCGCTGACCGATATAATTTACGCCATTCCCATCACGATTGTCTGTAAACCCTTTCTTGGCAACCATTTCATCTATTTCTGCCTTTGTCGCCAATCGCTGGCATCCGATGTATGGTTGTGTGAGAATAGTGCGGAAGAGGCCGTCTGCGTCACGCGTGTAGCCTATGATATTCATTTGCGTTTCGGGAAATAAAGAGTTGTGCAGCACGATAGATTCCAAAGCCCTGCCTAAAGTTGCGTAGATTGACGTACGCACCTTAATCACAGAGGTGTCCCCTTCTTTGTAATACACTTTGGATTCTGCACCTTGGGCAATCATTGGGCCATATTCCGCTTCAATGGTCTGTTCCGCTTCCGCGAACCAGCATTGCTTGGCTTCGGCCCATTGCTTTACCATTTTTTCTTGCGTCTCGTCTATCTTCCAGTTTGCTGGGCCGACTTCGCCTGCTGCAGCATTGCGACCTGCTTCAAGGCTTGCTCTCGCGTAGTTGCATACGATGTACGCCCCGATGAGCATCTCACCTGCAAGGCAGAGACCTGCATGCTCCTGCTGATTGAACTGAGTAAGGTTTGTTTTTCCATTAAGTATATAATTTGTATAGCTATCTATCAATTGGAGCGTATACTCCGAGAATCCATTGTCGCGGATAGAACAATACACTTCTTCCAAGGATAACGATGCGTGGTCTGTAGGATATAGATTCATATTACGCGAACAATATTCTTTTACGATGCGAAGATAACACTTTTCTCTGAATATTTGTATAAGTTACGGCTATAATATGTGAAGGTATATGTGTTAGTATCGTTTCTTTTTCGTTGAATTAATAAACGATAAAATATGAGCAATTATTTATGCAATAAAATGCCTTTTTTGATGTTTTGCAAACTATAAGATTGCAAAACATCTGCTCTTGCGTGTCATCCCGAGCTTAGCGAGGAATGCTTGCGCTCGGCTTGTCCGAGAATCTCTCACTTCGTATCGAGATGACACCTCAACGCCCCCGATGTATTGAATACTGCTTCGCTCGTTGCGTGCCCACTCGCTTACTCGCCGTATTCAGTTATTCAGTTATTCAGAAAAATATTTTGCATGTGCTGCATCTGTAAAGAAAATTTTATAATATATATGTATATATATTATAACCTCTATTTCCCCTATTTTAGTGTCGGAATAAAATAACTGAATACTGAATATCTGAATAACTTCGAGTAGGCAACTTTGCTTTCGCTCGCCTTGCACTATCTTTGTATATAGTTTAAGGTGTCGTTATGAGGCAGTTTTACCTATGTTTCCCAAAAGGTCACGCACTGCGTGACAAATTGAGTTGGACACATTGGCGTACCCTCCTCGGTGAGCTGAGAGGTCACTGCGCCAGCAAGTGCAGAGAATCATCGAGCAAGAGTAGTGGGGGATATGGGGTAGATAAACGCTTCACGGGACGCAACTTGTGCTGCGTCCTGTGGGGTTATAGTTTTCTAAGTGTGTTGCGCTAACTCTTGGAGTTCATCACATTTACGTCGCGGTCATACGGCCATGAGCTGTGAGCCTATGGTGTGCAACGCCTCTTTGATTTGCATTATGCGCATGTCGCTGGGTTTCTTGATGCCGTAGATATACTTGGCCAGCAGACTTTTGTTGATACCTATGTATCGGGCCACTTCGGAGACGTTGAGTTGTGGGAAGCGCTTGAAGATGGCGGCCACCTCGTTGGCATATTCCGGCTCGGCCACGGTGTAGAAACTGGAGATGTGTACATCCTCGTCGAGCTGCTTCCAGCGCAGTGCGGTGCCACGCATCTCTATGCTATACGCACTGCGCTCGGCCTCTGTGGCCTCCTTCAGGATGGGGAAGGCCTCCAAGGGTCTGCTATAGACTTTATCCTCGCTTGAGAGCATGTAGATGCGCTCGTTCTCAAACCATACGTTCTTGATTGTTTCCATATCGTTCCGATTTAAGAGTGATACTTGTTCCAAACATCAATGATGTCTTCTTTGTACATCTCGGCCAGCTGTAACGCCCTCTTCAGGTCTTTGGATTTCAGCCCGTGATTGTACACCACATCGATGGTGGGCTCCAATGATATTTTTGCGTCATCGTCTCCCTTTACCACGTGCACGTGTATAGGCTCGTGGTCTTCTGAAAAGAAGAAGAATCGCAAACCGAAAAGTTCAAAAATTGTAGGCATATCCAAAGTTGTTTATCTTATTACAACGCAAATGTAGGGATAAAATATTTTCCCTGCAAGTTTTTAGTGTTTAAAAATCTTTAAGAAGCTTTGGGTATGAGTAAAAGCACTTACGGGAGCTACCCTGCGTGGACGGCTCCCGTGATGTGCTATAGTGAGTGATATAGTTGCTGTTACATGCCTATCTTCACCACTGCATCGTCTACGGTCACGATGTATACCTGGCCGGTGGGTACGGGGGAGCGCCCTCGAGTGGGCAGCTCCCGTGATGGTCATTAATCATCCTTCTTCTAAAAAAGACTCATATAGTGTTGCAAAAGTGGATATATCTCGTTATCTTTGCGATTACAAAATCTAAAATGCAAATAAACACACGTATCGTATGAAAAGAGTTACATCCATTGTCGTGGCTATGCTGATGAGTATAGCTTCGTTTGCTCAAGCTAAAGGGGAACACTACATTGCTGGCACATTTAGTGCCGATTTCGGAACTCAGAAAACGACGTTTGAGTATGGTCCTTATTCTGAGTCATCAAAAACTCCGCTGAATACTAAATTGGCTTTAGGGGCAGAGTATGGGCATTTTGTAGCAAATAATTTTAGATTAGCTATGGCTTTGGGAGTGTCATATCAGGGTATTCCTCTTGAGGAAACGAACATAAAGTGGCTTAGGAATAAAACCGTATCATTTGTTGTCAACCCTAATGTCTCATACTATTTCCCATTGGCCGATAGGCTCTACTATACACCTGAGATAGGTGCATCATTTGAATTCGGTTCGATAAAGGAGGAGTTGACCTTGCATGAGGCTTATACAACTCCAGCAACCGGATGGGCTGTATACGTGAATCTTTTCGCCTTGGAATACCGAGTTTCCGAAAAAGCAGCTTTGGGTATACTCGTCGGAGGTTTCCACTATGGCACCGCTTCTTTTGCAATCGAAGACACTTTTGGCAGCGAGACCAAATATAAATCTAGTCAGGCCAAGTTTGACTTCAACAATTCCAGCGTTCATTTTCGCTACTATTTCTAATAGTTGTTTCTAATAAGCACTTATGGGGATGTGTCTCGTTTGGCATATCCCCTTTTTCTTTTTTTCTTATCAAGACGCCAAACAAATTAAGCGGAATGGGCGAAAATGTGTTTCACAACATATCGCGGAATTTGAATTTTTGTAGCGTATATGAGCGTCAATCGCTTGCGCGGGAGGCACGAAAAGTTATCCACAATTGGGGGCGCAGACGGTGGAAAACTTTTTGCCACTTGTACCGCGAAATGAAACATCGAAGCGCTATATTTGCCGTCGAATTACATAAAAAAAAAAGAATCAGACTATGACATTCCAACGTTTGCCCCAAGTTCCCCCGATGGAACTGCCCGAAGAATTGAAAGAGACGTTTGCCCTGCTCGAGGCGCAGGGCTTGAATCCCCGCTTGTGCGACACGCCCGTACCCTATTTCGATGCGGGCATCCCGTGCGGCAGTCCGCGCGATGTGTATGAAGCCACGCCCGACGGCTACATCCTGGTGCCGCGCTCGCTCGTGGGCAACGATGCTACGGTGATAGCACGCGTCACGGGCGACTCGATGCGGGATGCCGGCATCGAGGAGGACGACCAGATACATGTGTTGCTCGATGCCCCTGTGCACGATGGCGACGTGGTGGTGGCCTGCATCGACGGCGAGTGCACGGTGAAGGCCTACTACAAGGACCGCGACGGCACGGTGTGGCTGGTGCCGCGCAACAAGGACTACCATCCCATACGCATCACCGAGGACATGAACGCCCACATCGTGGGCAAGGTGATCTCGCACCGCAAGCCTGCGCCGCGCGCCTCGTTTAGCGAGATGCAGAGTATCGTCAATGCGGAGTTGGCCAAGAGGGGCGAGATTAAGACATACGCCGATGAGGAGATGCGCGGCATGCTGCGCGAGGCATTCGGTGGCGAGATGCTGGTGGCTACGGACTGGATTGCCGTGTACCGCCTCTTGGTAGGGCGTTGTGACGCTCCCATCTCGCACACCTCGTTTGCCCGCTGGGTCAATGCGCTGAAGCCCGACGGGTTCCCGCCCTGCACACGCGACCACATCCGCCGTGCCGACGACATCTACAGCCGCCCCCTCTACGAATGGGAGCTATGTGAGCCGCAGACCGAGGCCCTCGTGCGCCGCACGGGCATAGCCAAGCGTCTGAGGAAGCTGCTCTACGAGTAGCCCCCCTGCCGAGTCGCTGCCCACGACTCGCCCAATCCGCGCCCAAAAACACTCCCATGGCCGCCCAAACGTGGGCAAAACACACCCTCTTCGCCCAATCTTTTGCCCAATCATAGCCCACCCCATCGGATTTTTCGGTGGGGTCTTTTTATGTTCGTAACTTCGCTTCCGTAATCAGTGCGCACAGAGATTACGGAAGCATTTTTTTATAACCATCAATAAAAGTAAGGTACAATGAAACAAATCCTCAAAGTAGTGGCACAGAGCGAGACCATCGCCGTGCCTAGTCAGAAGGCCGAGGGAGGCCAAGTGATGAAATCGACCATCGTCCTGCAGGAGCTGGGCGGAAGGTATGAAGACACCTTCGTAGCCACGATGCTGGGCAACCTGGCACAATGCCGCTTCTATGCGGGCGAGCTGGTGGCGGCGGCACTGCGCTTCACCACCCGCGAGTATAACGGGCAGGTGTATCAGGATATCGTGGTGGCGGACATCGTGAAAATTAAAAATTAAACCATCCGGATGATACCCTAAACAAGTAAAACAACTCATTCGAGCTTGAAGTGAGCGGGGATGTATCGATGAAAGGGCCCAACAACTTCGCTTCTCCTGATGGCTCACACTAAACTCGAAGATTATGATAGTACAGATTCAGATTTCAGACCGTGTGTATACACAACTCTTAAATGGTAACAAACGCATTCAGGGCACACTGGCCTTGGTAAACCCTACGGAGGGTAACTTCAACGAACACCGCCGCGACTGGCGTCCCAAGCCCGGCACGCGATATATGCGATTGCCCCATGGGCGCGTCACGGTGAACGAGGAGCAGGTGAGGATGAACCTGCACATCCGACGCGACGAGAGCATCGTGCCTGCACGCGCCATAGAGGCGGAGAGTGGCATGGCAAGTAGTTTTATTGATTTTATGGAGGACTTTGTATGAATTTTGGAATAGCAACAAACATAAGGAGCAAGGTGCAGGAGTGTACGCCTGCCCTGATGGATGAGACACTGGATAGTGCGCACGTGGCGGGCATCTGCGCCGAGATAGAGGATGCCTTGGAGGCCTGCCGCCGTGGGGAGCTCACACGCGACGAGTATGACACGCTGAAGGGGGAGCTGAAGAAGCGATTGCCCATCTTCACCTTCCACGCCATCTTCAAGAACGGCCGCCGCAAGAACGACGAGGCCATACCGAGCGGACTCTCGATCTATGACCTCGACCACATCGCCAACCCTCGTGCGCGATGGGAGGAGATAGCGCCGCGCAAGGAGGAGCTGGGCATCGTGATGGCCCACATATCGCCGAGCCTCGAGGGGCTACGACTGGTGTTCACCGTGCCCCAGGGCATGACGCTGGCCGAGGCACAGGCATGGATGGCACGCCAGCTGGGCGACACGCACTACGACGCCTGCGTGAAGGACTATGCGCGATGCTCGTTTGCCGTGCCCAGGGGGTATGTGCTGTGCTTGAGCGAGAAGCTCTTCGAGGCGGAGAGTTCGGAGAGCTCGGAGAACTCGGAGGGCTCAGAGAACTCAGAGAATTCCGAGAACTCCAAGAGCTCCAAGAATTCAGAGTACCCGGAGACCTACGACGGCATCCCCTACACCGAAATCGTCGCCACCCTCGAAGAGCAGATGGGCGGCAAGCCCGAGCACGGGAGCCGCAACAACTTCATCTTCTCCATGGCCTGCCACCTGCGCTACGTGACCAACGACGACCCCGAGTGGATAGCCAGCATACTGCCCACCTATGGCGAGGGGCGCGACAAGTGGATGGCCACGATACGGAGCGCCTGTGCCCGTAGCCAGACGAAGACCATGCCGCGCATCATGCGACGCACGCTGGCCATCTGCAAAGAGCGGTTGGAGGACAATTCAGAATTCAGAATTCAAAATTCAGAATTAGCACCGCCACCCATGCCGAGGAGGTTGCCGCCCCTCATCAAGCTGCTCGTGAGCCGCACACCGAGGGTGTATCGCGCGGCCGTGGCCCACGCGGTGTTTCCCGCCCTGGGTGCCCACCTGTGGAAGACCCGCTTCCGATACATCGACAACGTGCTGCACGAGGCCACGCTGATGAACGTATTGGTTGGCGAGACGGGCGCGGGAAAGAACTGCATCTCGGAGCCCATCAACCACATCCTGCGCGACATACGCCAGCGCGACATGGAGAACCTCGCCCGCGAGCGCGAGTGGAAGCGCGAGATGGTGACCAAGGGAGCCAACAAGGACAAGCGCCAGCGACCCGAGGGGCTGGTCATCCAGGAGATTGACCCCGACATGACCAACGCCGCCTTCGTGCAACGACTCGCCGATGCCGAGGAGCGCTTCCTCTACACGAAGATGAACGAGATTGACCAGTTTGACGCCCTGAAGACCTCGGCACGCTCGAAGGCACATTTCCAAATCATGTGCCTCTCCTTCGACCCCGACAACGTGTATGGGCAGACGCGCGTGGGCACCTCCTCGGTGAGCGAAAGGGTGTGCATCCGCTTCAACTGGAACGCCGCCACCACCATCCGCAAGGGGCAGGCCTACTTCCAGGGCGTGCTCACCGACGGCCCCATCTCGCGCATCAACTTCTGCATGATACCGCCCCGCGAGATAGGCTCCGAGATGCCCGTATACGGCTCCTACGATGCCGCCTTCGACGAGGAGCTGCGCCCCTACATCGAATGCCTGACCAAGGCACGCGGCACCATCGAGTGCCGGCAGGCGATGACGCTGGCCAAGCGGTTGGTGGAGGAGTGTGCCGAGACGGCGCGGTTGTCGCAAAACCGCGTGTACGAGAACCTCTCCTTCCGCGCCAACGTGATAGCCTACCTCAAGGCCATGGTGCTCTACGTGGCCCACGGCGAGCGGTGGGACAAGACGATGGAGGAGTTCGTCCGCTGGTCATTGCACTACGACCTCTGGTGCAAGATGCACCTCTTCGGCGAGGCCATCGAGGCACAGGAGGAGGCAGGCGAAAAAAAGAAGCACAAGGGCCCACAAAACCTGCTCGACCTCTTGCCCGAGGTGTTCACCCGCGAGGAGGCTGGCGCCCTGCGCACACGCATGGGAGTGCGAGGCGGATCGCTGACGCATATGCTCAACAACTGGAAGCAACGCGGATACATCGAACTCTATGGCGAGGAGATGACACGCGACGAGGCTGGCCGACAACGCTATATCAAGACGGAGGAATATTTGCGGCGCCACGGCGGCAAATTGAGAATTGAAAGTTGAAAATTGAAAATTGGCCATCCGGGTGGTACCCTCAACCATCAACCACAAACCCTCAACCATCAACTCTCAACCATAAACCAATTAATCAGTAATCAGTTATTTTTAATTCGACAACCATGTGTAGATTCAAAATCAAACCCTACCCCTTCGCCGAGCTGGCACAGATGTACTACCCCGACCACCACTACGACAGTGCCCTGCGCCACTTCCGCGAGGAGATGCACCTCACGCGCGGCCTGTGGGAGGCCATGACGGCCGTGGGCTATCGCGAGAAGCAGAAACTGCTTTCACGCTCGCAAGTGAGGACCATCGTCACGTTTCTGGGCGAGCCGTGAAGTCGAAGACGAGGCGGATGTGGAAGCCTTCGTCGCCGGACTTGATGCGGATGTTGTCGGGCTGGCTCTGAGGGCCTAATTGCTCGAGGGGCTTGTAGCTCTGTATGGGCGGAATGGATAGCAGGAAGGAGATGTCGCCCGAGGGGAAGCGCACCATGCTGCGCTCCTGCTTGCGGGGCTCGGTTTCCTGCAATCCGCCCATCTCACCGGGTGTCTGGTCAACGGCCTCCTCGGGGGTGAACAGGCGGAGGTAGAGGCCTTCGTTGAGGGTGCCTACACGCCATGTGGAGCCGTCGTGAGTGAGCAGCTCCATCCAGCGGAAGTCGCTGCGGTAGCCCTTGAACTCGGGGTAGAGGGGCGGCGTGGGCTTATTGTAGTCGCCCGTGACGGTGTTGTTGTAGGCGAGTGACCAACGGCCGAAGTGCTGTCCCTTGAGGCGGTTGCGCCATACGCGGTAGGGGCCGCGGCCTATCCAGCGGATGCTGTCGACCTGTTGCTCGGGGTAGGTGAAGGTGAGGCCGATGGTCCACTTGCTGTCGTCGGTGAAGAAGGAGCGCATGCCGTGGCCGCGCTCGTCGTTGAGCATCACGGCATCCATGTGGAGGAGGCCGTCGGGGGTCTGACGCCACTGTATGCTATCGATGCCGCCCATGTACCAGAAGGTGTTGACGATGGTGCCGTCGGGCTCGGTGTACTGCTTGTGGCGGGTGACCTCGGCCTTCATGCCCACGGGGAAGGGACCCACGAGGCTATCGGTGCGGAAGAGGCCCTGCTCGTCGAAGGTGACGGGGTGCCATGCCGTGGCTTGAGGATGGAAGGTCTGCTCATCGGCCCGGTGGATGGGAGCGCTCCAGTTGCACACCTCCTCGCCTTGAGCGTTGTAGGCGATGAGCTCGAGCACGTCGCCCTGCCAGAAGGTCGATGCGGATGAGCTGTTGTCCGTACGTGTGAACTCCTGTAAAGTGGCATAGCCGCTTTCGCCCGGGAGGATGGACGGGAGAGCCACCTCGCCTTCGTGGACGAGTCGGCCATCGAGGGCCTTCACGCGGTAGTGCATGCTGCACTCGTCGAGGTGGGTGAAGAGGTAGCGGTTGGTGACGAGCACGCGCCCATCAAACGAGGGTGTGATATGCAGGCGGTCGATATAGATGGGGCTCCACACCTCGCGGATGGTATAGAAGCTGGCCTCGGGCTGGCGGTAGGGGTCCATGCAGCCGTCGGGGCCGTGGCCTCCATCGCTATCGAGGATGCAGTCCTTGATGTTGAAACCGCGCTGGCCGAAGTGCTTGCTTGCTGACTTGCCCGTGGGGAGGTCGGTGCGGCGCACGGCCTCATCGACGTAGGCCCAGATGAAGGCTCCGGCAAAGAGCGGCGAGCGTGTCCAGTGGCTCCACATGTCCTCGAGGGCAGCGCCCTGACCCTTGTCGTACTTGCCGTGGAGGAACTCGGTGGGCATGAAAATCTTCTGTCCGTTGTGGAGGCGGTAGGTGCCCGTCTGATAGGCGGGATAGTGGTGGGTGTCGATGTCGCCAAAGTCGCTCCAGGGATGCACCACATGGCGGCGCTGTATGTCGAGTTCGGCAAACAGGGGGTCAACGGTGCGGTTCCATCCGCCCTCGTTGCCGTTGCTCCAGATGAACACGCAGGGATAGTTGACATCGCGCATCACCATCTCGCGCACCATGCGGATGGCGGTGGTGTCGTCGTAGCGGGTTTGCCAGCCGGCAAGCTCATCGAAGTAGAGCAGGCCGATGGAGTCGCACACCTCGAGGAAATGGCGGTCGGAGGGGTAGTGGCAACGCACGGCATTCATGTTCATCTGCTTGAGCAACTGAGCATCCTTGAGGCTCATGGCAGGGCTGAGGGCACGCCCCGTCTCGGGATGGAAGCAGTGGCGGTTGGTGCCCTTGACGACGAGCTTGGTGCCGTTGAGGTAGATGCCGTCGTGGGGGCGCACCTCGATGGTGCGGAAGCCGATGCGATGGCTCACGCTATGCCGATTGTCGCCCAGTGTGAAGGTGGCGGTGTAGAGGTTCGGGTGCTCGGGGTCCCAGGTCTTGGGGTTGGGGTATACCCAGCACCCCTTCTCCTTATTATAAGGTACGGGAGTGCCGTCGATGGTGAGAGTGACAGGAGGTGTCGTCTCCTGCGTGGCGGACAGGGAGGTAGTCACTTGGGCGTATATCTCGCCATTGGCCCGCGCATCGATGCTCACATGGGAGATATGTTCCTGGGGCAGGATGTCGATGTATACGGGGCGGTAGATGCCTCCGAAGAGCCACCAGTCGGCACGGCGCTCGGCGGAGTTGACACTATAGTTGGCCGACTCCTTGCTCACGAGCACCTCGAGGGTTTGTCGCTTGCCGGGACGGATGTAGGGGGTGACGTCGTAGGCAAACTCGGTGAAGCCGCCCTGATGCACGGGGCCCACCTGCTGGCCATCGATCCATACGCGGGTGTCGGTCATGGAGCCTTCGAAAACCAGTTTGTAGACATCGCCCGCGGGCATCTTGAGGGTGGTGCGGTAGCGCCCCGTCTCGGTGGAGGGCTCGAGGCCCTTGGTCTTGTAGAAACGGCCGTAGGTGTACTCGCCATACCCTTGCAGCTCCCAGCAACTGGGTACTTCGATGGTGTGCCATTTGCCGCTCTGCTGTCCGCCCGAGCAGTAAAAGTCCCAGGTGCGGGTGTGCTCGGCATCGGTGCCGCTCAGGTAGATACGTCGGGTGGTATTGGTGGGGTCCTGTGCGGTGAGGTGCGTGGTGCACAGGAGGGCGAGGAGTAGGGGGAGGAAACGCATGTTTTTTAATTCTGAATTTTGAATTGTGAATACTTGCGCAAACGAGCGAGATGCAAGCTGGCTTGCAATCTCTCAGCGAGTGTAGCCAAGTATCAACGAAGTTAATTATGAAAGCCTAATTCTGCGCTTTTAGGTTACGCATTTTCAGTCTCTTGACATTGTTCTCATACAGCCAGGGGCGCTCGTCGGGCGTGGCGGTGCTGATGCGCACGCGACGGAGGGTGATGTCCTCGGCATGGTTGATGGAGAAGCCCCAGGCGGGTTGCAGGCCATGGGCCGATGGCTCGGGGTAGCTGCGCACGCCACGGCTCTTGTCCTTGCGGGCAGGCTCGTAGAAGAAGGGGTTGCAGCCGCGCTGCTGAGCCACATCGTCAAGTGTGATGCCTCCGCGGTAGCCGATGGTGAGGTCGCTGATGCGTACATCGCGTACGGGATGGCCTTCGAGGCCAGCGATGAGGCAGGCATAGCGGCAATCGGCATCGGTGACACGGACGTGGCTGATGCGGATGTCCTTGACCGAGGAGGGCGGCAGGGTGGAAGGACCGCGCATGCGGTCGCCCAAGCGGATATAGATGGGCGAGTTGCAGATATCGTTCATAGTGAGGTGACTCACGCGGATATCCTCCATGGGCGCACCGTCGACCGTCTCGAGAGCCAAGCCGCGGCAATGCTCGAAGGCGCAACGGCGGATGGTGATGTGGCGGAAGCCGCCATTGCTCTCGGTGCCCAGCTTGATGCGTCCTGTGGGGCCGTCACCGTCGGGAGCCTTGAGCGTGTGGGTGGTGCGGGTGCCGTCGAGGAGCGAGCCTACGTCGTAGCCGCTGACCTCACAGTCCTCGATGAGCACATGCTCGGTGGGTTTGGCCCATCCCAAGGCGTAGGAGCACTTGAGCACGATGGCATCGTCGTTAACGGTGTTGACACGGCAACCACGGATGACCACGCGCTCGCAACAATCGATGTCGAAGCCGTCGCGGTTGGTGTCGGCCGTAACATTCTCGATGAGCAGGTCGTCGACCCCCGTGAGCAACAGGGCGAAATGTCCGCAAGCGAGGAAGCTCACGTCACGTATCGTTACATGGTGGCAATCGCGCAGGGCAAGGGCCTTGTTGGCTTGGGGCATACCCGTATATCCTCGGCGGGGCTCGCCACGACTGAGCACGTCGGTGCCGTCGATGAGTCCCTCGCCCTCGATGGTCACATGGTGCAGGCTATCGCCCCAGAGGAGCGAGTTGTGCCAATGGCTGTGTCCGAAGTCCTGGTATCGCGATTCGTTGGGCTCGGCCTCGTCGTAGCCTTGGGGATCGGTCACGGGAGCGGCTTTCAGTGTGGCGCCCTTCTGGATACGCAGGGTGACATTGCTCTGCAGGTGTAGCGAGTAGCTGAGATAGGTGCCCGGAGTGAGCACTACGGTGCCTCCACCATCGCGGGCAGCCTGCTCGAGGGCGGCATTGATGGCGGGGGAGTCGATGTGTACTCCGTCGCCTACGGCTCCGAAGGTTCGCACGTCGTACTGCCCATTGGCGGCATATACGGTGGTCAATGATGCCAGAATGGCGGTGAGGGTGATGAGGATGTTTTTCATTATCGTATAGTTCTTTGATTGGCGTTTGTGTCCGTATTTTCATACCCGGATGGTGCCGGGTATGCCGTCTCACACGGATTCTGTTGCAAAAATAGACTTTTTTATTGTTCCTACAAATAATTAAGGTCTACTATTTCTTTTGTATGGGGGCGAGGTGGAAAATAATTTGCACACTTTCTGAAATTATATGCAGTTTATCAGAAAAAATGGTTTGTGAAGGAGTAAAAAAGTTTGTTAAATCCTTTGAATATAAAATATATTACTACCTTTGTCACAAATAATATGCAAATTGTCTTCATATATGCGGTGTGGAACCGTGATGTATGGGCAGTGAAAAGGAGTTACATTTATGTCTGAAGCAAATGGTAAGTTCAAGCGCTCGATGCGCCCCATAGATGTGTGGGCCTTGGCATTGGGTGCGATTATTGGTTGGGGATGCTTCGTGCTCCCAGGTAACGCTTTTCTTCCGAAAGCAGGTCCGCTAGGTACGGCATTGGGTATGCTCATCGGTGCTTTACTGATTATCGTGATAGCACTCAGCTACGGCTACCTCATCCGCAAGTTTCCCGTCAGCGGAGGTGAGTTTATCTACACCAAGGAGGCCATAGGCAAACGCAATGCTTTCGTGTGTGGTTGGGGTATGATATTGGCCTACTGGAGCCTTATTCCGCTCAATGCCACGGCACTCGCACTCATCAGCCGTTATCTGTTTCCGGGTATCATACAGCGCGGACTGCTCTACCAAGTGGCCGGTTGGGATGTATATGCCGGTGAGGTAGTGCTGGCCTCGGTGTTCATCATACTCATGGCGCTCATCAACATCAAGGGCATCAAGCAGGCGGCATGGCTACAGACAGCCATCTCGCTCACGCTCGTAGGGTGCATCTGCCTCATTACATGTCTTATCATGGGGATGGCCGACTGGAGCCATCTGGCTCCGGGCTTCCCCGAGAGTACAAACTGGTGGCAGGGGGTATTCAGCATTGTGGCTATGGCACCTTGGGCATTCATAGGTTTCGATTGCATACCGCAGAGTGCCGAGGAGTATAACTTCGACCATAAGAAATCTACACGTATCATGGTGCTGGCCATCTTCATCGCTGCCCTGCTCTATATCGCTGTATGCACGGTGACCGCTACTGGAGTGATGCCGTGGCAGGACCTCTTGGCGGCGCGTGAAAACTGGCCTACGGGTTTCGTAGTGCGCAAGATGCTGGGGCTCGTGGGCCTGGTAGTCCTCGGCATTGCCATGTTCTGTGCTGTGGTGTCGGGTATGAACGCCTTCTATATCTCTACCTCGCGCCTGATGTATGCGATGGCCGATGAGGGCAGTCTGCCTGCGGTCTTCAAGAAACTCTCGCCCAAGCACGGTACCCCGCGCAACGCCATCCTTTTCGTCATGGTGATGAGTCTGTTTGCCCCGTGGTTTGGTCGCGAGGTGCTCAACTGGATTGTCGATATGACCAGTGTAGGTGCAGCCATCGTGTTTGCTTACACTACAGGCTCTGCGGCCATTATGGCACGCAAGGCTGGCGACACCAGGCAGGTGTGGATAGGCATCGTGGGATGCGTGTTCTCACTCTTCTTCCTGTCGCTGCTGCTCATCCCCGGTATGCCTGGCTATCTGTCATTCCAAAGCCGTGTGATATTGCTGGTGTGGATTGCTATTGGTTTTGTTTTCTATTGGATTATACGTAAGAACTATGGAGAAATACAACGAAAGAGAAAGCTTATTCGTAGACATAGACAAGATACTGGGGCCTAAGCTGCGCAAGAAATTGCCGCGCTTTGCCATCAACTTCCTCAAGCGCCGCTTGCATCAGGACGACATCAATGAGGCCATCATGCAGGCCGAGTGTCCTGTGGGCGCAGGCTTCTTCGATGATGCACTCAGATACCTCAATATAACCTATCGTACACGTGGCGAGGAGCATTTAGACCCTGACAAGAGGTATATATTCGCTTGCAATCATCCACTTGGAGGCCCCGAGGCTCTGATTATCGGGTCAGTGTTCCGCAAGCTCTATGGCGATGGATTCAAGGTGCCTGTGACACCTATCCTGGCACATCTGAAGCCTTTGACGGAGTTCTTCGTACCGGTCAACAATTTGTCGTCAAAGCAGAGTCGTGACCTTGGTACGCGTATCGCGGAGATGTTCGAGTCGGACAAGCAAGTGCTGGTGTTTCCGGCAGGACTCTGTGCCCGCAAGATTAAGGGCAAGATTACCGAGATGCCGTGGAAGAAGATGTTTATCACGCAGTCGCGTCGTCATGAGCGCGATGTAGTGCCCATACACATCTCTGGACACAATTCCAAGTGGTTCTTCTTCTTGTCCAAGGTGAGCCGATTCTTCAAGCTGAAGATCAATCTCGGTATGCTGTATCTCGTGGACGAACTCTTCAAGCAACGTGGCAACGAGTTTGTCATCACCTTCGGAGAACCGATTCCCTATACCACTTTCGACCGTAGCAAGACCGACCTCCAATGGGCAGGCGAGATAAAGGATAAGGTGGCAAAGCTGGCCGAGGGTAATGGATGTGTGATGAATATGTAAAGACATTTTTACGATTTGACAATTCACTATTTATTTTATAAGATATCTTAGTGTTGAAGCAATATGACTTGCGTAAATTGTAAATGGCTAAATCGTAAATAAATTGTAAGTCGTAAATTTGTAAATTGTAAATAAAGAATGGTACCTCCTATTATTGACCCCGTAAGCGTAGAGTTACTCAAGAGCGAACTCAACGACAATACCTTCCTCCGCACTACCAACCGCGGAGACAATGAACTCTATGTAGTGAACAATGAGACCGCTCCCAACGTGCTGCGTGAAATTGGCCGCTTGCGTGAGGTGTCGTTCCGCGCTGTGGGTGGTGGTAGCGGCAAGTCCTGCGACCTCGACCACTTCGATCTCGAAGACCCCGCTTGCTTCCAGCTCATCGTATGGAACCCCGAAGCTGACGATATCATCGGTGGCTATCGCTTCACACGCTGGAAAATGGCTTCGTTCCATCCCAACGGCCAGCCATATGTAAATACAGAGCACCTCTTCGACTTCTCTCAGCGCTTCCTCGACAATGAGTTTCCCCATTGCATCGAGATGGCTCGCGCCTTTGTGCAGCCTAAGTATCAGAGCGCTGCAGGTGGCCGCAAGGCACTCTTCGCCCTCGACAACTTGTGGGATGGCATTGGCGGACTCATCGCTACCGACCCCACTGTGAAGTATCTTTCGGGTAAGGTCACCATCTACAGCACCAGCCCTGAGATGAGCCGTAAGGCGATGGTTTACTATCTTGACATGAGCTTTGGTGACCGCGAGGGACTCATCACCTCCAAGAATCCCGAGACCTGTACTCCCGAGCAGATTGCCTTCTTCAAGGAACTGTTCACCGGTGCCGACTACAAGGAAAACTATGCCATCCTCAATAACTATGTGAAATCCTTGGGCGACAGCATCCCTCCCTTCATCCATCTCTACATCGGTTTGTCTCCCACGATGAAGACCTTCGGTACCACCTTCGACCCCGATTTTGGCGACTGCTACGACACGGCGATGATTATCACTACAGACGACATCTATCCCGACAAGTATAAGCGCTATGTGGATTCATACGAGAAGTGTAAGGTGAGAAAGTGTTGATATAATATATGTTTCTGTAGAAATGCTCTTATGACATTTATAGTAATTTCATGAATTAGGGCGCATCAACTGATGCGCCCTAATTCATGATCATTAAAGATTTAGATTATTCTTGTGCGTCTTTTTCTTCCAGTGCCTTGATTTTCTTTAAGATGATTTCTGCATCTGCTTTGAGCTTTTCCATTTTGCGTTGCATCTCGGCAACAAGACTATTGCCGCTTTTGCTTGATGAGGAGAGGAAACCAAGGTTGTTTTCATAGGTCTTGATTTCGTTATACATGTTATCGTATGCTCGTAGCAGGCGTTCACGCTCACGACCTACGTTCATGCCCTCCTTGATGGAGTCCTTGAAACGTGCAACCTTTCTGGTAGCGTCTCTTTTGTGGAAAGCATCGAAAAGTTTGTCGATAAGCTCCTTGTATTGCTTGTATATTTTGTCCTTGTCACGGAAGGGAACATGTCCAATGCTGTTCCATTCGCGTATGAGTTCGTGCATTGTTGCAGAATCCTCCTCTGTCGGATTTGCAGGGTCGATGGCCTCGAGGGCTGTGATGATTTCTTTCTTTCTAGCCAAATTCTTATGCTCTTCGCTACGTTGTGATGCACCTGCTTCTTTGCGCTTTTCGAAGAAGGTATCGCAAGCCTTGATGAAGCGTTGCCAAATCACATCAGAGTGTTTCTTGGATACGGGGCCTATGGTCTTCCATTCGCGCTGGAGGGCTGCAAGTTTGTCGGCTGTGCCTTTCCAATCTGTACTATCTTGCAGGGCTTCGGCCTGCTCGCAAAGGGCGGTCTTTTTTTCGAGGTTAATGGCAAGATTGTCCTTCATGCCCTTGAAGAAATCAGCTTTCTTAGTAAAGAAGGTATCACAAGCTGCACGGAAACGTTCGAAAATTTTGGTATTCATCTTCTGAGGAGCGAAACCGAGAGCCTTCCATTGCTCCTGCAGGGCGATGATCTCTTGTGTCTTCTCATTCCACTGCGCATAAGTCGTGAGTTTGTCATATTCGATAGCTTCGATTGTTTCGCATAGGGTGGTCTTCTTTTCGAGGTTCTCGTTTTCTTTCTTCTTCAAATCCTCGAAATGCTGTTGGTGACGTTTGTTGACGGCCGATGAGGCGGTCTTAAAACGTGTCCAAACCTCCTCGCGTAACTCCTTGGCTACAGGACCTATTTCACGATACTCCTCATGGAGCTTTTGTAATTGATGGAATGCTGATACAACATCTGGCTCTTCAGCAAGGCGTTCTGCAGCTTCACATAGACGAGTCTTGGCTTCAAGATTCTTCTTGAAGTCATACTCACGGAACTCGATGTTGAGTTTCAGTATGTCGTAGAATCGCTCTGTGAGTTGTTGGTAACGTTTCCAAAGGTCGGCTTGCTTGGTAGGAGGTACATCACCTACGCTTTTCCACTCTTGTTGTAGAGCTTTAAAGTCGTTATATGAAGCCTGTCCCTTATCTGAATTGTCAATCATCGCTTGTATGCGGTCGAGGATGGCTTCTTTGCGCAGGAAGTTTTCCTCACGCTGTTGTTCTTCTTTGCGCTGTTGCTCAGCACGTGCTTCGCGGATAACACTCATGGCTGCCTTATATTCCTCTTCGGCAGAGGTGTCAGGCTTGAAGTCCTCGAGCAATCCTCCAGAAGTGAGGTGTGCTTCGCGTGCAGCCTCAATGCTTGCACGATGTAGCTTATAAAAAACTTGCTTAAGGTGTTCGAGTTCTTCTTTAGGTGCATTGAGTGGCTCTTGAGCAAGCACTTTAATACGTTCAATGACGTCAACGCATGTCAGTGGAGTCTCTTGGGAGGGTTCACCTGCTGATGATGTATCGGGGGTGGGTGAATCCACATCGTTGGTAATGGCTTCTGTTGTCGTAGCTTCGTTTTGTGTCAAAACCTGTTCTTGTTCTGCAGGCTCCTGCGTTGTAGCATTAGCCTTGGGGTCATGCGTATCCGTCATTGTTTTTTATACTTTTTAAAGTTTGTTACACGGTATTATTCCAAATATGGACGACAAATAAAGTAATTTCTACCGAGATAAACTAATTTTTTTGTATATTTTTTTTGTCTTTCCGTGAAAAACGGCCTGCATGTTGTCGTTGCAGGCCGTTTTGGTATTACATTCTATACATTTAATTGTGCTTTATGGGATGTAGCGTTCGCCCATTACGAGCTTGTCGCCCGAGAGGTCTACCTTGAAGAGGTGAGGTATGCGGATGTAGTGGCCTACATCACGATGGCTATGTACAGACATGAGCCATTGTCCGTTCAAATCTTGGAATAGCATGCCATGTCCGAAATTGGGTGGAGTGATTGGCTCAGGCTCTTGTACCCATGGACCATCAAGGGTTCCGCTAGCGGAATAGGCAACACCTTGTGTGTAGACGTTGTATATCCAACTTGTCCATATCATGCCGAGTCGTCCCGTGCCAGTGCGAAAAAGCCATGGGCCATCTGTTACACGGTTGGGAACGTCCTTACCGTTGATTTTTTCGCGGCTCCAGGGAGAGTCGCTGGCTCGGAAGAGTATTTTACCTTCTCCTATCGAGCCGCTAAGGTCGGGCTTGAGCTCGATCTTTTCCATGGTACCATTGAGATTCTGCAGCCACTCGCCACAGTATATCATGTATGGTTTGCCGTCAGTGTCGACCCAAAAGGTGCCATCAAGCGTAGGCATGTGTGCTGGGAGGTATGTCGGGTCGGCCATTGGGCGGTAAGGCCCTTCTGGGACATCGCTTACAAGTATATGGCTGGCACGGCGAGGTATGATGTTACCTGCGACGGTATCAATTTTGACAGCATTGTTTGTGAAGGTGGCAAAGTAATAATACTTGCCTTTGTATTGGTGAAACTCAGCAGCCCATATCTGTGGGTGAGGCCCCATCCATGAGGTACTATCGGTAAGGGCTATGTGGTAAGGGCCCTCCCAGCGGGCGAGGTCGCGGCTCATCCACATACGGCCACCCGTACCAGTCATATAATACATGCCGGTAGTTTTGTCGGCCATGATACAGGGATCGCTTAGACGGATCGAGTCCAATGGAATGTCTGTACGGAAGCCTCGGGTACGCTGCAACTCTTGCTTGGGTACAGATGTACTTTGTGAACTTTCTTTCTTTGGATTGCCGCAGGAACATAAGGTGAGGAGAACGGCGAGAGTAAAAACAACTTTCTTCATGGTGGTAATGGAAATTTGTATGGATAATTTTTTGCGAAGATACAAAAAATCCTTGAATAGCATGAGTTCATCGCGAAAATGTTGTAACTTTGCCTAACTTATCTGCATTATATAGGACTATCTGCATTATAAATGTGGTATTTATGGATAATAGGGAGATACAAAAGATAAAATTGCGGTTTGGCATCATCGGCAACTCCGAGGAGTTGAATCGTGCTATTGATATTGCCATGCAGGTGGCACCGACAGACTTGTCGGTACTCGTGACGGGTGAAAGTGGAGTTGGTAAGGAGCATTTCCCGCAGATTATTCATCAGAATAGTGCACGCAAACATAATAAGTATATCGCCGTAAACTGTGGCGCCATACCTGAGGGTACGATAGATTCAGAACTTTTCGGTCATGTGAAAGGCGCATTTACTGGAGCCATTGATGAACGTAATGGTTATTTCGCGGAGGTGAATAACGGTACAATCTTTTTGGATGAGATAGGCGAATTGCCCATGTCAACTCAAGCCCGCTTGTTGCGCGTTTTGGAGTCGGGCGAATTTATCAAGGTTGGTTCGTCAAAGGTAGAAAAGACAAATGTACGTATCGTGGCTGCAACCAATGTGAATCTCTTGGAGGCCATAGCGCAGGGTAACTTCCGTGAAGATTTGTATTATCGCCTCAACACTATTCCCATTAAGGTACCTCCTTTGCGTGAACGTCCCACTGATATTCCTCTTCTCTTCCGTAAGTTTGCCTCGGATGTGTCTGAGCGTTATACGATACCTCCACTGCAGCTTACTGACGGTGCCAAACGATTGCTTGCGGCATATCCTTGGCCTGGCAATATACGACAACTTAAAAATGTAACCGAGCAGATATCGCTCTTGTCGAATCAGCGAGAGATTACTGAAGAGGTGTTGCGTAGCTATCTGCCGGAAGTTAAGTCTAGCCTTCCTGTGCTCTTGGGTAATAAGGGCACGCAGAGTAAAACGTTTGAGAGCGAGCGCGATATCCTATATCAGGTACTTTTCGATATGCGACGCGATATGGCAGAGCTCCGCCAACAGGTGAATGCTCTTATGGGAGGCGAGATGCCTGTCGGTCACCGTGCTCCTGGAGGATATGCGCATGGCAAAGATCTGGCTTTTGTGGAGGAACACCCGATGCCGCATCCTGCGACTATTTCTATCACCTCAGCCAAAGAGCATATGCACGATGACTACGACATTCAAGATACGGAAGAGTACATTGAAGAGGTCCTCTCGTTGGAGAATGCTGAAAAAGAACTGATACGCAAAGCATTGATTCGTTGTCGTGGAAAACGCAAAATGGCAGCTCAGGAACTGAAAATATCGGAACGCACACTCTATCGCAAGATAAAGGAATATAATCTAGATAATTATTGATTCGCATGAAGCATATAAATATGAGAGGATATAAAGGACTGGCACTGATGCTGAGTCTCTTGTTGATGGGATGTACCATTTCATATAAGTTCAACGGTGCCTCCATCAACTACGACATTATCAAAACCATATCTCTGGAGAGTTTCCCTAATCGTGCAGTCTATCAGTGGGGACCTATGGAAAGCATGTTCAACAATGCGCTGAGCGACATCTATGCCAATCAGACAAAATTGCAGCAGGTAGCGCGTGGAGGCGATCTCTCGCTGTCTGGTGAGATTACAAGCTACGATCAAGTCAACAAATCGATATCTTCTGATGGATATTCATCAATGATGCAGCTGAAGATGACAGTGAACGTGCGTTTTGAGAATACAAAGAATCATAGCGAAGACTTTGAACGCCAGTTCTCGGCCAGCCGTGAATTTGATACTAGTCAGCAACTCAATGATGTTCAGGAAGAGTTGGTAAACCAAATGATTGATGAAATAGTGGAGCAGATATTCAATGCTACCGTTGCCAATTGGTAATGAAGCCGACCGCTAATTAGCATATACTATGGTATTAAGTACACTAATCAATCATCCGGAAAGGCTCAATCGCGAAACGCTCTACGAGTTACGAACTCTCGTAGCTCGCTATCCCTATTTCCAGACGGCTCGTATTCTGTTGCTCAATAATCTCTACCTTCTCCATGAAGCTGATTTCGGCACAGAATTGCGACGTTCGATACTCTACATTTCCGACCGCCGTGTGATGAGTCGCCTTGTTGAAGGCTACAAGGATAGAGTGGATATTGATGATGATGCAGTATCGGATAATAATGCGGAGACCGATCGTACGTTTAGTCTTATTGATGCTTTCCTTGGTACCTTACCCGACGAACAACCCTCCTTGCAACTCTCGTCTGAGGCATCTGCCGATTATGCTTTGCGTTACCTCTCTGAAGATAACCCCAGTGAAAGTCCCATAGAGAGTCCTTTCGGGGAGCACTCCGTCATTGATTCCTATCTTAGCCTTTCTGCTTCGGACCCTATGCAACCATTACCCATGCTGGGTGCAACAATTGCAGTTGCAACTTCCTCGGCCAACTCTCTTGAGAGCGTGCCTGAACATGCTGACGAACATTCCGAGACTTCGCTTGATGAGATGAACGAAGAATCACTTGATGAAAGCTATTTCACCGAAACTTTGGCTAAGATTTACATCAAACAACACAAATATTCGCGTGCTCTTGAAATTATTCGCAGTTTATATTTGAAATATCCAGAAAAAAATATTTACTTTGCAGACCAAATCAGATTTTTGGAAAAATTGATAATTAATAACAACTCAAAATAGACTATGTATTTACTGATTATCGTACTTATCGTCATCGTGTCGGTATTGATGTGTGGCATTGTTTTGATTCAAAACTCTAAGGGTGGTGGCTTGGCTTCATCCTTCGCCTCATCAAACCAAATCATGGGTGTCCGCAAGACAACCGATTTCTTGGAGAAAACCACTTGGGTATTGGCTATCTGTATTGCCGTACTTAGTGTTGTTGCAGCTTATACATTGCCCTCTCGCGTAGAGTTGGGTCATGACAGCGTGCTGATGGAGAATGCAATCAACGACAATGTTAACAATCCGGAGACATTGCCTGGCTTCGAAGCTCCTGCTACATCTGCAACTCCTGTAGAAGAAACCAATACTGCAAACTAATTTATTAAATTGCAATAGGAATATCCGCCTGAGTCCCTCGGGCGGATATTTTTTTTTTTTGTTTTTTTAGTGTTATTGTAAGTTGCGATGAATAGGTTGGATTAATAACGCACGATGTGGAATCTTAATAAAAATATGCCCCATAATTGCTGTGTGTACAGGAGTTATGGGGCTTATTTTGTATGGGAAAGATGTTTGTCCGCTCTATTCAACAGCCTCAGCATGACGTATGGGGTCATCGTACTGCTCTTGCAGGGCGGTGAGCTTCTTCATCATGCGCTTGGTGATGCGCTCGGTACCGGGCTGTCCGTAGAGGTTGTTGAGCTCGTTGGGATCGTTCTTGAGGTCGTAGAGTTCCCATGTGTCGATGTCGTTGTAGAAGTGGATGAGCTTGTAGCGCTCGTCACGTACACCATAGTGGCGCTTCACGGCATGTTCGGCGGGGTATTCGTAGAAGTGGTAGTAGAGGGCATCGCGCCAGTCGGTGCGCTTGCCTTCGAGCAGAGGCAGGAACGACTCGCCGTGCATCTCTTCGGGCACCTCTACACCGGCCAGGTCAAGGAAGGTGGGGCCGTAGTCGATGTTCTGCACGAGTTGGGGTATATCACCCTTCTTGCCACCGGGCAGACGGACGAGGAGGGGTGTGCGGAACGACTCTTCGTACATGAAGCGCTTGTCAAACCATCCGTGCTCGCCCATATAGAAGCCTTGGTCAGAGGTGTATACAATCATCGTGTTCTCCAGCAAACCCTCCTTCTCGAGGTAGTCGAGCACGATGCCTATATTGCGGTCTACAGAGGTAATGACACGCAGATAGTCGCGCATGTATTGCTGGAATTTCCATTCGGCCAACTCTTTGCCCGAGAGGTTACGAGCCTTGAAGTCGGCAATCACGGGATCGTAGTGGCGGTCCCAAGCGGCTTGCACCTCGGGGCGCATGCGCTGGCGGTACATCTCGCGTCCCCAGCCTTCGTAAGCGCTGTGGAGCTCGTTCTCGCGGTCGGCCATCTTGAGGTCATATACGATGCTCATGTCCTTGGCGATGCTCATCTGCTGTTGCTGGGCAGCGGTGCGGCCTTCGTAGTTGTCGTAGAAGGTCTCGGGCACGGGGAAGTTGCTGTCGCTGAAGAGCTCGAGGTCACAGGTGTCGGGCATCCAGGTGCGGTGCGGCGCCTTATGGTGCAGCAGCAGGCAGAAGGGCTTTTCGGGGTTGCGCAGGCTGTCGAGCCAGTTGATGGCTACGTCGGTCGTGATATTGGTGGCATAACCCTCGCGCTGGATGCGCTCGCCGTTGCGAATAAAGTAGGGGTCGTAGTATTCTCCTTGTCCGATGAGGATGTCCCAGTAGTCGAAGCCTGTGGGGTTCGAGGCCAAGTGCCATTTGCCCACAACTGCAGTTTGATACCCGGCTTGTTGCAGCAGTTTGGGGAAGGTGAGCTGCGAACCGTCGAAGCGGGTGCTGTTGTTGATGAAGCCATTGGCATGGCTATGCTTGCCCGTGAGCATGCAGGCGCGGCTCGGGCCACTGATGGAGTTGGCTACGAAGCTGTTGGTGAAGCGTACGCCCTCATTGGCTATGCGGTCAATGTTGGGCGTTTCAATGTAACGCTGGTCGTAGGCACTGATGGTTTGGTACGAGTGGTCGTCGCACATGATGAAGAGGATGTTCATCGGCTTCTCTGGTGCGGTAGCCTCGGCCTTCTTGTCGGCTCCGGCACAGGCGGTGAGGCTGGCGAGAGCCAGTGTTCCCAGTGCGGGCAGATTTCTGTTGCTTGTGTTGTTTTTCATCTTGTTTTTTCCAAGTGTTAGATTATCGGTGACAAAATTAGTGCAAGGCGAGCGAAAATGCAAATTTACTTGCAATTTTCCGAGCCACCGCCTTTACTCCTTATACAACGCATTCACGGGATTCTCCCTTGCAGCCTTCCACGAGCGGGCCAGTACGATAGCACTGGTGACGATGAGCACGATGAGGAGGGCAAGAGCGAAGACCCACCAGTAGAGCGGGATGTGGTAGGCATACCCTTCGAGCCAGCGCGTCATGATGAGGTAGCTCACGGGCACGGCAAAGAGGAAGGCCACGCCTACCATACGGGCATATTGCATCACGAACATACGCAGTATCTCGCTTATCTGCGCTCCGTGTACACGGCGCAGGGCAATTTCGCGGCGGCGATACTGGGTCTCGAAGAACACGAGGCCAAAGACTCCCATCAGGGCAATGAGGATGGCAACGATGGAGAATACGCTGATGAGGCGCGTGAGTTCCTGCTCTTTTTCGTACTCGTGGCTCAGCTGCTCGTCGATAGACTGTATTTTAAGCTGTTCGAGCTTTACCTGAGGGTCGAGTTTCGCGAACGAACTCTCTATGTGTGCCTTCAAGACATCCAAATCGGCATTTTCGGTCGTGCGAATGTAAGCTGTAAAGAAACTCGGGTCTCTTCCTGACACATAGAATGCCGTAGGTCGTGTCGCCTTCTGCAGAGGCTGCATTTTTACATCTTCGCAGAAGCCGACCAATCGAGTATCTCCTTCAGTCCTCCAATCATAATTCACACGAGTGTCCATCGTAAGATTGTACTTCCGTTTTGCAAACTCTGGATATATGACTGCACCCTGAGGATTTTGTATGTCGTGCGACTCGAAGTTACGTCCCTCGGTAATGCCAATCCCCATCACTTCAAGGAAATTGGGCGTCACCTCTTGCAAGTCCATTCGAATCTTGCGATCTTCGCCTATAACTTCGTAGTCATTGCTGGTGCGCCATCCATCCGAAACAATGTTTTGGTACGAGAATGCAACATCCTTGATCATCGGGCTCTCGTTGAGCAGCGACATGAGGGCCGGACGGTTGGCCTTAGTGGTCAGCGCAGCTGCCTTAGGCCCCAGTTTTACAGCAAGCAAGTGCTGCTTATCGACCCCGATATCGTAACTCATCATATAGGAGTGTTGCTGCTTGATGAACAGGGTGCAGGTAATCAGTGTGATGGCAATCAAGTACTGCAAGCCCAGCAACGTAAAGCGCAGACGACGGCCCACAACCGTATTGCCAAACGACCCTTTGATGGCGAATGATGGAGGTATTGAGGTTATATAGTAGGCCGGATAGACGCTGGCAACAACAGCAAGCACAACCCCGGCACCAAGCATCACAAGCACCACGTCCCAATTATCTTCCAAGGCGATAGAAGTGGAGATAAACTGGTTGGCACTGACCTCGGGTGCAATATAGAAGATGATCAGGAAAGCAAGCAATAGGCCGAGCACTACCATCCCGATAGCTTCACCCACAAATCCGAGGCGCAAGCGACGTATGGTGCAGCCAAAAATCTTCTCGGTATTCACTCTCCGTATACGACGCGGAATCATCGCCATGAAGAAGTTGATGAAATTCACAAAAGCAATGATGATGATGACAACACCTATGGCCAGCAACGTATAGGTGGTAGTAGCATCTGCAGTCTTTGTTTCTGACACCGTATCAGAGAAATGAATGTCCTTGAGCGCCGTCAGCTGCAACTGACACAATGGGTTGGAGCGGAACTCCTCAAGCGACATCGATTCATACTTTTCCCCATAGATGCTCTTGAACTTGGGATAGAGGCTTTCAAGGAAGGCATCCTTCATCCAGGCCTCCTTCAGTTTATAGAAGTAGGTAAATTGCCAATTGCCGTCCCATGTCCTGAGAGGAGCTGCCATAAACATCTGCAACCCATACAAATCGCAGCTTCGGGGAAAATCCTCAAAAATACCGACCACCGTGAGCGAACGGTTATTCGCATCCTGTATCACACCGTCAAGCTCTATTTTATGAGCTTTGGCAAAATTTTCGCTGAGCAAGATGCTGTTGGGCGTACTCAGTCGGTCGAAGCTACCGCTCACGAGTCTAAATCCCATGGTCTCCGGAGCTCCTGTCGTGCCCCAACTCTCCTTGATTTCCACCAGTCCATCTTCACCATCACTCAGTTTTATCTTTAGGGGCGACTGACTATAATGCATTCGTCCGAACGATTCCACCATCGTGGTATCTTCGCCAAAGCTTTGGCCCATCGCATCATTGATGCCCGCAAACATCTTGCCATCATACACTTTCGATAAGGCTGATGACTCAAATCGGAACACCCTCTCTGCATCCTTGAGTGAGCGGTTGTAACTGAGGTCGTAATTGACCTGTACCAAGATGGCATAAGCTGCCGCGAAGGCGATGCCGAGGCCCAAGATGTTGAGCGTGGACGACACTTTGTAGCGTCCGAGATTCTTAAAGAACTCTTTCATTGTCGTTATGTGTTTTTAGTTATACATTCCTATTTCCATTATACCATATTATGCAGAAAAGGGGGCGCACTCTCTTGCTGCATATAAATCTATAGGCAAAATTATTGAAACTGCCAAACGCCACCATGACTTTTTTGCGAAAAATGATTTTTTCGACGAAAAGTGTCAAATTTTTTGACACTTTTGCCGAGTAGGACAATTCTTTTTTTCGTTTTCCATACTTTTCCTTCCTATTTTTCGGTTCTTCCCTTCCATTTTTTCAGTTCCGCTTACCAAAAAGTTTACGTATCCGTGGATATTTCATTAAATATCCGCGGATATTTCATCACGTATCCATGGATATTTCATTACGTATCCACGGTTACGAGAGTTTTTTGCTTTGTTCTCGCGGTTTATTGGCTGTACGCTTCCGTTTTTTTTCATATGGATTGGCATATATTCTTTTGTTCCGATTTGCTTAGCGAAGTTACTCACACGGGCAAGCACTATCTCAAGAAAAAATCGAAAAAACGCTTTTTTGAGCGAAAATTGTAAAGTTTCTTTACACTTTTCTCGGTACATCTTGGAAAAAACGCATAAAAAGCGGCATTTTGTACCCTATGTGTTGTGATTGTATAGATGGAAAAGAGGCGCATCCTTTGTGGGTGCGCCTCTGCTATATCAATGTTAATAATAAGTCGAAGAAACGTGGTGTCTTGCTTTGCTGGCTACTCATCCTTGGCCGACTGAACAACCTTGCGGAAGGTGGCAGGCACGGGAGCCTCGAAGTGCATCAGTTCGCGTGTCACGGGATGCACGAGCGAGAGGCGGTGGTTGTGCAGCATGAGTCGGCCTATGGGATTGGTGTTGCCGCCATACTTGCGGTCGCCGGCTACGGGGTGCCCTATGTCGGCAAGCTGTACGCGTATCTGGTTCTTGCGTCCGGTGAATATCTGCAGGTCGAGCAGCGAGTGATGCCCGTTGCTCTGCACCACACGATAGCGTGTCACGGCCAAGCGTCCCTCGTCGGGCTTGCGGGCGATATATACCATCATATTGTTGTTGTTCTCCACGAGGTAGTGGCGTAGTTCCTGATGTTCCTCTTCGGGGCAGCCCTCCACGACGGCCGTGTAGCAACGCTCACGGATGTAGCTGTCCCATCCGAAGCGCAGTTCGCGCTGCGTGTCGGGGTCTTTGGCAAAGATGAGGATGCCCGAGGTGTATTGGTCGAGACGGTGGCAGATGTAGGCCATGGCACGCGGGTCCTTCTGCTTCAGGTACTCGGTGAGCAATCCCTGTGCCGTCTTCTTATTGGTGTCGCGCCCCATGGAGAGCAGTCCGGCAGCCTTCTCCACCACGATGAGGTACTTGTCCTCGTAGATAATCTGCAACTGATTGGCACGCAGCACGGCAAAGGGACGGGTGAAGTTCACCGACACCTTGTCGCGCGGAGTAAGCGGTGTGTCAAACTGCGTCGTTGGGCGTCCGTTCACGGCCACATGGTTGTGGGCCAGCATCGACTTGATGTCGCTCTTGCTCTTGGGCGCCAATATCATATAAAGGAAGGGCAGCAGCGTAGTGTCCTCTACGGCAGAGTAGTGGAATATCTGGCTGGGCCCTCGCTTGCCATATCGTTTGTTGTTCTTCATAATGTGTGCAAAATTAGTGCAAGCCGAACGGAAATGCAAATTTCAACGAGCGAATGTAATGGAAAAGTTTACTTTTCTATTGCTGAGCGAGGCCGAAATTCAACAAAGTTAAATTTATTTGTAATTTCCTGAGGCGCCGCCTAATTTCTACTTGTGCGAAGCGCAAGTAAAAGGTAATAAATAATTCATAATTCACAATTCACAATTCGCAATTAAGTGTTACCTTTGAGGTAAACCTCGAAGATACTTTCACTCGCTATGAAAAATATTCAAGCAAGCTTGATATTTCTCGCTCGTTTATTTGTATCTTTGCCATATCATAATTTAGAAATCAGAATTAATAGCCATGCAGCATCCCGAAAACGAAGATATATATAAAGGCCTGACCGTAAATGCAGGCGTAGAGCAGCCCTCGATGGTAAATCCCTATATGAAGCCCAAGAAGCGCAAGCGCCTGTTCACTCCTGCAGAGTATGTGGAGGGCATCGTGAAGGGCGACATCACCATGCTGTCGCGTGCCGTGACACTTGTGGAGAGTCTGCTTCCCGAGCATCAGACCATAGCCCAGGAGGTTATCGAGAAGTGCTTGCCCTATACCGGCAACTCGGTGCGCATCGGTATCAGCGGTGTGCCGGGAGCAGGCAAGAGCACCTCTATTGATGCTTTCGGCTTGCATGTGTTGGAGCGCTACGGAGGTAAGCTCGCCGTACTGGCCATTGACCCCAGTAGCGAAAAGACTAAGGGCAGTATCCTTGGCGACAAGACCCGTATGGAAAAGCTCTCCGTGCATCCCGAAGCCTTCATACGCCCTAGTCCCTCGGCAGGTTCGCTCGGTGGTGTGGCACGCAAGACGCGTGAGACCATCGTGCTGTGCGAGGCGGCAGGGTACGACAAGATTTTTGTGGAGACCGTGGGCGTAGGGCAGAGCGAGACGGCCGTGCACTCGATGGTGGACTTCTTTCTCCTCATCCAGCTGGCAGGCACGGGCGATGAACTGCAGGGCATCAAGCGCGGTATCATGGAGATGGCCGACGGCATCATCATCAACAAGGCCGACGGGGCCAACGTGGAGAAGGCCGAACTGGCCGCTTCGCACTTCCGCAATGCACTGCACCTGTTTCCTGCTCCAGAGAGCGGGTGGACTCCCAAGGTGCTCACCTACTCGGGCTTCTATGGGCTGCGCATCGATGAGGTGTGGACAATGGTATTCGACTATATCGACTTCGTGAAGAAAAACGGCTACTTCGACCACCGCCGCAATGAACAGGCCAAATACTGGATGTACGAGAGCATCAACGAAGCCCTTCGCGACAACTTCTACAACAACTCCACCATCGCTTCGCTACTCACTTGCAAGGAGAACCAAGTGCTCAATGGTGAGGTGACCTCCTTCGAGGCTGCACGTCAGCTACTTGAGGTGTATGGACTTGGCCGATAGTGACTTTCTGCTACAAAAACACTTTAATGCTGAGTTGTTGTAACTTAGTGTTTGTTGCTCGTGGAAATCGAACTCTTTTATGCATTTCGCGAGTTCTGAGATAATCCACTCAGATAAAGGAAAATAAAAACGCCTCGGAATCCGAGGCGTTAAAGTTAGAAGCAATTCTATTAGATTGACAGCATGTGCAATACGTTGACCAACTGCTCGTCGATGGGTTTGTCCTTCTTGATGGCGGTGTTGAAGGGCACGTACACGATTTCGTCGTTGCGAATACCTATCATTACGTTGCGCTGACCATCGAGCAGGGCATCAATACTGGCAGCACCCATGCGGCTGGCGATGATGCGGTCGTGAGCAGTGGGGCGTCCGCCACGCTGCAAGTGTCCGAGGATGGATACGCGAACGTCGAACTGCGGAAACTCGTTGCGCACGCGCTCAGCGTAGTGCATGGCTCCGCCCAATTCTTTATTCTCGGCTACAAGCACGATACTGCTGTTCTTCGACTTGCGCACACCATTTTGGATGAATGCAGCGAGCTGGTCCTCCTTGGTGAGGTGCTCGGGGATGATGGCTGCTTCGGCTCCAGAAGCAATGGCGCTGTTGAGGGCGAGGAAGCCGGCATCGCGACCCATGACCTCGACGAAGAAGATGCGCTCGTGGGAGTTGGCCGTGTCGCGTATCTTGTCTACTGCCTCAACGATGGTGTTGAGCGCCGTGTCGTAACCCAAGGTGGTGTCGGTGCCATAGAGGTCGTTGTCAATAGTAGCGGGGATGCCAATGCAAGGAATGTCATACTCCTGTGCCAGGATGCGGGCACCGGTGAGCGAGCCGTCGCCGCCGATGACCACGAGGGCGTCGATCTCGTGCTCGCACATGTGTTTCCACGCCTCGGCACGTCCCTCCTCGGTCTTGAACTCGGGGCAGCGAGCAGTCTTGAGGATAGTGCCTCCCTGCTGCACGATGTTACTCACGTTCTCGGTCTTGAAATCCTTGATTTCGTTCGTGATGAGGCCCTTGTAGCCACGGTAGATACCCTTGACCTTGAGACCGTTGAAGATGGCCGTACGGGTGACGGCACGGATAGCGGCATTCATGCCCGGTGCGTCGCCGCCCGAGGTGAGGATGCCTATGCAATTAATTCTTCTTGCCATATTGTTTTGAGTTTTTATGTTTTTATGTTTTTAAGTTTTTGAGTTTTCAATTTCCAATTCTCAATTTTCAATTTTCAATTCAAGAATCGCCTGTTTGCACTCTTCCATCAGCCATTTGGGGGTGGAGGTGGCACCGCAGATGCCTATCGACTGGCCGTCCTTGATGAGCTCGAAGTCTATCTCGTGGCTGCCCTCGATGTGGTAGGAGTTGGGGTTGGCTTTCAAGCACTCCTGATACAGCACCTTACCGTTACTGCTCTTCTTGCCACACACGAAAAATACAAGGTCGTGTGACGCGGCAAAGGCGCGGATGTTGGCGAGACGATTTGAAACCTGACGGCAAATGGTATCGTAGTAGTGGAACTCCACATCGGATGCGATACGCTGCTTGATGGTCTCTACGATGAGGCGGAACTCGTCGAGCGACTTTGTCGTCTGTGAGTATAGATAGATGTCGCGAGTGAAGTCGATGCGTTCAATCTCGTTGATGCTTTCTATTACAATAGCACGTCCGTCGGTCTGCCCTACGAGGCCGAGCACCTCGGCATGTCCCTTCTGTCCATAGATAATAATCTGCTTAGCTTGATCCGATGCTGCCTGAAACTCTTGTTTGATGCGCTTCTGGATGTTGAGCACTACAGGACAAGTGGCGTCGATAATCTCTATGCCATTGCGACGGGCTATTTCATATGTCTCTGGCGGCTCGCCATGCGCACGGAGCAGTACACGCACATTGTGCAGTTGGGCAAACTCGTCATGGTTGATGGTGATGAGTCCCATTTGATGGAGGCGTTCGCACTCCATACCGTTATGCACGATATCGCCTAAGCAATAGAGCGGAGCACCACGTTGCAGCTCCTCCTCAGCCTTCCGAATGGCCGTAGTCACTCCAAAGCAGAATCCTGAATGATCGTCAATCTCTACGTTTATCATCTGTTGAGTGTCAATTGGTATTGTTCAAGCAACCATGCTTTCTGCTCAGGAATAGTCATCGCGCTATTATCGAGCAGGATGGCATCATCGGCCTTGCGCAGGGGGCTGATGGCACGTCCGCTGTCGATGCGGTCGCGCTCCTTGACATTCTCCAGAATACTTTCGTAAGAAGCATCTTCACCCTTGGCCTTGAGTTCGTCGTAACGGCGTTGCGCACGAACTTCAGCACTGGCGGTAACGAAAATTTTAAGCTCTGCATCAGGAAATACGGTGGTGCCAATGTCGCGTCCATCCATCACGATACCTTTATCGCGTCCCATCTGCTGCTGCAGGGCCACCATAGCCTCACGCACGAATCCAATGGTGGCGATGAGGCTCACGCGAGACGATACGGCCATGCCGCGTATCTCCTTCTCAATGCACTCCTCGTTGAGGTATGTCTCGGGACGCCCCTCGGCATTAAGCCGGAAAGTAATGCGGATGTCGGGCATCGCAGCCTGAAGCTCGGGTAGCTTCACACCGTCCTCGGTGAAGAGGTCGTGCTGAAGGCAATAGTAGGTAACAGCACGGTACATGGCACCGCTGTCGATATATATGTACCCAATTTCGCGGGCAAGGTCCTTGGCCATCGTACTCTTTCCGCACGATGAGTGACCGTCAATGGCTATGGTTATCTTTTTCATATTATATTATGGGTTAATTATTAATCGTTCGACTTATTATTATATTCCCACTGCAAAGTTCATCATTAGCGAAGATGCTGCTACATGGTACTTGCCATAAGATACACCAATCTTGATGCGATTGACATTCAGGCCGGCTCCAATGGAGAATCCTTCCAATGAACGCTTGGCATTGTTCTTGAGTTCGCTACGCAGCAGGAAGTTGTAGCCTACGGATACGTAGGTGTTGGAGGTAGGCAAGATGTCGGCTCCAATGATGAAATGCTTGAGAAGAATATCTTTCCATGAATCGTCCGATGAGTTGTAGAAGTCCGAAGCCTGCCATTTGTCAAGGTCGGTGAGTGTGAGCGAAAGACGTATGGGGGCATGCGTCAGCTCTTTGCTGAATCCCACCAGAAGATTGAAGGGAATAGATTCGTGAATGCCATCGTATGTTTTCACTTGTCCACCCAAGTTGCGTACGACAACGGAGGCGGAGAATAAGGTTTCAGGGTTATAGTAATTTAGTCCAAGATCTACACCCAAAGCAAGTGAATATACCTGTTCGTAGTTGGAGTAGATAAACTTACCGGTCACTCCACCTGAGATGCGATCGGTGAACTCAAAACTATACATCGTCATCAATGCCATGTCTTTAGCAGAGAAGTTTCCGATGACATTACCTTCGGCATCAGTGTTTTTCATTGAACCAAAGTTGAGATAATGGGCTCCGAATGCCAGTTCAGAGCGCTCTCCGACGAGCATGTTGTAAGCTGCTGATGCCACATAGGTCCTCTGCAGATAGCTCATATAATTGAGGTTGAGCGTATTTCCGCTTGCATTGGCCAGCAGGGCAGGGTTGTGAAACGCAAGCGTGATGTCATCCTCGACGATAGAAGTGTTGTCGCCGCCTAAAGCTGCTGCATGTGAGGAGACGGGTAACTGGAGAAACTGGAAGGTTGAGCCAGCATCTTGTGCAAGTAAGTTGCCTACACTATGGCATAATATAAATAGGTATATAAGACCTCTCTTCATAGGGGTTTGTTATTTTTCGCCAAATATACGACAAACGAGCGAGAAATATGAAGTTTACTTCAATATTTTTCACAGCGAGTGCAGAAATATTCGAGGTTTGCTCAAATATACGACTTTTTTATGTATATAATATCGCATTGGAGGAAAAATACGTCGCTCGAAAAATTAAAATCCATACAATAAGTAAAAAAAAAGAAGTTTTTTGTCTTGTCTAACGAAAAAAGTATTACTTTTGCAAACACATCGGAAAATATAATAAATAAAAACATATCTTATGGAAATCAAAAAATCTGAAAGTGCCAATTTGGAGGGCAAAAAATTAACTTGGGTTTTGCTCGGTTTGATTTTTGCTTTGGCTGCTCATTTCGTTGCTTTCGAGTGGACGCAGTACGAGAAAGAGGGAGAGACTGGTGATATCGTTGACGCAGGCGATATCGTGTTGGAAGAGGAAATTATTCCTATCACCATGCCAGAGAAGAAAACCGTACCTCCTCCTCCCCAAGCTGTATCACAGGCTGAGGTGCTCAATATCGTAGAGGACGATGCCGAGATTGAGGAAACAACTATCGTTTCTGCAGAGGACCAGTCAGAGTTTGTTGAAATCACCGATGATGTGCCCATCGTAGTAGAAGAGCCTGAGCAGGAAGAGCAGATTTTCCAGGTTGTAGAAAACCAGCCCGAATTCCCCGGTGGTATGGCTGAGCTGATGAAGTTCCTCCAGAAAAACATCAAGTATCCTAGCATTTGCCAGGAACAGGGTATTCAAGGACGTGTTATTGTGCAGTTCGTGGTAAACACCGACGGTTCTATCGTTGATGCACAAGTAATGAAGCCCGTTAACCCCTATCTTGACAAGGAGGCTCTCCGCGTAGTTTCAATCATGCCTAAATGGAAACCTGGTGAGCAGCGCGGTAAGAAGGTGCGTGTACGTTTCACGCTGCCTGTAACATTCCGTTTGAGCAACTAATCTCAATCCAATAAAAAAGAGGCTGCGTCACGTAGCCTCTTTTCTTTTAATATATATAATCAGAATCCATACCACATTGTTTCTCCTGCAACAAGGTCGTTAAACATCTAATAACTATACATTATGCCATTATCGTTTCCTGTACTACTTGAGAAGGTCAATGCTCATATCGAGACACTTGACTACGCGCATAACCCCATGAACCTGTATGAGCCGGTTAAGTATATCCTTTCGCTTGGTGGTAAGCGTATACGCCCTGCCATGATGCTGATGGCATATAATATGTATCGTGACGATGTGGAGAATATTCTCGATCCTGCCCTGGCGCTTGAGATTTATCATAATTTCACGCTTCTGCACGATGACCTTATGGATAACGCCGACGTGCGCCGCGGAAAACCCACCGTGCATAAGCGTTGGGATGCAAACACAGCCATCCTTTCGGGTGATGTCATGCTTACATTGGCCGATGTGTATATGTCGCGTGTCGATGACGAATACTTCAGAGAGGTGATGAGCACATTCCACCGTACCTCCATTGAAATAGCCGAGGGACAGCAGTATGATATGGATTTTGAGTCACGCGACGATGTGGCCGAAGAAGAATATATTGAGATGATTCGCCTCAAAACCTCTGTGCTTCTTGCGTGTGCACTCAAGATTGGCGCTATTCTCGGTGGTGCCTCTAAAGAAGATGCCGAACATCTCTATCGCTTGGGTGAGAGCATTGGACTTGCCTTCCAGCTCCGCGATGACTATCTCGATGTTTATGGTGACCCTAAAGTGTTCGGCAAGAAAATAGGAGGCGACATTCTTTGCAACAAGAAGACTTACCTTTATATCAATGCACTACGTTTGGCCGATAAGGAGCAACGTGCAATACTTGATCATTGGGCTGCTGCGTCCGACTACAACCCTGAAGAGAAAGTGGCTGCAGTAACTGACGTATATAATAAGGTGGGCCTTCCTTCGATGAGCCGCTCTATTGAGGAACGTTATTATCGCAAGGCATTAGCGTCTCTCGAAGCACTCAGCGTAAGCGAAGAGAAAAAGTCGGTGCTGCGCGAATTCATGGCCAACCTCATGGAGCGTGATGTATAAGGTTATTGACACCCATAGCCACCTTTTCGTCGAAGACTTTGATACCGACCGCGCCGAAGTGATGCTTCGAGCGCGTGAAGTTGGTATTACTCATATTCTCATGCCGAACATAGATGTGGCTTCTGTAGCCCCAATGCTACGTGTGTGCGAAGAATATCCTGGCTTTTGTTTCCCTATGGTAGGGCTTCATCCTACTGAGGTTGATGCCAACTTTCAGGATGCCTTAAAGTCATTGAAACCGTTGCTGGACGCGCACTCTTTTATAGCCATCGGTGAGGTTGGACTTGACTTGTATTGGGACAAGACTTACAAAAAGGAACAGCTGTCGGCTCTTGATGAACAGATTGCCTGGGCACTCGAGTATGATTTGCCCCTTGTAATTCATTCTCGTGAGGCTTTTCCTGAGCTGTACTCCCTTCTCTCTCATTATAAGGACTCCCCAATCCGTGGCATTTTCCATAGTTTTACTGGCACAGCTGATGAGGCTCATGCTCTGTTGGAATTCCCCGGCTTTATGCTGGGTATCAATGGGGTTGTTACTTTTAAGAAGTCGACGCTTCCAGAGGCGCTTCGCGAGGTTCCCCTCTCCCGTATCGTCGTAGAGACAGATTCCCCCTATCTTGCCCCTACTCCATATCGTGGCAAACGCAATGAGAGTGCGTACGTCATACGGGTAATAGAGAAGCTATCGGAGATATATGCAACCTCCGTGCAGGATATAGCTGAGCAAACCTATCAGAATTCTCTCTCCATATTCAAGCATTTAGGCTGATTCAGATGCTAATTAGGCTTGAAAATATGCGGAGTACACCTATAGATGGCGCTTTCCGCCTAATTGCGATTCTTTGCGTGGCTGAGAATAAGCAAAAAATCGTTCCAACCATGGAAAAAGATGACAAATCATTGGCGCGAACGGGATTTTCTATATACTTTTGCAACCCATTATGATTAATCACAAATAAATTGTAAAAAACAAAATAAAAGATATGAAACACGCACTTAGAAGCGCTACCAGCACTGAGGGCCGCCGCATGTCGGGCGCCCGTGCCCTGTGGATTGCCAACGGCATGAAACGCGAGATGATGGGTAAGCCTATCATCGCTATCGCCAACTCATTTACCCAGTTTGTGCCGGGCCACACGCACCTACATGAGATAGGCCAAATCGTGAAACGCGAAATCGAGGCACTGGGCTGCTATGCAGCTGAGTTCAACACCATAGCTATCGACGACGGCATCGCCATGGGCCACGACGGCATGCTCTATTCACTGCCGTCACGCGACATCATTGCCGACAGCGTGGAGTATATGTGCAATGCTCACAAAGCCGACGCGTTGGTATGCATCAGCAATTGCGACAAGATTACTCCCGGTATGCTCATGGCATCGATGCGCCTCAATATCCCCACGGTATTCGTATCGGGTGGACCTATGGAGGCAGGCGAGCTCCGTGGTGCGCACCTCGACCTCATCGACACGATGATCAAGTCGGCCGACGAGACCGTCAGCGACGAAGAGGTGGAAGCTATCGAGCGTACGGCATGTCCCGGATGCGGATGCTGCTCGGGCATGTTTACCGCCAACTCGATGAACTGCCTCAACGAGGCTATCGGCCTGGCCCTCCCCGGCAACGGCACCATCGTGGCTACGCACAAGAACCGCATACAGCTTTTCAAGGAGGCTGCCCGCCTCGTCGTGGAGAATGCCTATAAGTACTACGAGCAGGGCGACGAGAGCGTGCTCCCCAAGAGCATCGCCACACGCGAGGCCTTCCTCAACGCCATGACACTGGATATCGCCATGGGTGGCTCTACCAATACCGTGCTCCATCTGCTCGCCGTAGCCCATGAGGCAGGCGTGAACTTCACGATGGACGATATCGACGCCCTCTCACGCCGCGTGCCCTGCATCTGTAAGGTGGCCCCCACCACGCAGAAGTATCATATCGAGGATGTGAACCGCGCAGGCGGTATCCTCGGCATCATGGGCGAACTGGCCAAGGGCAATCTGCTTCATACCGACCTGAAGCGTGTAGACGGACTCACCCTTGCCGAGGCTATTGCCAGATATGATATCGTTGGCGGACAACAGACAACAGACAACAGACAACAGACGGTGGATAATTGTCAATTGTCAATTGTCAATTGTCAATTAGACGCGCAGCGCATCTACACCAGCGCCCCAGCCCGCAAGTTCAGCAATGTGATGGGCTCGCAGGAATCCTATTATAAGGAACTCGATACCGACCGTGCCGAGGGCTGCATACGCGACCTTGCCCATGCCTACTCTAAGGATGGCGGCTTGGCCGTGCTCAAGGGCAACATCGCCCAGGATGGCTGCGTAGTGAAGACCGCAGGTGTGGACGAGAGCATTTGGAAATTCTCTGGCCCCGCCAAGGTGTACGACTCACAGGATGCAGCCGTAGAGGGCATCCTCGGGGGCGACATCGTGGCAGGCGACGTGGTAGTCATCACACACGAGGGTCCCAAAGGAGGCCCCGGCATGCAGGAGATGCTCTATCCCACCTCGTATATCAAGTCGAAGCATCTGGGCAAGGCTTGCGCCCTCATTACCGACGGACGCTTCTCGGGTGGCACTTCAGGTCTTAGCATCGGACACATCTCTCCCGAAGCAGCAGCAGGCGGCAACATCGGCAAGATTGTCACGGGCGATATCATCGACATCGACATCCCCAACCGCACCATCAACGTACGCCTCAGCGATGAAGAACTTGCTGCACGCCCCATGACACCTGTGACTCGCCAACGCGAAGTTTCGAAAGCTCTCAAGGCATACGCTTCGCTCGTGAGCTCGGCCGACAAGGGAGCCATACGCCTAATCGACTAAGCATCAAAAATTCCATAGTGACCATTGCGGGGGCCGGTAATGCTGGCCTCCGCAGTTGTTTGGTAAAACGGCCTTGTTTGGCGTAACACTTTTTCTTGTTCGCGAGGAGGTTGGCAAACAAAAAATCACAAACCGGCGAAAAAAGATGATAAATTATTAGTAGGAACGGGATTTTATATCTATTTTTGCAGCCAAATAGCGAGATATGAAAGCAAATTCGATTCTTCATCTGGTCATTGTCGATGGTCTAGTCTTTGAAAAGGGACGGAAGTGAGAATCGTATGGTATTAGTTTAGTAATAAGAAGACGGCCTTTCTCACTTGTGGAGGAAGGTTTTTAATTTTAGTTTATAAGTTGATGAGTTTATAAGTTTTGTCATTTGGCAAAGAACTCAAAAACTAAGTAACTCAAAAACTTAAGAGGATATGATTACTGGTTCAGAAGCACTCATGCAGGCACTCATCCACGAGGGCGTAGACACCGTGTTTGGCTACCCCGGCGGCAGCATCATGCCCGTGTTTGATGCCATGTATGACCATCAGAATGATTTCAAGCAAGTACTTGTGCGCCACGAGCAGGGTGCCGCCCACGCAGCGCAGGGCTATGCCCGTGCGTCGGGCAAGGTGGGTGTGTGCATCGTGACGAGTGGCCCCGGTGCCACCAACACCATAACGGGCGTGGCCGATGCCATGCTCGACAGTACGCCTATCGTGGTCATTGCCGGACAGGTGGCGGCCAACTTCCTTGGCACCGACGCCTTCCAGGAGGTAGACCTCGTGGGCATCACGCAGCCTATCACGAAATGGAGCTATCAGGTGCGCCGCCCCGAGGACATCGCTTGGGCCGTGGCACGTGCCTTCCATATCGCAGGTACCGGACGCCCCGGACCCGTGGTACTCGACTTTGCCAAGAATGCGCAGGTGGGTATGGTGGACTTCAAGCCTGCCACCATTGATGTGGAGCGCGGATATATCGCCGTACCCGACACCGACCCCAAGAGCATAGAGGAGGCTGCTGCCCTCATCAACGCTGCCGAGCGCCCACTGCTGCTTGCAGGCCAGGGCATCGAGCTGGGCAATGCCACCGAGGAGCTGCGCACCTTCGTGGAGAAAGCCGATATCCCCGTGGGATGTACCCTGCTGGGACTCTCTACCCTGCCTCACGGACACCGCTTGCGTAAGGGTATGCTGGGTATGCATGGCAACTTGGGTCCGAACGTGAAGACCAACGAGTGTGACCTGCTCATCGCCGTGGGCATGCGTTTTGACGACCGCGTCACCGGTCGCCTCGATGCCTATGCCAAGCAGGCCAAGGTGATACACCTCGACATCGACCCTGCCGAGATCAACAAGAACGTACATGCCGACGTAGCCGTGCTGGGCAACTGCAAGGACACCCTGGTCTGCCTCACCGAGGCCGTCAGCACCGCCAAGCATACGGAGTGGATCGACAGCTTCGCCCCCTACGAGGAGAAGGAGTACAACGAGGTCATCCGTGAGGCCATACACCCCGAGGAGGGACCACTGCGCATGGGCGAGGTAGCCCGCGCCGTGAGCGAGGCTTCGGGCAACAAGGCCATCTTAGTGACCGACGTGGGTCAGAACCAGATGATGTCGGCCCGCTACTTCCAATACACGCAGAAGCGCAGCATCATCACGTCGGGCGGACTAGGTACGATGGGCTTCGGCCTCCCCGCTGCAGTAGGTGCCACCTTCGGCGCTCCCGACCGCACGGTGTGCGTGTTCATGGGCGATGGCGGCATACAGATGAGCATCCAAGAGTTTGGCACCATTATGGAGACGGGTGCACCGGTGAAGATGATCCTGCTCAACAACAACTACCTGGGCAACGTGCGCCAGTGGCAGGAGCTCTTCTTCGGCAAGCGCTACTCATGCACCCCCATGCTCAACCCCGACTACATGAAGATAGCCGAGGCCTATGGCATACCCTCACAGCTCGTGGTAGAGCGCAGCCAACTGGCCAGTGCCATCGACACCATGCTCGCTACCGACGGACCCTTCCTGCTCGAGGTGGCCATCATGGAGAATGAGAACGTAATGCCCATGACACCCCCGGGAGGTGCCGTGAATGTGATGATGATGAATGCTATGGACTGTTGAGAATTTACCAATTGACAATTTACAATGTACCATTTATTACCAACCGGGCAACTGCTCTATAAAGACAACGGTGCATAATTGAAATTGACAAATAGCTAAATAGTAAATCAATTGTAAATAGTAAATGGTCAAATAGTACATAAAGATAATAATATGGAAAAGAAACTATATACCCTAATCGTTCACTCGGAGAACATTGCCGGTCTGCTCAATCAGATTACTGCCGTGTTTACCCGTCGCCAGCTCAACATCGAGAGCCTCAATGCATCGGCCTCGTCCATCAAGGGCATACACCGATACACCATCACCACATGGAGCGACGAGGACACCATCATCAAGGTGACCAAGCAGATAGAGAAGAAGATCGACGTGGTGCAGGCCCACTACTTCCTCGATGATGAGATATTCATGCAGGAGGTAGCGCTGCTCAAGATCTCCACACCCAAGCTGCTGGACAATCCGCTCATCTCGAAGACCATCCGCCGCTATGGCGCCCGCATCATGGAGGCCAACGCCGTATATGCCGTGGTGGAGAAGTCGGGCGTGACGGACGAGATTATCGCCCTGCGCACCGAGCTCGATGCCTTCGACTGCGTGTTGCAATACGTGAGCTCGGGCCGTATCGCCGTCACACGCGACACCGAAGAGCATGTGAACGAGTATTTGGAGAGGATAAACAGGGGGTGAGTTCTTAATTCTTAATTATGAATTATGAATTGTGAATTATGAATTGTGAGTTGCCATCCGGATGCAACTCTGAACTCCTAAAAACAAACAAAAAACAAACTCAATAACTCATAAACTTAAAAACTAAAAAGTTATGGCAAAAATGAATTTTGGCGGTGTAGAAGAAACCGTCGTAACACGTGAAGAATTTCCTTTGGAGAAAGCCCGCGAGGTATTGAAGAACGAGACCATCGCCGTTATCGGCTATGGTGTACAGGGCCCCGGCCAGTCGCTCAACCTCCGCGACAACGGATTCAATGTGATCGTAGGTCAGCGCGAAGGCAAGACCTATGACAAGGCAGTAGCCGATGGTTGGGTACCCGGCGAGACCCTCTTCAGCATCGAGGAGGCTTGCGAGCGTGCCACCATCATCCAGGTATTGCTCTCTGATGCTGCCCAGATCGCTTGCTGGCCCACCATCAAGAAGCACCTCACTCCCGGCAAGGCACTGTACTTCTCACACGGCTTCGCCATCACCTATAAGGAGCGCACAGGCATCGTGCCTCCCGCCGATGTTGACGTTATCCTCATCGCCCCCAAGGGCTCGGGTACCTCACTGCGCACCATGTTCCTCGAGGGCCGTGGCTTGAACTCATCGTATGCCATCTTCCAGGACGCTACCGGCCGCGCATTCGAGCGCTGCATCGCCCTCGGTATCGGCGTAGGCTCAGGCTACCTGTTCGGGACCACCTTCAAGCGTGAGGTATACTCTGACCTCACCGGCGAGCGCGGCTCACTGATGGGTGCTATCCAGGGCTTGCTCCTCGCTCAGTACGAGGTACTCCGCGAGAATGGCCACACCCCCTCTGAGGCCTTCAACGAGACCGTCGAGGAGCTCACACAGTCGCTCATGCCCCTCTTCGCCAAGAACGGTATGGACTGGATGTATGCCAACTGCTCTACCACCGCACAGCGTGGTGCCCTCGACTGGATGGGTCCGTTCCACGATGCCATCAAGCCCGTCATGGAGCAGCTCTACGAGAGCGTGAAGACCGGCAACGAGGCTCAGATCTCTATCGACAGCAACTCTAAGCCCGACTACCGCGAGAAACTCGAAGAGGAGCTCCGTGCCCTCCGCGAGAGCGAGATGTGGCAGACTGGTGCCGTAGTGCGCAAGCTTCGTCCCGAGAATAATTAAGCAATATAGCAAACAATCAAGGAAAGGACATCCATTGGGATGCCCTTTCTTTGTTTTTGTGAAGAGAAATAAATCCATGTGGGGGAAAGAATCACGTGTATTCTCTCCTCGCTTCTAATTCTTTATTGTATCTTTGTGCAAACAAAGCAAATAGGAGCAAAATAATGATAGGAACCATAGTAAATACATGCACGATAATCGTAGGCAGCATCGTGGGCGCCGTGATGAACAGGGGCATAAAGGAGAAGTACAAGGACACCCTATACACGGGCCTCGGGCTGGCGTGCCTGGGCATCGGGCTCAATGCCGTGATCAGCAACTTCGGCAAGAGCGAATACCCGGTACTGTTCATCGTGTCGATAGCCTTGGGTAGCATCGTGGGCACGGCGCTGGACCTCGATGGACGGTTTGCAAACCTGATAAACAAACGCTCGAAAAAAAGTGGGAATGCCAACCTGGCTGATGGGCTCTCCACCGCCATCCTGCTCTATTGCATAGGTCCGCTGGCCATGCTCGGCCCGGTGATAAGCGCCCTGAAGGGCGACAACACCTTCCTCTACACCAATGCAACGCTCGACCTGGTGACCTCCACCGTATTTGCCAGCACGTATGGTATATGGATGATACTTGCCGCACCGGTGCTCTTCTGCTGGCAGGGAATGTTCTACATGGTGGCCAAGATATCGAGCACAGCCATCAGCGAGGCACTCATGGCGGAGCTGCTCATCGTAGGCGGACTGATGATCGTGGCCTCGGGATTGTCGTTGCTTAAGTTGAAAGATTGCAAGACGCTGAATATGCTACCCTCACTGCTGGTCCCCGTAGTGTGGTTTTTTATTAGGAGTATTGTTCTGTAGCACTGTGCTATACGGAATCCAAGGATTAGTGTGTGAATTCTATCGTTACAGCCGATTGGCATGTTCCGGCACCTTCGATAGGGGGATTGTGCTTAGCGACGCGTACCTTTACTCGTTTGAGGGTGGGGTAGCGGTGAAGTAGGGCTTTGCCGATACGGCCACATACGTGCTCGAGCAATTGTGAAGGGATATTCATCTCATGTTTAACGACCTCGTAGGCTTCAGCATAGTTAATGGTGCCGCTGAGGTCGTCTGTGGCTACGGCTTGGCTGATGTCGGCTTCTAAAGTGAGGTTTACTGTAAAGGTGTTACCCAAAAGGCGCTCCTCAGGCAATACGCCATGGTAGGCGTGGAAAGTGAGGTTGCATAGCTCGATGGTGGAGCTTTGTATGGTTATTGATTGGAGCATGTCGTCATTGTTGGCTTTATGAAACAGTGTGGCTAAAAAATGAAAGGGAACCCTCAACGACTTGAGCGGTCCCCTTTCTCGCGTATGTAAAAGAAAATTTGATTCGTTATCCGCGTTGTCTTTATTATCCCTTCCTGTGGGTAAACTCTTATCCGCAACGGCTAGTGCCGCAATTGGTACAGATGAGACAACCCTCTTGATATACGAGTGACTCTTGGCCACAGTTGGGGCAAACCTGTCCCTTGGCTGCTGTGCCGTCGAGCACGTATTTCTTCAAGGCACGTTCAACACCAACTTTCCAGGTGTTGATGCTTTCACTATCAAGTTGGAGTGAGCTTACGAGTTTGATTACCTGCTCTATAGGCATACGGTAACGGAGTACGCCAGAGATTAGCTTGGCATAGTTCCAATACTCCTTATCGAACTTCTCGGAAAGGCCCTCGATAGTGGTCTTGTAGCCGCGCTTGTTGCTGAATTGGAAGTCATAGCGCTTTACACCGTTTTCGTCTACATTCTTGATAATGTATCCATTGGTTACAGACTTAGGCAGAAGAATACCTTCCTCATCGTCGGCCAAACCAGTGAAGATTTCGTAAGGACGTCCATCGAGCAATCCAACGAAAGCTACCCATTTCTCCTTGTTGTTCTGGAAGCGTACGATATCGGCTTCGAGTACGCGGGGGCGTGTCTCTACTACTACGGGTGGCTTGCAGGTGCAAGGCTCCTCTACTGGCTTACCGTCGGCGGTTTTCTTCTTGTTGTCGGTGGCAATGAGTACACCGCTGCGTGAACCGTCACGGTATACGGTGCAACCCTTACAACCACACTTCCATGCCTCTACATAGAGGTCGTTGACGAGCTCTTCGCTTACGTCGGCGGGGAGATTGATGGTGACGCTGATGCTGTGGTCTACCCACTTCTGGATGCGGCCCTGCATCTGTACCTTCTTGAGCCAGTCGATATCGTTGGCTGTAGCCTTGTTGTAGGGGCTCTCGGCTACCATCGCGTCAATTTCCTCTTGGGTGTAGCGTTTGGTGGTGTCGTAGCCCTTGGTCTCCATCCAAGTCATGAACTTGGGGTGGTATACGATGAACTCCTCGAATGAGTCGCCTGTTTCGTCAGTAAAGTCTACATGTACGTCGGGGTCATTGGGATTCACCTTGCGTCGACGCTTGTATACGGGCATGAATACGGGTTCGATACCTGAGGTGGTTTGTGTCATCAAGCTCACGGTGCCGGTGGGAGCGATGGTGAGGCAGGCGATGTTGCGACGACCATATTGCTTCATCTCTTCGTAAAGTGCAGGATCAGCGTCTTTGATGCGGTTGATGAAGGGGTTGTTCTTTTCGCGCTCGCTATCGTATATCTTGAATGCACCACGCTCCTTTGCCATGTTGACCGATGAACGGTAGGCCTCGATGGCGATGGTGCGGTGTACTTTCTCTGAGAAATCGGTAGCCTCGTCGGTACCGTAGCGCAGGCCCATAGCCGCAAGCATGTCACCCTCGGCGGTGATACCTACACCAGTACGGCGGCCAAGGGTACTCTTGTCCATAATCTTTTGCCACAGCTTGCGTTCAGCTCCCTTAACCTCCTCGCTCTCGGGGTCGCTTTCAATCTTCTGCATGATGGCCTCAATCTTCTCGATTTCAAGGTCGATGATATCGTCCATGATGCGTTGAGCTACAGCTACGTGCTGCTTGAAGAGGTCGAAGTCGAAATAAGCCTCAGGGGTGAAGGGGTTTACTACATATGAGTAAAGGTTGATGGCGAGTAGACGGCATGAGTCGTAGGGACAGAGGGGAATCTCGCCGCAGGGATTAGTAGAGACTGTCTTGAAGCCGAGGTCGGCATAGCAGTCGGGCACTGACTCGCGGATGATGGTGTCCCAAAAGAGTACGCCTGGCTCAGCGCTCTTCCATGCATTGTGAACGATTTTTTTCCACAGCTCTGATGCGTTCACCTCCTTGGTGTAAAGTGGCTCGGTGCTGTCGATAGGATATTTCTGTGTGTAGGGACGGCCCTCTACGGCTGCACGCATGAAGTCGTCGTCCATCTTTACCGATACGTTGGCGCCGGTCACCTTGCCTTCGGTCATCTTGGCATCGATGAACGATTCTGAGTCGGGGTGCTTGATAGACACGCTGAGCATCAATGCTCCGCGACGACCATCCTGCGCAACCTCACGTGTGGAGTTTGAGTAGCGCTCCATGAAAGGAACCAAACCGGTAGAGGTAAGGGCTGAGTTCTTCACAGGTGAGCCCTTTGGGCGGATGTGTGAAAGGTCGTGACCCACGCCACCACGGCGCTTCATGAGCTGTACCTGCTCCTCATCAACGCGGATGATGGCACCGTAAGAGTCTGCGTTGCCGTCCATACCGATGACGAAGCAGTTTGAGAGAGAGGCAATCTGGTAGTTGTTGCCGATACCGGTCATAGGACTGCCTTGGGGTACGATGTACTTGAAGTGGTCGAGCAGGTCAAAAAGCTGCTGAGCCGACAAGGCATTGGGGTACTTTGCCTCTACGCGGGCAATCTCATTGGCAATGCGCCAATGCATGTCTCTCGGGGTCTCTTCATAGATGTTGCCCAAGGAGTCTTTCATGGCATACTTGTTCGCCCATACTCTTGCGGCAAGAGCGTCGCCACCGAAGTATTCGAGCGTAGCATTCTGCGCTTCTTCGAACGTGTAAGTTTTCTTTTCCACTTTGTTTATGAGGTTACTGATGTTGTCAAAAAGTTGATTTGTGTAGAAGTAATCCTTTCTTGAACAAAAAGCTTTGCAAAGATATACAACCTTTCTGTATTGACAAAATTTTCAACAATGAAAATGTGATAAAAATAAAAGTTTTCCAAAACAAAATCTTAAGTAAAAGAAAAACAAAAGATTATGATTTTGTTATTTCTCAAAAGTTTTCCAAAACGGAAATCGATAGCTGGTATCAGTGTTTGGGAAATACAAATGGCCTCCCAAGTGTCTAGGAGGCCATTTGTAAGTTTTTGTGTTTTGAAAGACCTTTCAGTCTGGCTTTATCTTGTGCGCATCTTGGCTTCAATTTTCTCGATTGATTGCTGTAATGCCTTGTCCAGTTCAAGCTGTTCTTTGATGATGCGGCATGCGTGCAGTACGGTCGAGTGGTCTTTGGATCCTATAAGTTGTCCGATCTTGGTGAGTGAGATATTCTCTACGTGTTTTTGGGCAAGGAACATGGCTACTTGACGGGCCAATACAATACCTCGTTTGCGTGATGAGGAAAATATATCTTCTTCTTTCACGTGATAGTATTCGCAAGTGCTGTGTAATACATCGTCAACGGTAATCTCTTTTGCCGTTACACGGATTGCCTTGCTGATAACGCGCTCTGCCATCGGGAGGTCAATTTCGCGACCATAAACGGTAGAGTGGGCCATAAGCGATGTCAGTATGCCTTCCAGTTCGCGAACGCTGTCGGTGACCTTTTCTGCGATATAGTTGAGCACTGTGGGCGAGAGGATGATGCCTTCTCTGCGTACCTTATCGTTAAGGATGTCGCGGCGAAGCTCCAGATTGGGGCGTTCAATCTCTGCGGTCATTCCCCACTTGAAGCGAGTGATGAGGCGCTCTTCGATACCTTGTAGCATTACGGGAGGACGGTCGCAAGTCATGATGAGCTGTTTCCCGTTCTGGTGCAGATGGTTGAAGATGTGGAAGAAGGTGTTCTGCGTCTTCTCAACACCTACAAATTCCTGTATGTCATCGATGATAAGAACGTCGATACTCTGGTAGAAGTTGATGAAGTCATTTACCGTATTCTTGCGTACAGAGTCTGTATATTGCACTTTGAAAAGATGTGCAGATACGTAGAGTACACGCTTTTCAGGGTAGAGTTCTTTCACCTTCAAGCCAATGGCATTTGAGAGGTGAGTCTTGCCTACTCCCGAAGCTCCATAGAGGAAGAGGGGGTTGAATGTCTTGCCTGGCTTCAAGGCAATGCTTTCGGCTATCGCACGTGAGAGTTTGTTGCTCATGCCTTCAATGAAGTTCTCGAAGCTGTAGTTGCTTCTCAGCATGGGGTCGAGATCTTGGGGCGCTACTGCGATACCACCAGGTGCACTGTTCGTACTCTTCTGTTGTTCGTTGGTTGGGCGGGTAGGGCGTTTTACTGATTCCTGATCTACTGTGAGCAGGTTTTCGCTGTCTGCCAAGATACGGTAGTTGAGCTGTGTCTCGTTGCCGAAGATACGATAGATGGCGGAACTGAGAAGTTCTACATAGTGTTCCTCAATGTACTCGTATACGAACGGGCTGGGTACGAAAATAGTCAACACGTTGCCCGTGTAAGATGCGGGCTTGGTCTTTGCAAACCACGTATCGAACGCTCTGCCTGGCACATTATCACGGATAATGGTCAAGCATTTCTCCCAAAGTTCGATGAGTTGTGTTTCCGTCATTTTACCTTATTGTTCTTTCTTGTTCTTACTTCTACATTGCAAAGGTAATACCCTTATTCGAAAATAAAAAATCATTTTTCCTTTCCGATTTTTTGCGTGTTTATAAGGTGCAATGTTTCAGCTGTTTGTATTTATCCCTCAATAAAAGCCCAAATTTTATGTTGTATATATCAAATACTCTGAAAATAAACGTGATAACATATTTTTATGGACTAAATACAATCTTTATTTTTTCACCTTTTATCGTGTTTTTAGGCTTCCAGATAGGCTTTTTATGCCCTATAACATTTGCAAAATCAAAAGTTTTCTATTTAGACATTATCTAATTAAGAGGCTTTTCTGCCTCTATTTCTCTGAATTTTTTTATTCCATTTTTGGCCTATTTTTCCGCTTATGGCATCGTTTGTTTGGTAAGTACGTATATGTTGTTTCATGTGCTCTAAGGGCCTCTTTTCCCTTCGTACGTGAAACCGCGTTTTTGTGTCACAAAAGAGCCTTTATTAATCCATTAAGGTCTATTCTGTGTGTGTCGGTACTTGTTTGTCGGTATTTTAGTACTTAGCTGTAAGTACTCGAATACTTAGCCGTCAAAACTGCAGTACTTGCACGTAAGTACTGAAAAAGCGGTGAGTGTACTGAAATGTTGAGAGGTTTAGCTTTTGTTTTTTCTCAGTTCTTCTTTCCAAATACCGATATGTTGATGTAGCGCGATGGATGTTTCTTTACATCTTCTATAAGTGCATTGGCATTGGTGCAGATACTATTCAGGTTGTTGTAGAATGCTGTATCATTGATAAGGCGTCCTACACTGCTGTCATCGTTCATCAATAAAGCAGATAAAGTCTGTAAGTTGATGATGGTGCTGTCTACGTGTGCCATCGTGCTGGCGTAGTCAATGGTATTGAGTTGTGAGGTTATGCTATGTAGATTCTCCCCTGTTCCTTGCAGATTTTTCATCAAATTAGGCAATTCGTTGTGGAACAGTTTATTTAGTTCATCTGCTGTGTTGTCGAGTTTTATACTCAAGCTGGCAACATTGGCCAATGAGCGTGAGATGTCCGGATTGTTGGCAATCGCGTTGAGCGAAGCGATGAGGCTATCTACTTTGGGGAGCAGGGAGGTAATTTGAGGAAGCATTTCCTCCTCCACCTGTCCCATAAGGCCGTGCGCAATGCCAGCTTCTATCGTATCTCCGTCTGCATAAAAAGTTTTCGCGTGGTTCAGTCGTAGGTCGATGCTTACGCCTCCCAATAGTTCACTCATGAGGTATGCCTTGCTGCCTACAGGTATTTGCAGGGCTTTGTTGATGCTGAGTTCCACAGCAATGAGGTTGGGGTTGGCATAGTCATAGTGAATCTCATTGACATAACCGACACGGAAACCATTGTTGTTGATGCTTGCCGAGGGTGAGAGCCCGCTGATGTTATTATAGACTACATAGTAGGTATGCTGATCTGAAAGGGTAGTGCGTCCCTTTAGGAAATTAATGCCAAAGTAGAGTGCAATGATGGCGATGATAAACGCTGCACCAATCTTTGCCTCTTTGCTATATTTGTATCGTTTCATAGGGATATAAGGATTTGGTTAAGGGTTTTGTTTTTTGTAGAGAGCGATGGCCTCTTTTGTGTCAATACGCTCATTGCGGATGAAGGCTACTATGAAGGCATCCTTGAACTTCTCGTTGACTTTCTTCTTCAGACGGACTATCTCATTATAGTCAGTAGTTGCTCCGTAAGTATATTTGTAAAGTCCTTTGTCGTAGTAGTGCTCTACAGGGCTTAGTCCCTTGAAAGCTTTATCGCCCTGTTTGAGTTTCGTTGATGAGGAGAGAAACTGTACCTTAAATACTGGATGTTTCTCGTCAGCAGTCTGTGATGAGGGTTTTGCCGTATCCTCATTCTTTGTTTTTGTAGTAGTTTGCGTCGTTCTTTTGTCTTGCGTAGGTCCTGTGCTCTGTTTCTTAAGGTCGGTGTAGTAATTGTCAAATGCCTTTATGATGCATTGGCTCAGTCGTTTCTGGCCGTTGGACGATGCTAAATAACTGGCCTCTTCATTATTGCTGATGTATCCCAGCTCTACCAGCACGCTTGGCATTGAGGTTGCATGCAATACCAGAAATCCTGCTTGGCGGACTCCACGGTCGTGGCGGTTGGCTTCGGAGGTGAGGTTCTCCTGTACATACTGTGCCATGTGGATGCTCTCCTTCACGAATTCGCTCTGCATGTACTCGAAGATAATGTAGCTCTCCGGAGAATTGGGGTTAAAGTTCGCATACTGCTTCTCATGATTATCTTCAAGGAAGATAACCCCATTTTCTCTCTTGGCAATGTCCAGATTACGTTCTGTACGCTCTTCTTCTATACCCAAGATGTAGGTCTCGGCACCTTTGGCCGAACGGTTCTTTGCCGCATTGGTATGGATAGAGATAAAGAGATCTGCTTCAGCGCGGTTTGCAATGCGGGCACGATCATTGAGTCCTACAAAGACATCCGTCTTGCGTGTATAGAGTACCTTTACTTCAGGATGATTCTTTGCTATTGCTTCACCTACCATCAGAGCCACTTTTAGTGTAATATCCTTCTCTCGTATCTTTTTGTTTGCGCTTATGGCACCAGGGTCTTTTCCGCCATGACCAGCGTCAATCACAACGGTGAAATCCTTTGCTGATGTGCTAACGACCATTGCCAATAGTATGATAAGAAGTGATATGCGGCGCATTTGTTCAGAGTAGAGTAGGTGGGTATAATAGTATGTTACTATAAGAAAGGTTGCTCCGAGCGTTTACTCGGAGCAACCTTTATGTATTGAGTTTAGTTTATTTCAAGGGGAGATACCAGAGAGTCTTGTCCAGCAATTTGTTATACAAATCGTTGTCCATTTCTCCTTCACCCTTTCTAGAAGCTACACGCTTAGCCAGGAATTCAGGCTCGCCACGACGCTCTGCAAAGCGGATAAGGTCACCGAAACGGTTACCTTCGAGTGATGCCTCGAGTGCCAACTCGTCAATGATGAGTTCATCGATGTAGTTGATAGTATCGTTGAAGGTTACTGCCTGCTCAGGATTGTTGTACAGACGCAGTGCGATAGCTTCGGGTTTCAGTGTATAGTTTACAGTGTCGAGACGAACATCACCGCAACCTCTTGCGTGTACACCAATAAATGCCGGACGCAAGTCGCTCTCCAAGAAGTGGCCATTGGGGAAGAATACCTTATATGCATCCTTCAAGAGGTTGAATGACATAACTGCCAATGAGTCGTTCTGTGTTTCGTTAGCCAAAGCGTTGAGTGCTTCTGCTGCACGGAGGTAAACGATAGAGCGGCGATAGATGTTGATTTGCTGTGTAGTACATTCGATATTAGCACCATCAGGTATAGAGTATTCTGTAAGCTTGTCATATACCTCAAACGAGTTATTGGCTTCAGTGGTAATCATGGGCTCTCTCCAATAGTACTTACCACGCTGGTCGCCTACCTGTGTGTTGACTGTATACTCAGTTGTCTCACTGCCATCGTCGGTCTTGCCCATGGTGAAGTAGGCTTGCTCCTTATTCAGCTGCTGCCAATAGGTTGAGGGATTCAGCGGATGAGTGTTGTCGGTAGAAACGAAGAGGCTACCTACTTCAGATACTGTACCTTGAGCGCTTGATGACTCCATGGTAATGTAAGCAAGGTTCTCATAGCCAATAGCACTTGTTGTGCTGCTGTAGTACAGATAGGGATCCCAGTTCATTACTACAGTACCTGTGATGTTGCCAGAGCGCATGAACTGGATAGAAGAACCGTTGAGACCCATATAGCCTCTGAAGATTTCAGCATTGCCGGCAGGACCATACTGCAAGTTAAAGTGCGGATGAGTGGTCATGTAGTCCAGATAAGTAGCGCATGCGTTGGCATAGTCACCGCTCCACAAGTAGAGGTCAGCCAATACCAGCTGGAGTGGGGGATATACATTCTGGCTGATGTTGCTTTGGTTTACAAAAATGGGGAGGTCATAATCTACGAATGGGATAAGCTGGGGAATCAGCTCTGCAGCCAATCCCTTCATGTCAAGCTCGGGATATTCTCTCTCAGACTCCTCCACAGTGGTGATGGGGGTGGTGTAGTAGGGAACCTTACCATAGTTAATGCCCAATTGCAGATAAGTCCATGCACGGATTCCGAGGATGGCGGCATATTCATCCACCATTACACGCTCATTGTTGCGTGACAGGGTGGTGTCAATTTTAGCCAATGCGTAGTTACAGTTGTTGATGACTGCATAGTAGTCTCTTACGTTGAGGTATTCATTGTCCTCTTCGAAGTTGAACTCTGACAGGTTACGGAGCGATGTCTTGGTGTACTCATTGATTTCTACAAGGTCACCACGCACCTCACCGAGGATAACGTAGCGGTCGGCAATTTGTCGCATTGATTGCAAAATGCCCAATGTGGTATATGCAGAGTCGGCAGTGCTGTTCAAGTTGTGTTCGTTCTCAATGATAACACGGCTTGAATCAATGTCAAACATATCTTCGCATGAGGTTGTTACGCCAAGTGTGAAGATGGCGGCCAATGCTGCTCCTATGATTGATTTGCTTTTCATTGTCTTTATCATTTTTATGGTTGTTTCTTACATTACAAGTTAATCTTCACACCTACCTGGAAGCTGCGGCTCTGGCCAAGAAGACCATTGTCGATACCTTGGTACAGTACGTTGTTGCTGAATGAGAACTCAGGATCGCTGCCGAGGTACTTGGTCAATGTCAACAGGTTTGTACCGGCGCACCATACGGTGAGGCCTTGCAGCCAAGCTGCAGATACGGGCACATTGTATGAGAGGGTGATGTCCTTCAAGCGGAGGTATGAGCCATCCTCAATCCAACGGTCTGAGAAACGGTTGTTACCCTTCGGATCGCCATACATTGCGCGAGGCATATCTGTCACGTCACCTTCAGCTTGCCAACGGTTGGTAACTGCTGTTGTCTGGTTGTAGAAGCTGCTACCACTCTCAAGCAATGAACGCTGGTAGTTGTAAACGTCGTTGCCCAATGAGTAGTTAAGGGTAGCGCTCAGTGTAAAGTTCTTATACATCAAGCTGCTGCTGATGTTGCCATAGAGGTCAGGATTGGGGTTACCGATGATTACGCGGTCCTGCAGGTTGATGATGTTGTCACCATTCTGGTCGATGAACTTAACGTCACCAGCGGCAAATGCTGTCTTCACACCAGTATTTACGTCCTGTGTTGAGAGAGGCTCACCATTTACTGTAGGAACATCGGCTGCTGTTGCATACACACCGTCGGTCTCGTAACCGAAGAATACACCTGCTGATTGACCTACTGCACTGAGGATAGTAGCATTATAGATATCGGTAGTGTAGCCATAGAGGTCACCGTCCTTGTTGCTCTTGAAGGTTGTTCCGTCAGGCAGCTTGGTGATTTCGTTCTTGTAGGTACCTACGCTTGCACCAATCTCCCACTTCAGGTTCTTTGAATTGATAGCGCGTGCTGTAAGGTTGATGGTAGCACCGGTATTGTTCAATGCACCGCCGTTGCACCAGTAGTATTCCAAACCAGTCAGGTAGTTCAGTTGCTTCAATGTGAGCAGGTTATCTGTGGTGTTGTGGAAGAAGTCTCCTGAGATGCGCAGACGGTTGTTAAGAGTCTGCAAGTCGAAGCCAAGGTTGATACGGCGTGTGGTCTCCCACTGGATAGACTGGTTCTCGATGTTGGCCAACTTAACACCCATCAAAGTACCTGAGTACTGTACGTTGCTGAAGTATGCGAATGCGGCATTGTTGCTGATGTTGTCATTACCTGACCAGTCGATACCACCTCTCAACTTCAAGTACTGGATAGCATTGGTGTTGAAGAAGGGCTCAGATGATACCAACCAGCCTGCCTGCAATGAGGGGAAGATACCCCAGCATACACCACCAAGCTTGATACCGCCTTCAGTCTCTCTACCGAAACGTGATGAGGTCTCAGCTGCTACGCTACCCTGCAGGTAGTACTTGTTGCGGAAGTTATAGTCGAGGTTTGCGTAGTAGCTCATGTTGCGCCATACGTTGTCCTCACCGTCTGTCTTGGCATAGTCATATTCAGACTTAACGTCGGGCAACTTGTCATTACCGGTGTTGTGGCAAGACTGGAAGTCAGAGTCGTAAGCGAAGTTAGAGAAGCGGAAGCCACCGAATGCATTGAAGTTGTGGTTACCTGCCTTCTTCTCCCATGTCACGCGAGTATCGTTATAGATAGCCTCTTCCTTTGAGAAGAATGAACGTACCTCATTCTGAGTGTAGCCCAAGCCTGTGATAAGGAAGTTAGGTGTACCTGTCATTGGACGGAAGTACTTTTCGTTTGCACGGTGCAAGGTATAGTTGAACAGGGTAGAGGCCTTAAGACCCTTGCCGAGGTCAATCTCAGGAGCGATGGTTACATCAAATACAGTGTATTCCTGGTTGTTCTTGTTGTTACCCTCACCATATTCCAAGATTGACAGCGGGTTAGCATAGCTGTTGTTGATAGTGCTGTTGTTGTTGAGCGAACCGCCAAACTGTGCGAAGTTGTCGGCGCTCTCCAAAGCGTTGGTCAGCACGCCAGAGTTGTTGTAACGGTAGGGGCTCAAGAAGGGAGCCTTGATGAGTGACAGGAAGCCTGGTGATACCATAGGGCTTGATGCCAAATCTTCCTGGATACCGTCGTCACGGAGGTTACGAACGATACGGCTGTAAGAGATGTCGAAACGTGTCTTCAAGATCTTTGACAAGTTAATGTCAGTGTTGAAGCGGATGTTCAGACGGTTGAAGTCATTGTTCTTGATTGTGCTGGCACCATCTGCGAAGCCCAATGAGAAGTTATACATGGCAGCTTCGTCACCACCCTGCACGTTTACGCGGTAGTTCTGAGCCAAAGAGTTCTGGTAGATATAGTCGCTCCAGTTTGTCTCATTGTGATACATGTTGTAGTAGTAGTTGTCATGATCCCAAAGGAAGGGGAAGCGAGTCTTGTCTGTAGCAATGTCGCCCATCAACTCATTAGCGTAGATACGATACTGCTCTGCGTTCATCATCTGGGGCAGACGGGGAGCCATGGTGTAGCTGGCAAATGCCTGAGCATCGATACGTGTTGCCATGCTGTGACCACGCTTGGTGTCGATAAGGATAACGCCATTGGCACCCTTTGCACCATAGATAGATGTACCGTTCTTGAGTACGGTAATCTTCTCGATATCGTTGACGTCGATGGCTGATAAGGTGTTATTGAAGAAACCTTCGTGGATAGCATCGTAGCTGTCCTGCAAGTCCTGGATAACACCGTTCAGTACAATCAGAGGCTGTGCTGATGCATTGAGTGTATTGATACCCTGCATCATCATCAAACCACCGATACCTACGGTACCTGAGCGTGTGATGGTGCGTACATCGGCACCGAGCTTGTTCTGAATCTCTGTCTCTACTGTAGTAGCCTTTGAAATGTCGATAGTGGCTTCGTTCTTGGCTGTGATTTCAAAGCCGTTCTCAACGAAAGAGCTGAATTTCTCATCATAGAGAGCTACCTGAATGGCACCACTCTGGCGAGCCTTGATGATTACACTCTCGTAACCGGGAGTAGAAACATACAGCGATACTACATGAGCAGGTATCTTGATGCTGAATGTTCCGTCGGGCTTGGTCATGGCTGTGTAGCGGTTGTTGTTCAAAGCTTCTACACGTACACCGGCAACAGGCTCTTTTGTTGTTGCGTCGATGACTGTACCTACAATCTCTTCTAATTCTTCAGAAACTACTTGTTTTTCGGCAGCTTCTGCATCGGTTGATTGAGCGTTTACCGAACCTGTTCCCAAAAACAGAGCCAAGCAGGTGAGGAATGCTACAAACCGAGGTTGTATATAATTATATGTTTTCATCGTCTTTACTTTTTAGTGTTATAGGAACATTATTCTGTAACTGGTTCAAGGAATACCTGGTCGATACGGAATACACGGTCGAAGTCACTCTCACGTGACCCTACCTTACCTTGAATTTCAAGTTGAGCAAATGGGGTTTTATCAGAGCTCAAGTTGAATTCGTTTACGGGGAATTCGAAGTAGTCAACGCCCTCTTCTGCCTTGTCGGGTACCAATGTTACAGTATCCACAGCGTAGGGATTGTTAGTTAAATTCTTACCCAGTGATAATGCTTTTGATTGCTTGCCGCTTGCATCTCTGTAATACAGGTTGGCATTGAATTTGTTGGGGAGGAATACGGTGTCTCTTGGGTTGATGAAATTAGCAGGTACGAATACCACCTTGATGCGGTACTTTGCAGACAATACGTTTTCAAAGGTGTATCTCAGTTTCGGGTTACCTGTAGCTGTTGAAGGCTTGTAAACACCGATTGAACCGTTAGAGGTCTGTCTGTACTTTGCAACACTATCTCTGCTGAGTGTAAAGAAGGTCTTGTTTGACTGCTGGTATTCAGCATCGTTAACGCCCTCTGCTGTACCGAGAAGGCTCTCGCCCTCTACGCGGAGTGTGTCGTGCCAGAATGTACGGTAGTTGTAGCTGTCTACGATGTTCAATGTACCGTTACTGAGCTTTATACTTTCAACGAGGTTGCTATGAAGCTTCTCCAGATCATCACCTTTGAATACTTCTCTTTGCATTCTAGCATAGCCTGTCATGTTGGTGTAGCAGTATGCTACCATTGAATCCTGAGGGCTCTTCTGCAATCTGTCGCTGAACACGAGGAAGCGGCAGAGGAAGTCCTTGGTCATTACATCCTGCATAGAGTCTCTGTCGGCAGTCTGATTGTCGTATACGAAATAGTTCTTTGCCTTGTCGTAAATCTCTCTCCAAGCCTTGTTTGTAGGAGCGAACATGGTGTAAGAACTGTCCTCACGGTTGAGCTGTCCGATGCGCTCAAACCAAGGGTTGTGCTCGATGACAACAGAGTCGAGATAGGTCACCTGACCACCTACTGTGGGGCCTTCAACACTATTTAATTCATCAAAGATAATCTCGTCATAAGACTTCAAGAATCCATTGAGCAAAGAGATGGAGTCAACCTTTGCCAAATACTCCCAAACATTGGCTGTAAAGATTGCGTAACCATCAATCTTGTGCAACAGACCGTTCTTGGCAGCGATGTTGTAGTCTGGTGTTACAGCCGCCCCTTTGAATGTATAGTTATCGGTGCTTCCTTCAAAGCGGTTATACTTTCCGTTGATCATCTTTACCAAGTTGTCGCTCATGTTACCACTGGCTGTATGGTTATAGTCAGCGATGTGGTTCTCTACAAACTCCAGTTTGTATACGTTGATCATGCTGTCGCTTACGTTCAACGGATGGGTTGTGTAGTACTCCGAACCATCAACGGGTGCCCAGATGGTATAGAAACGGTTCTGCTTGAGCAACTCATCGTATCCTGTAGCCTTAACGAACTCTTCAAACTGAGTCAGTTGGGGGTCAGCTTCGATAAGATCCCAAAGTGTTTCAGTGGCATTCAATTCTGTCTTGGGTTGATAGTGGTTGTCCCAAGTGTCTGTACATGCTGTCATGGCCAATGCAGCGATGCCGCATGTCAGAGTCTTCAATACAATATTTCTTCTTTTCATAATGAAAGTGTGTGCTTTATATTCTTATTCATTATTGACGTTTCTCGCTCAAAGTCAGATTCTCATTGCGGATGAATGATATGGGCACGATTTCAATGTAGTCGTGCATGAACTGTGCGGTACCGTCGTCATTTTCGTTTACGTTCTTGAAGCGGAGCCAGTGTTCACCAGCTGTGAGGTACTTGGTGGTAATTACCTTGCGGAGGTCACCGTCGTAGTCTCTTGCCAATCCCGTCTCAGAGGTGTTACGGAAGGTAATCGGGCCTTTCAAGTAGCCACGGTTCTTCATTTCCTTGTCGTTCTGAACACCCTCATCTTCTGTTCTTGAATCGGCAATCCAGTTGATGGTGGGGTTTGAGCCCATGATTCTGAGGTCTACAGGAATGCCGGCAACTTCATTGTCGATATAGAACTGAACGATGTGTCTCAGTGAGTTGGCTGAGTAGCCCATACGGATTTCGTAGGTACCTGCGGGTACAGGAGGCAATTTGTAAGCGAAGTCAAATGCGCCCAAAGTCATCATCTCATCGCCCTGATAGTTGGCCCAGCTGGTGTGCGGTGACAAGTAGTAAACTCTACTTTCTTCGGTCAATACCTTCATGTTCTTGCAGTAGGTGTGGGGAATGTAAACCTCACCGTCGCTACTGTGTGTGAAGTAGTTCCAGCGGATGTCGTTGTTGGTCATCTCTGAACAAAGGGCCGAGAAGTCTACACGAATGATGGAGTTGAGTACACGGCCAGCCATTACATCCTCGTTGTACAGCAGAATCTTGTCAATAGCATGGATAGTACCATTCAGCGCCTGAGGAGCAAAGTCTGCATAGACTGAATCGTTCAGCAGTTTGAAGTCTTCAGGGTTATGTACGATAGTATTCATGTAGTGATTAACCGAAGCATCTGTATCCTTGGAGTAGTTGATAAGGATGGTAGTCTGATACTTAGGATTGCTTCTCGGCATGGTCAACTTCATCAAACGGCCATTCAGTGTTTCGTAGTATTCGTTACGGTCAGTGAAGTTTACTAGGTCCTTTTCTGAGTTGAAGTTTGCGTGCGGATTAATCTTGTAGCATACCAAACGTGAGTAGGCAAGCTTTCTATCCAAGAGGTGATAGCCTACAAACTGGTTTACGGGGTTCTCTGCGCTTGTGAGCGGAGCATTGGCATCAGCCTCGGGATACCATTCTGCACACTTTGCCTTGAGGTCTTCAAAGTTGTAGATACCTGCATCGAAGAATACCTGGTCGGGTTCCAAGAATGCGGTATATCCGAAGTAACGGTTAGCAGGATAGGGGCACAACGGGCTATTGTTGTAGATACCGGGAGCCTTCAAGTCGCCCTCGGTGTAGCTCTCGTCCTTATAGAGCTGTAGTTTATCGTCATAGCCAGTCTGCGCGATAGCCTCACTGATGATGTGGAAATAGTCGTGCTCCTTGATTTGTGCAGGAATGGTGTTGGTTGAGGGGTTCAATACCGTAGCGATGGTATGTACCACACCATTCTCTACCTCTTCGTCCTTGGCAATAATCTTTCCGGTACCGTTAATCAGCAATACGTTGTGGTTGTTCTCATCCACGTCGTAGCTGAGGCTGAGGTAACGGTCGTTCATGTTCATGGTGGGGATGATGTCGCCCTCCATGTCTGTTGTCAGATAAACCAAGGGGAGAAGGTGAGTCTGTGAGATTACCTTACACATAGAGTCAGAGAGCTCGCTCAGCTCGGGTGAGGTAACACCTGTCCAAACAATGTCCTCGGGATTGTCGTCTACCAATGAAGCCTGGTAGATTGAATCCTGCTCGAAGAGGTAGCGTGCTATAGCATCGTTGGTCGGTGCAAAGCAGGTGTATGTTCCGTATGCCTTCATCAGGCTGAAACGTCCTCCTCGGGTCAAAATCTCGATGAAGCTGCTATATACATCTTCATTCTCTTCTAAGAATGATGCGATGGTATGTCCTGTAAAGGTATAGCGGGCACCTTCGTCGATTTGTTCTCTACAGCTTCCCAGTGCCAATACGGCAACGGTAGCTATAGCGATATTTCTAATGAATCTTAGTTTCATACGTATAGATTTTTAGGGGTTAGTTTTTTTCGTATACATCCTCTGTCTCGTAAGCCGGATTCTGCTTCAAGAGCGGATTGGTCTTTATCTCGCGTTCAGAGATGGGGAAGAAGAGGCAGTCCATGGCAGACATCTTACTGCGGATGGCCTTCTGGTTGGTTTCATACTTGTGGTTGATGAGGATGTCGAGCATCGGGCCTGTCTCGCCGTCGCGAAGCGCTTTACGTACAAGGTCGAACCAACGCTTGCCCTCGAATGCCAATTCGCGCTGACGCTCTTCCAATACCAACTCTTGCAAGCTTTCTGCGCTACCTGCTGAGTAGCTGATTGAGTCTGCTGAGGTCACCTTATAGGGGTTTGAGCGGTAGTAAACAGCCTTCACCAAGTCGAAAGACTCACTAAGGTCCTTGCTGCCACGTGCCAGAGTATCATTACGCAATGCCAAAGCCTCAGCCTTCATCAGCATAACGTCTGTAACGCGATACATAATCCAGTTAACTTGGCTGCTAAAATAGTCACGGCCTTCGTTGTGGTCATTTTTTACACCATTAGTGACATACGAGAGACTGCTTCCTCCGTACGACGGCTTATCTACAGTACCACTTGCTGATGAGTAGCCATACTTGATGATGGGGTATATATCTTGTTCACCTTCGCTTTGATGGATGTAGTTTACACGGCGGAAGTCGGTATCGGCATACAGATTGTCTGATGTACCCTTCTCTGCCATGTAGCGGGGAGCTGCGAGCGGACCTGCGGTGAAGCCTCTTCCGTAGAAGTAGGGAACCTCATAGTTGGCTGCCGCATAATCAATAGCTGCGTGCTGCAGTTCGAAGATACTCTCGCGAAGGTTGTTACCCATATAGAATACCTCGTAGTAGGGATAGTCGAGATAGCGAGCGTTGGCGTTGGTCAGCGGTTGAAGCAACATGGGGTACTTCTCATCAGCTCTACCAGCTGTATAGGTCACCTTGTTCTCTTTCTCGTAGTTCTTAAGGTATTTCATGTGATTGTTCAGCACTGAGTCGCAGAATGCGATACACTCGGTGTAGTACTGCTTCACGCCCTGATCATTACCGTTGGCTGCATATTGACCGAAAGCGGCTCTCCAGAGCAGTACGTCGGCTGTTATGGCACGTACGGCATTTTTGGTGATACGGCCCTTGTTGTCGGTCATGTTGGGATAGTTACCTGATTCCATTACCAAGCCTTCTGCTTCATAGAGGTCCTCAAGGATAAAGTCGAGTGCTTCGATGGGAGTTGCCTGTTCCTGATAGAGATTCTGGTCGTCATCTACCATAGCCTCCTTCAGCAAGGGGATGTCGCGGAAGGTACGCACCAGATAGAAGTGGCAGAGTGCGCGGATAGCAAGCATCTCACCACGGGTAACGTTCATGTCACCTTGTGTGAAGTCCGGATCCTCCTCCATTACTTGGGGAGCAAACTTCATCACGATGTTACAGTTATTGATGATGGCATAGAAGTGTGACCAGTCATTGTAACCGTTCTGAGGGAGCAAGTTGGCTTCCATGATGTTCTTGATATTGCCGTGCTTGTTCGCATCGTAGGTTCCTTCCACAACATTGTCACTGCGGAGTTCTCCCCATACGATGAGGCGGTCACAGAACTCAGACTGAATCATCAGACGATAGCTGTTGGCAACCATGTTTTCTACGTCAGTCTTGGTCTTCCAATAGTTCTCCAATACAACCTTATCGGTGGGGTAGATGGTCAGGAAGTCTTCGCATGAGCAGGTCATTGCCAGCACTGCTCCTAATGCTATTGTCTTAATCGCGTGACTAAAACGTCCTATATTTAATTTGAAACTTTTCATATCTGTATTTTGCTTTTCATTATTAGAATCCTACGGTCAAATTCAAGGTAAATGAGCGTGAACGCGGTGTCTTTGAATTGTCAAATGCTTGGCCCCATCCGTTGGCACCGATTTCGGGATCAAGACCGGTGTACTTAGAGAGGATGAAGAGGTTGTTGGCAGATGCAGAGATGTAGAGCTGCTGCAAACCGTACTTCTTCAACTCCTTCGGGTCAACAGAGTATGATGCCTGGAGGTATGACATACGGAGGTATGATGCATCTTCCAAGTAGCGGTCGCTACCCAACCAGTTGTAACCGGTGTTGTACATGGCACGAGGCATCATGGTTACGTCACCCTCTTTTCTCCAACGCCAGTTAACTGCGATGCTCTGGTTGTTGTTGGTGTGCATGTTCTCTACGTTCATGCGAGCAGAGTTGATAACGTCTACACCGTAGCGGTAGGTGAACTGTGTCTTCAGTGAAAGACGCTTGTACTGGAAGGTTACACCGAAACCACCCTGCAACTTGGGGTTAGAGTTACCCAGGTATACGATGTCGAGCTGGTTGATGTTACCGTCGTGGTTGATATCCTCGTACATGGCATCGCCACCACGGAAGGAGTAGGGTGCTTCACCGTCCTTATAGTTATAGGCCATGCGCAGGGGCTTACCGTCAGAGCCGTAGATGGTGTTGCCATTGTTGTCGCCTGCTACAGGGTAGATGTCGTGAAGCTTGTAGCCCTTTTCTGCTGCTTCAGCCTCTGCCTGTGCCCAGCGCTCCTTGGTCCATGAGGTGTTGTAGCCATATTGGTATACACCCTTGAAACGGAAGCCGTAGAGTGAACCGAGCGGGTTGCCCAGCTGGATACGGTTGAGGTATGAGCCATTCTTATAGTCAAAATCGGCGTTGGTATTGTTGAGCACGCTCTCCTCCATCTCAAGGATGGTGTTGAAGTTCTGTGCTACGTTGGCATAGGCTGTAATGCTGAAGTCACCTACCTGGATGAATTTGTTACCGCTAACGTTCAATTCCCAACCCCAGTTGCGCACAGCACCTGTGTTCTTGTAGGCCAGTGAGCTGTAACCGTTTGATGAGGGGATTGCATAGCCACCCATGAGCTGGTCGGTGGTGTTGTTGTCGTAGTAGTTGAAGCTACCGGTGAGCTTATCGTTGAAGAAACCGAAGTCTGTACCGATGTTGTACTCGTTTTTCTTGGCCCACTTGAGGTCGGTCAAGCGGAGACCACCCTGTGCGATAGCGGTGGTACCCATGTAGTTACCGCTGGTTGAGTAGGTGGTGTAGTGAAGGTACTCAGAGCCGGGCTGTGAACCTGTCATACCCCAACCGGGACGGAATGACAACATGCTCAGCTTAATCTTATCCTTTGACCACTCCATCCAAGGCTCGTCGATGATGTTCCAACGGAATGACAAGGCGGGGAAGTTACCCCAACGGTTGTTGGCACCGAACTTGGTACTACCGTCGCGACGAATGGTTGCAGTGGCTGAATAGCGTCCCTCACGGAATGAGTAGAATGCCTGTCCCAAGAAGGCCATTGAACGCCACTGCCATGTGGCGGTAGCACTGTTCTGCAGGTAGGTACCTGTAGTGGTACTGGTGATACCGGAAGGAATACCATAAGAAGCTGATTCCTGACTGTTGCCGTTACCAGTGCTCATCTCGAACTGTGCCATGAACTGGGTCACATGGTCGGGATTGCTGAACTTCGGTGAGAAGGTCAAGCGGTGACGGGTATTGAATGAGAGGGTCTTCTGATCCTTTGTAGAACTTGCATTGTATGAACCGTCAAGCATACCCTTGGTGGTCAAACTGCTGGGGCGGTAGGTGCCATTTGACAATGTGTTGGCATCCATATATACCATACCGTAGTAGCGGAGCTGAGTCTCATCGTGGCTCAGGCCAAGGAGCTGATAGTCGAGTGAAATCTGAGGAGCGATACGATAGCTCTTCTCGTTCTTCCATCCGAGGTTACCTACAGCAACAGGGTTGATGATATCCTTCTGGTTTTTGTCGAAGATACCTGATGCATTCTGCAGCATGAGGTAATAGTCACTGGTATTGTTGCCTTGCGGATCTTGTGCCCAAATACTCATGTTAGGCATAATCAACTGTGCGTTGTGCAACAGACCTTCCAAGTTCTGATCGTTGTTGGTATAGGTCAAAGAGAAGTCTGAAGAAACCTTGATACGGTCTGATACATAGTAGTCAAGAGCCATACGAGTGGTGAAACGGTCGAGGTTCTGCTTGATAATCTGACCAGTCTGTGTGTAATAACCTCCTGATACACGGAAGGTAGCTTTCTCACCACCACCGGTGAGTGAGATGTTGTGGTCGTGTGTGTGACCGTGCTTTGATACAGCAGCCACCCAGTCGGTGTTGTTGTTGAAGTTCTCGTATTCAGCAAATGCGGGGTTGTAGTTGAGCTCCTGTGCATTTGAAGCGGTGCTGCTCTGTGTGGGGTTGAAGTGTGCCTCCTTGAGGAACATGGTGTAGTCGTCACCATTCAGCAGGTTGAGTCCCTTGGGAATCCAAGCATTTGAATAACGGTATGTGTAGTTTACACGGGTCTTACCGCGTGAACCACGCTTAGTCTTAATCATGATGACACCGTTAGAACCGCGTGAACCCCAAATAGCAGATGCAGAGGCATCCTTCAATACTTCGATACTCTCGATATCTTCGGGGTTTACTGTCAACAGCTGGGCGAACTTTTCCTCGTTGGCGGTGGTGAAGTCGAAGTCCTCACCGTCGGGCATTTCGAAGATATTGTCGTTTACAACAATCAGAGGCTCCTGGTTACCGTTGATGGTAGAGGTACCACGCAGACGCATCTGAGTACCTGAACCAAGGTCACCAGAGTTGAACACGATGTCAAGACCGGCAATCTGTCCCTGCAGGGCCTCGTCGACAGAGGCAAAGGAGAGACCCTCCATCTCGCTCATCTTAAAGGTCTGCTTGGCTACTGCCACCTCGCGCTCCAAAATGTCAAGACCACCTGAGCGGGTACGGGGCTTAGCCTCTACGATCACCTCTTGAATCTGGTTGTCGTCCTTCATGGTGATGTTGAATACGGTGCGTGTACCAATCTCCAGAATCACATCCTGGAAACCTACGTAAGAAATCTTCAGTTTGTTCTTGTTGTTCTTCACAATCATGGTGAAGTTACCGTCAAAGTCGGTTGTGGCATGCTCAACGATACGATTGTCCTTATCGATTTCCACCACGTTAACCATCATCAGCGGACCCATAGCGTCGCTAATCTGTCCGGAGATACGTTGCTGTGCGCTCAGTGTTGCTGCTGAGGCTATAAAGCAAAGAACGGATAATAGAATATATTTATATACTTTCATGATACCTTATATTTATTTTTTGAATGTTCCTGTTTCTGCATCGAAAATGCGGTCGTTCACCAAGAAACCGTCAATCTGATGTACTACGGCGTATGATGAGGTTCCGATATTACCATTGGTCTCAAATTCGATGTCGCGTGTCATGATGTTGTAGAGTGTACCTTCTGTACCTTCTTCGTTGATTACGTGGCAAGTGTTGTAGAAGCTGGTTGCATCGTCGGCTTCGCCAAAGTCACCGCTAACAGCGATTGTTTCGCCCTCTGTTCTTACCATTACCGTGCTGAATCGCTTGGTCAGCTGGTCGAGGGTAGCTGTTTCATACTTTACTTGGTATCTCACCTGCTCACCCTCTGTGATAGAGTGGGGGAGGTTGTCGACGTATACTGAGTTATCCTGGATATGATACTTTACGAAGTTAACTACTAGTTCTACGTCTTTCTTGAGGGCTGCAATAGTAGCGTTAATCTCAGCGGTCAAGGCATCAAGTTCTGCCTGGAGTGCATCAATCTGTTCCTGAGGAGCTGCGTTTGTCTTGAGGTCGTCAAGCTCGGCTTGCTTGTCGGCCTGTGTCAACTTCTTCTCCTCGACACCCTCTGCGATGGTTTCCATATCAAGCCAGTTGGGAAGACCGGCAGCATAAGCCTCTTCGATCTTGTCGTTTGTAGGAACGTATACAGTGTAGTGGTAGGTGTTGAATGTACGTACATTCTGGTCCAAACCGCCCATATCCTCGAAGATTCTGTAACGCTTGATAGAGTCTTCGATGACAGCACCTGTTCTGTCAACAGGAGCGATGGTGTTGATTACCTGGTCGCTACCGGCGCAAAGCTCGAAGAACTTCTCAAACTCATCTGTATTATTCAATACTTTATATACTGATTGCGTAGGAGGCTGAATCATGGCAGCGTCGAGACGGTAGGTGTAACCGTTCTTCTGCGGGTAGATGTGGCCCATAGGAACTACTGAACCCTTCTGTACCTCACCACCACCCATGATATTGGTGACGTTGCCTTCGTTATCGGTCTCTACCTTGATGGTACCGTAGCCCTTGGTCATGTGATACTTGTTGCCATTCTTGAAGTCACCTACTACGATGTAGTATTCATACATCTGCTTCAGCAGGTTCTCAATACGGGCAGGAGTTGTCAGGTTGGTACCTTGCTCAAGCAGGGTGTAAGAGTTGGTTGCGGGGTCATAGCTGTTGGGGTCGTATGTCCATGTCTCAGCATATACTCTACCAGCCTCGCTCTGTGCCTTCGCATTGTATTTGAATACGTATGCTGTAGGCTCAGGATCGTTGACGGTGAAGGGGTCATAGTATACCAAAGCACCGTTTGAGGGTACAACCAAACTGAAGTGGCTACCCATAGAGAGGAGGTACTTGTCGTACTCGTATCTTGTCATAGCCCAGTTGGCGATGCTCAGTGTGTCGCTGAAGAGTACAGGAGCTGTTACGGCTACGTAACGTGCGGGGCTGTATACCTTATTGGTGATGTAGATAAGACCGTTGTTGGCGATGATAACCTCTTCGATATCGTCCTTAGTTACGCCCATGGGGTCACGGGCATCGTCCATGATGCTCTCGAAGCGTGAGGGAACGGCTGCATTGAACGAATTCTTCATCATGTTACGCATCAAGTACTGGATGTGCTCTACGGGGATACTGTCTCTGTACTTGAAACGCTCGATGAGTGCTTGACCTTCACCCTCCACAGAGAAGTACTTCTCCATAGCCTCGTCGGTGGGGACGAACATTACAGCCATGTCGTTCTCCTTGGTGGTAGAACCTGAACCGGCTCTATACTCGTTCCAACCCGGGTCGAAGAAGAGGGCAGCACCATCCTTGGCGTTGTGCTCATTCTCGTTGATGTCGATGTATGAGAGGAAGCCCTTGTCGGCATCTGTTGCTGTACCTCTGTTAGAACCCTTGGTGTAGTATCTCTTCTCGTATACCTGCTCAGCATTGGCATCATCACCATAGTGATAGATACGGTTGTACTCGGCCGTAAGTGCTGCATTGGGTACGGGCACGGCGAAGCGGTCGAGCATGCTGCTGAAGATGTTGGTCTTTCCGTTGGTACGAATCTCCTCGGCCATGTTTGAAGGCGGAATCAGAAGGCCGTCGAGCTGGTGTACATAACCGTTCTTGCAAGTTACGTTCTGGTCGATAACCTTCTTGTCGAAGATGAAGGCATCAGAAGTCTTGGCATCGTACTTGTTGTTCAACAGGATGTTGAGGTCCTCAGCAGTGATAGAGTTCTGATAAAGCTGCTCCTCGAGGAAGTGTACCATGGTGGTTGATGTTGCGTCCAGAGCCAAGCGGATACCAGTCTGACGGAAGGCATCCCAGTCGGCATTGTTCTGGGGAAGGTCCTTATCGAAGAATAAACCGATGGTGTCGGTTACGTTCGATGAGGTCACCTGGCGCAAGCAACGTCCGATGATGGGCTCAGAGTTGGCATTGGCAGCTGGTGTGTTTGACATCAGCTCCAGCAGGTAGGCATTGTCCAACATGGAGTTGTAGAGGATGATGCGCTTGTGAGCCGGAGTCAGCTCCTCGTAGCTGTCGAGTCCCCATTCCTCCTTGATACCTTTTTTGAAGGCATCGTCGTCAGCCACAAAGAGGGTCTTACTACCCGTCTTGGAGAGTACCTCCTTGTAGTTGAGGTCGTCAATCACTTTCAGGAAGAGCGTAAAGTTGCCTTTTTCTTCCAAATAATTGTAAATGCTTGCGCCCAAAAAGTCCGGTTCCTGATTGTCGTAGATGTACTCATCTTTACAGGATTGAACTGTTGCACAAACAAATAACAGACAAGCCATACTGATGTACTTGCCCACTTTGAACGTGTGTTTTTTGTTCATAATTAGATATCAGTTAGTGTTATTATTTCCATTTAACGGACAAAGGTATATTTATTTCTTCATACTTGCTAATTTATATTTGTCTTTTTTTTCGTTCCGATAACATTTTTTTAATTCTCCCAAATCTTAGGACAATTGTCCAAGAGGGCAGATTCTTTCGTGATGGTGTCATCCTGAGTGAAACGAAGGATCTCGCACTGTGACTTTGCTAGAGACTTCGCGAGATGCTTCACGTAGTTCAGCATGACATGAGATGTTATGTAAAACTCAATATAATAGCCACTTATTTTGTGCTTCTGAATTTAGCTTGCTGTGCCTCCTGATCTATGTGGCGAGCGAATTCCTGGGGTGTTATCGTCACTGGTTCCAACATATACTCAGGCACATTGTAGCTCTTGTAGTAGTCGTCGTAGAAATAGGGGTCTTTCTGCGGTAGGATGAAGGGTTTGTGTGCCCTGCCATTCTTGTCGAAATAGGCAATGTAGAGGCGTGTGTAACCTCCATCGTCGCGTCGGCTGGTGTAGAGTATCCATCGTCCGTTGCTCGACCATGAGTGGTAGCTTTCCACGTCTTTGCTGTTGATGGTTCGCAGGTTTTTCAACTCGTTGTTTTTCAAGTCTATCATGTAGAGGTCTGCATCTTTGTGCCAAATGTGGAAGCATCCATATTCGGCCATGCCGAAGAGCAGGTAGCGACCATCGGGAGAGACGCGTGGCAGGGTGGCGCTCTTGCCTACTGAAGCTGCGTCGTAGACCATCTCGGCAGGGCCAAAGGTAAGTGTCTCGGGATCGAACGATTTGCGGTAGATGTTATACTTGAAATCCTTGTAGTTGTCGATGATTTCACGCTCCTTGCCGGCATAGTTCTGTATCTCGTAGTGAGCGGAGTTGTAGTAGAGGGTCTTGCCATCGGGTGACCAAGCTGGGAATACCTCCCATTCGAGGGTGTCGTGCTCGATGAAGCTCACCTCGTTGTTGTCTATGTCGTATAGGATGAGGTCGCTTTTAAGGTCCTGAACCTCAATCTTGTTGTTGTCCTTCGTGTGGAACGACTGGCCTGTGTCGTTGATGGAGTAGGCGATGAGGTTGTGTGTGGGGTGCCATGCAGGGTATACACCGGCCGAGATGGTGGAGTCGGTCTTGAGGTTTATCTTTCTGACTTCGTCGCCATTGACAATCATGGTACCTCCCTTGAACTGGCGTACGTGGAACTGCATCTGGTCGGTCTTGTAGTTGCGGTAGTGGTGGCAGTTGATGCACTGGCCGTCCACATCGTTGCCTTGCAGCATGTTGTTGTAGATAATCTGCTCGTCGAAGTTCTCGATGTGGCGTTGGCGTATCGAGAGTTCTTCGTAGGTGACGTATGAAGGGGCAATGATACGGTACGAGATGTAGGGGTCGATGGGTTCGTTGGCGATGAACCACGCTGTGGGGCGGTATTTCTCCCATCCCTTATCTGTTTGTACATAGGTGATAACCTCAATCTTCTTGCCTTTGTTGGCTTCGAGGAGGTTGTGCCATTGCTTGACTTTCCAGTCGGTCTGCTTGCCCTTCATGATGAGCGTTTGCTCCTCGGCTTTCAGCTCCGTGATGAACTGCTTTCCCTCCATCTGGTAGTCGAAGTTGAGGGGAGCGATGTTGTAGGGGATGGTGGTATTGCTGAAGTCGGGGTAGGTGGTTGCCTTCTTGTCGATTTCTGTAAACTCTTTTGGAGGCTGGGCTGAGCAACCCACGAGGAGTGCTGAGCCAATGAGGAGGGTGTATAGGAAGTGGTTGTGCATGGGGCGTTTTTGGGTTATGGGGTTAGGGAGTTATAGGATTTCTTAGGAAGACCTAGGAGAATCTAGGAATCGCTAGGGATTCCTTGTTAATATGATTTCACGTCGCGTATGAAGAAATAAAAATACCAGAAGGTGTCGCCGAAGCGGTCGTAGAAGAGCTTCTTGGCTTCGGGGTCGCGCTCCACGTTCTTTACGGCGTGTTTCTGTGAGAATCGCATGAAGTCCTGGAAGCGCATCTTGACGGACTTGTCGAAGGGCATCTTGCTGATATCCACATTCTTCTCCAAATTGCCATAGAGCAGAGCTGCCTCCTGATAGTGGGTAGGCATACGACTGGTCTTGTGACTGTTGGCATATCGGAAGAAGCAGTTCCAGAATGTAGGGATATCCTTCAGCGTGAGTGCGCACATCAGGGAGGCCTCATCGAACATCGGGGTGTTGAGCTCGTTATAGGTGTGGGCGAAGTAGTTGAGGAGGTAGATTTCTACCAGGGTATTGTCGCCGTCGAGCTGGTTTTCGAACTGGTAGAGAGGGAGTATGCTGGCAAACTCGCGGTCCTTGGCGATGAGTTCGGGGCTCTGTATCATCTTCTCGTACTTCTCGGCCCATCCCTTGTAGAAGAGGGTTTTCTTCAGTGTGTTGATGTACTTCATCGCCAGTGGGTATTCGCCGGAGATGATGGAGGTCTTCACCATGTATTTGATGTAGTCGACTTTCCATCCATATTCAACTGCATCTTCGAGGCACCAGCGGTAGCAGAAGTTCATGCGGGCATAGTGGTAGTAGAGCATCTTGCCACCTACCTGCATGAGGCGTATCTCGAAGGGGGAGGCTGGTGCTTCACCACCGTCAAGGTAGTGGAACATCTCATCGCCAGCCTTGCCCAGCTTGAGCAGTGCGAGGTTACGGTTGAGCACCATGAGTCGGGTAGGGGTTTGCTCCTGTGACTTGGCAATGTCGAGGACTTTGCGCCATTCGAGACGCTCCATGGCGTGGTTCATCTTGATCTCGGCACGGAAGTTGGGGTCGCGGAACCAGAAGAGTTGCACCACAAACACCATCACGGCTATTGCTATGGCCTGTGTTGTGATGAAGCGTGTCTTGGTTTGTATATGTCCCTTGGCGCATTGGAAGCGTATGAAAGGTATCACGAGTGGGAACAGATAGAGTAGGATGTAGGGCACCCAAGTACCCAGATCGCGCTTGATGAACTGGAAGGCAGGCATACCTGCTACAAACATACGTACGAAGCGTGTCTGCTCGTATACATTATAATATAATATAGGTGTGGCGATGCCGGCGGCGAGGCAGAGCAGGACAAGGCCTATATTTCGCTCCTTGGATGCCAGCTCAAAGGCTATGATAGTCAGCAGTGCCAGCAGGGCATAGAAACCGAAGAGGGGATATCCTGCTGCGGCAATCAAGGCTACGGTAACGTAGCGTCCCCAACCCTTTGTCACTTGGTAGAGGCGTATAGCCAATAGGGTGAAGAGGAAGCCTACAAGCATGGAGTAGAAGTATCCCTGTGTTTTGATTTGGAATATCCAGTAGCCTACTTCCATAGAGCAGCAGAGGATGAGCGCACTGGGAATCAGCGCGAGCAATGTCCAGCTGTTAGGGATGGCAAACACCTTCTGCGTGAGTAGCTGTGTGGCTATCAGCAGGGCTACGTAGATGAGTGAGCCCAGCATGGGATAGTAGAAGAACTGGGTGAGGAAGCAGGCGATGTAGGTCATCAGTCCGCCCGGTACCATCATGCGCTCATCGAAGTAGACTTTGGTTGGTAGCCATAGTGATAGCTCCTGTACGCGGTAGAGGAATTCGTGCTCGAAGATGTTGAGCAGTGCCCATGTGATGATGGCAAAAGCCGCTCCTGCTATGAGGGGCATGCGAGTGAGCTTGCTTTCCTCGATGGTGGCTTTGACTTGTGTTTTGGGCTTGGTGTTGTTGGTTTTCATTGTATATTGTCGGTTGTTTGTGGCTGGGGGTGTTTGTGGCTGGGTGGTCCAGTACCTTTAATCTTGCAAATGTAATTATATTTATTCGATTGGCAAAGCAGATGGTGAAAAATAAGAAGCGGAGCTGCTTGTGCAGCCCCGCTTCGGAGTAGTTTGTCGTGTTTGTCAGTATATTGTTACATATACTTTTCTTTTACGTTTCTTACTTTACGTATACCTTCTTCACTTCGATGCGTCCGTCGCTGTAAACAGTCTTCACGATGTTCACGCCCTTGCCAGGAATTGCAAGCTGACGTCCGTCGATAGCGTAGTATACAGTCTTCTGTACGGTAGCAGCAACGTTCTCGATACCACTCTCGATGGTCCAGCCGTTGTTGTCGCCTACAGCCTTGATTGTCAGTGACCAGTCGTCAACTGAGAACCACTTGCCTTCGAAGCCGGCCTTCTTGGTTACGGTAGAGTCGGTTGTTACACCAATTACCATTTCGTGGTTGGTTACTACAACGTCGTCGATGGTCTGCCATGTCCAACCGTAACCTACACCGTTCTTCACGTTGTGGATGGTCTCGTCGAAGGTCTCACCAGCCATGAACTTGTCGTCCTCAGCCTTCCAGATGCCACCGAGGCTATCTGCGTGGAACTCGATCTCTTGCCACTTGGTGTTGGCGCTGTTGGCCACCTGGAGCATTACGGTAGAGTCGTTAACCAATGTGTCGGTGATAGCCTCGCCAAGAGCGAAGATGTAAGCACCGATTGAGTCGGCACGTGTAGCTACTGTTACGGTGTATGTACCGTTAGGAATGTCGGTGAGTACCTGTGCTGCACGGAAGTTGAGAGCCTTCTTTGTGCCGTTGTAAGAGTCCATGTAGCGGTTGCCGGTGTCGCCACCCCAGTGCTGTCCGGCGTTGGTCTCGGTGTTACCTGCACCCTTGTTAACCAACCAGCCTGCAGCGTCGCTATCGAAGGTGGGGTTCACGATGAGTGAAGTAGCGTCGTCGCCAGCCTTAGCGTGGAAGAATGCGCTCTTGATGAGGTATCTTACTACGCTTTCGAGCTTAGCCTTGAGGTCAGCTACGTTGGTGCTGCTTTGGAACTCAGCCACGAGGTCGGCCTTCTGAGCAGCGATGGTAGCCTTCACGTCGTTGATGTTGGCCTGTGCATAGCTTCTGTCGGTAACCATGTAGCCAACCTCCTCGAGGTATGTAGCATAGTCGTTGTAAGCGTTGAGCTTCTCTTCGATAGCGTTCAATGCTGCTGTTGTAGTAGTGTCGGCAGCGGTGATAGCGTCAGCGAAGCCGAGAGCTGCACCGAGTACCTCGATAGCTTCAGCAATGCTGAGAGCCTCCTTGTTGTCGGCTACAGTCTTGTAAGCACCGTTCTTGAATGAAGCGTATACGCCAGCAGCAGCTGTAGCTGTCTTGATGGGCTCCTGGAGGAGTGCGCAAGCAGCCTCTTGTGATTCGAGGGCCTTAGCCTCGGTGATCTTGGCGCTCAGTACGGCAGCGTCGCCGGGGAGCAGGGTAGCTACGAGGCCTTCAGCCTTAGCGATTGTAGCTTCGTATGCAGCAGCGAGGTCCTCAGCAGAAGCTTCGCCATAGTAGTAGAGCTGTACGTTGGTGAGCTGGAACCAGCCTTCAGAAGCTGAGCCGCCAGTGTTTGAACCGGCGCCGATTACGAGCTTACCGTCGTTTACGATAGCGTAGCCAGTGGTCAATGTTGTCCACTCGTAGTTGTCCCAACCCTCAACCTCGAGGTAAGGAGATGTAGCAGTGTTGATAGATGACTCTACATAGAGGTGCTGGTCGGTAGCATAGCCTGTCTGGGTAATCATCTCACCGCTGATAGCGTAGAGACCGTCGGGCAGGCCAGTGATTGTCTGCTGTACGTCGATAGATACGATGTGGTTACCCCAGATGTTGAGACCCTGACGGTTTTCACCATCGGCTGTTGTGGGACGGCAACCGCCTACCCAGATGTCTGAGCCACCACCGTCGTGTGTGAGGTTCCATGTCCAACCGTCTTTAACTTCGAAGTTGGGGTTCTGGATGAAGAATGAGTAGTTACCGGGCTGATCCTTGGTTGATTCCTGGCTCATGCGGTAGTCGGCAAGTGCTTGCTTGAGCTTAGCAACCATGTCGAGGATGCTCTGGTAGTTGGCCTCTTCGTCCTCAAGAGAGAGGAAGGTCTCGATTTCTGCGATTACGGCAGCTGCAGCTTCTGCACCGGGGAAGTTGGTTGTGCCTACCTCTTCAGCAAATGCTGTGTAGTCCTCGGTGAGCTGCTCCATGAGCTTCACAGATTCCTTCGCGTTGTTGAATACGCTGTCGAGGCGGATGTAAGCGGCTGTCATCTCTTCGTCGGTAGTAGCATCGGTAGAGAGGTTGATCTCGTCTTCCAGTGTGTAGCCGATTCCGGGCAACAGCATGTCGCTGTTCTCCTCCATCCACTCGTAAATCTCCTCGCCCAAGGCATCGATGTAGATACCTGCGTCGAAGCCAGCATACTCAAGGCGTACGTTGTCGATAGCTACGTAGGTGAAGTTGTTCTCCTTGTATCCTACGAAACCTACTACCATAGAGTCGCCTGATACGATACCCTCGATGGTGAAGGTCTGGGGGTATGAGTTGTCCTTAGAAGCACCGTCGGTAGTAATCTGGTCGGTTACCATGTCGAGCTCAGAACCGTTACAGTAGATAGCTGCACCTGACTTAGCTTCAGGGTCGGCTTCCTTGTCTACGGCGTGGTTCATAACGCACTGTACAGTAAAGCGGTAGTAACCCAAGGGGAGGTTGTGTACGGTCTGGTAGATGTGAGTGTCTGTAGACACGGCAGATGAACCTTCGTTGATTTCCAATACACGGCTGCTCTCTCCGAAATATTCGAAGAAGCGGATGTTGGTACCACCGTTTACGTTGTCGTTGTTACGTGTCCAGTCTACCATACCGTTGTCGAAGTTGGGGTTCTTGAGGTAGCGGTTGGTAACGTCTACGGTGTACTCGTCGCTGGCGTTAGCCATACGGAAGTCGAGAAGAGCCTCGTTCAACTTGGTTACCATAGCGTTGAGGTCGTTAGCTGTGTAAGCTTCGCCTGCAACCAATGCTTCAGCCTCCTGTACGATAGGCTCGAATGTTTCAAGTTCCTTAGCCTCGTCACCGAAGGTGTCGATCCATTCGCCACAAGTAGCGATGAGAGCTTCCAGCTCAGCGGGGTCAGCAGCTTCCTCTACCTCAGCAAGGATGAAGGCGTCGAAGCACTTTGAACCGCCCAACCAGCGAGCGCAGAACTGCAAGTACTTGTACTCGGCTGTGGTAACTACGATGTTCTGTGTCCATGCGCAGTTGGCATCCTCGTATGCGTACATAAGAGTCTTTGTCTCGTCGCCACGTGGAGTGTCGGTTTCAGAAGTTACGATGTAGCCCTCTTTGGCTACAGCGTCAGTATTGGTGTTCTGACGAATGAAGTAGCTGAATACGTAGGTCTTGCCCTTTTCGAGCTCCCATGCGGTACCGATAGAACCGTTACCACCCTTACCTGCGTTCTCGGTCAGACGGAGGTATGCGCCGCCGTCAACGCCGCCTGTGCTCTGCCAGTCTACGCCGGTCAATGTACCGCCGCCACCGCCGAGCCAACCTTCAGTGTTAGCTTCGAACGAGGGGTTCTCGATCAAGTTCTCGCCAGTCACGGTGTAGGTCTTCACAACACCGTCGGCATTGGTGTAGGTGAAGGTGTCACCGGTCTGGAGCTGCTGTGCGTTCGCTGCAAAGAGTCCTGCTGCGAAGAGCACAACTGAAGTCAAAATTTTCTTCATGATGTTTGTTTTTAAGTTAGTAAAATTGGTTAATATTGAATTATAGTAGTTTCTGTTTCTCGCTTTTCTTGCGTAATATCGTGCAAAGATAATGATTTTTTTTAATTAGCTATAGCTTTTATTATAAAAATGTTATGAAAATATTTAATTTAACGTTTGGGAGTGTTGGCTTGTGGATAGTGCTTTCCTTATATATGGCGAAAGTTCATAAATGGGTTGGCATTGGCAGAGTGTGGCGAGAGTAGGGTAAGCTTGCTTGGACTATGCGCGGTGTTTTGTGGAATTTTGCCTGTAAAGAGATGTATGTCTCCGCGGAGACAAAATCACGTCACCGCGATGAAATAATAACGCCACCGCGGTGAAAGAATAAAGTCACCGCGGTGGCGTGAATTAATGAATGGTGAAAAAGACAACAAATCGCTATATTTCATTTCTTTCTATAGGAAAATCAATATTGCTTAAGAAGGCAGGTTTATCCGCGATGGTGTTGTCCTGACGTAGCGAAGCGGCGTGGGCCTAGCCAATGCCAACCTATTTATGAACTTTCGCCAATATACGCGCGCGTGATGCGTTTTGATTTTCATCAGTTTCGCGCGTGTAAAGTTGCAGGTTCCATAATTTTGTTTTATCTTTGCCTTGATTAAGAAAAATCACTATAAATCAATCTATATTAACTAACATTTATGAAGAAAAACATGCTTTTCTTGGGTGCGCTCGCCATTGCTATGAGCGTGAGCGCACAGAAACCGAAGATGTGGCTCGACCCTGAGGTGAATCAGGAGAACCGCAAGGAGGCACGCGCCGCCTACTTCGCCTATGAGAACACTGACCTTGCCGCCCAGAACGACAAGAGCAAGAGTGCCCGCTACCTTGACCTGACGGGCGAGTGGAAATTCAATTTCGTGAAGAATCACAATGAGGCTCCCGCAGGCTTCTTTGCCGTGGGTTACGATGACTCTAAGTGGGACAACTTCCCCGTGCCCGGCCTCTTCGAGATCCTTGGCTATGGCGACCGCATCTACCGCAACTCGGGCTACCCCTGGAACCTCCAGTTTGTGCCCAATCCTCCCTACATCGAGGAGCGCAACAACTACACCGGTTCGTACCGTAAGTCATTCATGATTCCTGCCGACTGGAAGGGTCAGCAGGTGTATCTCCACGTGGGCTCGGCTACATCGAACCTCATGGTATGGGTCAACGGTAAGTATGTAGGCTACAGCGAAGATGCCAAGATGGCCGCTGAGTTTGACATCACGCCCTACCTCGTGCCCGGCAAGGAGAACCTCGTTGCCATGCAGGTAATGCGCTGGTGCGACGGCTCATACCTCGAGGACCAGGACTTCTGGCGCTTCACCGGTATCGCCCGCGAAGTATACATGTATGCCCGTCCTCAGGTGCGTGTCGATGACCTCTTCATCCTCCCCGACCTGGACAAGAACTACAAGAACGGTACGCTGAAGATCTCTGCCACAGCCGACAACGCTGCCGGCAAGACCCTGCGCTACACCCTCAAGGATGCCAACGACAAGGTGGTGAAGACTGCTTCTGTCGCTGTAAATGGCGAGGGCAAGGCCGAGACAACGATGGCTGTGAGCAATCCTGCCAAGTGGACTGCCGAGACTCCCAACCTCTACACTCTCTTCGTTGAGCTCGTTGATGGCGATCAGGTAATCGAGGCTATCCGCCAGAAGGTGGGCTTCCGCAAGGTTGAGCTCAAGAACTATCAGGTGCTCGTGAATGGCAAACCCGTACTCTTCAAGGGTGCCAACCGCCACGAACTGGACCCCGACTTCGGTTATGTGGTGTCAGTAGAGCGCATGATTCAGGATATCAAGATTATGAAAGAGCTCAATATCAATGCTGTGCGCACCTGCCACTATCCCGACGATCCCCGCTGGTATGAGCTGTGCGACGAGTATGGTCTCTACGTAGTGGCCGAGGCCAACATCGAGAGCCACGGTATGGGCTACGGTGAGCGTACGCTGGCCAAGAACCCCGCCTTCGCCAAGGCTCACATGGAGCGTAACATCAGCAATGTGATGACCTTCAAGAACCACCCCTCCATCATCTTCTGGAGCTTGGGTAACGAGGCCGGTAACGGTCCTAACTTCGAGGCTGCCTACGACTGGATCAAGGCTTACGACAACAGCCGTCCCACACAGTATGAGCAGGCTTGCAACGCCCGCAACAGCGATATCCGTTGCCCCATGTATGCCGACTACAACTACATGGAGCGTTACGGCAAGAACCCCGACAAACCCCTCATCCAGTGCGAGTATGCCCACGCTATGGGTAACTCTATCGGTGGCTTGAAGGAGTACTGGGACCTCATCCGTCAGTATCCTGCCCTGCAGGGTGGCTTCATCTGGGACTTCGTAGACCAGGGCCTCCGCGACAAGAACAAGGAGGGTAAGGAAATCTTCACCTATGGTGGCGACTATGGCCGCTATCCCGCATCGGACAACAACTTCAACTGTAACGGTATCATCGCTCCCGACCGCCGCTACAATCCCCACGCCTACGAGGTGCGTTACAACTACCAGAACATCTGGGCTACAGCCAAGAACCTCAAGAAGGGTCAGATAGAGGTGTACAACGAGAACTTCTTCACCGACCTCAGCGACTACTACCTCACATGGACACTCCTCGAGGAGGGTAAGGCTGTGGCTAACGGCCAGGTCGACAAGCTTGCTGTACCTGCTCAGGGCAAGAAGGTGGTTACCCTCAAGGGCTTCAAGCATCCTGAAGAGAACGGCAAGGAGTACTTCCTCAATGTGGAGTTCCACCTCAAGGAGGCTCAGCCCCTGCTCGCCAAGGACTTCATGGTAGCTCACGAGCAGTTCCAGCTCACCGAGTATGCCTATCCTACTGTTGAGTCTATCGTAGCTGCCGAGGGCGCTCCCGTAAGCGAGGACGTGCATCTGGCATGCCTCATCCTCAAGGGTGGCGACCTCACTGTGACATGGAACCGCTGGAACGGCTGGATTGAGTATATCGACGTCAACGATACTCCGATGATGGAGAAGGGTCATGCCTTGAAGCCCAACTTCTGGCGTGCACCGACCGACAATGACTTCGGTGCAAACCTGCAGCGTCGTTTCGTAGACTGGAAGGAGCCCGGCTTGCGCCTGAAGCGCGACTCGTTCAAGTGGGCCAAGGAGGGCAACAACATGGTAGTGACTGCCGAGTACGAGCTGCCCAAGCTCGAGGCTACTCTCCTGATGAAGTATACCCTCACTGCTGACGGACAGCTTGTGGTGAACCAGAGCCTCAAGGCTGGCGAGAACAAGGAGGGCAAGCCCCAGCTCTTCCGCTTCGGTATGCAGATGGTGATGCCCGAGGCATACAGCAACATCGTTTACTACGGTGAGGGTCCCGGCGAGAACTACATCGACCGTAACCTTGACCAGACCATTGAGGTGTACAGCCAGAAGGTGGCCGACCAGTACTTCCCCTACATCCGTCCGCAGGAGTCGGGCAACAAGACTGGTGTGCGCTACTGGCGTGTGCTCGACAATGCTGGCAAGGGTCTCGAGTTCTACGGCACCGAGGCACTGAACGCTACCTCTCTCAACTACTTGCAGAGCGACCTTGATGACGGCTGGGACAAAGACCAGCGTCACTCCGGTGACCTCACTCCGCGCGACTACACTGTTGTAAGCATCGACAAGCAGCAGTTCGGTATCGGTTGCGTCAACTCATGGGGTGCATGGCCTCGCCGCGAATACCAGATGCCTTATGGCGACTACGAATACACCTTCGTGATTCGTCCGGTGAAGTAATATTGGCTAGGAGGCCCTAGGACTTCCTAGGATATCCTAGAGCTTCCTAGAAAACAACAAAAACTATGAAAATCAAACAACTGACATGCGCTTTGCTGCTGGTCTTCGGACTGGCAGCAAATGCTGCAAATACCGTTACTACAGTAGAGCAGGTAACGGGTGAGGTAATCCTGAGTGATAATGTGGATTACGTGGTGACAGATGCTACCCCCTTTGCGGAGGGCGGCAAGGTGAATATCACCAACACCGACCATGCAGTGCTCATCATCCAGAGCATCCGTCCCAGCCTGGTTATCAAGAATCATCTGAAGGGCAAAGTGTTTATCAACGGTGAGCAAGCTGTAAACGGTGAGAACTGTCAAGTGAAGATGTATGCCCATGGCAGTATCATCATGCCTTATGCCAAGGACATCAAACCCTTGACCGTGTATTCGGGACAGAACTTTGACGGTACGGCAGTCAATGACTTTGGCCTGGAAAATTCCGGCGGCTTCATGAATTCGCTGTCGGAGGAAAAGCTCAACAATAAGATACGTAGCTTCAAGCTTAAGCGTGGTTATATGGTGACCTTTGCTACCGGTAAGAATGGCTGGGGATATAGCCGTTGCTTCATTGCCGACACTGAGGACTTGGAGTTCCCTGAGATGCCCGCCGTGCTTGATGAGCGCATCTCCTCGTACCGCGTATTCCAGTGGTATGATGCTGAGAAGAAGGGTCTTGCCTCTGATACTCGCATGAGTGCCAATGACTTGTTGGCGTCAAGTTGGTGTTACACTTGGGGCGTGGGCTCGAATATGTTGCCCGACCATGAGTGTATTCCCCACCGTATTCATGAGAACTGGCCCAATCCTGCAGATTGCGGAAAGGCAACCTTTTCGTGTCACATGAAGACCAACAACGAGCCGGGTAACAGTGCCGATGACACCCCTAATACCGTAGAGGAAATTCTCAACAACTGGCAGACACTGATGCGTACCGGTATGCGTCTCTGCTCGGAATCGTCACATGACGGTAGCTGGAGTCACCTCGACAAGTTCATTGCTGAGATTGATGCACGTGGCTGGCGTTGCGATATTCTTGACTTGCACTGCTACTGGGCATCGGGATTCGATAATATGAAGCATTATTACGAGAAGTATGGTAACCGTCCTATCTGGATTTCGGAGTTCGTATGGGGTGCTTCATGGAACAATAACGGTATCTTTGCTACTGACCGCTCATTCTCACAGGCAAACCAGCAGAAGAATCTGGATGCCATGAAGGGCATCTTCGCTTCGCTCAACAACTCACCTTATGTGGAGCGCTATGCCTATTGGAACAGTGAGGCCGACTGCTCAAAGCTGTTGCGCGGTGAAAGTGAACTGTCGCTGACGGGTAAGTACTTCCAGACCATGCAGTCGGGAATGGCTTATCGCAAGGCATACGAGAAGGTACCTCGCGTGGTGTATACCGCTGCTACAGATTTGGCAGGCAAATGGGTGAGCCAGGCCGATGGAACCTTCAAACTCACATGGAAGGATACCAACTTCGATATGCTCAATGAGATTCGTGTGCAGCGCAAGAAGGATGGCGAGACACTGTTTGCCACGGTAGGTATCGTGGAGCCCAAGGACCAGACTGCCAAGAGCGCAACCTTGAGCTACGTGGATACCATCGCTGAGCCGGGCGTATATGAGTATCGTATTGTCAATATCACTGCCGACAATGGTGAGCGTGTTTCTACTACGTTCAAGGCAGCCAAGTCCTCTGTGCAGGGAACTGCTCAGATGCAATATGGCGAAATCGTGATGCTCGACGCCAATGCCGTGGCAATCAATTTCACCGAGAGCTTTGCCGAGACTCCCGCAGTGTTCATGGGTGCCGTGAGCAATGGAAACACTACCTTGCAGCTGGGTACACTCCTGAGCGAGGTGGGTCGACGTACCTTTACTTACGAGCCACTTCCTTGGCTCACCTCGGGCAGCAAAGACTTTGACAAGCAGGAGACGATTCCCTTTATGGCCATCATGGAGGGTAATCATAAGTTCAGTGGCCTTGATTGTGAGGTCGGGGTGGTGAAGGTTACTATGACCGACACTTGTCAGGTGACTTTTGCGCAGCCCTTCCCCGAAGGGGTTACACCAATCATCCTGACGGATATCCGTAAGCCTCTCTTCAAAAACAATCCGATGGTTGTCAAGGTACGTGACGTGACCAACACGGGCTTCAAGTGTATCGTGATGGTAGAGGACGAAGGTGGCCGCAGTCCCCTCCAGCATAATGTATGCTACCTGGCTATCACTCCCGGTGTTGGTGTCGTGGATGAGGCCGAAGGGCTTATGATTGCTGCAGGCAAGAGCGAGACACAGCTCTATGGCGCTACACCTCGTACCTGCTACTTCACCTATGGCGCCGATACGCTGAAGTTTATCGAACCCTATATCTTTGCCAACCTGCAGACCAGCAACTATGATGCTGCTACTATGGTACGCCGACAGGGTAATCCTATCACCGAGAAGGTGGGCGATGTGGCCTATTCGGTAGGTGCACGCTTCAGACGTGTGACCGACTCTTCGCGTAAGAATGCTTCTAACGGTACCAAGTTGAATATCACCTCCATGAAGGACGACCTCGGATGGGTAGTTCTGTATTCTCGTGCTGAAGGAACTTCGGAACCGACAGCTATAGAAGTCGTTGAGGCTGATGAGGTGAATGCTCCCATTCGTCCCTATGTGGTGGACAATGCCATTCTTGTTGACGGATGTGATGACTTTGATGTATACACCATGCATGGCGTGAAGCTCAGCTCTGCAAAAGCGCTCTCACCGGGCGTATATGTTGTCAAGGCTGGCGGTGCAGCGGCGATGGTCGTGGTGAAGTAAGTATGATGATATAAAAGAATAAAAGTTCATTTTTGTCATCCTGAGCGTAGCGAAGGATCTCATAGCGTTTCTGATTATGAGATTCTTCGCTTTGCTCAGAATGACAAGATTGATAGCGCATGGGTTGTGTTGATGAACCTTTATTGTATTAATGATAATCTATTGTAATAGAAAAATCTGCAGAAATGAATCCGTTGGAGATTATAGATAAGTATTGTAAGGAAAATGAGCTAAGGCATATACTCTTGGTGCATAGTCGTGCGGTGGCAGATAAGGCCCTGACGATAGCTCGTAATCACCCTGAGCTACAGGCTGATGAACAGTTCATTGAGGAGGCTGCGCTTCTGCACGATATAGGCATTGTCTGGGTAAATGCACCTGCTATAGCATGTGTGGGAACGGAACCCTACATCTGTCATGGAATCTTGGGTGCTGAGATTTTGCGTGCTGAGGGCCTGGAACGTCATGCTTTGGTATGTGAACGCCATACTGGGACAGGACTTACACTGCAGCAGATTATAGCTCAGCAATTGCCGCTCCCTCATCGTGATATGCAGCCTGTAAGCATTGAGGAACAGATTATTTGCTTTGCCGACAAGTTCTTCTCCAAGACGCGCTTGGAGTCAGAGAAGAGTGCTGAACAGGCACGCCGCAGCTTGGAGAAGTTCGGTGAAGAGGGCCTGGTGAAGTTTGATGCTTGGTGTACATGCTTTTTATAACGAAAAATCTCTCCAATCACAGTCTGAGAGGCTTAAAAGCGCAGTTTTCTGCGCTTTTCTTCTTAATAATTGTCAATAGTCAATTGTCAATTGCCGATTGTTTCGTATCTTTGTGATTTAAATAGAATTTACGACATAGGTGAAACTGCGCAAATATATCATATTGCTGATTTCTTTGGTGGCACTCTCGCAGGGTTTGTCGGCCCAGCGGGCAGTGCGGCGTGCGGTCTCTGATTCCGCAGCTGTGGATACTGGCGTGCAACCTACTGATACAGCCATGGTAGCCATGTCGGACACGCTGGCCAATGATACCACAAAGAAACGCGATGATTTGGAAGCTCCTGTCATCTACCAGTCGAAAGACTCCATGGTGTGGTACAAGAATGGTAATGCCTATCTCTATGGCGACGGTCAGGTCAACTATCAGAGCATCGAGCTGAAGGCCAATGAAATCACCATTGATCTGGAGACATCCAGCGTTTATGCCCAAGGAACTACTGATTCTGTGGGAACCGTGACAGGGCGACCTGTTTTTGCAGATGGTAATACTCCTTACGAATCAGAGACGATGAGCTACAACTTCAAGTCACGCAAAGGATTCATCAATAATGTTACCACTCAGCAGGGAGAAGGCTATATGACCAGTAACACGGTGAAGAAGGGGGCCAATGATGAGTTCTATATCCGCAAAGGACGTTATACCACATGTGAGGATCATGAACATCCGCACTTCTATCTCTCGCTCTCGATGGCCAAGATGCGCCCCAATCAGGATATTGTATTTGGACCGGCGCAGTTGGTTGTAGCTGATGTGCCCTTGCCTTTGGCGTTGCCTTTCGGCTTCTTCCCTTTTACCTCTGATTATTCGTCCGGTTTTATCATGCCCTCTTATGGTGATGAGTTGGAGCGAGGCTTTTATCTTCGTGATGGTGGTTACTACTTTGCTATCAGTGACTATCTTGATGAAAAGCTGACTGGTGAAATTTTTACGAAGGGTTCATGGGGTGTCTCTTCTATTACCAATTACCGTAAGCGTTACAAATTCTCAGGTAACATTAACCTTAGCTACATGGTGACCAAGAAGGGCGAAAAGAATATGCCCGACTATTCTGCCTCGAAGAACTTCAAGATCGTGTGGAGCCACCGTCAGGATGCCAAGGCCAACCCCAATCAGAACTTCTCGGCCAGTGTAAACTATGCTACTACGAACTATGAGCGTAACAACCTCACCAGTATGTATAATCCGGCGCTGAACTCGCAGAGTATACGTACCTCAAGTATCAGTTACTCACGTAACTTTCCCGATGCAAAGTTGAACCTCTCCAGTTCATTCAACATTTCACAAAATATGCGCGACTCTACGCTCTCGCTCACGTTGCCCTCGTTGAACTGGTCGGTAAGCCGTATCTACCCCTTCAAGCGCAAGAAAGCGATGGGCGAAGAGAAGTGGTATGAGAAGATTTCTTTCACCTATACAGGCTCAATGAGCAATAGTATCACGGCTAAGGAGAATGAGATTCTGAAAAAGAATATCTTTACTGACTGGCGTAACGGTGTGAAGCACAGCATTCCCATCAGTGCCACGTTCACGGCGTTCAAATATATTAATGTCACTCCGTCGTTCAACTATACGGAGCGCTGGTATACCTATAAAGTGGATCGCTCATGGGACGAGGAGCGTATGCGTGAACGGCAGGATACTACGTACGGCTTCAACCGTGTGTATAACTACAACCTTGCGGTGAGTGCCAATACCAAGCTGTATGGTTTCTACAAACCCATCAAAGCAATCTTTGGCGACAAGGTGCAGATGATTCGTCACGTCTTCACTCCCTCGGTAAGCTATACGCTCACACCTGACTTTGGAGACTCCAGATATGGCTACTATAAGTCGTATACCTATACCGATTCTAAGGGTGAGGTTCGCACTGTGGACTACTCTCCCTATGCTGGTTCACTGTATGGTGTGCCGGGTAAGGGGCGTTCGGGAAGTATCAATATGGATATGTCGAACAACGTAGAGATGAAGGTCAAGACTGACCGTGACTCTACTGGCGTGCGTAAGATTAGCCTTATTGATGAACTGGGTGCCAGTATCTCCTACAATATGGCGGCAAAGACCAAACCTTGGAGTAACTTGTCGACCCGTATTCGCTTGAAACTGACCAAGAACTATACCTTCAGCCTTAACTCCGTGTGGGCTACATACGCTTATGAGTTCAATGAGAGTGGACGAGTGGTAGTCGGTGACCGTACCGAATGGTCGTATGGGCGTTTTGGCCGCTTCCAGGGTATGAGCCAGAACTTCTCATATACCTTTAATAATGGTACTTGGAAGAAATGGAAGGAAACCATCGACAAGCTGCTCAATCCCGAAGAGGAGTCTGAAGAGGATGCGGATGCTCAGGGTGGAGGTACTGCTCAGGCGGCTCCCAACAAGGGTGAACGCGACAATAAGTCGGGCAGTAAGACTTCGGGTGATGGTATGGAGATTGATGAGGATGGTTATATGGCCTTCAAGATTCCTTGGTCGTTCTCTGTATCATATGGTGTAAGCATGCGTGAAAATACAGCAGGAAAAATAAATGAGAGAACCATGCGCTATCCTTATAAGTTGACGCAGAACATGAACTTCTCGGGCAACATTAAGATATCCAATAAATGGAATATGAGCTTCTCTTCAGGTTGGGACTTTGATGACAAGGAGCTGACAACCACCACGATGAATATCTCGCGCGATCTTCACTGCTTCAGCATGTCGTGTGGTGTGGTTCTCAAGCCGTACACATCTTATAACTTCTCTATCCGTGCTAATTCGGCAATGCTGGCCGATGCTCTCAAGTATGACCAGCGTAGTAGTGCCGGTGGTAATGTGGATTGGTATTGATTTGAGTTCTTTAGTTTTTAAGTTTTTGAGTTTTTGAGTTTGCAAACAGACATAGCGTAGAAAACGTACAAACTCAAAAACTAAAACTCTACCATTCTATCGGCGTAGTGCCATGTGTCGTGAGATACTCATTGGTACGGCTAAAATGCTTGTTCCCAAAGAATCCATTGTAGGCTGATAGGGGAGAGGGGTGTGCTGAGGTGAGCACCAGATGCTTGTTCCTGTCAATGAAGGCACCCTTCTTCTGTGCATAGGCACCCCAAAGAATGAAAACTAGATGCTCGCGCTCTTCAGCAAGGGTTCGTATTGCGGCATCGGTAAACTCTTCCCAGCCTCGGCGTTGGTGAGAGCCGGCTTGATGAGCCTGTACGGTGAGTGTTGCATTGAGCAGTAATACTCCTTGATTGGCCCAGCGGGTGAGGTCTCCGTTGGGTGGAAGAGGTTTTCCGAGGTCGCTCTGTATTTCTTTGAAGATGTTTTGCAATGAAGGAGGGTTGGGCACACCTTCTGAAACAGAGAAGCATAGTCCATGTGCTTGTCCTGGACCATGATAGGGATCCTGGCCGATGATGACTACCTTGACCTTGTCGAAGGGGCAGTGGTCGAAGGCATTGAAGATCAGGCGTGCTGGCGGGTAGATGGTCGTACGCGAATATTCTGCACGTACAAACTCTGTGAGCTTCACGAAATACTCCTTATCAAACTCACTGGCCAAACGCTGCTTCCAGCTCTCCTCTATGCGTACATCCATGATGTTTTAGTTTTTGGGGTTTATGAGTTTTTAAGTTTTCTGTGCTATGTCCGTTTGCAAACTTAAAAACTCAAATTAATGGTATTCCTGCTGTCTTACACTCAGCTCTCATCTCCTCAGGCCATATGCTTGATTGTATCTCTCCGATGTGTGCCTTTTTCAGGAACAGCATACATAGACGTGACTGCCCGATACCGCCACCTATACAGAGGGGTAGCGTGTCGTTTAAGATGCGCTGGTGGAAGTAGAGTGATGAACGCTCCTCCTTACCGGTGAGGCGTAGCTGCTCCTGCATCATCTCTTTGCTCACACGAATACCCATAGAGGATAGCTCGAAAGAGCGTCCCAGCAGTTCGTTCCATACGATGATGTCGCCATTCAGACCATTGTACCCGTCGCTGTTCGGGGTTGACCAGTCGTCATAGTCAGGAGCACGATTGTCGTGTGGCTCTCCGTTGCTCAACTTACCACCAATGCCAATGATGAACACTGCTCCATATTTCTTGGCAATGGCATGCTCGCGCTCTTTGGGTGAGAGGTCAGGGTACATCTGCATCAGCTCCTCGGCATGGATGAAGTGTATCTCCTCAGCCAACGAAGGCTTCAGCGATGGGTACATCTCGTAGACCATATATTCGGTGCGTAGCATTGCTGCATATATGCGTTCTACGATTTTCTTCAAGAACTCCACATTGCGGTTCTCCTCACCAATGACGCGCTCCCAGTCCCACTGGTCTACGTATAAAGAGTGCAGGTTGCCCAGCTCCTCATCAGCGCGAATGGCGTTCATATCGGTGTAGATACCATATCCTTTGGGTATACCATATTCGGCCAATGTCAGGCGTTTCCACTTGGCTAGCGAGTGCACCACCTCGGCACGCGCATCACCAAGGTCCTTGATGGGGAATGTCACGGCACGTTCCACTCCATTGAGGTCATCATTAATACCCAACCCCTGTAGAACAAAGAGGGGTGCTGTTACGCGTCTCAGGCGCAACTCCGTGGAGAGATTCTGTTGAAAAAACTCCTTTATCTGTTTGATGGCCAACTCTGTCTGCTTGAGATCCAACACGGGCTTATAGCCATCAGGTTTTATCAAATAACTCATCTTTAGCTTTCGTTTTGCAATATAATTTACAAAGATAGTTTATTTTTGTCAGACGAAACATGCGTAAGGGCAAAAAACATTGTCATGCAGCAATAATTGTCAATTGTCAATTGTCAATTGTCAATTAATTTGTATCTTTGCATCCCGAATGGCTCCGTAGCTTAGCTGAATAGAGCGTCAGATTCCGGTTCTGAAGGTCGTGGGTTTGAATCCCACCGGGGTCACCATCCTTTTTAGTAAACTGTATTAATCATCCAAAGCCTTGTCTTTTGGATGATTTTTTTATTATTTATTCTTACTTGTTTCTTCGTATCTTTATGGTAAACCATGAAGATACTTTCACTCGCTGTAATAAATATCCAAGCAAGCTTGATATTTCTCGCTCGTTTATTCGTATCTTTGCAGAGATTTAGGAATACTACAAATAACATGATAAACATGAAAAGGCTTTACGTATGTGTAGTGGCGCTTTGTACAGCAGTGTGTACTATGACTGCAGCAGGTGTAAAAGAGGAGAAAGAGGTGACCAGCCCTACTGAGGGAGTTATCACCCATGAATTTGTATCTGAGGCTGAGATGAAGGATGATATCTTGCAGATGTTGGCCGACTTTTCCCTTTGGATGAAGAATGATTTTCAGCCATGTGTTGCTCCCAATAGTTTGGGTGAAGTGTGTGGCTGCTTTCGTGGTGAGAACACCATGGCCAATGATGAGCGTGGTGTACGTCCCAATGCGGACCTCTCGATGATATGTGCTTTTCTGGTGAAGTATGCGAAGGGCAAGGTGACGCTGCCAGAGGGTGTGACATGGACAGAGATTGAGGATATGGCCATGCAGTCGCTCGTGTTTGCTTACTCTACCCACAAGGCCAACCGCCTCAAGGTGTGCAAGGGTAACAACTACTGGGGCTCAACGGGCAAGAACGACTACACATGGGAGTCGTCGCTATGGGCTATGTCGGTAGCCTACTCGGCCTACTTCCAGTGGAATAAGCTCACTGACGAGCAGAAGGGATGCATCTACGCCCTGCTCAAGGCTGAATGTAATTATGAGTTGGAGCGCTCTATCCCCACGGGCTATGCCTCTGACTCCAAGGCTGAGGAGAATGGATGGGAAGCTGATGTGCTGGCTGCTGCCTTGGGTCTCTTTCCTAATGATGAACTGGCACCGAGATGGTTTGCTCGCCTACGTGAGTTTGCCATCAATAGCTACTCGCACTATGCTGATGCTACCGACCGCACTGTCATCGATCCCGACTATGACAACACTACTGTGGCCGACCTCTATAAGGGAAAGAACCTCTACGATGACTTCACCTTGCAGAATCATAACCTTTTCCACACCAGCTACCAGAACGTGGTGATGCAGGAGCTGGGCGAGGCTGCCCTGGCACTGAAGATGTTTCAGCTGGGTACTACAGGCGTGGAGAAGTGGAAGACTAATGCCTTGATGCACAACAATCAGGAGGTGATGGACGAGGTGCTCAACTGGCTCGCTCTGGCTGATGGCGAACTGGCCATGCCCAATGGCAATGACTGGAGCCTCTTCCTCTTTGACCAGATTACTTCGTACTCTACGATGGCTTGTTTCCTGCGCGATCCCAATGCACTCATGCTCGAGAATATGGCCTACAAGTATATCAAGGCACGTCAGCAGACTACCTCTGATGGCTCATGGCTGCTCAATGCCGATGTAGGTGCTCGCCGTATGGGCGTGCAGGCTCATCGCGTGATGATGACATGGCTGATGCACGAGACGCTCTCCACTGCGGATCTTAAAGCTACAGTGTGGTCGGACTTCAATACTCGCTATGCCGATGCCAAGATTTTTGACACACAGAATATCGTGCGTGCTGCGACTGCGGACCGATTCACCTGCTTCTCTTGGAGCAAGGGCCTGCGTAGCTATACAGGATATATCGCAGCCAACAGCCCAGATAAGAATAAAATCATTGTGCCTTATCGTGCCAACAATACGGGTAACTTCCTCGGATGGTATACTGTAGAAGGCAAGCGAACCAATGCTGTGCCTATAGTTGAGGGTATATATAAGCTTAGTGGCAACAGCTACACTATGAATGGCGAGCTCAATACCAACGAGGCTACCCTCAACAATCGCTTTGCAATCTATTCTACTCCAGGCAATGCGGTCATCTACCTCGACTATGTGCGTGGCAATGCTGCTGGCACCATTACCTGTGAGCAGGGTGGTTTGATGGCTATTAGCGTGGATCCTATGATGAAGGAGGAGAGAACGGTGTATTGTCAACAGTCTGCTAAGCTCGATGGTAGCACTCTTACCACATGGCAGACTCCGTGGATCAACGTTGACAATGAGTTGGGCATCGTTTCGAAGAGTGCCCGCAGCATGGCCTTCGGTGACCGTTCGCTCAACAACTCCATCCATACGGCCAGACTCTACCCCTCATATTCAGCCGAGAATCGTAGCTTCTCGGAAGGTGAGGTCGTGGACCGTCGACATATTATCTATTATAGCAATGTGAATGCTACTACTACGCAGGCTATGAGTGAGGGCCTTCAAGTACTTACCGATGTGGTGCCTGAGGGATGGAACGGTGTTATCGCTCCTGACCCGAATGGTGCTCGCTATCTCTTGCTTTCCAATTTTGTAGGTGACAGCATATTTGTGCTTCGCGAGGCTACTTGTCCGTTAGGAGCACCTGTGTTCAGCGTACCCACCATCATTGAAGATAGTAAATCTACAGCAACGTTTGTTGCTGAGGAGAATCATTCTGTAGGCGATGCTCTCCATGTCTTTGTGAAGGGTGATGGTATTACAGCTGTGCAGACTGCCGACGATTCACGTTCCGTAAGTCTCAGCGTCGTAGGAAAGGCTGCGCGTGAGATTACTGTTAGTATCGTCTGTGACAATGAGGTTGCATCAGGCACATTCGTCCTTCCTGGTGGTGCCAACGTAAATGTTTGTGTTGAGGGTACTACCTTGAAGGTTGAGTAGGTCACTTGCACTGATAACTTGTTAAGCTACTATTCATTTTTGTTTTGTATCATACCATGAAATTGCGACAGATTATATTACTCACTCTGTTAGGCTTCCTGTCAGAAGTCTCGGTGGCTCAGACTGATGATTGCCATTATGTGTATTTTTCTGATGGCAGCGTCGAGGCCTATCCGTTGGAGTATGTGAAGATGTTTGAAACGACTAGTGGTGGGTATGTGCTCACGCTCGTTAATGACAGCGTGTGTGAATGGAACGTATCGGAGGTCGATTCCGTGAGCAGTGTTGCACCGGCTTTTCCACAGCTCATAGAGTTCGATTTTAATGACAATGCCAACGAACAGCTTGTCAATGATGTATACGGGGTTATAACCGATGAGAAGGTGACGGCTACTGTCGCTGCTATAGGCAAGTGGTTGACACCGACGTATAAACTTAGCGACAAGGATGCTGTTGCCTATGTTGATGGTGTGGCTCAGGTGAGCGGCGTTTCGCGTCTGCGCTTTGCTGATGAGGTGGTGTATACATTGGGATACCCTAAGCATAGGCGTTTCTCAGTGGAAAAGATTAGTGATGAGGTGTGGAGCGAAACCGATGAGGTTATCGAAAGCATTGCTCTTACTGAGGATATGCTCTCGACTAATGCACCCTCAGGGCGTGGTGAAGGATTGGATAACCTGATCGATGACCAACCCGCGACATTCTTTCATTCAACTTGGAGCAACGACCCTTTATATGAAAAATTACCTGAAAATGAATATCCCTATATTGCTGTGGCACTCACTAAGCCCATCAGTGCTTTGAAGTTTTACTATCAAACGAGAATTGATAGTAATGACCGTAATCCGTATGCGTTCAGAGTATACGTATCGAATGATAATGTGATGTGGAATGAGGTCGCTTACTTTGACGAGAGTGCTGGTATACCTACTGTGGGTGCGGGAGTAGAATTTACCTCGCCAATTATAGAAGTAAATGAGGAATATCGCTATTGGAAGTTTGAGCAAACGGCGTGTGCGTACAAGAACTATTTGGTGTTGTCAACCTTCAAGCTCTACGAAGTGAGCAATACCAATGGCTCCCCCGAACTCTTGGAGCCAGCACGCTATGCCTATTGCATGAGACCGCTCGGACGCGAAGTCCCGGTCGATGTCACTTGGTTGACTGATAAGGCAGCGTCTGTACCACGCATTGATATCTATGTTGACAATGGCCAGATGGTGTCGAGTAAGGAGTATTATTTGAATGCACTCATTACAATTGACGGGAATGGCGTGTTCGCAGACTTTGAGGATTCGGTGCAGATAAAGGGACGAGGAAACTCTAGCTGGAGCAGTAATCCTTTTGCCAAGAACCCGTATCGACTGAAGTTTGCCAGCTCGGTCAAGCCTTTTGGATTGAAGAAAGGCAAGAATTGGAATCTCATAGCCCAAGCTCAGACAGGCTCAATGATGAGTAATCCCATGGCGATGAAGGTGGCACGTATGGTAGGGACTGCGGGCGCTAACGATGTGGTGCCGGTAGATCTTTATATGAATGGACTGTATCGCGGAAGCTACATCTTTACGCAGAAGACCGGGCTTGCCAATAACAGTATAGACCTCGACGATGAGGCTGCAGCAGTTTTTCTTGAGCTTGATACGTATTACGACGAGACCTACAGGTTTTATTCTAATAGGTACAGCCTGCCAGTAAATATTAAGGAACCGGACTTCTCGGAGGGAGAGACGGTGCTGGATATGGCGCAGGTGAAGACGGATTTCAATCGCTTCGAGACATCCGTCTATAATGATTCTCACTTTGAGCGCTTGGTCGATGTGGATATGCTTGTCCGTTTCATGCTTGTCAATGAACTTGTCTTCAATACCGAGCTGGGACATCCCAAGAGTACCTTCCTCTACAAGGAGAACCTGAATGACCTGGGTAGCCCATATGTTTTCGGTCCTGTATGGGACTTTGACTGGGGATATGGCTATGAGGGCGATCGCGGATATTGTACCTCTTCGCCAGAGCAGAATCTGTTTGATTACCATCCTTCAGGCAAGGGCAACAGATTCTTCACTAAGTTGTGGAGATCAAGTGCGTTGGTAAAGCGCAAGTATTATGAGCTTTGGTGCGATTTTATGGAGAATCATCTGCAAGAACTGATTGACTATGCTGATGATTACTTTGCCTATGCCAATAACTCATTCGTTGAAAATGCATACCAATGGGGTGATGGCTGGAACTATGAGTACACAGTTGATAATATGAAAACGTGGCTCGAGGCCCGTGCACATTATATTTTCGATAACCTTACTGCTTATAACTTGGATGCTCCTATGTCGCCTCTCTATGGGGATATCAATGGAGACAAGGCTGTTGCCTCCGATGACCTTGATATGCTCCTCTCTTATATGCTTGACAAGAAATCTCTGGCATTCGATTTTGACCAAGCCGATATGGATGTGAATGGAGAAATCACTGTCAGTGATGTGGCATGGCTTTGTGAGGGGATTGATGAGCAGGATAGTCCGATGCCCTCAGTTGCTGCTGGAGATTGGAAGGATGTTAACAAGGCGTTGTCGGTACGTGTGGATGGAATGCCTGACGGAATGGAGTGGCAGTTGGCTGTCTCTTTGGATAATGCGCAACCCTATATCGCATTCCAAATGGATGTGGAGCTACCTGAAGGAATCACCGTGTTTGATGACTTTACAGATATGGTCGCCTTTGAGCGCTTGGCGGGAACTCATGTCCTAAGAAATGGTTATCTGAAAGATGGTTCATATCGCATAGTGGGGTATTCTACAGGTAATGTTCCCATAGCCGGTACGGAGGGTGACCTGTTTACACTGCTTTTGACAGCTGACCGTCAATTGCCTGTGGGTAGCTATCCACTTACGGTAACCAATATGCGCTTCATTACCAGGGCTGGCTTTGAAGAGGCGCCTGCTGACGTGGTGGCTTCCTTGAATGTAAAGGATACTGCTATAGAGATGCCTACAGCTTCGTCCTGCACAATAACCTATTATACCATTGAGGGAGAGCCTTTGGCTGCTCCGCGTTCAGGCATTGTTATCTGCCGTAAGGTGTATGGCGATGGTCGCGTAGAAGTAACGAAGCGAATGTATAAATGAGGTGGATGGTGCAAAATTATAAGGAAAGCCGGCTACATGTAGCTGGCTTTCCTTGTAATTTTATGCAGGTTTCTTGTGCTGTATGATTTTATATCCAGTCCACGTTACAAGTATACTCATCAGCGGACTGATGAGATTGAAGAAGCAGTAGGGTAGATAGGTCAGTGTGGATACCCCGAGGATGGTGGCTTGTGTCATGCCGCAGGTGTTCCAAGGAACCAGTACGGAAGTGACGGTTACGGCATCTTCAGTAGTACGGCTCAGTAGTCGGCTTTCATATCCGTTCCGTTTGTAAATGTCCTTAAACATGTTGCTTGTGAGGATGATAGAAATGTATTGGTCTGCTGTGGCGACGTTGAAGAAGAGACCGGAACAGACTGTAGAGGTTACCATTCCCACTCGGCGGCGAGTGAATCGTACAAACATACGGGTGATGCTCTCAAGCATGCCACCAGCTGTCATAGCTCCACCAAAGCACATGGCGCAAATGACAAGCCAGATGGTATCCAGCATGCCTGCCATACCACGAGTTGTAATCAGCTCATTCACTTCAGCACTACCTGCATCGAGGTTTGTTGCTCCGAAGAGCGTAATAAAGGTTCCTTTTACCATACCGAGCGTGCCGTCAGGGTTGTTGCCTCCAATCTCGGCAAGCAGATAGGGCTGAAAGATAACTGCTGCAATCACGGCGAGCATAGTTGAGATGAATAGGGTGATGATGGAGGGTACGCGGCGAGCGATGAGTATGCCTGTGATGACGGGTACGAGGAGCAACCACGGAGTAATCGTGAATTTAGCGCCAAGTGCCTCGGTAAACAGGGCGATGTTCGATGTGTCAGAGGCTTCGTGCGAGAGCCCTGCAAGGGTAAAGATGATGAGGGCTATAGTCATCGAAGGTACAGTGGTATACATCAAGTAACGGATGTGCGTGAAGAGTGGAGTTCCTGTTGTGGATGAGGCGAGTACGGTAGTGTCTGAGAGTGGTGACACTTTGTCGCCAAAGTAGGCACCAGAGATGATGGCTCCGGCAATCCAACCTTCACTGAAGCCTTGTGCCTTGCCGATACCCATAAGAGCGATGCCAATGGTAGCAATGGTTGTCCACGAACTGCCTGTCATGACCGAGACTATGGCACAGATGATGCAGGTGCACAAGAGAAAGAAGTCGGGGTGTATCACTTGCACTCCGTAGTAGATGAGCGTAGGCACTACACCGCTTACTATCCAAGCACCTGATAGTGCACCTATGACGAGCAGGATGATGATGGCTGTACCCACCCCCGTGATGTTGCGCACCATAGCCTCTTCGAACTCATTCCATGATTTGTTCAGTATACCCATACCTATCAGTACGCATATGCCTGAGGCTACGAGAAGGCATACTTGGCTACCGCCACCTAAGGCGTCGCTGCCAAAAAGATAGATGGTGAGTGCGAGTAGTCCGATAAGGATTGCCAGCGGGAGAAGCGACAATAAGACTGAAGGGGTGCGGGTAGGGGAATTTTCCTGCATTTCTGTGCTTTTTTGTAATTAATGGGCAAAGATAATGCAAATGAGCGAATAAAAAAAGCAGCGAGGTGCCTCGCTGCCCAACTTTAAGAGAAGGTGTATTATATTAATAGAAGATAGAGAATCCCATGGTAAGGGGATAGACTTCGCAATTGGGACCGCTGAGTGGCCCCTCGCCACCTATGGGCCACTCGGGCCTCATTGGGCTCTGGAAAAGGTCGATAAGCGAGAGCTTGGCCATGAAACCGATATTGTTGTAGCCCACCTGAGCCATAAGGTTCACGTTGAGTGGGTTAAGGTCATAGTTCTTGCTGATGTTGCGTTGCTTGCCACCATCGATTCGTCCCAATGACTTGGGAGCGAAGCGGTACTCGATCTCGGGGCCGAAGGTGAGGAAGAAGGGCTTGCCGTTCACGTAGTGCTGAAGCTCCAGATTGATGGGTAGGCGGAAGCCCCAGTAGCGGAACCAAGTCTCATCGTATTGGCTCGTGTTTGCAGGGTTAGTGCCATAGTTGATGAGGCCATTGTCGTTGTAAAAGTACTGGCCATCGTTGAACTTATAGCTGCTGCGCCCGAATCCGAAGGCATAGCTAAGGCCGATGGTGCCGCGCTTGTTGAAGGCAATGCTGTGCTCGCAGAGGTACACGCCCCAATCCCAGCATTTACTTTGATTCTGGCTGATGTCATTGGCGTAATCCATACTGAATGGGTCATTGCTCAGGCGACTGAATCCCATGTAGTAGGTGGGGTAGTGGGCTCGCATGCGGCGACGGGGTGTGGAGAACTTCTTGTCGCCCACCTGCACCTTGGTTTGTCGCGATACGGTGGCATCGTTGTCCTTGATTTCATATTCCTCGATGATGAGCCATTCGCCGATACGTGTCTCATCAGTTTGCTTTACTTGCGCTGTAGCGCCTATGCCAGCCGTCAGGACCAGTGCACAGAGTGCGGTTTTCAGTAGTTTCATAGTGTTTTATTATTAAGTTTTGTTCGTTGTTCTATCCATTAGACGTAACAAAGGTGCGAAAAGTTGCAAGAAGATGAAAATTTTTGTAATTTTTTTTCTTCAACGCTCGGTTTGCGCTAATTTTGCAGTATGAACGAACAGACACGACATATCGCTATTGATGAGTTTGACTATCCGTTGCCCGATGAGCGCATAGCCAAGTTCCCTCTTGCCGAGCGCGATAGCTCCAAGTTGCTGCTCTATCGGGGCGGCGAGGTGAGCGAAGACACCTTCTCTTCGCTTCCCGAACATCTGCCATCGGGAGCACTCATGGTGTTCAATAATACTCGAGTGATACAGGCACGCCTGCATTTCCGCAAGGAGACGGGTGCACTCATCGAGGTATTCTGCCTTGAGCCATTGGTACCGAACGAGTATGTGCAGATGTTTGCACAAACCGAGCGTTGCAGCTGGCTCTGTCTGGTGGGCAACCTCAAGAAATGGAAAGAGGGCGTGCTGAGCCGCGAGATTACGGTGCGCGAGCACACACTGACGCTCACCGCCACACGTAGCGAGGCCGTGGGCACGGGACATCGCATCACCTTTGCCTGGGACGACGCTACGGTGACCTTCGCCGAGGTGCTCGAGGCTGTGGGCGAACTGCCCATTCCTCCCTATCTGAACAGAAAGACTGAAGAGAGCGACAAGCAAACCTATCAGACGGTGTACTCGAAGATAAAAGGTTCGGTGGCGGCACCTACCGCCGGGCTCCACTTTACCGAACGGGTGCTACAGGCTATCGATGCCAAGGGCATAGAGCGTGAGGAGGTGACGCTGCATGTAGGAGCAGGTACCTTCAAGCCCGTGAAGAGTGCTGAGATTGGCGACCACGAGATGCACTCGGAGTACATCGTGGTAGAGCGCACCACGATAGAGAAACTTATTGCACACCATGGCGAGGCCATTGCCGTGGGCACTACCTCGGTGCGCACGCTCGAGAGCCTATATTATATAGGAGTACTCATCAGTCGCTGCCCCGATGCTACGGAGGAGCAACTGCGCGTGACTCAGTGGATGCCCTATGAGGAGGACAACAACCGCCTCACCACCCTAGAGGCACTGCAGCACATCCTCGCCTATCTCGACCGTCACGAATTGCCAGCCTTGCACACCAATACGCAGATCATGATTGCGCCGGGCTACACATTCCACATCGTGCGACGCATTGTCACCAACTTCCATCAGCCCAAGAGCACGTTGCTACTGCTCGTGTCGGCTTTTGTGAAGGGCGATTGGCGCAAGATTTACGACTACGCCCTTGCTCATGACTTCCGTTTCCTGAGCTATGGCGACAGTTCATTGCTCGTCCCTTAATTTTAGTAAGAGCAGACGCCGTCTGCTCAAAGAAAACAGTAAGCAATGCAAGACAATAACCAAGAACTCTTCCCCCTCGTCGACGAGGAAGGCCGTGTAATCGGCAAGGCCACCCGAGGCGAGTGCCACGACGGCAGCAAGCCGCTGCATCCCGTGGTACATCTGCATGTGTTTGACGCCGAGAGGCGCCTCTACCTTCAGCAACGACCCCTGTGGAAGGATATTCAGCCCGGCAAGTGGGATACGGCCGTGGGCGGTCACGTGGATTACGGTGAGGAAATTGCCGATGCACTGCGCCGCGAAGTGCGCGAAGAATTGGGCATCGAGGACTTCACACCCGAGTTTCTGCTGCGCTACGTCTTTGAGTCGGAGCGTGAACGAGAGTTGGTACACGTATATAAAACGGTATATGAAGGCGAAATTCGCCCCAGCGCAGAGCTCGACGGTGGACGCTTCTGGACACTCGGTGAGATACGTGATGCCATAGGCAAGGGCGTGCTCACACCCAACTTTGAACAAGAAATTAAACGAATTCTGAATTCTAAATTCTGAATTCTGTTGAAGTAAAATCGATTTATAATTCATAATTCAAAATTCAGAATTCAATAATATGCAAATAGGAGACAAAGTGCGCTTCCTCTTCGAGACCGGAGGCGGCATCGTAAAAGGATTTCAAGGCAAAGATATCGTACTCGTAGAGGACGAAAACGGGTTCAGCATCCCTATGCTCATCCGCGAGTGCGTAGTGATAGACACCAATGAGTATAACTTCGAGAAGAAGACGGTGGCTCCCAAGAAGGAAGAGCCTAAGAAGCCAGTTAAAACGACGGTAACCGCTCTTCGGGACGAGGAGGATGACTTTGAACCAGAAGTGACCTATCGCCCCATGGAGCGTCGCGAAGGTGAGAAACTCAACGTCGCCCTTGCCTTTGTGCCCGTCGACATCAAGCAGATAAGCACCACCATCTTTGAGGCATACTTGGTGAACGATAGCAACTACTACCTCTCGTATCTCTATGCTTCACCCACGGCTGGGGGAATGAAGTTGCGTGCACAAGGCATCATAGAGCCCAACACCAAGCTCTTTATCGAGGAGTTTGGCCGTGAGCAACTTAATGAGTTGGAGCGCGTAAACCTTCAGTTCATCGCCTTCAAGGAGGAGAAGAACTATATGAAGAAGCCTGCGGTAGATGTAGAGCTGCGCATCGATACGGTAAAATTCTACAAGTTACATACCTTCAACACCGATAGCCCCTTCTTTGACGAGCCGGCTTTAGTGTACGATATCGTCCGCGACGACCGCCCCGTACGCCAAGTATATGTCGAGGCTGACGACTTGAAAGAGGCTTTGCTGCAGAAAAAGAAGGAGGATAGCCGCCCCCGTCATACGCCCCAACCTGCACGCAAGCAGAAGGCCGACAATACCGTTGAGGTAGACCTCCATATCCACGAGCTCCTCGATAATACCAATGGTATGACGAGTGGCGATATGCTCAACTATCAGCTCGATGTGTTCCGCAAGACGATGGACGAGTACCGTGGCAAGAAGAACCAGCGCCTGGTATTCATTCACGGAAAGGGCGAAGGCGTACTACGCAATGCACTACTCAAGGAACTGAAGAGCAAGTATGGTTCCTGCCTCAGTCAGGACGCCTCGTTTCGCGAATATGGCTTTGGAGCCTTGTTGGTAATCATTAAGTAAATTGTCGCTCAGTAACTACTGAGCCATGCATCGCTAACTATCGATGTGTGGCTCGGTAGTTAGTGACGTGTTCGTCGGTAGCTATTGACGCGATGGATTATTCTGCCGTTTTTGTCAATGCAAATATACTGACACGCACGTTCGGTACTTTCAGTAAGGTCGATACGCAAGCATGTAGCGTGGCGCCTGTTGTCGCTACATCATCGACGATAAGGATGTGCTTGCCACTCACGGCGGTAGCATCGGTTATTTGAAAGATACCTTCGGTATTCTTCCATCGCTCCATTCGGCTTTTGTGCGTTTGTGTGTCGGTGTCTACGGCACGTTCGATGCATTGTGTATGTACATCGATACCGATGACTTGGCCGATGCCTCGGGCAATATAGTCGCATTGGTTGTAGCCACGCTTGCGTTGTTTCTTCTTCGATAGGGGGACGGGGACGATGAGGTCGATGCCCTCGAAGAATCCGCTGGCTTGTAGCTCAGTGGCGGCCAAGCGCCCGAGGTAAGTGCCCACTTCGGGGTGGTCGTAGTATTTCAGGTGATGGATGAGGTTGCTGTATCGTCCCTCCTTATAGTAATAGAAGTATGCTGTGGCGGCCACTACTTCGGGCCATTCCATGAAGTGTTGCATCAGCATATTGTTGGGAGTGCGCTCGTAGTGGGTGCGTGGTAGTTCCAATAGGCAACTCACGCAGAGGTGCTGCTCGCTGTGGGTAAGGCGTCGTCGGCATACCTTGCAGTAGCGTGGAAAAAGTAGTTCCTTGAGGTCGTCAATCCATTTCATAAAGGGTCACCAAAGAGTGTCATGTTGAACGAAGTGAAACATCTCGCGCAGGGACTTCACAAAAAAAATGCGAGATTTTTCGCTGTGCTCAAAATGACACGACCTGTTTGTTTGACTCGCCATATTATTATTCTTTTAATCCCAATAGTCATCGTCAACGTTAATGCACCTCCGTATCGCGGCATATTCAAAGCCTCGCCCTGTGGCAAAACGGGTGAGTTTGCCGTTTATCTCATACTCGCTTGCCCCTCGCGTGCTTTTGCACTTGGCCTTGATGAGGTCGCGCAGAATGCTTAGATACTCCTCTTCGTCAATTGTTTCCATGGCCGACTTTATCGTCTCATTGTCAATGCCCTTCAGGCGCAGGCCCTGAGCAATCTTGATGCGTCCCCACTTGTTGAATCGGTATTTGTCTTTCACGTAGGCCTCGGCATAGCGCCGGTCATCTACGTACTTCTCTTCTACGAGGTGGCGCAGGATACGGGTGTGCTCCTCCTCGGTGAGGTCGTAGCGGCTCAACTTGGCCTCTATGTCGCTCAGGCATTGCTCGCTTACCGAGCATCGCGCAGCCAATTTATATAGTATCTCATCTGCAGTCATAACTCACAACTCTTAACTCCTAACTCCAATCATCCTCTCATTTCCATAAATATCTTTCCGCAACTCCACATCCTGATAGCCGTATGCTTCGAATAGGGCCACAGTCTCTTTGCCTAATGCCTGATTGATCTCCACGTAGATATGCCCACCAGGGCGTAGTGCCTCCGTCTGCCCCAGCTCAGCAATGGCGCGGTAGAAGCGTAGTGCATCGTTGTCGGGCACGAAGAGGGCGGTGTGGGGCTCCCATTCGGTGACTTGGATGCTCATGTCCGCTGCCTCGCTCTGTCGTATGTAGGGAGGGTTGCTCACCAGTATGTCATAGGAATGGGGGAGGGGAGTGCCGAGGTCGAGCATGTCGTGTGTGAAGAAGGATACGGGTGCCTCGTTCATTCGGGCGTTCTCTTTGGCTACGGTCAATGCCTCTGCCGATATGTCGCAAGCCTCTATCGTGGCTTGCGGAAGCTGCTTGCTCAGTGCGATGGCGATGCAGCCGCTTCCGGTGCCAAGGTCCAGTATGCGTGGTTGTTGCGTGGCATGCTCGCAGACAATCCAATCTACCAGTTCTGCCGTCTCGGGACGCGGTATGAGTACAGATGAATTTACTGCAAACTCCATCCCGCAAAATGGGGCTTTCCCCTCTATGTATTGCAGTGGTTCGCCTTGCTGTAGACGGTCGATGATGCCCCGCAGAAGAGACTCCTGCTCGCTTGTCAGCGTCACCGCCTCCTTGAGATAATAGGTCGCGGTACCTATGCCCAGCATGTCGCAGCAGATGGTGCGGATGATGGCCGTTAGTTCGTGTCCTTCATAGATGCCCGAGAGTGCTGTCTGTAGTTTGTCTATCAGCTGTTTCACGCGTTTTTGCCTTTTAGGGTTTGCATTTCTTTACAAAAGTAATCAAATCTTTTCTTTGCCTGCTCTTATTGTCGTTTATTTCTGCCGATTTTTGGAATATTTATTGTGTGGATTGCAATATTTGCCATACTTTTGTACGATAAATATTGTGTATTAACGCTAATACCAAAATAGAAACATGGACGAAAGAATGCTTAGCATCGCTTCGCACTTCGCAATCGAAGGCGACATTGAAATCATCAAGCCCCTTGGTGAAGGTTTTATCAACGATACTTTTATCGTTAAGACCGTAGGTAACACTCCCAACTACATCCTCCAGCGTAAGAACCACGCTATCTTCCCCGATGTGCCCGCCATGATGGACAACATCGCTAAGGTGACTGCTCACTTGAAGGAGAAGATTGCTGCTGCCGGTGGCGATCCTCGTCGTGAGGCATTGACCGTGACTCCTACCGTTGACGGCAAGCTCTATTGGAAGGACAATGAGGGCAATTACTGGGCAGTGTGTGAGTTTATCGAAGGCTCTGTGACCTATGACCGTGCCGACACTCCCGAACTCGCTTACAAGGGTGGTCAGGGTATCGGACGTTTTCAGGCTCAGTTGGCCGACTTTACCGAGCCTCTGGCCGAGACCATCAAGGGATTCCACAATATCCGTTGGCGTTTCCAGCAGTGGGACGAGACCATTGCAAAGGATCCTATGGGCCGCGTAGCTGAACTGAAGGAGGAAATCTCATGGATTGAGAGCCGTCGCGAGCAGATGCTCGACTTCTGGAAGATGGTAGAGGAGGGCGTGCTCCCCATGCGAGTGACCCACAACGATACCAAGCTCAGCAATATCCTCTTTAATCAGAATGGTGACGTACTCTGCGTTATTGACCTCGATACCTGCATGAGCAGCACTTCGCTCAACGACGTGGGCGACGCTCTCCGTTCATACACCAATACCGGTGCCGAGGACGATCAGGACCTCAACCGCGTATCAATGGACATCAACATGTTTGAGGGCTACATCAAGGGTTACCTCTCAGAGCGCAAGGCTTCAATGACTCAGAGCGAGATCGACTGGCTTGCCTTCTCGGGTATCTATATCACCTACGAGCAGGTGCTCCGCTTCCTCATGGACTACATTGATGGCGACAACTACTACAAGGTACGCTACGATGGCCACAACCTCGTGCGCACTCATGCCCAGTACAAGCTCCTCACCAGCATGGAAGAGCAGTATGAGCGTATGCAGCAGATTGTGCGTGAGGCTGTAAAGTGATTGAATGTACAATTTGACAATTTACTAATTACAATTTATTGGGCGATTGGGTAATTTGACAATTTCTTCTTCGCAGACTCCGCAAAATTGTAAATAACTAAATTGTAATTCAATGGTAAATAGTCAAATTGTACATAAATAGTAAATTGTAAATTGTTAAATAGTAAATTTCATTATGACTCAGAAACAAAACAAGACAGGCATTGCACTTGCGATATGCGGTCTGTTCTTCTTCGCCATCGGCTTTGCCTTGGGTATCAACGGCTTCTTGACACCCGTGCTCAAAGGTGCATTGGATATCACTCCTGTGGTGGCCAACCTCTTGATTGCATTTAACTTCGTTCCCTTCTTGCTTTTCGGCTATCCTGCCACGGTATGTATCAGCAAGATTGGTTACAAGGCTACTATGGCCGTGTCGTTCGCGCTGTTTGCCATCGCTTTTGCACTGTTTATCCCTGCTGCCAAGAACGAATCTTTGGCATTCTTCCTCACCGCATGTTTCATCAGTGGTGCTGCCAATGCCGTATTGCAGGCTTGCGTGAATCCCTACATCACCATCCTTGGCCCGCTCGAGAGTGCAGCTAAGCGTACCTCTATCATGGGTATCTGCAACAAGCTCGCATGGCCCACTACTACCGTATTCATGACCTTGGTAATCGGTAAGTCTATCGACCAGATTCAGATGGGTGACCTCTTCTTGCCCTTCTATATTATTATAGGTATATTTGTGCTGCTCGGCATCATTGCCCTGCTCGCTCCGCTGCCCGAGGTGAAGGCTGCCGGTGAGGATGAGGACGATGCTGCTGCATGTCCTTATGCTGAGGGTAAGACCTCTATCATGCAGTTCCCCCACTTGCTGCTCGGTTGCTTGACACTCTTCTTCTACGTGGGTGTTGAGACCATCTCATTGGCTACCGTGGCCGACTATGCTACCAGCTTGAAGAACGAAGGCGTTGTTCTCGGTGCTTCTGCCGAGTTGCTCGGTTACATTCCTTCGGTAGGTATGGTACTCGGTTACATCTGTGGTATCCTGTTCATTCCCAAGTACCTCAGCCAGGACAAGGCTATGCGTATCTGTGCATGGATTGCTTTGGTAGGCTCTGTGCTTGTAGCCGTACTCCCCGGTGAATACTCTATCTACTGCATCCTGTTGATGGCTCTCGGTTGCTCACTCATGTGGCCGGCTCTCTGGCCCTTGGCAATGGCCGACCTCGGCAAGTTCACCAAGCAGGGCTCTGCACTCCTCACCATGGCTATGGCCGGTGGTGCTGTGATGCCGCTCGTGCGTGCTTGGGTTGAGGGACTTACCGGCTCGTTCCAGATGAGCTACTGGGTATGCGTTCCCTGCTTCCTCGTGATCTTGCTTTACGGTAGCAGTTGGTATAAGATTCGCAAGTAATACGTAACGAGAAGTGAATCTGAAAACTCTACTTTGCAGTTTTTAGATTCGCTTTCTTCGCCAAATATGAAAAGAATGCTTTTTTAAGTAGTATTAAGTGTATATTAATAAAAAAACGTTGCATTTTTTTTGAGTTTCACCATCTTTGTATCGAAATAGCAAACTAAGTTTGCGCGATTGAAAAACACAATTAATAACCATTAAAAGAGAGAAAACAAACAAATTAGTATTAACAAATTAAGTCTCAAAAAAAACATGAAGAAGAATTTACGATTGTTGTGCTTGGGCCTTGCTGCTGCGTCATTCATGACCAGCTTCGCTCAAGAGGATGTGACTTCCAAGTTGATCAATGCCGATATGGAACAAGGCGTTATTGGCTGGAACTTGAAATTTGATTCTCACATCTGGAAGAAGAACACCAAGAATCAGACTGCACGTCCTGGTTTCCATGGTGTAAACAATGTTGTTCTTGAGAACTGGAAACCTGATGTAACTACAGGTGGTCTTTCAAACAACACTATCTCACAGACCGTTAAGAACCTTCCTAACGGTACTTACGTATTCGGTGCTTATATTGGTGCTTCTCTTCAGGCTCAGGAAGATAACAGAGAGTCTGTAACTGGCGTAACCCTCTTTGCTAACGAGGCTACAACAGCTGTTGCTACCAACAACCCTGATTTGAATCAGAAGTGGGCTCACACAGCCAAGTTCAATGTAGCAGTTAACGTAACTGACGGTACACTGAATGTAGGTCTCCAGGCCGATGCTACTAACGCTAACTATCTCGTTTGGGACAACGCTACATTGTATTACTTCGGTGATATGGATGCTGCTGCAGCCCTTGATGAGATGGCTAAGATTGACATGGCTGCAACTGTAGCTATTGCCGATACTTGCGTGGCTTACAAGATGAACGTTGACACAGTTGCTTACCTCAACGAGCAGATTGCTGCTGGTAAGGCTTTGGCAGGTGCTGCTGATGCTTACCAGACCGACGAGGACGTTTATTGGGCTATCCGCTTGGCAAACAAGTCTATTGCTGACTACCGTGGCTTGAACAACGCTATCGCTGCAGCTAAGGAAATTGCTGCTATGGAGTGGTCTCCATCTGTGGATGCTGCTGTAGAAAAGCTGAATGGTCTTGTAGCTGAGGCTGAGGGTATGTACGAGGCTGCTGCTGCTAACCGCGAAGAGATTGCTGCAGAGAAGACAGCTTTGAATGAGGCTACTGCATACGTTGAGTTGGACAGCAGCTACATCAAGATTGACATTGTTAATGAATGGATCGATAATACTGAGCCCGGTGAAGAGTTGGGTCAGCATACAAAAGAGATGATTGCTAGAATTGAGGAGCTTTTGGAAGAGGTCCAGATTGTTTTGGATGAGTCTGAAGAGGGCCTTTCAGCAGTAACTGCTAAGCATCGCTGCGATAGCTTGTATGCCCTTATCGCTGATATCCAGGCTAATCCTCTTACTTTCGATGAGTTCCCCATCGTAATTCAGCGCAGCGAAACTGCTGTTAGTAACTATAAACTTATGGAAGGTACTACTACCGATGAGGCTGGTGTTGTAACTTATACTTCTAAGCTCTATCGTTTCCAGTATCCTTTGACAAAGGTTCGTTTCATTGTACGTGAAACTGGTAGCAATGGTACTTATGATGACGTTCATCCTTTCTTCACTATGCAAAGATTCGAAATGTTCGATGAGAATGGAAATGAGATTGAATTGACAGAGAACGATGTTTATTCTAACGCTGACCACAATCGTCTTAATCCTAACTCTATTGATGGTGCTGGTATCCTCGGTTTGATTGACGATAATCCTGCTACATTCTTCCACTCTACTTGGGGTGTGCAAGTGCCTGAGTACCATTATATCGAGGTAACTCTTCCCGAGGGTGAGTACAGTGCATTCAGTTTTGCTATGACTGGCCGTGGAAAAGATCATCCTCACCAGTTCCCCGCTGTGCTGGAAATCAACCAGATTTCTGAAGCTGTAGATAACTTGCAGCAAACTGTAGGTGCTGCTAAGGCTATGAACGCTTATCGTGGTACAGCTCCTGGCTTCTACAATGCAGACCTTACCTCTTTCTATGATGCATTGGCTGCTGCTGAGGCTCTGCTGGGTACTGACGCTTCTGACGCTGACATCATGGCTGCTATTACTAAGCTTGAGGATGAGCAGGGTAAACTCGACGAGTTGGGTATCGTGATGCCCGAGCCTGGTAAGAAGTACCGCTTCATCTCTGCTGGCCCGTTCTTCGCAAATCAGGGTGTTCACAAGGCATTGACTGTTCACAGCGACTCAGCTAAAATCAATTGGCTTTGGTGGGAGACTGCATCTGCTGACAGCTTGCAGCAAGAATTCAGCTTCGAGCCTATTCCTAATGAGGATGGTAAATATTACTATTATGTTAAGCACGAGGCTACCGGTCTCTACATCAATACTCTGTTTGATATCGATGGCGAAGAGGTAAGTAACACTGCAGGTTTGTCTACAGAGAAGGATACTGTTGAACTTCAGCCCTTCGGTGCTGGTCAGTTCGCTATCATCCACAACGGTATGTTCCATACTGGTGACCACAATGGTGGAGTAGTTGCTTCAGGCTCTAATGTATACGGTTGTCCTGAGCATGCTGTCAAGGGTGATAAGTCGGGTATCTGTAAGTGGACTGCTACTGCTAACTCAGGTTCTGCTTGGTTCGTTCGTGAGGTACGCGAGTTGCCTTACGCTGCTAAGAGTCTCTCTGACCTAAACTTCGAAACTGAGACAATCGCTCTCTACTCAGGTGTTAATACATTGACATTGACTGCTGATAAGGACTGCGCATTCACCGACCTTAAGGTATACGACCTCTTTGGTGCTGAGATTCCTGCTACTGTAAATGCTGCTGGTGCAACTGCTACTGTAGTACTCGATACCACTGTTGTTGAGGCGTTCTCATTTGCATTCACCAATGCTGAGGGTGTAGCTACCGTAACTGTGAATGGTATTATCTCTACGCTCTCTATCCTCCAGGAATCTTATGATGCGGCTGTGGCTGTTGCTCCTGTGAGAGGTGATGAGATTGGTCAGTTCAGCGATACAGCTCTTGTAAAGTATGACGCTGCTATTGCTGCTGCTGAGGTTATCTTGGCAAATGGTGGCACTGATGAGGCTATCCAGCAGGCTGCTAATGACCTCGACTCTGCAGTAGTACACTTGGAGGTTAACCTCCCCTTGCCTGACAAGACCTACTTCATCCTTAGCGGTCTGCCCGCATTCAAGGAGACTCACGGAGTAGATATGGCTATCTATGCTAAGGAGGAGGCTCCTGCTTGGAGTTATGTTGGTATCTCTGATCCCGCTTATCTCTGGAAGTTTGAGGAGACAGAGCGCGTGGGAGGTATTCGCTCATTCTACCTCAAGAATGTGGCAACAGAAATGTACATGGGTTGCTCAGAATATCTGTCAGATCCTTTGGTTATGGTACCCGAACCTGATGCAACCAGACCGTTCCAGATTGACTTCCAAGATGGTAAGGTTGTAACAATCCGTGATAGTAAATGGGGTAATGCAAACCTTCACTTCAATGGTCACGGTGGTGGTGCTGGCGCATTCGGTAACGTTGTATACTGGGAGTCAACTGTAGGTACTGCATCTGCAATCAAGATTGTTGAGTCAGAGAAGTATATCCAAGATCTCATGGACAACATTGAAGATATTGAGATTGCTGACGAGTTCGTTGCTCCTGCCAAGAAGGGTATCTTCGACCTCTTCGGTCGTCGCATCGAGGCTCCTGCTGCTACTGGTATCTATATCGTAGACGGTAAGAAGCGTGTAATCAAGAAGTAATCCTAAACTTCTATAATAATAAAGAGGGTAGCCATTCGGCTACCCTCTTTTTGCTTGTAAATCGTGGAACCTTACACGGAGATGATTTATTCGAGTCCTGGTTTTCAGTATACAGAACTAACCAAAAGATACTGTCGCCCTTTAAGGGGGACGAGTGTAGTGTAACGAAGTGGAACGTAACGGAGGGGGTAACGGTAAACGCGCCAAGAGATATATTAATATCTTCTTATAATAATCTGATTAAGAACAAATTTCCCTATAGAAGAACACTTTCTCCCGAAGCTTTGGAACTTGTGCACTCATTATTACCCCCTCCGCTCCATTACGCAGAAGCTTCATTCCGCTCGTCCCCCTTAAAGGGCGACAGTGCTTTTGAATTGTTTTATATTGCATCTATAGTTCATTACTCCTTATATCGAACTCACGTTACTATTAGTCAACAGATGAAACGGATAAAACAGATTGGCGCGTCGCTACGCCCGCGCTTGTCGGCGTTGCCGAGTGCTCGCATGTCTCACGCAGAGTGCACAGAGAACGCAGAGCATACGTCGCTGGCGCTTGTATGTGCCGTCCGGATGGCAAGCACAAGCGCAGCGAGTGCGCCTCTGTGCTCTCTGCGACCTCTGTGTGAGGAAAAATCAGCGGAGACTATCAGCTCAATCTGTGCAATCAGTTGACAAAAGAAAAATCCGTGGTATAGAGAATCCAATCGTGCAGGTGAAAAAAGTTTATTTTTGGGGTGGCAGTGGCAAAGTCAAGGCTTGTGATTTTGTACAGTTATCACGCAACTGAGCGTACAAAAATCCATGTCGAGCATGCCATTGCCACCTTAAAAATAAACTTTTTTCACCCAGTACTTACTACTTTTTTGCTTGTAGTTACTACTATTCTGCTCGCATTAACTACTTTTTTGCGGTCACCACATACAATGAAATTGGTACACACATGCAACAGAATCATTGCATGCATGTACCTCACGAAACGGACGGCTCTGATAAAAATGCCAAAGCCGTCCGTTAGATTTGCCGGAGCTGTCTGATGAAAAAAACAAAAGGCTTTGATGAGTTATGAATTGTGAGTTATGAGTTGTGAGTTGAGAAAGTACACGACTCATAACTCATAACTCACAACTCTTAATCAAGTCCCTCAATCTGTCCGTTCACGATGTCGATATGCAGGGCGGCAGGCTCTTTGGGTAAGCCGGGCATGCGCATGATGTCACCGGCTATAACTACCAGCATCTCGGCACCGGCATTGATGACGATGTCCTGTACGGTGAAGCCGAAGCCTTCGGGTGCGCCGTACCGCTTGGCATCGGTAGAGAAGGAGTACTGGGTCTTGGCAATACAGATGGGGAAGTGCGTGTAGCCGAGCTCGGCTATCATCGCGAGCTTCTTCTTGGCAGCAGCACTCAGCGTCACTGATGCAGCACCATAAAGATTCTTGGCTACCTTGCCAATCTTCTCCTCTACACTGTCGCCGTCTTCGTAAGCGAAATGCAACTCCGAGGAGGGCTTCTGCTCTATGGTTTCTGCTACGAGGCGAGCCAGGTCGGCAGCACCTTCACCGCCCAGGGCATACGCATTGTTGACCTCACAGCCCACACCAAGCTCGGCGCAGTGCTGGCGAACGTAGTTGATCTCCTCGTCGGTGTCGCCATTGTAGCGGTTGAAGGCAACGACTACTGTCTGCCCGAACGACTGCAGGTTGCGCAAGTGCTTGTCGAGGTTAACCATACCGGCCTTGAGTGCTTCGAGGTTAGGCTCTGAAACTTGGTCCTGAGGCACGCCACCATGCATCTTCAGTGCACGGGCGGTAGCTACGAGCACGGTGAGCTTGGGGGTGAGTCCGGCCTTGCGGCACTTGATGTCGTAGAACTTCTCTGCTCCGAGGTCAGCACCGAAGCCTGCTTCGGTGATGACATAATCGGCGTATGTCATGGCCAGCTTGGTTGCCAGCACCGAGTTGCATCCGTGGGCGATATTGGCAAACGGACCGCCATGTACGAGGGCGGGGGTGTTCTCTGTGGTCTGCACGAGGTTGGGCGAGATGGCATCCTTGAGCAGTACGGTGATGGCTCCTGCTACGCCGAGGTCCTTGACGGTGAAGGGCTTGCCATCGTAGGTGAAGCCGAGCAGGATGTTCTCGATGCGGCGGCGCAAGTCATCCTCATCCTTAGCGAGGCATAGGATGGCCATGATTTCTGAGGCGGGAGTGATGTCGAAGCCTGCTTCCTGGGCAAAGCCGTTGGTCTTGGGGCCAAGGCCTGTGACGATATAGCGCAGTGAGCGGTCGTTGACATCGAGTACGCGGCGCCAGAGCACCTCCTTGAGGCCGATGCCTTTGTCGCGGTTCTGGTACATGTAATTGTCGAGCAGGGCGGCAATCATGTTGTTGGCCGAGGTGATAGCGTGGAAGTCGCCCGTGAAGTGGAGGTTAATCTTGTCCATGGGCAGAACCTGGGTGTAGCCACCACCGGCAGCACCGCCCTTCATGCCGAAGCAGGGACCCAGCGAGGGTTCGCGCAGAGCCACGATGGTCTTCTTCCCTATCTTGTTCAGTCCGAGGGCGAGACCGATAGATACGGTGGTCTTGCCGATGCCCGCTTTCGTGGGGGTGATGGCTGTGACAAGGATGAGGTTACTTTGCTTCACCTTCTCGTCATCGATGAGGTGTTCGTCTACCTTGGCCATGTAGTGGCCGTAGGGGTTTGTACTCTCGGCGGGTATGCCTACCTGTGCGGCAATTTCTCCGATGGGTCGCAATGGGGTGTTGCGTGCGATTTCAATGTCTGTTTTCATATCGTATATATTTTTATTATTCTATTCTCAATTTTAAGGTCTCTGTATTGCCGTTCGAGTCGATCACAGCTACGATATAGGTACCAGTAGGCAATGTGCTGAGGTCGATACATGCATGTCCGTTAGCAAGTTCGGTCGGTACCTTCACACATTGCTGTCCTGTAGGTGTATAGACGGTTACCGTAGCAGCTGCAGCCTCTGCGCTGTAGATGTAGAGCCTGCCTTCTGTAAGGCTCAACAGTAACTTGTCTGCAGCTACATGATCGATGCTTTGGCCGTTCCAGGGAATCTCCGGCTGTTCGAGCCATGCGGCATAGCTGTTGATGATGTTTGCCTTGGCTATGGTTGGTTTAGCCATCACATATACATCGCTGCTACCGTCGGGGTAGAGACCTGCCGACTCGATGCCGAGGTGGGGCTCATAGTAGAGGACATCTCTCCACGTACAGTCTGCATCGGTGAGGGTGACGTAGCCACCTTCAGCTGCGAGCTTGAAGGGGGCGTGCAGCTGGGTGAAGGTCATCAGTTTGTCGGCCCAGATGATGAGGTAGCCGTGTGGCTCGATCACAGTGTTGACATCTCCTGCAATCTGATACTTTGTGGGGTTGTCCAGGTTGTCGCTCAGATACATGCCTGCTACATCGATTGGCTCGTCGGTGGTGTTGTACAGCTCTATCCAGTCGTTCTTCTTGTAGTATTCGTTGACGTAGATGCTGTTGTCGGCGCTGATTTCATTGATGCGTACGGGGCAGCTGTTGCTCTCGGCCAACTCCTCTTCGGTGAGCGGTTCATACAGGGCTATCAAGTTGGCATTGCCCGATGGGGTATACTCGGCAGTCTCACAAACAATCGCGTTGGAGGCATTGATGGTGCTGTGGAGCAGTTCGCAATCGAAGTAGATGTCCGATGAGCTGGCACTGTTGTTGTGTACCTCCACGGCAATGGTATTGCTGCCCTTCTTGAACAGTTTCGCAGGGAGGGTAAGTGTGCCTTGGTCGGGATTGCCGCTGGCGTGGCTTGTTGCGTAGGTGTTATAGTTGACTGTACCGTTGGGCATGAGGTAGCGGGCTGCCTCGGTGCCGTTGATATAGACAATCATACCGTCGTCCACGGTGTAGTGGAGGATAAACTTGTCTTCTGTCGTAGGAGCGCTTGAGAGGTTGAATGTCGTGCGGAAGTAGTAGGTGGGGCGCTTGGCATTGGCATCAGTGCCGTAGTCGAGGGTGGTGTTGTAGCCACGGCTGTTGTAGTTGTCGCCGGTGTAGTAGCCGAGCGGTGCCTTGCCACTGCCCCAGGATGTGGTGGAGTAGGTGGCGGAGGTCCACCTCTTTCCGTCGAGTGAACCTTTGTCATAGTATTTCCAACTATCTCCTTTCTTGATGAGCGTGCTCTGTACGGTGCTGGTCTCTGAGCCCCATCCCTGGAAACGGTAGCCTGCCTTAGGCTCAGCCTTCAAGGTGACAGGGGTAAACAGCGTGCCGCTGAATTTGTCGGTGGGTATCTCCATGTCGTTCACACGGAGCGAAACATCTTCTACGTTGGCTGAGATGCTTATGGTTTGCTGCATGTCGGCACTGAGTCCCATGCGCCAGTAGTTGATGAGTGCTTGTATCATGCTACGTTGACGGTTGGCGAGGCTGCTCTTCAGTTTATTGGCGGTGCCATAGGGTGAACGGCCGTCGAAGGCAAGTGCCGGTGCTATGCGGGCGGCCATCTCATCGATGATGGCGTTGCAGCGCTCGGGCTCGAACACGCTGCCTGCCACGAGGCAGTAGGTGTCGATGAACTGCTTGCGGAACGATTCGTTCTCCAGCATGTTGAGGAAGATGGTGACCAGTTCAATCTCTTCGGTGAGCTGACCACCAAAGTCGTAGATGTAGTCGAAGGTGTAGTTCTGCTTGCCCTCGAAGGTGTAGAAGGGACTGGTGGTGGCAAGGGTGCCGTCGAGGTCGAACATCACGAAGCGGAAGCGACCGTCTTCGGTGCGTGGGCGGAACCCTTTGATGTTGTTCTGTGGCCAGTCGTTGCCGCCGAGGTAAAACTCCACAGCCATGTAGTTGATGTATTCGTCGATGTCCACCAGGTGACGTATCTCCTCATAGGTGGCCTCGTCGGCAGCATTGGCCGAGAGGTCGTACCACTTGAGAAAAGCCTCTCGGTCGCCCTCCATCTGCACGTAGCCCGAGTCGGGACTCATCTCAAACTGGTCCATCTCGTCGGTGTCTATGCCGTAGTTGGCATAGGCGAAATGCTTGTTGTTGGGCTCACGCATGTTGAGCATACTTATATATTCTCCGTTGATGAAGTGTACGACAGGCTGGGTCGACTGACCATCGACATCCAGTCCCGAGCGGTGGACGATTTCCTGCAGGGCGGCGTCCTTGATGCGGCAGTCGGTGTCGTTGCCGCCGTTGCGTATCTGCAGCGTCTTGTGCTTCAGGTAGGGCTTGCTGGCAAAGAAGGGGTAGTCGATGGAGTTGTTGCCCTCGTATATCTTGCCCGCTTTGAGCTTGAAGGAGTGGGGTGCCCATGCACGGCTCCATCCGCCACACATGGCGAAGTCCACCTCTTGGTTTACCACCATGCCGCCATCGGGTGTAATGTACTCGAAGTTTACGGGGCGGTCCCAGTCCATATTCCAGTTGCAGGGAGTGCTCTGTCCGTTGCCAGTACGTCCGTTCACACCCTTCACATATACACCGAGACTGTCGTCGTAGAGGTTGATGGGGTCGGTGACGACGGAGATTACAGGCAGCGTGTAGTCTCTATCCATATATATATAGGAGCGGGTGACTACCTGGCTGGGTAGCTTGCCTGTTTGGAACAGGCGGAAACGATAGGTCGTGGTGGCTTTGACGGTGAATTTGCCGGATACGCTGGTCTTGCCATTGGTGAGGGTAGGCGTGGTGCCGTCAGTGGTGTATCGCAGTATGCTTCCTGTGGGCTTTGTTACCTTGATGGAGAAGCTCTCGGTGAAGAGTTTTGCATCGGTGTCTACCACAGGAGCCTCCAGACGTTCTGTGGTGAAGGTGCTGGTGGCATTGCTCTTGCCGGGAGTAGGCTCTGCTGTGCGTTCCCAGGTGTCACCACCATCTGTGGTGCGAGCATACGAGGTGCGTGGTACGGCCATGGGGAAGTCTTGGCTGGTGATGACCTCGCCATCGCGATTGCTGATGAAGATGGTGCCTCCGTCAAAGTCGAGTTTGAAGTTGATTTGCGAAAGCGCCCAGTGGCTGTAGTGGTCGAACCACAGCACCCGATAGCCCTTGGCAGGGAGTGTGCCTCTGTTGCCTAAGTTGTATTTGGTCAGGTCGGCGGCATCGTCGCTGATGTACAATCCGTTGAGACTTACGGTCTTGTCGGTGGGGTTGTAAAGCTCTACCCAAGCACCATAGTTGAACGATGGGTCAACGAACATGTCTATGTTGGCCGACTGTATCTCATTGATGACAAGTGTCTCGGCTGTGGGGACCGAACGCTTGACGGTAATCTCGCATGAGGCTATCGCTCCGCTTTCGTCCGTAGCCATGGCGTAAATGGTAGTCGTTCCCTCCGATATGGAAGTAACCTTTCCCTTGGCATCCACGGTTGCTATTGATTCATCTTCGGACAGCCATTCCAGCCGTTGGTAAGTAGCGTTGGCAGGTGTTATTGTGGCAGTAAGCTGCGATGTCTCTCCTTCGATGAGCGAGAGGGTAGTGGAGGAGAGCGTAATCTCTTCAATGGCAGTTACTGTTCCGTAATATTCCAACTTGAAGTTATCCATCATGCACCAGTTGCTGTTCATGTAGGTGTCGTTGATGATGCCTATGGTCAGAGTGCCATCGGTAACTTCGGTCTCTACACTGTTGTTATACATGCCTCGCTCGAAGCAGTATGCGCCACTGACCATGCCGTTAGGGTAATACAGGTATTCCCATCCGTTGCCGTATGTACCCCAGCAGCTATTGGCGTAGTTCTCTGTCAGGTGTTCAGAATAGACACTTACTACAGGCACTTGTGCCTCGTTGGCATAGAGGAAGGCTGTTAGCTCTTCGGCCCCGTTGCTATAGTTGCTGTAGGCCTGCTCATTGTCTGTGGTGCGGTAGTAAGCCTGCACCGACAAGCGATACTTTCCGTTGGGCACATTGACTGTCTGGTATATGTTGAACGTACCGTTCCAGAATTCCCACCCTTCGTATTCACCTTTCTGGCTTGATGCATTGCTTGTGTATGTCCAGCCAGTGGCCAAGCTGTTGTCAAAAGTCGGGTTCTGTATATATGCTTCAGTAACATCGATCCATTGTTGCGCATGCAGCATCAACGGCAGCATAAGGAATAAGCTAAATAGGTATCTCTTCATTTCTTTGTCTATTTCCTTAGAAACTGTTTGGATTTTATTTCGAACAATTTCTGAAATTACTACAAAAATACAACCGAATCGTGATTCCACCAAGCTTTTTCTTTAGAAAAAGGTGTAGTGTCTTTAATCCCTCTTTCTGCGTGCTTTATAAGTGTCCGAGTAATGAGCTAAATTGAGACTTTGGCTTACTTTTTTAGGATGTAACCGTTAAATGTCGTTTTTTTTGCTTATCTTCGCTCGTTGAAATGCAAAACAATAAAAACTAAGATTTATGAAAATGTCCCCGATGAAGTGGATGCTGACTTTGCTGTTGCTTGTTGGCGGTATGTCTGTAGAGGCTAAAGATGTTTGGCCCGATGGTACTGAGATGTCTGATTGGTTCAAACGTACAAAGAAGGTGAAGCCAGCCTCGCTCTATGATATTACTGAGCATGGTGTGGTGCGTGACAGTACGTTGCTGCAGACTGAGCAGATACAGGCTGTCATTGATAAGGCTGCCGCCAATGGTGGTGGTACTATCGTGATTCCTGAGGGTACTTTCCTTAGTGGCTCACTCTTCTTCAAGCCAGGTACACACCTGCACCTTAATCCTGGTGCCGTGCTCAAGGGCAGTGACTTTATCGGAGACTTCCTCTTGATGGATACTCGTATGGAGGGACAGAACCTTAAGTACTTTGCCGCGCTCGTCAATGCTATCGATTGCGACGGATTCCGTCTGACTGGCAAGGGAACCATCAATGGCAATGGCTTGCGCTACTGGAAGCAGTTCTGGATTCGTCGTGGATATAACCGCCAGTGTACCAATCTGGAGGAGATGCGTCCTCGCTTGGTGTTTATCCAAAATAGCGACGATGTGCATCTTGAGGGTGTCAACCTCATCAATTCGCCTTTCTGGACCACACATATATACCAATGTAATCGCGTGAAGCTCATTGACCTCTATATCTTTGCTCCTGCTGCTCCTGTGAAGGCTCCCAGTAGCGATGCTATCGATATCGACGTATGTACCGATGTACACGTCAAGGGCTGCTACTTCTCTGTCAATGACGATGCTATTGCACTCAAGGGAGGTAAGGGACCTTGGGCACATAAGGATGAGGTGAACAATGGCCCGAACCGCAATATCCTCATCGAGGACTGTACCTATGGTTTCTGCCACAGTATGCTCACCTGCGGTAGCGAATCGCTGCACAACCACAACATCGTGCTTCGCAACTGTGAGGTGAAGGATGCTACCCGTATGCTGTGGCTCAAGATGCGCCCCGATACTGAGCAGAATTACGAGTATATCACCGTGGAGGGTATCAGAGGCAATGTGAAGAGCATGCTTTTCGTGAAGCCTTGGACCCAGTTCTTTGATCTTAAGGACCGCGAAGATGTGCCTTATTCTTATTCTTCGAATGTTACGCTGCGCGATATCAAGCTCGACTGCCAGGTGGTGTTTGATGTGAAGAGCGATATCAAACAGTATAGCCTCAAGGACTTCAAGTTTGAAGATATAGAGGTCAACGCGTCGGATAAGCCGGAGATACGTAAGGACTATGTTGAGAATTTTACCTTGAAGAATGTGAAGGTAAACGGCGAGAAGGTGGAATGAAGTATTAATTAATTCTGAATTCTGGATTCTGGATGATGGGTTGTAACTTGATGTTGATGGCTTCGTTGCCTACCACATGGCTTGTTGTAGGTATTGTGTTGTTGGTGCTGTTGATTGTTGCGGTATTGCTGATTGTCGTGAAGAGCCGTGAGGCCTATTTGCTGAAGAAGGAGGTAGCAGAACTGCGTGAAACAATGCTGATGATGCGCTATGAGGAGGCCAACTTATCACGTATGCTGCATAAGGCCGATAAGGCGGAGCAGATAGAGGCACCTACAGCGGAAATGTTGGTTGCCGAGGTGGAAGCAGATGAGGTGCCCGAGAGTGCCGATGAGCCGGAAGCCTCTGAGGTGTCTGCAGTGGAGGATACTGTTATTGAAGAACCTGTTGCCGAGGAATACGTTCCCGAAGAGCCAGTCATAGAGGAACCCGCAGAAGAAGAGTCTGTTGCAGTAGAATCTATAACAGAAGAACTGCATGTAGGAGGACCTATAATAGAAGATCCTATTGTAGAACAACCTGCAACACCTCGTCCTCGCAAGCATGCCATCAATGAGCGCCGTCCGGCAATTCCGAACGATCTATTTGCTGCATGGTTTGAGGAGCAGGACAATCAGAAATCTCAAGAGGAATCTTTGCACGAGGAGGTGCTTGTAGAGCAGCCAATCATAGAGCCTGTCGCTGCAGATGTGAGCGATGTGTCTCCTGCGGTGCTGGCTTCGGAATCTGCTGAGGAGCCACTTCCTGCTGCTGAGGCCGATAATGTGGCTTCTTCGGTACCTAAAGTGTTGAGCAAGGAGGACGAGAAGTTTTGCCGTAAGCTGGAACGCATCGTCCATACCCGTATGCATAACCCGAATTTGAATGTCGATGTCATTGCAGCCCAGTTTGGTATGGGACGTACCAACTTCTATCGCAAGGTACGCGAGATTACCTCTATGTCTCCCAATGATTATCTGCGTCAGTGCCGCATGGAGCGTGCTTCAGAATTGCTGCGCACGACAGACCTCTCTGTTGTGGAGATTTGCGGTCAGGTGGGTATTTCTGATGCTCAGTATTTCAGCCGTGTATTCAAGTCATTCTATGGTGCCCCACCATCGGCCTATCGTGAGCAGCAGTAATATGATGTCTTTTTATTTTTAATGTATATGATAACGGACAGGCAGGATATGAAAAAAATACAATCTATGAAGCGTCTTCTAATGCATCTTGTGTGTAGTCTATGTGTCGGTATGGTTTGGGCTGCCGATGTCTATGATGCAGCCTCGTATGGCGTTGTCCCTAATACTGGTGCGGACATGGCAGGACTTATGCAGCAGATGCTCGATAGGGTGAAAGCTGAGACGGCGGGGCGTCCTGCAACGATAGTGTTGGCTCCTGGCGCCTATCATTTCTATCCTGCTACGGCAGTTCATAAGGAGTACTATATCTCCAATCATGACCAGCATGCCGACCGCCCGGTAGGAATTGCTATCGAAGGCTTCAAGGGGCTCACGCTTGACGGTCGGGGTGCCGACCTTATCTTCCATGGACGTATGCTGCCAATCAGTGTCGTTGGTACCGAGAAGTGTACGCTGCGCAATTTCAGCGTCGATTTTGCTACACCTCATATTGCTCAGGTTGAGGTTTTGGAGAACGACCCTGAGTCAGGCATCACCTTTCGTGTAGCACCTTGGGTCAATGCCCGTGTGGCAGCAGATGGCGCTTTCGAGCATTTTGGCGAGGGCTGGGTGATGCGTCCCGGGTGGGGGATAGCCTTCAACCCCGATACGCGTCATATCGTATATAACACCTCGGATATAGGCACTCCCGTGCAGCAGGTAGTCCCAATGGGCGAGCGCACCTATCGCAGTCCAACGTGGAGGGACGGACGTCTTCCTGCCGGGACTATTGTTGCCATGCGCAGCTATGAGCGCCCCTCACCCGGAATCTTTGTGAGCCATGCTACGGACACCAAGCTCCATGATATCAAGGTGCACTATGCCGAGGGCATGGGGCTGCTGGCCCAGATGAGCGAGGATATCGACCTCGATGGCTTCAGTGTATGCCTCCGGGGCGATGATGACCCCCGCTATTTTACGACACAGGCCGATGCCACCCACTTCTCGGGTTGCAAGGGTAAGATACGCTCTGTCAATGGACTCTACGAGGCTATGATGGACGATGCCATCAATGTGCATGGCACCTATCTGAAGGTGATGGAGCGCATTGACGATTATACCCTACGTGCTCGCTATATGCATGGCCAGGCATGGGGCTTCGACTGGGGCTTCACGGGTGATGAGGTACAGTTTGTGCGTTCCCGTACCATGGAGCTTGTAGGTGCAGCGAATCCGTTCGTTACTGAGGTCTCTGCAATCTCTGAGTATTCAGAGGGTTCGGATAACTCCCATGACTTGGGTTATGCCAGCTTCTCTGAGAGCCTTCTGCGTGGCTGCTCCCACGGAGCTCGCGAGTTTGTCATCCGTTTCCGTGACCCTCTACCTGCTGAAATCTCAGGCGATCAGGGCTACGGTATTGAGAATCTTTCATGGACCCCAGAGGTCTACTTTGCTCACAATACCATTCGCAACAATCGTGCTCGTGGAACACTTTTCAGTACACCACGCCGCACAGTCGTGGAGGACAATCTCTTCGACCACACTTCAGGAACTGCCATTCTCCTGTGTGGCGACTGCAATGGCTGGTATGAGACGGGTGCTTGTCGCGATGTACTCATTCGCCGCAATCGCTTTGTCAATGCGCTCACGAACATGTTCCAGTTTACCAATGCCGTCATTTCTATCTATCCCGAGATACCGGCGTTGAACGAGCAGAAAGCCTACTTCCATGGAGGGCGCAGGAATGCCATTCGTATCGTCGACAATGAGTTCCATACCTTCGACAACCCCTTGCTTTATGCCAAGTCTGTCGATGGCTTGCTGTTCAAGGGCAACACCATATATCACAACACCGATTTCCCTCCCTTCCACTGGAACAAAAGTAGCATATTGCTCGAGCGCGCTACCAATGTGCACATCGAGAATGGCCTCCATGACCGTGGCAATGAGCTGCGGCGTGTTGAGCTGATGATTCCCCCTACACAATAATATATTAAAAACTTAGGATATGAAAAACGTTAGTTTAGTACTCCGCCGTGCGCTGCTGATGATTGCGCTGGCCTCTCCCTTGGGGCTCTTTGCTCAGGGACGTGAGGTGGTGAACCTCAATTTCGATTGGTATTTTCATTTGGGCGACCTCGATGCCGTGCCTAATGCACTTCCCGCAGCAGATGCTGCAGGGTGGGAGAGTATCGATGTTCCTCACGACTATCAGATTGCTCAGCCCTGGGTAGAGCCTTCACCCGAAGAGCGTCCCGACAATGGTGATGGTGCTGCCAACTTCAAGAGCCGCCTCTCGGCCCGTGCATTCAAGGAGATGGGTGCCGGATGGTATGTCAAGAGCTACACTCCTGATGCTTCGCTCAAGGGACAACGTCTGCTGCTCGACTTCGAGGGCATCATGTACGTCGGTGATGTATACCTCAACGGTGAGCGCATCGGCGGTACCGACTACGGTTATGTGGGCTTCGAGATTGACGTCACCAAGAAGCTCCGCTTCGACGCGCCCAACATTATTGCAGTGCGTGCCCACACAGCCGAGCCGCTCAACTCCCGTTGGTACACCGGCGGTGGACTCTTCCGCGATGTCACCCTCGTGGCTACCAATCCCACTACATGGTTTGAGCGCCATCCGCTCTATATCACCACTACAGACAACCGCATCGTAGAGATTCAAGCCGAGATTGCTACTCGTGCCCGCATCAATGAGGTACCCATGCGCACCGTTGTTCGCGATGCCGATGGCACAGTCGTATATACAAGCACCAAGAACGTGCCCATCAACCGCAAATGGCGCACCATGGAGCTCAAGACCGACTCTTTCGTTGTGGAGAATCCCCGTCTGTGGAGTTGCGAGACCCCCCATCTCTACACCGCCTCGGTAGCTATCCTTGATGCCGAGGGCACCGTGATGGACAGCGTGGCCCACACCTTCGGCATCCGCACCATCGAGTTCTCTCCCGAGTTTGGTATGAAGCTCAATGGCGAGAAGGTCATCCTCAAGGGTATTGCCAATCACCACACCTTGGGCGCCCTCGGAGCAGCCGCCTATCCGCGTGCTATAGAGAAGCGCATCCAGCTGCTCAAGGAGTATGGCTTCAACCATATCCGCACCTCGCACAACCCCTACAGCAAATCGTTCATGCAGTTGTGCGATGAGTATGGTATCCTTGTCGTAGACGAGCTTTACGACAAGTGGCTCTCCTCATTCTGTGGTGGCCGTGCCGACTGGATGAGCCTCTGGCCCCGCGACCTTCCGGAGTGGGTGAAGCGCGACCGCAACCACCCCTGTGTGGTGATGTGGAGCCTGGGCAATGAGTTGCAGACCTACAACTCGCTCCCCTTCAACGACTGGGGTGTCACCACCTACCGCATGATGAAGCCCGTGCTCCTGCGCTACGATGACACACGCCCTATCACCGTGGCTATGCACCCCCGTGGACGCGACCTCGCCACCGACTCGCTGCCCGCACCGCTGGTTCACGAGACCGACATCGCCTCCTACAACTACCGCTACATGTACTTCCCCGGCGATAGCCGCCGCTTCCCCAACCTGATGTTCTATCAGAGCGAAGCCAACACCAGCATGATGGGTCCCAACTACTTTGAGATGGACCTCGACCGCGTGCTTGGTCTTGCCTACTGGGGACAGATCGACTATCTGGGCGAGTCAAACGGCTGGCCTGCCAAGGGCTGGGTGAACGGCTCGTTCGACCTCTCTCTGCAGCCTAAGGGTACCGCCTACTTCCTCAAGTCTATGTTTGTAGACGAGCCTGTGGTGCGCATGGCCATCATCGACAAGGCAGCCAAGGAGGTGATGTGGAACGATGTGCAGGTAGGTACTGGTGTCACTGGCGAGAGCTGGAACCGTGAGGAGGGCTCCAAGGTGTCGATGAACGTGTATACCAACTGCGAGCGTGTAGACCTCGTGCTCAACGGTCGTGTCATCGCATCGAAGGAGAACACCATGAATCCCCGTTCACGCAACAAGATTAAGTTCGACAATATCGACTACGCTCCCGGCTACCTCGAAGCTGTGGCCTACCGCAATGGCAAGGCAGTAGCCCGTCACCGTATCGAGACCACCGGCGAAGCCAAGAAGCTTGTGCTCATGCCCGATGCCATCGAGTGGCAGGCCGACGGTACCGACCTCATGCACGTACGTGTACATGCCGTGGACCGCAAGGGCCGCCGTGTATGGGCAGCTCAGGAGCAGCTCACCTTCTCTGTGGAGGGCGATGCCCGCATCGTAGCTGTGGATAACGGCAATATCCTCAGCGATGAGCTTCACACAGGCAATACCCGCCGCCTCTATAATGGCTCGGCACTCGTGATTCTCCGTGCTGGTAAGACTCCCGGCAAGGTGGTGCTTACCGTTACCGACACTGCAGGCCGAAAGGCTAAGGTGAACCTGAACACCTTGTAAGGATAGACACTTTTATGATATTATCATAGGGGCAGGTCACACGACCTGCCCCTATGCTGATTAAGGTAGGTTCAATAAATTCTCACAGAGATACTTCATCGACAGTTGTTCCTTCTTTGTAGTATCATAATTTATACGTATCTTCGCGGCAAGATTAAGAATCTGTTATGAAGCTCCGCACCGTGATATACACCCTCCTTCTCGCCACCCTCTGTATGGGGTGTGGCGGTCGCATCAGTATGCGCCAACTAGAACAATTGGAGGCGCGGATGAACGATGTGCCGGACTCTGTGCTGGCGGTGCTCACCGCTGCTGACATGCCGCGGTGGGGCGAGCGGCGTGCGCTGTATGCGCTGCTTACCGTGCAGGCACAGGACAAGAGCTATATCGATGTGGCTGACGACTCGCTCATCAGTGTGGCTACGCGCTACTATGACCGCAAAGGCTTGCCGCTCCGTCGCCTGCAGGCCTTCTACTACCATGGGCGTGTATATGCCAATGCTGGCCACCGCCACGAGGCTATGGCTGCCTATTCCCATGCCAAGGACTTTGTGCCCGAGGTGGATGCACCGTATCCTGTAGGGTTATTATATTATCAGTTAGGTGCATGCTATGGCAACAATTTCGATTTTCCTCAAGGGCATTTCTATATGGAGAAGGCTTTGGAGTGTTATGAACTGGCAGGCAAAGAACGTCTACAATACGTTGTTAAAGCGACTATAGGGCAATCTTATCTGAACTTGAATAGGTTTGAAGAGGCTGAAACTATACTTAATGAAGTTTTGGAATGGGGTAAAAAGAGCAATGACACTTATGTTATTTCTAGGGCACTAAACTTGTTGCTCCGGTTGCATGACGCAACAGGAGATATTGAGGCTCTGGACTCTCTATTCGAGAGCTATCCACTTGATATATTCCGTCAAAATCAGGCCACATATCATGCTGCTGTAGCCCACTATCATGCGCTAAAGGGTGACATAACAGTAGCTGAGGAGGCCCTGTCGAGAGCCTGGGCGGCAAGTAAAAAGAGCAATGATACAATCTTTTTGTATCAAAAAAGTTATTTAATCTATAAAACAGTCGGACGTACCGACAAGGCATTGAGCCACCACGAATGGTTGCTTGCCTTTCAGGACTCTATAGCACGTGTCAATCTGCAACAGCCTCTGATGGCTATCCAGCTCGACCATTATCAGAACCGCCTTGAGATGGAGGAGTTGCGCAACCTCAACTACCGCTACCTGATGGCTGTTGCAGCCCTGATTATCTTTATAGTGGCCATTGCCCTGTGGGCACTGTACCGTGAGAGGTTCCGCCGTAAGGATGAGCTGAATCGCCAATATATGGATGCGGCCAACCAACTGAGCCGTACGCTCTACAGCAAGGACGAGGAGCTGTGCCGCGTCACCGATGCCCTGCAGCGGCAGACAGCCGATACCGAATCCATGCAGCAGCGCATCGTCTCGCTCTTCCGCGAACAATACCGCGTACTCGATGAGCTATGCGTAGCCTACTACGAGAACACCTTCGACAAGAAGAAGCAGGAAAACATCTTCGGCAAGGTGAGCGATACCATCCGCACTTTCGCTTCCGAGGAGGGCTATGCCAAGCTCGAGAGTGTGGTCAACGACTGTCGTGGCGAGGTGATGGCACTTCTCCGCCGCGAGTTCCCGGCTTTCAAGGAGACCGACTTCCGCCTGCTCTGCTACTTCTGTGCCGAGCTGTCGGTGCAGTCCATCAGCCTTCTCACCGACAACACCCCCGAGAAGCTCTGGGTATACAAGGGACGTCTGATAAAACGCATCAAGAGCTCCGATGCTCCCAGCAAGGACATTATCCTTGCGCAGATACCTCAGCGCAAGCGATAAGGCTTTTTACGCAATATTCTTGCCGATTCCTGTTGTATAAGTCATAACGGCCACCTAACAAAGGCCGTTTTTTCATCTCTCGGAGGCTTTTGACAAGCAATAGCCTAACGGGCTGTATATCAATGCTCCATTCGGGTCTTCTCGTCCTCGCGATGCGAAGTGTTAGGTCAAGCCTCACCTAACACCTCTAAAAGCTTTTAATAATCAGTTTGTTACAAAGTCAAGTGTTAGGTGTTTTTTTGCATGTTTTTTTGTTCAACCTATTATTCCACTCTATCTTTGTGGCACTAAAGCTATGATTCACTAATCAAAAAAAACGTATCGTTATGATGAAAAACAAGAAATCCAGTACGTGGAAGAGTTGTAGGGTGCTCTACATATTGCCAGTGATATTCATTTCACTTAGTTTGTTTGCTACACCAAAGAAACAGACCGAGTTCCTCGGTGTATTAGCTCCGAGTTACCAGTTCCCTAAAAGAACGAGTCTTGATGACATCTTCTATTGCTATGATGGAAGAGTCGTGAGCAGATATGAGTTTATGTCGCTCCTTGAGTCCGAAAATGACTCCACGCGTGATGTTGTCTGTATTAATAAGAATCTAAAAAAGCATCTGCGCAAGCTTGACACTGAAATCTTTTGGATTGAAGATTCTGAAGCGGAGATTGATGAGGCGATGGGGCTTCTAAGATTGTATAGAGACGCAAGAATCTTGAATGGCGCGTTAGTGGCCTGGAAAAACTCGCCCACTCCTCCATCCAACCCTTCAGAGAAATGGTTCCCAAGAGGTACGGTCAGTAGCCTTGATGACGTGCTCCTTCTCTATGACGGCAAAATGATGAAGACAAGAGAATTTGAGAGAATGGTTACCCAGGAATATCCCAAGGGCACTATCGAAATCTACGGTATCAACCAAGAAATAAACAAGCATCTGCATAGTCTTGGAGACGTTGAGGTGACGTGGGTACATGAAGAGCTTGAGTACGATGCTGCGCTGGATCTTTTGCTGGAGTTTAAGCATATCAATGCCATGAACGGTGCATTGATTGTAAGGAAGAAATCCATAGGTACTCCCGACTCAACGTTCCCTGAGGTCAGTGACCTTGACGATGTGCTTATTCTATGGGACTGGGATATCATAGATAAAGAGACTTTCTTGAGATTGATGAAAGAAGATTATACGTCAACAGATGTAATGCATGTCGCCAACAAGCGCCTTGAATCTCATCTCAAGAGTTTATATCCGCATACCATCATGTGGATTCAAGACCCTGAAATAGTAAGGGATATGTATCAAGCTACAGGTAACAAGAAGGCTTTCAATGGTATGATTTTTGTTGAAAAACTGAATGAAAAGCAGCGGAATGACAATTACATCTCTGCCGTCCGGTTTAACTTCGCCCTCGAAGGACACGTCTCTTCCGACATCAAGGATGTTGCCTATAAGATAACGTTGGAAGACGGGGTAGACGCTATCAGCCAGCAATCCGAATGTGTAGTACATGTCAAGGATGGGAAATTCTCCTACCATGCCCAACTCGACAAACCCACCAACGCTACTATCCGTGCTATATTTGCAGACGGTTCCTTGTGCGAGGCATACATAGAGCAGGTTTTCGTTCCTGGCAAAAAACTTAATATCCTCGTTATGGACAATAAGTTTGTGGCAAGTTATACTCCTTTTACAGGAAATGACCAATAAAGTGATACTTTTATCAATTCCTCCCGAATGTGCTGTGAAGCACGTTCGGGATTCAGGCTTCCGCCAATACGATTTACACTATGAGAAAAGTAGCAGACTGCAAACAAAAAGCTCAGAGGATATGCCCGAAAAGTCGCGAATAGTAATGAGAAAATTCAAATATTCACGGATACGTAATGAAATATCCGTGAATACGTGATGAAATATCCGCGGATATTTAATGAAATATCCACGGATACGCAAACTTTTCGGTAAGCAGAACTGGGAAAATGGAAGGGGAGATGAGAAGAAACGGAACCGCCCTTCTCTAAAAACCGGACTTAATTAACCTGCTACGATAAGCAGATAAGAATTATTCATTAGCTTTGCATCATCACAAATAGCCTCGTATGGGAACAAAAGAATCAATAAAACTATTCAAAGAGAATCCACGGCTTGAGAATGAAGGTCTTTGATGGCAATGCGTGTTTCCTTTCTTTTCAACATGAATTCCCATGAATTGCCCACAAATTATCCATAAATAAAATCGTGTAACAACATAAACAACCAATACAATGAAACCAACCAAACTATTCCTTGCCCTTGCCTTGGCAATGCTACTGGGGGCGTGCGATAATAAAGAAGCACAGAACAATCGAGTGTGGGATGAGGTAGCAATGGGCTACAACAATAGTAACAATGTCATTAAGGTGACGGGCGTGAAGCTGCTAGATGAACACACGGAATTGGCAATGCACATCACCTATCCGGCTGGTTATTGGATAAAGATGGCCTCGAACATCTATCTGCAAGCAGAGGGTAAGCAGTACAAGGTAAAGGCCATAGTGCCCGACTCCACGAAAGCCGTGCCCGAGTTCGATAAGGAGTTTTGGATGCCGGCAAGCGGCGAGGTGGACTTTGTGATGCAGTTTGAACCTCTGCCCGAAGGCACCGAGCAGTTCGACTTCATTGAGCCCGATGGCTGGCAGATACTGAATGTACGCAATGCCCGACTCCTTCCCCAAGGCATTACCGATACCTATTGGCGCAATGCAAAGACGGGCGACTGGCTCATCGGCTTTGCCGAGCGGCATGTGATATATGACAATGCCGTATGGGATATCGTGACGCAGACAGAGCGTGATGGCAGCTATGCGCTTACCGTAAGCAGGGGTGCCGAGAGTATGGATGTCGCTGTCGGGCCAATGAAAGAGGGGGCACGCCGTATTGCTATAGGCAAAGGCGAGCGCATAAAGTGCCTGCCCATCACTACCAGCACCTTGCCCGACTATCCCAAGCGCGACCGTCGCCAAGGCTTCAAGGACAATGGCTATCGCATGGGCGATAGCGTGACCATCGTGGGCTGGCTGAAGGATATGCCACGACAAGCGTGGTCTGATGGAAGCAATGCATTTGATGTAATATTTCAGAATATTATCCATGGTGAAGAACAGAAATTTTATGCTCCGTTAGATTCGCTTGGCCGCTTTGCGTTGAAGATACCTATAATTAATGTTTCGCAGACCTACTTGGATTGGAGAAGGACTCACGTCCGTACCGTGTTCGAACCAGGTGAGACCTATTTCTTTCTCTCCGACTATTCTACAGGACACACCCTATTCATGGGTTCTGATGTTCGTCTACAGAATGAGCTTATGGCTTATCCACCCATATGGGATTTTCAAGCCTTAAATGCCAGCAATGCATCGCACGAGGAGGCTATGAAGTTCTTCGAACATACCGATAGTGTGTGTAATGCATTATACTCCGAGTTGGACAAACTGACCTCCGAGCATCCGACCTTGTCACAGCGATACATTGATTACGCAAGAGGCCTCTATCTGATAGGAAGAGCTGAGGATTTGTTGTATGCACGTTTCAGCATTGCTGATGATCAATTTCCCCAAGAGTATTTTGAGTATGTGGAGGAATATATATGGGAAAAGGTGCATCCCTATACTCTTTACAATGATTATTCTCGTTTCATGGAATCTTATCTGGCGCTGAAGGATGAGGATGGTCCCAATGATATAAACGTAACAGCAGCCATCAAGTCTTTGGCTGAGAGAGGAGCCATTTCATTGACCGAAGAAGAGAAAAATGCTATAGATAATTTTGAAGAAGAGTACGCCAAAGTCAGATTTGCTATAAATGCCGCCAAGACTTCGGATGAAAAGAAGGCTTTGGAGAAGAGTTTTTATACTGGCGCACTGGTGACTACGATGAACAATTTAATACCAAGAATAGAGGATGAACTCACAGTCGAGATATTGTGCCGAAATGCAATCCAACAATTGGATAGCGTGAATCATACACCTCTGTCGCGCGATATCTGTATAGCGCGTAGTCTTAACAAGTATTTACTTCACTCAAATAAACCGCTTCCATCTGCTACTATAGCTTGGATGGAGCAGGAGATACAACTCCCCGCAGCCAAAGCCTCAGTGATGGAACTCAACGAAAAGTACCTTGCCCTGCAACGCCGCGAACTGGTGGGCAATAGCCTGAAGTCGTCAGACGATGTGGAGAGCATGAGCGACGGTGAGAAAATCTTGCGCAAACTCATTGAACCCTACAAGGGAAAACTCATCCTGCTCGACATCTGGGGCACATGGTGCGCTCCCTGCAAGGCAGCTTTGAAGAACAGTCAAGAGGAATACGAGCGTCTGAATCCCTACGACATCGTATACCTCTACCTCGCCAACCGCTCCGACGAGGAGTCGTGGAAGAATGTCATCAAGGAATACAACGTGACGGGCGACAACGTGGTGCACTACAACCTCCCCGCCGAGCAGCAGACCGCCATCGAGCACTTCCTTGGCGTGAACAGCTTCCCCACCTACAAGCTCATCGACCGCGACGGCAACATCCTCGATGTGAATGCCGACCCTCGCGACCTCAATGCATTGGAGAACTTGCTGAAAACGATGAATGGGACGAAGAATTAATTCGTGGCTAATTCATGATTAATTCATGAACATTGCCTTTAGCCCCTGCGGGCGGCGAACTTCGTTTCGTGCTCCCTTTTTTCAACATAAATTCCCGTAAATTGCCCATAAATTATCCATAAATAGGATTATTGTATCCCCTACTGCCACCCTATGCAATTACATTTTTGCCGGGTGGCAGTTTTTTATCGTCCTCTATTTACAGTTATATAGTGCCTTCGGTGATGATTTACAGAGCATTTGCCTCT
>JAFTVE010000026.1 GCA_017465905.1 Bacteroidaceae bacterium | reverse complement strand
TTTGTGAAATGAGAGAATATAAGTACCTTTGCGATACAGAAAGAGTTATTTGAAGTTATGCAAAACGCAGAAGACCAAAACACTCTGTATATTGCTAATTCGTAACCCAATACATATTCAACCAAAAGGTCGTTATTCATTATCAATAATTTAGACCTTTTTCGTAACTTCATACCACAAAAGTAACATTTTTTCTTGATAGATGATACATGCAGCGAAAAACTTCACTATATTTGCTCTTGCAATTCACTATTTACAGATTTCAATCATGGCAAAAGATAACGATTGGAAGAGCCGCCTACAGGTAGTATATTCCACCAACCCCGATTATAACTACATAACGGACGAAGAACCCGAAGAGGAGACACTCCCCAAGCAGCAACAGAAATTGCGTGTGCAGATGGAGAAGAACCATCGTGGCGGTAAGACAGTGACTATCGTCCGTGGTTTTATTGGTACCGACGATGATTTGAAAGCATTGGCAAAATTGCTAAAGACTCGCTGCGGCGTAGGTGGCTCGGCCAAAGATGGAGAAATAATCATTCAAGGAGACTTTAAGCCAAAAGTGGTGGAGCTACTAATCAAGGAAGGATATACGAATACAAAGTAATCCCCTTCAGCTAAGGATGCTGAAAGGGATACATTAAACGTCCGTATCAGAAAGACTGAGAAGGAGGATCAGATTATCGCACCACTTTGCGTGTGACAATAGTCCCCTCTTTGTTGACACCCACCTCAATAAACACTCCAGATAAAGGTATTGCGTTCAATGGCATGCCCTGAAGATTGTAATATCCTGTGATTCTCTTTGCGGCATGGTTAGGCATCAGTGGCTCGACTGAAGTCACAGCCTCCTCCGTTTCCTCAAAAACCCAACGCATACGAGTACGGTCGGCATGACCGCCAAAGAAAGCGACGGGGCCCTCCTTGATAGATGCATCCGTAGATCCCAGCTGTATACAGCGATTTGCGGCTTCGCTGGCATCAAGGAAGAATGCCAGTTTGCCATTGTCGGTCTTTGCATAGTATGGATAGACGGCTACAGGTGCAGCTGAAAGGTACTGTTCGATTTGCATATAGGCTCCGCTTGCCATGTTTTGAACGTAAACATATCCGCCACTGGCATCACTCAGAGCCCACAGGGCCTCCTTGTTTGCAGCAACAGCATCAACATTGCCTGCTTTGATACTATTGTCAGACAATCCTTTGCGATAGACCAACGAATCACGCTGGCCATCAGCACTCTTGGTGCTACACAGGTAGCGGCGCTCCGTACTTGCATTGGCTCCCGAAGCACTCGCATTACTGGTTGTGCCATAGGTATAGATATTATAGGCCATAGTAGTGGAGAAATCTGTAAGCGTATAGATTCGTGTTGCTTCGAAGGCACTCACAGCATCGCTGATAACAGCCACCACAGAGTCAACCTCGGCTTGAGAACTTTGTTCGTTGATTGCATCAGCGAACGCTCGCGCCTCTACAAGAACATTCATCAAAGCATTTAGGGCTTCTGAAGGATATCCCAATGTTACATCAGTAGAAGCTCCCTTAGCCAGGAGTTCTGCGCTTTCAAGCGTATTGTTTAGCTTGGCAAGGAAAAGGCGTACAAGGGAGGAGTCTATTTCTGCAAAGGTGAATATCATATCGGCTCGTTCAATGGTGCCTGAGCCCCACACCCAATCATCAGCAAAGTCACGAGCACGAATCTGTTGATCCTTGTTGGATGGACAATTGATACGATACATGGATACGGGCGTATTTATACCCGACTGCGCAGGGTTGTGGTCACTCGTATAACTGATGGTGAGCACGACAGGCGTATCAGAACTTCCGATGCGTGCATCACCGCTTCCTATGACAACATTCTGTGCCGACATGTATTTCTTTGTTCCATAATTGCTAATATGGAATCCACCTTCTACGGAAGTTATATTCCAAAGCAAGGCAGGGTCATCCCAAAGGAATTCCTCGGTAGAGCCCAAAGAACCGTTGGTATTAAAGGTCAGGTACTTTGGAATACCATTGATGGTGGTTCCACTGTTAAAAGGAACTGTACCATAGCAGATGATACGGTAGAGCTTACCTTCGGTTGGAACAAAAGGATTAGTTCCTGCGGCCACACCTCCTCCGCCACGCATGAATTCATCGTTGACAGAAACCACCCCCGAATAGAGAGATTCCATAGAATCTGATACATTTTTCAGGCGAAAGTAATAAATCTTTTTCGGAGTAAGACCTGTGACCGACGCTCTGGTAGCAGTACCTTCCAGACGTTGAATCTCTACAAAAGTCTTACCATCTTCGGACTGTTCCAGAACGATAGCGGTTACTCCTTCAGCATCATTACTCCATGTCAGTTCAACCGTAGATTCATCAGTGAGCTTAGCAGTAACGTTAAGCGGATACATCAAATAGTCACTCTTTTGGGCAAGGCTATTCACATAGTTTTCAATGTTGGTGTATCCATTGTCAAACGAGTATTCATTGGCGTCATCCTTTAACGAGTCCAAACCATTAGCCTCTTCCCACTCGTCAGCCATACCGTCATTATCGGTGTCTGTAATCTTAGGTCCACCGGCTACAACACCTATGCCACCTACATCCTGCTCATTATTTATGAAGGAGCCTTTCTTACCCAATGAGGTCAGCTGTTCAATAATGCGCTTGTCGTGAATATCCCTCACACGCGAAGCTCCCACATGCTCCACCACACTCTCATAAGCCTGTTCTGCAGTCTCGAGGTTCATCGGAGCAGAGCACTTTAGCGAAGGATTCTGCATCGGTGTAGCGTTATGGTGATCAGTCACAAGTGAGCCATTGAGTACTCCGTCGCAATTGCCATCGAAATAGTTGCCGCTGCTATACATATGATCGGTCTCAGTCCATTGGTCAAAGTACTTGGCCGAACCGTTCGGGCCTGCGATAAAGTAATTATTCATCAAGTCCTGATAGTTATCCGCAGCTGAATGCCCACCAACGACACCATTCGTATAGTTGTATACCACGTTGTTGTAGTACTGCACATAGCACTTCATCTTCGGATTACGGCTCTTGTTGTTCTGCCAAAGGCAATGATGGATAGTCCAGTTGCGGGTAGCATCAGTGATGGCACCGAAACGTTGTGGTTCAATGCCTTCAGAGATGATGCAATTCTGCCATGTAATATTATTAGCATTTGCTATATGCACATTGTCCCATGGGCCCCACGACACACTGCAGTGATCCATGATGACATTGCTACATTCATCCAGCGTGAGTGTACACTTGGAAGAGTTCACACTTGAGCCTCCACGCATACGTATATACCGAATGATGATATTGCTGTTCTTCGATGCTATCACACGACCGCCATAAATTGTAATGCCCTCACCCGGAGCCGTCTGTCCCGCAATAGTGACATTACTGGCAATCGTAATATTCTTTCCCGTTATATCGATGACGCCACCCACATCGAAAACCACAAAACGCCCAGGTTGACTTACTGCTTCAGCCAAAGACCCAGGACCTGCAGCATTTAAGTTGGTCACGTGTACAACCTGCCCACCTCTTCCACCGGAAGCATAAGCACCAAAGCCCTCTGCACCAGGGAAGGCCAATTGCTGAGCCTGTACTCCAAACGTACAGCACAGCAAGAGAATAAACAAAAATAAGCGACTTCTCATCATACCAGATATTTTTCGTTTACCGTTAAAGCCAATCACTTCAGCAAAGATATACATTTATCATGAATAATAATCCATTGTCAAGCATTTTTTGCAACATATAGCGCAAGACAAAAAAAACAAGCCCCACCAATCGGTGAGGCTTATTCATATTTGTTAAACGATTATCCTTATCGGATTACTCTGCACGGAGTGTGAAGCGCTTGAAGGCAACAACCTTGAGCTCAGCATCGGTTTCCTTCAATACGTCGCGTACGGTCTTCTTAGCCTCCATGATGTCCTCCTGGTTGAGCAAGCAAACCTCCTTCAAGAACTTGCCAAGACGACCCTTAGCGATGTTCTGAATCATAGGCTCGGGGAGGTTAGCAGACTTCTCTGCAGTTACAGTAGCGATGATCTCCTTAGCCTTGGCTACATCCTCAGCGGTAATCCATCCCTTGGTCATGTTGCTCTCCATGTGGTCTTCAGAGTCTACGTGAGCGGGGTTGATACCAGCCTTGCTCAGAGCAGCCTCAACAGCCTTCTTCACCATCTCAGCCTTTGTCTTCTCAACAGCTACTGCGATTTCAGCATTCTTGATTTCCTCAGAAACGCCGTCCTCATCGATAGCGATGGGGCTCATAGCAGCAACCTGCATAGCCAAACGCTTACCTGCAGCCTCGTTTGCCTTGTTCAAGCCTACGAGTGTACAGAGCTGGTTCTTGCCCTGGTGGTTATAAACAGATACGTACTCAGCCTCGATAGTCATGTAGCCATCAAGCTCCATCTTCTCACCGGTGATACCAGAACGGTCGGTAACAGCATCCTGTACAGTGCCGTTGCCCATGGGAAGAGCCTTTACCTCCTCAAGAGTCTGGCACTTATTAGCAATAGCCAAGTCGAGAATATCCTGAGTTAACTTTACGAAATCAGCGTTGTTTGCAACGAAGTCAGTCTCGCACTTCAAGGCAATCATAGCAGCGAAGCCACCCTCTGCCTTTGCCAAAACACAACCCTCTGAAGCCTCACGGTCCGAACGCTTTGCAGCAACAGCCTGACCCTTCTTGCGGATGATCTCCATTGCCTTGTCAAAATCGCCTTCAGCCTCCTCGAGAGCCTTCTTGCAGTCCATCATACCAGCACCTGACAATTTGCGGAGCTTGGTAATATCAGCCATACTTACAGCCATAATATTTTATAATTTTGAATTGTTAATTATGAATTCTGAATTTAAAAATAAATTATGAATTACGAACAATGATTATGGAGCGGACGGCTCATAATTCATAATTCATAATTAGGAATTATTTACGCCTCCTCAGCAGGTGCAGCAGTCTCCTCAGCAGTAGCCTCGGTCTTCTCTACACGAGCCTTAGCGGTGCGCTTGCGGGCGGGACGAGCCTTGGGAGCATCCTCCTCACCTTCGCCAGCAGCTTCCATATCTACCTTCTCAGCCTTACGCTCCTCGAGACCCTCAGCGATAGCAGCGCAGCAAGCATCGAGGATTACCTCGATAGACTTTGTAGCGTCATCGTTAGCGGGGATTACGAAGTCGATGTTTGAAGGATCTGAGTTAGTATCTACGATAGCGAATACGGGGATACCGAGACGGTTAGCCTCACGTACAGCGATGTTCTCCTTGCATACGTCTACTACGAAAAGTGCAGAGGGGAGACGAGTCAGGTCGGCGATAGAACCAAGGTTCTTCTCCAACTTGGCACGCTGACGAGAGATCTGGAGGATCTCACGCTTTGAGAGGTTTGAGAATGTACCGTCAGCGGTGAGTTTGTCGATAGTAGCCATCTTCTTCACAGCCTTGCGGATTGTGGGGAAGTTGGTGAGCATACCACCGGGCCAACGCTCGATTACGTAGGGCATGCCTACAGCAGTAGCCTTCTCGGCGAGTACTTGCTTAGCTTGTTTTTTAGTAGCAACAAACAGGATTTTCTTTCCTGATTTAGCGATTTGCTTGAGTGCCTCAGCGGCAGTGTCAGCCATAGCGGCTGTCTTATGAAGGTCAATGATGTGAATACCATTGCGCTCCATGAAGATATAGGGAGCCATTGCGGGGTTCCATTTGCGCTTCAAGTGACCGAAATGACAACCAGCCTCCAGTAATGTTTCAAAATTTGTTCTAGACATTTTGTTTAATGTTTTGTTTGTTCGTTTACTTTCTTTTTTGTAACTCTTGATTCTTACCAATCATCAAGTAACACTTTCTTGAATTCTGAAATTTGAATTCTGAATTATGAATTCTCAACTTTCATCTTTCCTCTTTCAACTTTCAACTTTTATGGTCTTGACGATTTAGATACTAAACGCTATTTTACGCGGCACGACATACTTCATCACGAAGCTGCATACCTGACCGATTATATTAACGTTTACTGAACTGGAATCTGCGACGTGCTTTCGGCTGTCCCGGCTTCTTACGCTCAACCTCACGGGGATCACGTGTCATGAAGCCTTCGGCGCGGAGTACCTTCTTATCCTCGGGATTGATCTTCACCAATGCGCGAGCGATAGCGAGGCGGAGAGCCTGTGACTGACCGGTGAAACCACCACCATAAAGGTTTACGTTGATGTCATACTTCTCCACTACATCAAGCTTCAACAGGGGTTGCTTAACCACATACTGAAGGATGCTTGAGGGGAAATACTGAGTAAGGTCACGCTTGTTGATTGTGATCTTGCCGGTACCTTCCTTTACATACACACGAGCTACGGCGCTTTTACGTCTACCTAATGCATTAATTACTTCCATGCTTCTGCTCTATTATTTAAGTACGTTAATATCAATTGCCTTGGGGCTTTGTGCTTCGTGCTTGTGCTCACCACCTGCATATACATAGAGGTTATCGAGCAGCTGACGGCTCAGCTTGTTCTTGGGAAGCATACCCTTAACAACTTTCTTTACCAATCTCTCAGCACCATTGGGACGTGCCAACAACTGTGCAGGTGTAGTCTCGCGCTGACCACCGGGATAGCCGGTATAGTGCAGATAAACGCGGTCGTTCCACTTGTTGCCTGTCAACTTCACCTTGTCAGCGTTGATGATGATTACGTTGTCACCACAGTCTACGTGAGGAGTGAAATTGGGTTTGTACTTACCTCTCAGCAACTTAGCCACCTTTGTACCCAGACGGCCCAGTACCTGATCAGTAGCGTCAACAACAACCCATTCTTTGGTTGCTGTAGCCTTGTTCACGGAAATGGTCTTGTAACTTAAAGTGTCCACTTTCAATTTCTTTTAAAATTATTACTACTAAAAAACTTTTTTCTTCTCAGTGCAACCCGATTTTCTCTCAGGAAAGCCCCCTTACGCTCCGCTTTTCCGTGTAGGCTAATCCACGAAAAGGCCTCACTTGGAGGTTTAACACACTCATTCTTAACCTTTTATTCCAAAGGTTGATAATAATCGGCTTGCAAAATTACTACTTTTCAATGAATCAGCCAAATAAATCAGCATTTTTTACATCAATGCAAAAAAGCAGCACGTAATGCTTGCGTCACGATTCTTACCCCAAAGACACGATAAAAGGCGCCAACAAGCAGCGCCTTTTACTCTATACACTATTATATTCCTATTATTAGAAATTAGCGTTGTTCGGAGTGCGGGGGAAAGGAATGACGTCGCGGATGTTAGTCATACCTGTCACGAAGAGCAACAGGCGCTCGAAGCCGAGGCCGAAGCCCGAGTGGGGGCAGGTACCATACTTGCGGGTGTCGAGATACCACCACATATCCTTCATGGGGATACCCAACTCCTCAACGCGAGCGAGCAGCTTGTCATAGTCAGCCTCACGCTCTGAGCCACCGATAATCTCGCCAATCTTGGGGAAGAGCACGTCCATGGCACGTACGGTCCTGCCATCCTCGTTCTGCTTCATGTAGAAGGCCTTGATCTCCTTGGGGTAATCGGTGAGGATAACGGGGCGCTTGAAGTGCTCCTCCACGAGGTAGCGCTCGTGCTCCGATGCGAGGTCGGCACCCCAGAATACGGGGAACTCAAACTTGTGGCCCTTGGCTACGGCATCCTCGAGGATCTTGATACCCTCGGTATAGGGTAGGCGCACGAACTCCTCCTTGATGACACCTTCGAGGCGGGCGATAAGTTCCTTGTCGAACATGTCGTTGAGGAACTTCACATCGTCGTAGCAGTGCTCGAGTGCCCAGCGTACGCAGTGCTTGATGAAGTCCTCGGCAAGCTGCATGTTGTCGTTGATATCGTTGAAGGCAACCTCAGGCTCGATCATCCAGAACTCGGCGAGGTGACGCGGAGTGTTGGAGTTCTCGGCACGGAAGGTAGGACCGAAGGTGTAGATGGCACCGAGTGCGGTAGCAGCGAGCTCGCCTTCGAGCTGGCCCGATACGGTGAGCGAGGCCTGCTTGCCGAAGAAGTCGCTGTCATAGTTGATGCTACCGTTCTCGTCCTTCTTCAAGTCGTAGAGGTTCATGGTAGTTACCTGGAACATCTGACCGGCACCCTCACAATCCGAAGCGGTGATGATGGGGGTGTGGAAGTAGAAGAAACCACGCTCGTGGAAGAACTGGTGGATGGCAATGGCCATATTGTGACGGATGCGGTAAACGGCACCAAAAGTGTTGGTACGGGGACGCAGATGAGCAATCTCACGGAGGAACTCCATAGAGTGGCCCTTCTTCTGCAGAGGATAAGTGTTGTCGCACTCGCCCAACACCTCAATCTCACGTGCCTGAATCTCGGCTGCCTGACCAGCACCAACCGACTGCACCAATTCGCCGTTGATGCTCAGGCAAGCACCGGTAGTGATTTTCTTGAGCATCTCCTCGTCGAAGTTGGCGAGGTCCACTACAATCTGTATGTTCTTGATGGTAGAGCCGTCGTTCAGTGCAATGAAGTTTACCTGCTTGCTACCACGACGGGTACGTACCCATCCTTTCACGTTGACCATAGCACCGAAGTCGGTACGCTTCAGGAGGTCAACAATACGTGTTCTGATGATTGTGTCCATATCTTACTTCTTTTATTTGTAGTTAAAGGGAGTTAAAGGGAGATAGTCGCTTCGCGCCTTGGGGAGATAGAGCCAATTGTTTTTCGCGCAGGGTAACTATTGGCATTTAACTCCATTTATCTCCTTTTATCTCCATAAATTAATTACTCATACGCCCCCATGCGCAGCATGTTGACCTCCTTCTCGGTGAGGAAGCGCCAGTCGCCACGGCGAACGTTCTTCTTGGTGAGTCCTGCAAACTGTACGCGGTCGAGGCGGAGCACTCGGTATCCGAGGTGTTCGAACATACGACGCACGATACGGTTGCGGCCGCTGTGGATCTCCACGCCTACGAGCGTCTTGTCGGTCTCGTGGGTGTAGCTTACCTCGTCGGCATGAATCTCGCCATCCTCGAGCTGTATACCATTGGCCAGCTGCTCCATATCGGCAGCGGTGAGGTTCTTGTCGAGACGCACGTGATAGATCTTCTTCTTCAGGAAACGGGGATGTGTGAGCTTTGATGCCAACTCTCCATCATTAGTGAGCAGGAGCACACCTGTGGTGTTGCGGTCGAGACGGCCTACGGGATAGATACGCTCCTTGCAAGCACCCTTCACGAGGTCCATCACGGTCTTGCGGTCCTGAGGATCCTCTACGGTGGTCACATAATCCTTCGGTTTGTTGAGCAGGATATAAATCTTGCGCTCAATACTGATGGTCTGATCGTGGAAACGCACCTCATCGCCACGCTTCACCTTGGTGCCGAGTTCGGTCACCACCTGTCCGTTAACGGTCACCACACCAGCAGTGATGAAGTCATCGGCCTCGCGGCGTGAGCATACGCCAGCATTGGCGAGGTATTTGTTCAAGCGGATTGGCTCGTTGGGGTCTTTCAGCTCCTCACGATACTGAATCTGCTTCTTCTTGCTATACTTATTGTCACCAAAAGCACCTTTCTTCTTGAATCCTCCTGCAGCAGGGCGCTGACCTCCACCGGCAGGACGCTGGCCATAGCCACCCTCGCGATTGAAGCGGGGACGCTGAGCATAGCCACCTTCACTGCCTTCGCGGTTGTAGCGCGGACGGAAAGTATTCTCGACGTCAGAGTTCCATGAGTTGCCTGGTTCGGGACGATCATACGAAGGACGGCTATAGGGCTTGTTCACCGGACGATAGCTATTACCTTCTCCATCATTGAAACGACGACGGCTGTAATCGCTATTGTAGCTATTGTTACGGCTGTAAGTACGCTCACCATTATAAGAACGCTCTGAATTGTATGAACGTTCGCCATTGTACTGACGTTCTCCATCGAAGTTGCGCTCACGATTGAAGCGGGGACGGTTGCCCTCAAAGTTAGGGTTAAAAGAGCTACGCTGTGGACGCTCTACTTTTGCATAACGAGGCGCACCCTCCTCACGATTGAAGCGAGGACGCTGTGGGCGTGTGGTACCATCGGCGTTTCTCACGAAACGTTGTCTGGGCGCACGGTGCCCATCGTTGTTCCAACTGTTCTCGCGGTTGTACGAGCTGCGCTCGTTACCGCCATTCTCTGATTCGAATCCCTCGAATCTGTTTACATTGTCTGTAGTCATTACTGTTAGGTTAGTTTTATTGTTTCCAGCCTCACGGCCTTAAAAGATGCAATCTTTAATTCTGAATTGTGAATTATGAATTCTTAAACAAAGTGTCCAAAACTTAGTTCTCAATTTGCCTGAAAATTCAGAATTCAGAATTCTAATCGCTTGCACGCAAGCGATTACACTCCCGTGTAGTTCCAAGGAGCAATTTCCTTGAGTTCGGCCTTTACGGCATCGCTCACGTCAAGGCCATCGATAAACTCCTGCATTGACTCGGCAGTCACTGCTGCGTTGGTGCGGGTGAGCGCCTTCAATGCTTCGTAGGGGTTGGGGTAACCCTCACGACGGAGGATGGTCTGTATGGCCTCAGCAGCCACGTTCCAGCTATTGTCAAGGTCGCGACGGATGGCGCTCTCATTGAGGAGCAGCTTGCCGAGTCCCTTGAGCGAGCTCTGGATGGCAATGGCGATATGACCGAAGGGCACACCTACGTTGCGGAGCACCGTAGAGTCGGTAAGGTCGCGCTGCAGGCGGCTGATGGGGAGCTTGCTTGCCAAGTGCTCAAGGATGGCATTGGCGATACCGAGGTTACCCTCGGCATTCTCGAAGTCGATGGGGTTCACCTTGTGGGGCATGGCGCTTGAACCTACCTCACCGGCCTTGATCTTCTGCTTGAAGTACTCCATAGAGATATACTGCCAGAAGTCGCGGTTCATATCTATCATGATGGTATTGATGCGCTTGAGGGCATCGAAGATACCGGCCAAGTAGTCGTAGTTAGATATCTGTGTGGTATACTGCTCGCGTTGCAGGCCGAGGTACTCAGCTACGAAGCGGTTGCCCACAGCCTTCCAGTCGTGCTGGGGATAGGCCACGTGGTGAGCATTGTAGTTGCCGGTAGCACCGCCAAACTTGGCAGTGATGGGGCAGGCCTTGAGCACAGCCAGCTGCTGTTCCAGTCGGTAGGCAAACACGCGCACCTCCTTGCCCAAGCGAGTGGGCGAAGCAGGCTGACCATGAGTCTTGGCCAGCATGGGGATAGCATCCCACTCGTCGGCATACGTGTTGAGCTGTGCTATGAGCTGCTCGATGAGGGGATAGTACACATCGGCTAATGCCTCTTTCACCGAGAGGGGCACCGAGGTGTTGTTGATGTCCTGTGAGGTGAGGCCGAAGTGCACGAACTCCTTGAACGGTACGAGCGCGGGCTCCTTGTCGAACTGCTCCTTGATGAAGTACTCCACAGCCTTCACATCATGGTTGGTAACGCTCTCTATCTCCTTCACGCGAGCAGCATCGGCTTCAGAGAAGTTTGTATAGATGCCACGCAAGTAGGAGAAAAGGCTCTTGTCGACACCCTGCAACTGGGGCAAGGGAAGTTCGCAAAGCATGATAAAATACTCGATTTCTACACGTACGCGATAACGGATAAGGGCGTACTCTGAAAAATACTCGGCCAACTGTGCGGTCTTGCTACGATAGCGACCATCGATGGGTGAAACTGCTGTCAGAATGTCTAAATTCATAATGTATTGAATACGTTTTTCGTGTCTTTCCTATACTCAAAACGAGCATTGCATCCCTGCATGCCAGCTATGAGGCCGCAAAGTTACGCTTTTTTATTCATATAACGCGCGTGAATCACAAAAAGTTTTTGCCGAAAGACCAATATCCCGACAGGGCTGAACGGAACACGAGGCGCCCTCCAACGAAATTTGCTCTATGGAGTTTGCTATTCCGCCGACTCCTCCGTCGCGGGTTGCTCTGTCGCGGGCTGCTCAGCCATTTCCGCAGCTACGGGCTGCTCTGTAGCATGAGTATCCTCCTGTGGCGTGTCTGCAGCAGGTGCTTCCTCGGCGAAGTCCACATTGAAGTAGCTCTCCAGCTCCTGCTCGGCAGTATGCTCACTATTGTCGATGTCGCGGATGACGACACCGTTCTCCAGCAGGGCAATGCGGCTACACACGTCGGTCGTGTGGCTCAAGTTGTGGCTCGACACGAGGATGGTGGCACCCGTCTCGCGGTTATACTCGGCCAGCACGTGCTTGATGACCGACTGCGACGAGGGGTCGAGGAAGTTGAACGGTTCGTCGAGTATGAGCAGTGAGGGGCGGTGCAGCATGGCACCGATGATACCGATTTTCTGCTTATTACCGCGCGAAAAGTCGCGGATAAGCTTCTTCTGGCCGAGCACCTCACCGTTCATGAAGCGGGTAAAGGGGACGAGACGTTCATCAATCTCCTCCTTCTTCAACCCAAACACGCGGCCGAGGAAGTAGAAATACTCCTCCGGGGTGAGGTAGTCGATGAGGAAACTGTCGTCGATGAAAGCGCCCGTGCGCTGCTTCCACTCCTCGCTCTTCGATACATCGACATGGTCGATATGCACCTCGCCCTCATCGGCTTGCAGGAGGTCGAGGATAAGGCGGAAGAGGGTGGTCTTGCCGGCTCCGTTGTTGCCCACGAGGCCGAGCATGGTACCTTGGCTGATGATGTAGTCCTTTACGTTGACGGCGACTTTCTCGCCGAAGCATTTCTTGAGGTTGCTGATGGTTATCATATATTAGTTTATGAGTTTTTGAGTTTATGAGTTTTTGAGTTTTTGAGTAGACGGTTTGAGGGCAAACTTACAAACTCAAAAGAATTAATTATTCATTATCGACGAGCGGAATCCCTCCATGTTCTCATACCTCCGCTTCATGAATCGCTTGTAGATATTGCGCAGCCACAGCGGATGGGTGAGCGTGAAGGCGAGCCCTATGCCGAGGATGATGAGCAGGGCGGTATTCTCGCTCAATAGCGAGGTAAATACCTGCAGGATGATGACGGGCAGGAAGAAGCCGGCCATGATAATCATCGACTGGAAGAAGGTGCCGCCCGTATTCTTACCCGTTACCTTGGTATTGAGATTGATTGTCAGTTTATTGTACACGGCCAGCTGCATGAGGGTCCAGAAGGTGAACCCACTGGTAAGGAAGAAGCAGGCCAGTGCGCAGAGCAGCGATATCTTGCCTTCGGTGATGGGCAGTATCATGATGACGAGCGGTATGAGTAGCAGGGCACACTGCACGTAATACTTGGCACGCAGCAGGTTGAGTATCGACTCCTTGCGGCTCATCAGTCCGTCCAGATAGTTGCCCTCGTAGCTCATCGTCTGGCTCAGCACGAGCACGCCCAGCACGGCAAAGTTATACACCGTGATGAAGTAGCGCATGAAGTCGCCGTCATACACATCGGTGAAGGCCAGCGCAGCGCTGAACATCAGCATGATGGCAAATCCCATATAGAACTGTGCACGAGGCACCTTGTTGCGGGTGAGGAGCTTGATTTCGAGGCGCATGTACTCGCCCACCTCGCCGAAGCGGTCGAGAAACTTGTATTCCGACACCTTCTTCAGCTTCTTCACCACCTCCGTCTTCGACAGCTCCTTATACACTACGCGCTTCTGCAAGGCGTGGCACAGCTCGAAGAGCCCATACACGAGGGCGATGACACCCAGGTAGGCCTGCCACTCCCAAAGGAAGAATCCCTCGCCCAGCTCCATGCAGAAGTTGCCTATATAGTTAGTCTCGGGCACGAGCAGCCCCACGAGCAGCAGGGCATATACGGCAATGGGCACGAGCACGTAGAGGATATGCTGGTTCATCAGCGTGCGGCAGAAGAGGAACCAGTAGTTGTTGGCCAGCATCAGCAGCCAGTAGCCCACGAGGAAGCCCAGCACGCCCACGAAGCCGAAGTAGCGGAACAGCGTGCCGAAGGCGAAGGGCACGAGCATGAACATCCATATCAGGTTAAACCCGCTCAGCCCCGTCATCACGAGGTAGCTGCGCAGCACACGGTTCTTGCCTACGGGCAGCAGCACGAAGGGCTTGATCTCCTGCACCGGCAGCTTGGTCATGGCGAAGCGCATGATGAAGTCCACCATGAGCAGGTAGAGCATCCCCTTGTTGAGCATGTGGTAGGGCTCCATCGAGGGGAATATCTCGCTGAAGAGCCCGATAAACAGGAAGCCGAACATGATGAGATACACCACCCACAGGGCCACGGCAAAGCCCATGAAGTATTTGGCAAACTTGTTCTGGTCGTACATCGGGTGCCGCTTGCCGCCAATCTTGCGCAGACGGCGCAGCTCGCGAAAGAGATTTATCGAAGAAATCATCTTGTTTATGGTCATTAGGTTATTTGGAGTGTAAAGGTACGAATAAGCGAGCAGAAATACAAAGTTTACTTTGTGATTTTTTTCAGCGAGCAGAAGTATTTTGGGCTACAGTGTGTCATGCTGAGCTGTACCCGAATCTGCGTGTCATCCTGAACCGCAGGTGAAGGATCTCTCGGCGTTTTTCCTTTGTTACAAAGAAAACACGAATAAAAAATGGAAGACAAGGAAAATTCTTACGCCGTAAACCTTGTCTTCCAAAAAAAGTGCCCTCCCCCTTTGGCGGCCTTGCCCATATTCACATACAAGAGTAGGCCTAGATTATCATGAAACGGGGAATTCACACTGAGGCGAGGGAGAGCACTCGGGGTACAATCCTTTTACCCACTACTGAAAAATTATAAACACTCAAAAACGTCTATCTCATCTCTGTCGAGGAGGCATGCCCTGTCCGCCCTGAGGGCCACGCGGACCACCCTGGCGCTGACGCTGCTGCTGCTTCTTCTGCATCTCCTCATACTTGGCATACTGCTCCTTGGTGAGGACCTTCTTCAGCTCGGCATTCATAGCCTCCTGCTGCTTCTTCATCTCCTCGCGGCGAGCCTCACGATCCACCTGCTGGGGCTGCTGACCCTTCTCGCGGCGGGCCTTCATCTCCTCGCCACGCTTCAGGTAGAGGTTGTATACCGACTTATATTGCTCATCGTTAAGGTCAAGCTCCTTCTTCATACCGTCGGCCACACGGGTAGCCATCTCTTCGGGCTTGAACTCGCGACGCTGGGGTCCCTGTGCAAACAGAGTCACCGAAAACACCATTGCCAAGGCTGCTAAAACAAATTTCTTCATATTCATTTCTATTTTACTGATTAATAAATTCAAAGTGTGCACATCCGTATGACTCGGCACTCGGCAGAAGGTTTAAATGCACAAGCATTTTTTTGAAAAAAAATCAAATTGACAGCAAAAACAGGGCTCAGCACGCATCAATGGCAGCAAAAACCACACAAAACATGACAAAATCGCACAAAAAAGCATCAAACATTTGCATTTCCGAAATATTTCCGCCAAATTTGAAACGATTTTCAAAGTTATAGACTAATAATTAAGGAGAAAGATTGACCATGGACCACGAAAAAGACATCGTATACTCCCAAGCCATCAAGGCCGGCAAGCGCATCTACTACATCGACGTGAAGCGCAACAGGCGCGACGAACTATTCCTCGCCATCACCGAAAGCAAGAAGATAGTACAGGGCGAAGGCCCCGACGCACCCTTCACCCTGGAGAAGCACAAGATATTCCTCTACCCCGAAGACTTCAGCAAGTTCATCGACGGACTGAGCAAAGCCGTGGGCTACATACACCAGAACCAACCCATGGGCCCCCGCTACGACATCGCTGGCGAAGCCGCGTCCATAGCCCCCATCGAGACCTCCGATGAAACCCCTCTGGACGAGGAACTCAAGATTGACATCGACTTCGAGTAAAGGGGACGGAAGGCGTCTCCCCGCACCACAGATTTCCCCACCCACTCATATTAGCACGCTTGCTCCGCTTGCGAGCGCCTTAAAGTTTGCGCAATAGTTTACGCAAAAGTTTACGCAAAAATTGCACTTGTAACTCCGATGATTTTCAGCGTGTAACGTACCAACTTGCGCAAATCTATGCTGCAGGTCTGTTTTTTCTGTTCACACGCTTCACCACCTTGCGATACACCCCTTGGCGGATACGTTCAATGTAGCCCTTGGCGCAGAGTGTGCGCAGGTGATAGCTCACGGCACGGGACTTGATGCCCAGTTCCTCACCCTTCTCATTGGCCACGGCCGTGGTGAAGCACTGGGGTAAGTACTGTGCGAATGCCAAGGCGCTGATGTTAACACGTTTGGGTTCCTCGCGCTCTTCACGGCGTAAGCGGTCATATATCGCAGAGGTCTGCATCATGCAATAGAAGATATACGCGAGGCCCCACTTCAGGTCGGCCTCTGCGATGGCGAAGCGCTTCTCCCCGAACATGCCCTCTACACAGCCCAGCTCTTCATAGCGGCGCAGCACGGCAATGATCATCAGCATACGGTAGAGGTTGAGGCGCGAGCGCAGAATGGGGGCACGCAAGTCCTTGTCGGGCAATGCCAAGGCCACGAACGATACCAGCTGGCGGTAATACTCGTCAATATACTCGCGCTGCTCGTCCGAGATAATCAGGCGCGGAAGCTCCTCATCGGCCTTGCCCTCAAACAGGCGCAGCTCCTTCCATATCTCGGTGAGCACACCGCGGTGATGGCCATACACATCGATGAAGGCCTCGGCCGTAGCCTCATCCATCTCGCCACGCACCGTGCTCTTCGCTGGCAGGTTATGATAGAGGAAGCGGGTGGAGAGGCCATCTTCGAGATTAGGAATAAACTCACGCACCGACGACATGGTGCCCGTAGCGGCCATGGCGAGTCGGGTGTGTTCAATGAGGAAATCCTCATCATCGGTCTTGCGCCCCGTGTGTAGCTGCTCCTCATTCTGCGCGGCAAGCAGGATGTACATGAAGTCACCGAACGAACCCTTGTTGGCCGCACTCATCTCCGCCAGCTCGGGGATATGCAGGTAGGAGATGTTGTCTCCATTGGCATAGAGCAGGCGGTAGTAGTTCGCCGCCGTAGTCTTGGCAGGTAGCTTGTGCATACGGCGCAAAGGTGCTTGGGGTTCGTCCACCTCACTGGCAATGTCGTTCACATCCACGAGTTGCGATATGTCGCCCTTGGCGGCAAAGGTAAGTTGACTGCTTAAACGCTTGTAGCGCTTGTGGCGCTTGCGGTGGTCGGACTTTGCCTGCAGACTCTCCTCGCAGATAATCCTGTTGATGCCATCGACGAGGCTCGCCACATCGCCCACGCATCCCTTGCCCGAGGCTGAGGGGCCTACGCAGATGTTCATCATACCGAGCGAATAGAGTCGCTGGCCGTGGCGCACGCGTACATTGCTCATGGCCGAGCCGAGTGTAGGCATCATGGCCATCAGCAGCATGGTGCGGATGTCGGCATCATCATACAAGGATAAGGTCTCGCTCATCATCTGAGGCAGATGCTTCCACATAGCATCGGGCAGAGCACAGGGCACTACCACACCATCCTCATCGTAGATGGAGTTCATCAACGTGATGGGGTCTTCCACGACCCCTTGGGTCACTTCACTGAGCAGGGGAAACTCCTCCTGCTGGGTCTCGCGCAGCACGTCAGCGTAAGACTTGGGTTGTTGGTTTACATTAGATTCTTGCATAGCTTTCTGTTTTGTTTATGTTATTTTGACACAAAGTTACAACATCAGAATCCCGATGTCAATACCCTGAATGCCAGTGCACTTGTAAATAAATTGGGAGGTTCGTTTGCAAAAAACGGAACAATAGATTATCTTTGTTGGGCAAAGAGAAAAATGTTTCTACTTGCAAGTAGAAATGTTTCTAACTGCAAATAGAAACCATTCTACCTGCAAGTAGAAAGTGCTCTGCCTGCAGGTAGAAAATACGTAGGACAAGGAGAAATCCAAGAGCCAACGAGCTCAAAAACTTATAAACTCAAAACCTAAAAAATACCACCATGAAAGTAAAGAAATCAAAGCATGTGCAGAATTATCGCGATGGCTATACTCCCGTAGTACGTTGTTCACTGAGTCGGCGTCATAAAGTATCGGGTCCCAATGGGGAGGAGTCGTGGTGCACGGGCGTGTCGGTAGCCTTCCCGCAGAAAGTTGACATTGAGCAGATGGCCATCAGTGCCAACAATGCCACCACGGCCACTCCATCGGACGTGAAGCTCGTATGGGACGTGTTGCGAACACAGATTATCGATGCCCTGAGCCACGGCTATCGCGTACAGCTCGACGGCTTGGGCTCGCTCACCATGGAGCTGAGCAACCATACCGGCTCTACGCCTCCTACGGGCAAGGACGTAAAGATCAGCGGCATCCGTTTCCGTGCCGACAAGCACCTGCTCGACCGCCTGGCCGATGTGAAGTTTCAGGTAGAGGGCAAGGTGCGCCAGCCTCTGTCGGCCCCCGAGCTGGCCGATGCGCTGTACGAACACTTCGAGACGCACGACGACATCAGCGTCCGCGAGTTTGCCCGCATCAGCCACTACGCCACCAGCACCTCGTACCAGAAGCTCAACGACTATGTAGCGCACGGCGAGATGGAGCGCGTGCCTCGCGTCAACGGCTGCTTCCGCCCTACGAAGGGGAACTTCGGGAGGTAGGAGTTATACCCCATAAACAAAAAACAGTAGCAAAACAAAGATTTGCGCAAGTTGGCACATTACGCACTGATTCACACGACAGTTACAAGTGCAACATTTGCGTAAACTTTTGCGTAAATGTTGCGCAACTTTAGTGTCACTTTTGCGATTTGCAGAAAAACGACTATCTTTGCTATCCGAAACTGCGTTGCGCTCACACTGGTATCTATGAATAGATTCTTCATTATACTCTCCACGTTGCTGGCACTGCTTTCCTCTTGCTCGGGGAAGCGGCAGGGCGAGGCTGTGCAGTCAAGTGAGGGGTTTAACATTACGGGGGTGTGGGAACTTATTGACAGAGTATCGCCGATTGGAGCCCCCTATATGTACGGAGGTAATTCTACTGGTTATAAGATGTATGACACTGATAGCACTTTTTACAATTTTAGTTTGACCCAATTGGATGGGCGCATGTTCGTGGTACCTCATTCTATTGGATGCTATATTATAGATATAGATGTCGATACCTCTTATGTGGAAGGTGGGCGCGAGATGCCACTCAGCATTATTGATGATAGCACCATTGTCACTATATGGAAGGGGAAATTCACTGAGACTTGGCGTCGTGTCTCAAATATCCCTACAAGTCGCAAAGAAGAATTCCGAACAATCTGCCGCATAGCGCAACAAGAAAAAGTGGCGCATAAGCCTTTCGAACTAGAGATATATGCTAAAGAGCGCGAATTGAAACATATTCTTAGCAAGTATTATGGCATAGTTATTATGTTTGGATTCATCGTGATGTTTGCCGTTGTTTATGCTATAGTTGTCACTCATCGCAAACGACATATAGAACAAAAGCTTGCAGCCATCAAGGAGGAACTTCAAGAACGTTCTACGCTGGTCATCGATGCTATCAAGCAAGAAGAAACTAATTTTTTCCAGTCGGACTACTACCAGGCACTACGCCCACGCCTTGCCGCTGGCGAGAACATGACCGATGAGGATTGGCGCGAGATGGAGCAACAGATCAATAGTGTATACACAGGTTTCTCACGCAAACTGCGCTCGCTCTACGACTTCTCCGATGTGGAGTTCCAGGTGTGCCTGCTCATCAAGCTCGGCGTTTCGAACAATGATATTGCCGCCGTCATCAATCGTGCACCAAACAGCGTATCGAGCATCCGTGGGCGCTTGCACAAGAAGGTGCTTGGCCCCGATGGCGGTGCCAAGGAGTGGGACGATTTTGTACTCTCGCTCTGATGGAAGTTGATGCGCGATAGGATTTAGAGAACTACAGACTAACTACGCAGGAATCTCGACTGCACTCGCCAACCATTTATTACCATTCTTATTTACAGCGCTTTATTGACTTTGCGAGCTTTTTGCGAGGTCGTTTCAGACTTCTAAAATCAGTTGCGAGGCTTTTGCGAAGCGTGTTTCTGCCCTATTTTCGAACGAAGTTGTAGCTTTGCGACAACAAAGTTCAAGAAATAGACAATAGCAAAAATGAAAAGAAAGGTCTTATTCACAAGTTTATGTCTTTGGTCTTTACTTGGCATATATGTGCCGGCCAACGCACAAGACAATTCGGATGCCCTCATATGGGGCTCGGTAGAGGATGCCTTCCTGCAAGTACCCCTACTCGGCGTTCACGTGCGACTGCTTAATGCTGCCGACAGTACGGTGGTGATGGATACAGTGAAGGTCAAAAAAATGACCGACAAGAATGGACGGCTGACCGAGGCACAAATGTTCTTCAAGGTCAAGAGTGGGAAGTATCTCTTTCACGGCAGACTAGAAGGATATGACGATGGTTGGCTTTCATTCGAAGCGCAAGGAGGCAATGGAGCGAATAAGCTCTCTCCGCTACAATTACGCAAAATGAGCACTATCAACCTTGACGATGTGGCAGTGACGGCTACTAAGGTAAAGATGTTCTACAAGGGTGATACCATCGTGTATAATGCCGATGCATTCAATCTGCCCGAAGGCTCCATGCTGGACGAACTGATTCAGCAACTCCCCGGCGTGACGATGAATAAGGCCGGTGAGATATTTGTCAATGGCCGCAAGGTGGATGAGCTGCTGCTTGGCGAGCGAAGTTTCTTCCGAGGCAACAGCAAGGTACTCTTGAAGAACCTTCCCTATTATACTGTCAAGACCATCAAGGTGTATGAGCAGCAAAGCGACCTCAATCGTGCGTTGGGCTACGATGCAGAACAACGAAAATATGTGATGGACGTGAATCTGAAGGCCGAGTATAACAGAGGTGTTATCTCCAATGTGGAACTGGCTGGTGGCACTGAAGGCCGCTATCTGGGTCGTGCTTTCCTGCTTGTTTTTAACGACCCCTACCGCTTCACACTATTGGGTAATGCCAACAATGTGAACGAATCGCGGCAGATTGGGCAAAGCGGTCATTGGACACCAGCCAGTATGCCACGTTCTTTGCTTACAACACGCAGTGTGGCAGGCGAGATGGATTACCAGTCGGGCGACAAGAACAAGAAGAACAATCTGCTCTTTGAATACACCTCGACGGAAGACGTGTGTGAGATGCAGCAATACAGTGAACTGTTTTTGGAGGGAAGCACACCGTCTGCCCACAAAGAGTCCACATCGCTTGCCAAGGCCAACCAACTGAGCGTAAAGGAACAGTTCACCCTCGTCAAACCCTATTACCTGAAACTTAACGGAGAGTTCGGCCACAAAAGCTACTCGGGCAATGCCTCTGCGCTGAGTGAGCAGTTTAACGACACGTTACTCACCCGTATGAGTGAAAACGGATTCAATGAGGGACACTCGTGGAATGCCCGACTGGAAGGATCAGCGGTTTTCAAGCTGAGTACAAGCTTCTCCGTCGAGCATAAAGATGAACGTATGCAAGGGGCTAGAAGATACATTTACGAGAAACCTTTTGCAAATGCAAGATACAATGTGGATGACGTGCACCACCGAAAGACATCAGGTAATATTCATGCCAGTGAATACTTCAACTGCAAATCCTTTTGGTTGAATATCTTTGAAACTATCTCTTTCAGCAACGAGTATACGCACGATTATCTGTATCATCCCGATACCCTGCTATTACCGTCACAACTTGATGCGCTGCAAGCCATTACCGACCGTAACAACTCGTATGACAGCCGTTACCGCAAGTTCAACAGTGAAACTTGGTTTCACTTCCGTTCACTGCCAAAGACGTTGAAAGACAGGCCAAATTCCCCGTATCATCCGCTAACCTTCAATGTTACGGTAAACGCCATGCGCCAATGGCAGGATTACAAGCGCAGTCCGATTGATACATTGGCTCGAAGTACCGAGTTCCCATACGCAGTAGCCTTTGCCTATAAATATTTCCCCAACAATGAGTATAAAAGGGAACTGAACTTTCACGTAGGGCACGAGCAGAAAGAGCTTCCGCTCCTTGACCGCATATCCTACCGCGACGATGCCACTCCGCAGATTGTCAAACTTGGTAACCCTGACCTGAGAAGTAGCAGATATACGGATGCCTCATTCAGATTTTATAGTCGTGGCAATGGTACCCATAAGCTGAACCACACATTTAAGAGTCATTTCTTCTACTACCACCGCAGCATAGCACAGTCGGTAGCCTATAACCCTGCAAACGGAGTCTATACCTACAAACCCGTGAACGTGAAAGGCAACTACAACGTCAGCACAGCATACGATATATCCTGTTTCTTGGACGAGAAGCGCTATTGGACCTGGCAGATGAATGCCAATGCCAGCTACATCCACTCCATTGACCACACGATGTTTGAGGGAGAGACAGACAGTCACGAGAACATTGTAAATACACTTACACTGAGTGACAACACCTACATACAATACCAGAAGGGCGACCTCAACGTACGCGCTACGGGCGACATCGCTTGGCGTCACAGCGAGGGACGTATGCGCGACTTCACCACCCTCAATGCCTTGGACTTCCGATATGGACTTGCAGCACGCTATACTCTGCCACGTATCAAGACTACGCTCTCTGCCGATGGCACTATGTATAGCCGCCGAGGCTATGGCAACGCTCTTCTCAACACGGACGACTTTGTAGTGAACGCATCGGTCAGTCAACCTTTGCTGAAAGGCAAACTCATCGCCCGCCTCGAAGCCTTCGACCTGCTGCACAATCTCTCGGCCACGCAGTATGAGGTCAATGCCCAAGGCCGTACCGAGACGTGGTACCGCTCATTACCCCACTACGTGATGCTTCACCTCGTGTATAATTGGAACTGGAACCCGAAGAAGAAATAACAAAGCTGTAACAGAGTCGTCCGGATCATGCAGAGAATCTTCCCAAACGATGCTTTGCACCCATCTCCCCCCATTTTGTTCATTGCAGAAAAACGACTACCTTTGCAAATCTCTTCTGAGAAACTCACAAACTAAAATAACTCACAAAGGTATCCATGAATAGACTCTTCATCATACTCTCCACGTTGCTGGCACTGCTCTCCTCTTGCTCGGAGAAGCGGCAGGGCGAGGCTGTGCAGTCAAGTGAGGGGTTTGACATTACGGGGGTGTGGAAACTTATTGACAAGCACTATCCCGAAGGGTACTCCTATGCCTATTCTTTGGAAAGTTGGGCACAGGCTATGATGTTTGACTCTGACGGTACTTTCTTTCATTTTAACATACACGAAGTAGGCGGTGAGGTTTTTGTAACGCCGTACACTGAAGGCCGCTATTCTCTTACTTCCACGACAATCTATATAGCGAATCACCGCGCACTGCCTTTCCGCGTAATCAACGACACCACGATGACCACCGTATGGAACTACTGTACCGAGACTTGGCGAAAGGTTACCGATATGACGGAGGCGCGTAAGGAGGAGATTCGCAATATCATCCATAATGCCCGCCGAACCGAGGAGGGGTATGTCATAAACGATTGGATACACTCTACCAGCCAACGCCAACTGGAAAGCACCATCGACAAGTATCGCAATGTGATTACGGTATTAGGTATCGTTGTGGCATTCATTATACTATATGCCATTGAGGTCACTCGCCGCAAGCGACGCGCGGAGCAGAACCTTGCAGCCATCAAGGAGGAACTGAGCATGCGGCCTGCGTTGGTAACCGATGCCATCAGGCAGGTGGAAAACATCTTCTTCCAGTCGGACTATTACCAGGCACTACGTCCTCGCCTTGTCGCTGGCGAGAACATGACCGATGAGGACTGGCGCGAGATGGAGCAACAGATCAATAGTGTATACACAGGTTTCTCACGCAAACTGCGCTCGCTCTACGACTTCTCCGATGTGGAGTTCCAGGTGTGCCTGCTCATCAAGCTGGGCATATCAAACAATGGCATTGCAGCTGTCATCAATCGTGCACCAAATAGCGTGTCCAGCATTCGCGGTCGCCTCTACAAAAAGGTACTTGGTGAAGATGGTGGAGCCAAGGAATGGGACGATTTCATTCTTTCACTCTAAATGTCCAATAGGGAAACAGCCACAAGTACCTCTATAGTATGCGATTGTCTTAGAAGCAATGCAATCACGCCATTACACGTTTATATACAAGTACTTATCCACGCGTGCGAACTTTTTGCGAGGTCTGTTCGCATGTACGAAACTACTTGCAAGGTTTTTGCGAAGTGTGTTTCATAACTCTTTTAGGATTATACTATAACTTAGCAGCAACAAAAACCCCACAGAGTATGAACAAGAGAGTCTTTATGAAGATCGCCCCTATCGTGGCGATAGTAACAATGAGTAGCTGCACCAAAGAAAGAGTAATTGAGAATCCCGTTTTCGAGCGAGGCAGCACAACGTTTATTACGCGTACGGTTGAACTGGAAGATGAAGCAACTGTATTAGGTATATACAAAAAGTCTTGGAACGGTTGGAGCCTGTCTGAGAAGACCCACTTGGAAGCCGGCGGCAAACAATATGCGCTTGTCGATGCTACAGTCTTCACCCGAAAGGATGGGAAAGTGGTGAGCACTGAGTCCATAGAATATGGCAAGATGTATACACGGGAGCAAGACTCGTTGCGACTCGTCTTCGAACCTCTCCCCAAGCGATGCAAGCGTTTTGATTTCATAGAAGAGGAAAAGTCTGACTTCAATCACTACGGCGTAAGGCTTGACAATAAGTTGTACCCCTTCGTGCTGAAAGAATCGGATTACCCCTCATATCCTCAAACCGAGCCATTGCAACCGATAAAGCTCTGCTACGGCACAGCGACAACCACATTGAACCTATATAAGCTGGATGGCACAGTAAATGAAATGGTCATGTTCGGATTGAACAATTATTTCAGCAATGAACGTTACCTCAACTTCCACGACCACAGCTACACGATAGAGGCCAGCAGCGTTTATAGCATGGGTGTCTTAGGTGTTCCACTCCCAGTCGAACCCATAGGACACAACCAGTTCGTCATGATGATGGTGCCTGGTTTCCACAGCACTATGGATATAGACGAGACCGCCGCACTGACCAAAAGCATCAATCCCAGGGGAAAGGATATTCCACTCGACAAATGTTTCAAGTTCAGCGGCCCTATAGGCGACTTGCAAGAAGTAAGAGTACATGAGCGCTGGATTGGCAACAATTTCCGTAAGATTGCCGATGCCGACACCCTGTGGCACATCACCCAGAAGAAGATTACAGACATAGAAAACAACAAGGCGTATAGCCGTCGCCAAAAGGATTTTGGCCGATTGTTGGTCGAGCAGTTTTATGTAAACAACTACATCAGATTGGCCGGAAAAGACAAATCTGCATTGGTAGACGAGCACGCCACTGAACTCCGCTTCCTGAAAGACGGATGCACATTCTATCTCATCAGCGGCGATGGCTATCTCCCCTATGCCTATGCCAACGACATCACAGGCGAGGTCACCGAATGGATGGAAGGCTATCATAAAGCAAGAAGACTAAGCAAGCGTATGTTGCAGATGGAGGTAATGCCCGAAGAGGCGTTCGACACCATCCCCGAGCTGTTCCACCCCGAGCTGAAGACCCTGAATGACTCGGCCAGAGTTGCCGTAATGCGACTGGAAGCGCAGAGCAAGGAGAGCAAGATAATGGACACACCGTCGTGCCCGGGCGAGGAGTTTGTCAAGCACGTGGTAAGCCAACATCGCGACAAGGTCATCTTCTTCGACTTCTGGGCCACATGGTGTGCCCCCTGCAAGAAAGGCATCAGCGAGATGGAGTCCGAGAAGAAAATCTATGAAGACAAGCCCGTTGTGTTTGTCTATGTAACCAACGAAAGCAGCCCATCGGCCACATGGGTACGCGAGACAGAATCGATGCCCGGCATTCACTACCGCCTGCCCGATACGATGTGGCGCGAGATAAAGGAACTCGGCGGAGGCGGTATCCCTCATTACCTGATCTTCGACCGCAAAGGGAACAAAGTATTGGACAATACCGGATATAGCACAGGGCTATACAAAGAATTCTTTGAGGAGATAGACAAACTGTTACTATGAAATCACAAATAACCCATCTCTTGTGCGCCCTCGTACTCTTCGGCTTGTACAACTTGCAAGGCTATGCAAGGGACGGTGTGCCCGAACTTGAAATACAGGCTATCGTCAAGGAGGCCGACAGTTGCCGAGCGTGCAACAACCTTTATCGTGCGCTCATCATCTATGAAGAGGCCTACAAACATGACGCATCTACCGATGTGTTAAGAAAAATCATACAATGCCATTACGAGCGAGGAGGTTATCAGAAGTGTATAGACCTGTATGAATCTGTGCCAACAGACAGCCTGATTGCCCAAGACCTGAAGATGAAGTTCTTCTGTTTCTCGAACTTGACGCAGGGCGACAGCGCAGTTTATTATGGCAGGCTGGCCAACCGCGCTGATCCCTACGACTGCAAGATCGTGTCCAAGCTGGCCCATCACTACAACCATGCCCAATTGCCCGATACGGCCTTGTACATAGCCGACCTTTATTGCAGGTTTGACTCCACGAGCGTGTTCGTCAACCGACAGAAGGCACATTCGCTCTATCTGACAGGCGATTATGCTAAGGCACTGCACGAATATAGGAGATTGAAGGAATGGGGCGACAGGAACGAATCTACACTATACTACCTGGCTCTGTGCTATGCCAAGGCCGACAGCCTGTACTTGGCTTATGAAAATCTCAACGAGGCAGCCAAGCTGAACAACTACGAGAATCCCTCCATATTGTCGCAATTGGGGACGGTTGCCGTGGAACTGGGTATTATTGGCGAAGGAATAAATTATATAGAGAAGAGCATAGAACTGATGCAACCCGATGGCAAACTGCTGTTTGCTCTGACCAATACGATGGCCGAGGGTTGCTTCCGATGGGGCAAGTATGAGAAGTCCATCGCATATATGAAGCAGAGCCTGAAGTATCCCGAAAGCACCGTCTATGTGTACTATCGGATGGCGCAGGCATACGGCATGATGAAGAAGCTGAAGGATGAGCGGGAATACTATCAGATATTTGTAGACAAAGCACAAAAGGAATCTTCGACATCACCAATAATGAAGGAGTGCATCGAATATGCCCAGCACCGCATCAATGAGATTACAGAGACGCTGTTTTTCAAGGGAGAACTATGATACGATGCTGTACTTTGGGTAGGAAGAAGAAAATAAATTTACTTTTTCGCTCGGTTTAGCTTCGCTTTCTTCCTTTTCGCTCGCTACAAGAACCCAAGCGAGCTTGGTTCTCGCTCGCTCATGCGTCAGTTGCACTATCTTTAGTGACTTCGTCACAGAAATTAGGCGGCATCTCTGAACCGAAGGTCGCTGGCCGTAAGGAAAGTCCTCGACTCATTCGAGAAACGACGCTTTCCTACCGCGGCGGCTTTGTCGACAAAAACACCGAGATATCCAGACAGAAATAAACCTTCACACACTTTTTAAGTTGTAAGTTTGGCGGATAGGAACATTATTTTTATATTTGCCACATAAATAGCTGTGTCATGTCACGAGAAGAGAGTAACAGACTGAAATATACGATTGCGTTGATTGCCGAGTTTGCAAGCAGATTTGGCATCGGCGAGAAGCAGGCATATAACTATCTGGCACGCTTCAAGGGACTGGCGCACTTGGCATCATACTACGATGTGATACATACGCAGTCATTCGATGATGCGGTGGATGCAATGGTGCAGGTATGTGGACATAATGGAGGAGGACTGAGATGAAACTGTATCATGGCTCGAATGTGGTGGTGGCAGTGCCCGACCTCGCCAAGTCCAAACCCTACAAGGACTTTGGACAAGGATTCTATCTGTCGGCAGACAAAAGTCAGGCTATGCGAATGGCAGAGCAAAAGACCTTGCAGCTGATGAAGGGCGAGCCTGTTGTATCGGAATTTGAGTTCGATGAGGCATTGCTGCAAAACGATGAATTGAAAGTAAAAATTTTTGCAGACTATAGTGTGGAGTGGGCAAACTTCATTCTGCAAAACAGGGATATTCACAGCCAACACCCCACACACGATTACGATATAGTATATGGCCCAATCGCCGATGATGGGGTGACATTCCAACTCCGTCGTTATCAATCAGGAATGATTAGTATAGAGGAGCTTGTGCGTGAGCTGCAATATGCACGAGGCATCACATTCCAATATTTCTTTGGTACGACGTTGGCACTATCTAAACTGACAAAGCTATGACATTGACCGAGGGACAAATAAAGATGATGCAGGAGGATATGTATGCCGAACTGATACAAATCCTGATGGAGAAGTACGGCTATACATTGGAAAAGGCGATGGATACGCTGTACAACTCGGAGACTTTTGCGCGGTTGCAGGATCCAAACACGGGATTGTATTATCAGAGCCCCGGATATGTGTATTCGTTCCTAAACAGCGAACTTATCTTGTGTGATTATAGGATATAAAGAATCTTACCCACAGGTGATTATATAAGAGAGAAGGAGTAAGCCTAAATACTGGTCTTAATTCACAAACCCAATGCAATCCTCCTCGGAAAATCGCAAATAAATTTAACTTTGTTGAATCTCCTAAAGGGCTGCAGGCAGCACTCCTTGGTGAAGCTAAAGCTTCAGTCGTCGCAACCGATGCTCATCCCGCATCGGCGCTCAGCAAAGAAAATGCAAGCCTTTTCTATACTTTCGCTCGTTGAGATTTGCATTTTCGCTCGGTTTAGCTTCGCTTTCTTCCTTTTCGCTCACTACAAGAACCCAAGCGAGCTTGGTTCTCGCTCGCTCATGCGTCAGTTGCACTATCTTTAGTGACTTCGTCACAGAAATTAGGCTGCATCTCAGAAATACGCAAATAAATTTGGTTTTTCGTTCGATTTACACTCACTTTAGTGCTTGCTTCGCAAGCCCAGAAGATAGGCGGCACCTCGGAAAATCGCAAATAAATTTGCATTTTCGCTCGGTTTGCACTATCTTTGCACCCGCTTTTCGTAGAGCACTTGAAAGGCTCTCACATCGTGTGATGGCGAATTGAGCAGAGAACTTAATTTAGAGTAACACATTTAAAAGAAAAACAAAACATGAAATCATTTGATTTGAAAGGTACTGCACGTACCGAAGTAGGCAAGAAGAGCACAAGCGAGCTCCGTAAGAACAATGGTATCCCCTGCGTATTGTATGGTATCGAGAAGGAAGCTCAGGCTTTCGCTGTAACAACCGACGCTGTACGCAAGCTCGTTTACACTCCCGACATCCACCTCGTAAACCTCACCATCGACGGCAAGGAGTGCACCGCTATCTTGAAGGACATCCAGTTCCACCCCGTTAAGGATACTATCCTCCACATGGACTTCCTCCAGGTAGTAGCTGACAAACCCATCGTAATGGAGGTTCCCACTGTGCTCAACGGTCTCGCTGCCGGTGTGAAGCTTGGTGGTAAGCTGCAGCAGGCTATCCGCAAGATCAAGGTGAAGGCTCTCTATGCCAATATCCCCGAGAAGTTGACCGTAGACGTTACCGAGCTTGGCCTTGGCAAGTCTATCAAGGTTGGCGACCTCTCATTCGAGAACCTCGAGCTCGTAACTCCCGCCCAGACCGTTGTATGCAGCGTAGCCGCTACACGTGCTTCTCGCGAGGCTGCCGGCAAGTAATCACGAGGACATATCGCTTAAGGTTGAGAGTTGAGGGCATACGTTCCCGGCTTTCAACCTTTTTTTATGCACAAAATTCATAATTCATAATTCAGAATTAATTACGTGAAATACCTAATAGTAGGCCTGGGAAATCCCGGCTATGAATACGACGGCACACGCCACAACATCGGTTTCCGCGTGGTAGACGCACTGGCCAAGGCGGCTGGCGCCAGCTTCGAGGACAAGCGCTACGGGTTCGTAGCCCAGATGAGAGTGAAGAACGCACAGCTCGTGCTGCTCAAGCCCACCACCTTCATGAACCTCAGCGGTAATGCCGTGCGCTACTGGCTGGAGAAGGAGAACATCCCCAACGAGAACCTGCTCATCGTGGTGGACGACCTCTCGCTACCCACAGGCACCCTGCGCCTCAAGGGCAAGGGCAGCGACGGCGGACACAACGGACTGAAGCACATTGCCCAGCTCATAGGACAGAACTACGCCCGCCTGAAGTTCGGCATCGGCAACGAGTTTCCCCGAGGAGCACAGGTCGACTACGTGCTCGGCAAGTTCGACGCCGAGGACGAGGCTATCATAGAGCAGCAGCTACCCACGGCCTGCGACATCATCAAGAGCTTCTGCCTCGCCGGTATCACCATCACGATGAACCAATACAACAAGAAGGGAGTAGGCCTCCCCCCTTCCCCTCCCAAGGAGGGGTGACTCAGTCATCGCGGAAACATTCCGCAATCATGATATTACGTTACTAAACTCCTAATTAAAAAAGACGCTTGGAAGCAAGAATTGACAAATGGCTATGGGCGGTGCGCCTTTACAAGACCCGCTCGATGGCGACAGACGCCTGCAAGAAGGGACAGGTGACCATGAACGGTGTGAACATGAAACCCTCGAAGACCGTCAAGGAGGGCGATGTGGTGAGTGTGCGCAAGCCGCCCATCACCTACACCTTCCGCGTGCTCAAGGCCATAGAAAACCGCGTGGGGGCCAAACTCGTGCCCGAGATGCTAGAGAACATCACCCCCAAGGAGCAGTACGACATCCTTGAGATGAGCAAGATAAGCGGATTTGCCAACCGCATGCGAGGCACTGGACGCCCCACCAAGAAGGAGCGCCGCGACCTCGACGAGTTCCTGGGCGACGACAACTTCGGCGCCGACCTCTTCTTCTTTGACGATGAGGACGACGAAGAGTAGTCCCACTCAGCGAACCATCTGACACCCCACACACTGCTTCTTGAGGCTGTCGTAGAGGAAGATGCAGAGGCTATAGAGCATGTGTTGCAGCTCACCGTCGGTGCGGCGATACATATCGGTCTCGTTCATGGGACGCAAGCCATAGCTTGGCGCTACCTTATAGATGGAAGGGTATTTGGTCGTGATGTAGCGGTTGCAGGCAAGGGCAGCCTCTTTATCGCACAGCTCATAGGCGGCAATGACGTGATGGATGTCTCTCACCAACTGGCGCGAAACCGGTGTGGTGCTACGATATACGCGGGCGATGGAGCGGATGACGCGAAGCGACTGGTGCTCGTTCAGAGAGTTCGTGTTCATAAGCAATTATTTAGGGTTATTGTCATGCAAAAGCCTTCAATGTAACCATCGTGACATCGCTTTTGTTCGCCGATGAAGTGCAGAAAAATCCAAACAGATTCTTAGAAGTATGGATTTTTTGCACTATTTTTGTGCTTTAATAGAAAATAATGTCATGAAGAAAATCATTATATTGACTCTCGCGTTGCTGATGTCGGCCCTCGGCATGGCAGCACAGCCCGACTCCCTGCTCATGCGCGACACCAACGACTCCATCCGCGTAAGCCTCGTCACCTGCTCGCCCGGCACCGAGGTGTATGCCGTGTATGGACATACGGCACTGCGCGTGGAGGTGCCCTCGACCGGTGTCGACCTCGTCGTCAACTATGGACTCTTCTCCTTCGATGCACCCAACTTCATCTGGCGCTTCATCAAGGGCGAGACCGACTATGTCGTGGGTACTATAGGGTACCCCATCTTCGAGCGTGAGTATACCGAACGCGGATCGTCGGTGACCCTGCAGGAACTCAACCTCTCCGAAACCGAGAAGACAAGACTGATAAGGCTGCTCGACAGCAACCTGCGCCCCGAGAACCGGGAATACCGCTACAACTTCCTCTACAACAACTGCAGCACCAAAGCCCGCGACAAGGTGGAGGAAGCACTCGTGGCACAGCTACAGCCAGCCCAGAATGTACGGGAGGGCATCACCTACCGCGACATCCTGCACGAGTACACACAGGACTATCCCTGGCTACAGTTCGGCATCGACTACCTGCTGGGAATGCAGGCCGACCGCCCCATCGGGCCGCGCGAACAGATGTTTGCCCCCGAATATCTGAAGGCATACACGGCAAGCCAGCAGCTGACCGACTCGGGCCACACACTACCCTACGTCATCAACGAACGAGTGATAGCTCCCGAGGCACCACAGCCCGCGACCTTCACCTTCCTGCTCACTCCCACGCAGCTGATGATACTGTTGCTGCTGCTCACAGCCTGCATCTGCGCCCTCGAGCTACTCATCGAACGCCGACAATGGTGGTTCGATGCGCTGCTGCTTACCATACAGGGACTGATGGGCTGCATCGTAGCCTTCCTCTTCTTCCTGTCAGAGCACCCCACAGTAGGGAGCAACCTGCACGTCATCTACCTCAATCCGCTGCCGCTACTCTTCATGCCCTTTGTGATACGCGACGTCGTGAAAAACCGCAAGAGCATCCTCAGCTACATACTGATGGCCATGCTCGGCGCGTTCATCATCATATCACTCATCGCCCACCAGTACATACAGCCAGCCGCCTATATCTTCATCGCCGTTCTACTGCTGCGTCTGGTGCATAATGCGTGGCTCTATCCCAGGATATCACACCTGCTCAGCCGACGCAAGCCAGTCAAGCAGCGCCACATACACACACATGCCATTGCCCTGCTGATGCTCTGCACGCTGGCCCCGACAAAGATGGCAGCAGCCAACGACGGCACCCCAAAGGCAATAGTAAGCATCGTGGTAGACCAGCTCCGAGCCGATTATCTGGAGAAGTATGCCCACCTGTATGGCAACGACGGCTTCAAGCGCCTGCTCACCCAGGGGCGCGTATATACCAACGGATATTTCAGCCATGCCACTCCCGACCGCTCGTCAGCAACAGCCTCGGTATACAGCGGCACCACACCCTACTATCATGGTATCACGGCCAACCGCTTCCTCGACCGCAAGACGCTCAAGGTGCGGGGTGTTACCGATGATGCCAACTATAAGGGAGTCAACAGTTCCGAGCCCTCCTCACCTACGCGCCTGCTCGTGACTACCATCGCCGACGAACTGAAGATAGCCTCGAAGGGTAATGCCTACATCTGCACCATCGCCCCCGAACGCGACATGGCCATACTCGCTGGCGGACACGCACCCAACGAAGCCATTTGGCTCGACGAGGAGCACGGCATGTGGGCCACATCCTCGTACTACAATGGATTGCCGGCTTGGACACGCTCGTTCAACCGCCGCAAAGAACCCAGGTTCGACTGGAAAAACATGGCGTGGGAACCCTACTTCCCCATCGAGTTCTACACCGCCACGGCCTATGATGGAGCACCAGAACCTTTCCGGCACACTTTCAAGGGAGGCGAGCCCGAAACTATCAGACGCTACAAGACCTCGGCAAACATCAACGACGAAGTCACCCAACTGGCACTCTCCTGCATCGACGGCAACCTCTTCGGACGCAACAAGACCACCGACATGCTATGCGTAGGCTACTATGCCGGCAACTATGGCCATGCCTCTGAATGGGAGCGCCCGCTCGAGCTGCAAGACATATACCTGAGGCTCGACCGCAACATCGCCGACCTACTCAACAGCATCGACCAGAAGGTGGGGCTGGACAATGCACTCATCGTCATCACCTCGACCGGCTACGTCGACGCTCACCTGCCCGACATCAAATTCTTCACCCTTCCCACAGGAGAACTCAGAATGGACCGCTGCCGCGTACTGCTCAACATGTACCTCGGTGCCATCTACGGCACAGGCGAGTATGTGGAGGCATCATACCTCAACGAAATATATTTGAACCACGAACTCATCGAAAAGCGCCAATTCAGGATGAAAGAGGTACTCGATCGCTGCACAGAGTTCCTCAGCCAGATGAGCGGAGTGAAGCGTGTATACTCCTCACTCGACCTCTTCTCCGGCAAGGCCGACCCCGCCATGCAGGGTGCCTACCATAGCGCCAGCTCAGGCGACCTCATACTGGAGGTATCGCCCGGATGGACACTCGTGGACGAGCTCTGGGGCGAGAGCGTCTACCACAACCGTGCACATATCCCCGTGCCCATCATCTTCTTCGGTGCAGGAGTGGCCCCCGAGACCAGCCGCACCCCCATCACCGTGGAGAGCATCGCACCCACCATTGCCCACATCCTGCGCATAGGCGTGCCCAATGCCTGCTCCACACAGCCATTGCTATAGAAAAAGCATAGACACAGCATGTCATTCTGAACCAAGGGTGAATCTCGCGCTTGGATTCGACAAAGATGCTCATAGAGAGCGAGGCCAAGCTACCTCACAGTAATGTGCAGACAAGCCTGTTTGCGCTCATACTTCACATAGCAACGCCCCTGCCGATGCATGTCATAGACCGTTTGGAAGAGCAGCTGCTGCAGCTTCATATCATTGGCAAAGTACTCCTCGGGCTTGTCGAAGCGCATATAGGTAATGTCAACAGTTGTTCCATACTGATGGCACGAGTTTTCCGAAGCATTGACATTGCCACTGCGACGCAAGCGCTTGATATGGTCCTGCGTACGGTACACACTGGTGACAATGAAGCGGTGACGGCGGTCGTAGCCACGATTGAAGAGCGAGTCCTGGAAAGCCTCACCCATCGCATCGAGCAGTTCCTTGGCCTTGGGCACAAGATAGGGAGCCGAGTGAGTGAGCGGGTCTACCTTATAGAGGCGGTTGGTCTCTATATACTTGAGTCCGAAGGCCCCCAGCTCCAGCTCCTCCACCGTAAGCGGACGCTCGGTGCCGTTGGCACGCGCAGCCACAAGCTGCGTATCGTTGAGGTCATTGAACAGGCGCGGATAGTTACGGTACACCTCACGATGATCCTTGAGGGCAGGGTCACGGTTCGGTTTCTCAGGCACCTTGAAAGGAGTGGCAATACTCTCCGTAATCATCTTGCGCAAATGCATGTGGAAGCATCCCCGCAGGTTGTACACACCCATTATCAAGAAAATCGCGAGTAGCAACGTTGCCCCCATGGCAAGCAAGCCCCGCAGGTTGAACAAATGTCCACGGCCGATACGCTGCACCAATCGCACATAGCGGCGCAGCAGTCCCTTGCCATACCACTTGATAATTTGTGCCACGACAGGAGCAAGCGCAAGAGCAACCTTATAGCCCAGCAAGTCGTGAGGCGTAGTGAACACACCGCACAATGCCGCCACAAGCAAATAGAGCGGATACCCTACATAGGCCAGATGGCGCAACGGCCACTTCAGCACATTGGTACCCACGAGATAGGCCGACGTAAAAGCAGTAAGAAAAAACAGCACTTTGCAGCGAAACCACGCCCTCACATGATAGTCGTCGCCCACAAAGAGACAGCCGATGAGGTCGGTAAACAAAAAAAGCAAGCCCACCATAGGGATGAGCTGCGCTACAAACAATGCTGATTCTTTACGGTTGAGGCTCATAAATCTTTGCAAAGGTAATATTTTATTGTCAATTTATTCGTAATTTTGCAACATAAAAGATTTACACGAATAAAAAATGGGAAAAGGTAAATTGGCCAAATTCGCCGATATGGCATCGTATCCGCACGTGTTCGAGTATCCTCACTCGGTAGCGGAGCAGGTCCCCTTTGAGATGAAGGGACACTGGCGTGAACAATTCTTCAAGAACGACAATCCCATCGTACTGGAGCTGGGCTGCGGACGAGGCGAATATACAGTCGGACTGGGACGCATGTACCCGGACAAGAACTTCATCGGAATAGACATCAAGGGAGCACGCATGTGGTCCGGTGCTACCGAGTCGCTACGCGAGGAGATGAGCAACGTGGCGTTCCTGCGCACAAACATCGAGATTATCGACCGCTTCTTCGCAGCCGGTGAGGTCGACGAGATATGGATTACCTTCCCCGACCCACAAATGAAGAAGGTGACCAAGCGCCTCACCTCCACCGCCTTCCTCCAGCGCTATGCCTCATTCCTCAAGCCCGACGGCATCGTACATCTGAAGACCGACAGTAACTTCCTCTACACCTACACTGACGCTTTGGTAAAGGTAAACAACCTACCCGTAGAGGTGAATAATACCGACATCTATGGCAGCAGCGAAGAATTCAGAACCCAGAATTCAGAATTAAATATCCGCACCTACTACGAGCAGCAATGGCTCGATCGCGGACTGACAATCAAGTACATCAAGTTCCACCTCCCTCAGGGCAAAGCACTTGCCGAACCCGACATCGAGATAGAACTCGACGACTACCGCAGCTACAACCGCAGCAAACGCAGCGGACTACAGACAAGCAAGTAAATACAATTCTGAATTGTGAGTTCTTCATTTAGATGGTGAAGATTCATAATTCATAATTCATAATTATCCCATGACACTATATCCCAAACTTATCCTTGATGCGTTGGCCACCGTGCGCTACCCTGGTACAGGTAAAAATTTGGTGGAGGCCGAGATGGTGGAGGACAACCTCCGTATTGACGGACAGAAAGTATCCTTCTCGCTCATCTTCGAGAAACCTACCGACCCCTTCATGAAGTCAATCCTCAAGAGTGCCGAGGCAGCCATCAAGCTCGCAGCCGGTGCCGATGTAGAGGTTACCATCACAGTCAAGACCATCCAGCAGGCACGTCCCGAAGTGGAGAAGCTGCTGCCTACCGTAAAGAACATCATCGCCGTATCGAGCGGCAAGGGCGGTGTGGGCAAAAGCACCGTAGCGGCCAACCTCGCCGTAGCACTGGCCAAGCTGGGCTACAAGGTAGGTTTGCTCGACGCCGACATCTTCGGCCCCTCCATCCCCAAGATGTTTCAAGTGGAGGACGCCCGCCCCTATGCCGAGCGCATCGACGGACGCGACCTCATCATCCCCATCGAGAACTATGGCGTGAAGGTGCTCTCCATCGGTTTCTTCGTCGACCCCAACCAAGCCACCATCTGGCGTGGCGGCATGGCAAGCAATGCCCTCAAGCAGCTCATCGGTGATGCCGCATGGGGCGAGCTCGACTACTTTCTCATCGACCTTCCACCCGGCACAAGCGACATCCACCTCACCACCTTCCAGACTGTGGCCATCACGGGCGCAGTCATCGTAAGCACCCCGCAAGAGGTGGCCCTGGCCGATGCACGCAAGGGTATCGATATGTTTACCAACGACAAGGTCAATGTCCCCATCCTTGGTTTGGTGGAGAATATGGCATGGTTTACCCCTGCCGAACTTCCCGAGAACAAGTACTACATCTTCGGCAAAGAGGGGTGCAAGCGCCTGGCCGATGAGATGGGTGTGCCTCTGCTTGGGCAGATTCCCGTCGTACAGAGCATCTGCGAGGGCGGCGACAATGGTTGCCCCGTAGCATTGGACGACACCACCATGACAGGCCTTGCCTTCCGCCATCTGGCCGAGGCTGTTGTTGCCCAAGTCGATGTGCGCAATGCGACACAGGAAGCCACACAAATCGTGAAAACGAAATAAGCGAAGAGCTTGATATAACTTGAAATAAAGAATTTGAGGGTGTGCATTAAAGACATAGGATGCGCACCCTCATGTTTTTCTATATCCACTGCCCTATTCCACGCTGCGAAGCGATGAAGGCACCGCCTAGAAGGCGATTGCCTACGTAGAAGACTGCCGACTGGCCCGGAGTGACTGCCGACACCGCTTCATGGAAGCGGATGAGCAGTTTGCCTCCCTCCACCTCGCGCACCACCTCGCAAGGTACGGCACGACTGCGGTAGCGGATGCGCACCGTGAGTTGCTGCTCGGTGAAGAAACGCCCGGCATCGACCAGCAGCACCTGCTCCACCAGCATATACTGAGTGGCGAGTTGCTCGGCATCGCCCAGCATCACGGTATTCTTGTCGGGATTGAGCTTGAGCACATAGGCAGGCTTGCCCAGGGCTATGCCGAGTCCCTTGCGCTGCCCTATCGTATAATAAGGATAGCCCTGATGGGTGCCGAGGGTGCGGCCTGCACTATCGACAAACTTGCCAGACCCCACCAACGTGTCAATCTGCGGACAATGCTGGCGCAGGAAGTCGCGGTAATCGCCCTCGATGAAGCACACCTCCATGCTCTCGCCCTCGCGTGCCTTGAGCGCAAAGTTCCTGTCGGCAAGGTATTGCCGCACACCGGGTTTCTTCCATCCTCCCAGAGGGAAGAGGCAGCGGGCAAGCACCTCCTGGCTGAGCCGCCAAAGGAAGTAGCTCTGGTCCTTCTGCGCATCATCGCCCGTGACGATATACCAGTGGCCGTGCTCACACACCGTCTGCACATAATGCCCCGTAGCGATGTAGGCACAGCCGAGGCGGTCGGCCCACTCGGTGAGCATGCGGAACTTGAAGAGCGGATTGCACATCACACAGGGATTGGGTGTACGGCCCTGCATATACTCGTCGATGAAGTATTGCACGATGCTGCTGCGGAACGGTTCACGCTCATCAACCACATGATGCTCGATGCCCAATCGCACAGCCACCTCACGTGCCTCATCCACAAATTTGGGTTGGCCATCAGAAGCCAGTTGCGAAGCAATATCAAACACGCGCATCGTCACGCCCACCACTTCGTAGCCCTGCTCCTGCAGCATCAAGCACACTGCCGTGCTGTCGATGCCACCACTCATACCTACCAGTACTCGCTTGTTCTTCTCCATCGTTCTGCGAAGTTAGTATTTTTTCGGAACAAAGCGATGCTATCCGATGTTTTTTTGCCCGCAAATTTTCGCACCCAACAAGAAATCCGTAATTTTGTATGATTTTTCAGAAAGGACAATAATGACAGAAAAGAAAATTCCGAGCGAACTGGGCACTCAGCCCGTAGGCAAGCTGCTGCGACAGTATGCTGTGCCCTCTATCGTGGCCATGCTGGCCTCATCGCTCTACAACATTGTCGACAGCGTGTTCATTGGCCATGGCGTAGATGCCCTGGCGCTGTCGGGACTGGCCGTCACCTTCCCGCTGATGAACATATCCACGGCATTCGGCGCCATGGTAGGTATGGGTTCGTCGACCCTCATCTCGGTAAAATTGGGCCAGAAAGACTATGACACGGCGCAGCAGATATTGGGCAATGCCGTGGTGATGAACGTGGTGATGGGTGTCATCTTCGGCGCCATCGCACTGCTGTTCCTCGACCCCATCCTCTACTTCTTCGGAGCCAGCGACGCCACCATCAGCTATGCCCGCGAGTACATGCAGATAATCCTGCTGGGCAATGTGTTTACTCACCTGTACTTTGGCTTCAACGCCCTGCTGCGTGCCATGGGACATCCCAAGATGGCCATGCGGGCGACCATAGCCACGGTGATTATCAATACGGTGCTCGACCCCCTGTTCATCTTCAAGGAGATAGACCTCGGCTTCATCCAGTTTAGCGGCGCCGGCTGGGGCATCAAGGGTGCCGCCATAGCCACCATCCTGGCACAATGCATATCACTGGCATGGCAGGTGCGTGTGCTGAGCGACAAGCGCGAGTTCATCCACTTCAAGCGCGGCATCTACAAGCTCAAGAGCTACATCGTGAAGGAGGTACTCACCATCGGCCTCTCGCCCTGCCTTATGAACCTTGCCTCGTGCTTTGTGGTCATCTTCATCAACCGCGGCCTCACCAACTACGGAGGCGACTATGCGGTAGGAGCCTACGGCATCGTGCACAAGATGACCTTCATCTTCGTGATGATTGTCATGGGATTCAACCAAGCCATGCAGCCCATTGCCGGATACAACTATGGCGCCAAGGCCTACGACCGAGTGACCAAGGTGCTCAAGATTACAATCGGGCTGGCCACTATAGTCACTACGCTGGCATTTGTGGTGGGCGAGTTCTTCCCCGAATATGTAGCCCTCATCTTCACATCCGACGAAAAGATGATTGAGATGGCCGTGACAGGTATGCGCTACAACTGCCTCCTGTTCCCCATCGTGGGATTCCAGATGGTAGCGGGCAACTTCTTCCAGAGCATCGCTCAGCCCGGCAAGGCCATCTTCCTCTCGCTGAGCCGCCAGCTGCTGTTCCTCGTACCCTTCATACTCATCTTCCCCCACTTCTGGGGCATCGATGGTGTGTGGATAAGCCTTCCCGCATCGGACCTCGTATCGTCTATCACGGCAGCGGTGATGCTGGGAATGTTCTTTAGAAAACATAGAAAATAATTAAGAATTAGGAATTATGAATTAGGAGTTCACCTATGACGCCTCTTGCTTCATAATATATAATTCACCATTCATAATTATACTTTTATGAAAAAGATTATCATCAACATTGGGCGCCAACTCGGTAGCGGCGGACGCAGCATTGCCGCCCTTCTGGCCAAGCACTACAACATCACCGCCTACGACCGCAAGCTGATAGAGCTGGCAGCCAAGGAGAGCGGACTCAGTGCCGAGTTTTTCGAGAATGCCGACGAGAAGAAGTCACACGGATTCTTCCACTCCATCTTCTCAAACCGCTCGGCTGCCAATGCGCTTACCCATAGCGACTCATACCTGAGCAACGACACCCTGTTCAAGGTACAGAGCGACATCATTCGCGACCTGGCCGAGCACGAGTCGTGCATCTTCATCGGCCGCTGCGCCGACTATATCCTGCGCGACAATCCCCACTGCATCAACCTCTTCTTCACCGCCAACCTCGAAGACCGCACGAGACGTATGGTCGAGGAGAAGGGCATCACCGCCGAGCAGGCTGCCGAGCTCATCGAGAAAACCGACCGCCGCCGTGCTACATACTACAACTACTACAGCGGCAAGACCTGGGGCGCAGCCGAGAGCTATGACCTCTGTATCAACACCTCGCACCTCGGCCACGAAGCCACGGCTCAGATGCTGATAGAGTATATTGATAAACGAATGAAGAGTGAAAAGTGAAAAGGGAAGAGTTTCCATCCAAACTACAACCTTTCTTCCCTCTTAACTCTTCCCTCTTATGAAACGCATCGGACTACTCTCTGACACCCACGGCCATTGGGACGAACGCTACGCACGGCACTTTGCCGAGTGCGATGAGGTGTGGCATGCCGGCGACATCGGTTCGCTCGAGGTAGCCGAGCAGTTCGAAGCCTTCCGCCCCTTCCGCGCCGTACATGGCAATATCGACGGACGCGACATCCGCCTGCGCTACCCACAGGTCAACCGCTTCACCATCGAGGGAGCCGACGTGCTCATCAAGCACATTGGCGGCTACCCCGGCAACTACGACCCCTCCATTCGCGGCACCCTCTTCATGCGTCCGCCCACGCTCTTCATCAGCGGACACTCACACATCCTCAAGGTGATGCACGACCGCACCATCAACACCCTACACATTAACCCCGGCGCTGCCGGCATCCACGGATTCCACAAGGTGCGCACCCTCGTACGCTTCACCATCAACAACGGTACGTTCAGCGACCTCGAGGTCATAGAACTGGCATAATCCACAATCCCCACCTCACAACACCTTCTCAGGAAGGTCACCCTCGTCGCCGGCACACACACATATAGCAGCATGTCGAAGAACAGCACAGAGATTGCAGGTTGTTTGCATTCGATAGAAGTATCATAACCCTTGCACTATAGAATCTATAAGAATTCGAAAGAGAGTTTGGACTATTCGGTTCGCGCCTAACTACCCCTCTGTTTTTAGTTAATCCTTGTGCACAACCGACATTTACAACACATTAAATATCAATCATGATTGCACCGTTATCTTTTATTACCGTCCACTAGCAGACAGTAATAATCTCGAACCATCGGTGTCTGATAAATGCAATGACAAGAATGCCGCAGTGAAGAATATGGGCAACTATTCCTCCGGTAGTATCTGGGGAACTTTCTTCACTATCACCTTGTCGATGCGGGGGCCGTCCATGTCTACTACCTCGAAGGTGAACTCGCCCCATCTGACACATTCGCCCATGGTGGGCATACGCTCCAGGGTGTGCAGGATGAGGCCTGCCACGGTGGTGAACTCATAATCCTGCATGGCCTCGTCGAGTCCGAAGTGGTCGAGAAACTCGTACATCATGCACTGCCCACCTACGAGCCATCCTCCGCCACCAGCACGCTCCACGATATCGGGGGTGTCTTCAATATCGTCGTGCATGTCGCCGATGAGTGCTTCGAGGATGTCCTTATGGGTGATGATACCGCAGCAGGAGCCAAACTCATCGCACACGAGTGCCCGGCTCACCTTCTGTGACTTCATCTCCTCCAGGGTCTTGTACACGCTCATGTTCTCATGGAAGTAGGTAGGGCGCGTGAGCATCTTCTCCAGTGAGAAGTGGGGCTTGCCGCTGTTGACCACGAAGTCCTTGAGCCGCAAGATACCGACCACATGGTCGAGGTCGTTGTCCACCACGGGGTACTCCTCGTAGAGGTTGCGTTCGATGCACTCGCGCACCTCGGCCTCGGTCATGCTCCGCTCGAGCCATACGATATCGCTGCGGAGCGTCATGATGGAGCTTACGGTGAGGTCGCCCAGCGTGAACACGCGGCCAACGATGTCCTGCTCCACGGGGAGTACCTCGCCCATATCGGTGCCCTCCTGTATGATCGACTTGATTTCCTCCTCGGTAACCTTGCTCTCCTGCTCCTTGACTCCCAGCAGACAGATGATGAGCGAAGTGCTCTTGGAGAGCAACCACACCACGGGCTTGGCAAGCTTGGAGATGAAACTCATAGGGCCGGCCATGACCATGGCTACCCTCTCGGCGGAGTTCATGCCTATCCGCTTGGGCACCAGCTCGCCCAGCACGATGGAGAGGAAGGTGACCACGATGATGATGAGGGTCTGGGCAAGGCCCGATGCCAGCCGGTATTCCAGACCGGCATCGGCCAGTACCTGCGCCAATAGGGTTGCAATCTTGTTGCCCGAGAACATACCCGTGAGCAGACCTATCAGGGTGATGCCTATCTGCACCGAAGAGAGCAGTCTGTCGGGGTTGTCCTGCAGGCCCAGCGCCTTCCGGGCCGACTTGCTTCCCTTACTTGCCTCGGACTTCAGGCTCGACTTGCGTGCCGATATCAAGGCTATCTCTGACATGGCGAATACTCCATTGAGAAGTATCAGGGCCAAGATTACAAATATCTCTTCCATAGAGTCACTACTTGTATGCCTTCTCGAGGTCCTGCGACACGTTGATCATGAAGTCGCCCATCTTCTCCAGTTCGCCCACAAGGTCCATGTAGTAGACGCTGGTCTGATAGTTCTTGCCTTGGCGGTCAATCTCCTCGATGGCCTCGTCGCGTAGGTTGTTTCGCAGGGCGTTGATGTGGTCCTCGGCATTGTAGGCGTTGGAAATCTCGGTGAGGCGACCGGCATGGGCAGCCAGGAGATTGTCAATCATCACGGCATAGGCGTTGTCGACCACGGAGGCCATCTTGGTGAGCTTGGCCAGGATGTCGGCATCGAAGACCTTGCGGTGGACGTTCTTGCGCGAGAGAATGCGGCTGATGGCCTCGCCCGAGTCGCCCAAGGACTCGAGTTCACCAATGATCTTGTACATCGCCTTGATCTTTACCGAGGTGTTCTCACTGATCTCCTCGGCCGAGAGGGCATTGAGGAAGGTGGCTATCTCGTATTCGATGCGGTCGGATATCTCCTCGTACTTGACGAGCTTCTCGCGCAACTGCTCAAACTTGTCGGGGGCGTTCTCCACGAGGGCCTCCTGCACATAGCCGAAGCCCTTCTTCATGATCTGGGCAAAATGGATGATTTCGTCGGAAGCCTGCTCGGTGGCCAGCTCGGGCGTGGCGAGCGGACCTGCGGTGATGTACTTGAGGCGGAAGGTCTCGTTCTCCTGATTCTTCGGAGCGCGTACTATCCAGGTCACGATGCGGGCTATCTGCTTGGTAAACCATACGAGGATGAGGGTGTTGATGGTGTTGAACAGCGTGTGCAGCATCGACAGGCCGTAGAGCGCGGCGGTGGCTTCGGCCGAGTTGGGCGAGGTCACGGCAAAGCCCTCGGCAGAGGGGTCGGGAAGGCCGAAGAGGCCAGCGGTGATGGCACCTACGAGGCCGAGGAAGGGCTTGAAGAGGATGAGCGCCCACACCACACCGAAGACGTTGAACAGCGTATGCGACATGGCAGCACGCTTGGCCTGCGTGTTGCCCACCGAAGCGGCGATGTTGGCCGTGATGGTGGTACCGATATTCTCGCCCAGCACCATGGCGCAAGCCATATCGAAGGGTATCCAGCCCATGCTGAGCATGATGAGCGTGATGGCCATCGTAGCCGATGAGGACTGCAGGATGAGTGTGAGCACGGTGCCGAAAGCAAGGAAGATGAGCACAGAGCCGAAGCCGTGGGCCGACCATGACTGCACGAACGCCAGCACCTCGGGGGTCTCGCCGAGGTCGGGCACCGACTCCTTCATGAACGACAAGCCCAGGAACAGGAGGCAGAAGCCCACGATGAGCTCACTGATATTGCGGCGCTGGTTGCGCTTCGAGTTGGAGAGCAGGAAGCCCACTGCCATGAGCGGCACGGCAAGGATGGAGATGTCGGCCTTGAAGCCCAGCCACGACACCAGCCATGCCGTCACCGTGGTACCGATGTTGGCGCCCATAATGACGCCGATGGCCTGGGCCAGCGTGAGCAGACCCGCATTGACGAAGCTCACCACCATCACCGTGGTGGCCGAGGAGGATTGTATCACTGAGGTGATGCCAAGGCCCGTCAGCACGCCCTTGAGGGGGTTCGACGTCATGGCGGAGAGGAAGCTGCGCATGCGATCGCCTGCAGCTTTCTGCAAGCCCGAGCTCATCAGGTTCATACCATAGAGGAACATGCCCAATGCTCCCAGCAAAGTAAATATTTGTAGTATTCCCATATTCTTTTGTTTATCAGTTAGTGGATTGATGGATTTCTCTTTAGGAGACGTTGCTTATAAGGGGTTAAAGGATACTGTCTTTGGCAGTAACGATAACGTAAGCTGCCATTCGGCAACTACTTGGCATTGAAATTAGCCATCCGGACGGCTAATTTCAACTTACAACTCGCAAGCGGAATCTACTAAATGATAAGCCTGCCGAGACTGACCAGTCGGCGGGCAGAATTGAAATACGAGAAAAGTTTTTTTTAGGATTGGCGTTGAACCATATTGTGTAGCGGGAAACCGGTGCTTGGCAGGCTTTCAGGTCGTCACTATATCGGCGCTGCCCAGGCTTACCCTGCCGCACATTCTTCGACACTCGCTGCGCACCGTTCACCGTAGATGTGGTGCGCGTCAGGATACACTCAGTGTCTTCGGCCGAGAAGTCGGCACTGTGCATCGCCGTCTCCACAGCTGCGCATGTGTATTGCCCATTCACCACCGCTTCATTACCCCCGAAGAAAGCAACGAAGCATATAAGCGGTATAATGTACTTCAACGCACTTTTCATATCTATGCCACAAAGGTACGAATAAGCGAGCAGAAAACAAAGCCAGTTTTATAAAAAAAAACAGCGGCACACATGTAGATGTTGACCGATGGCACAATTTTCTCGTCCACTCCTCCGTTATATCTTATATGGATATGACAGCCAAGGATATCGTGGCAAAGCTGGAGACGCTCCCCGTGAAACTGGAGGAAGGCGCTTCGTTCAAGGTAGGGTTCTTTCTGTGCCGTGCAGGCACGGCCTCGCTCATTGCCGACGGCACGCTGTATTACTTGCAGCGGGGCTCGCTGCTGATGCTCTACCCCAACGAGCAGATCCATGTGCTGCACTACTCCGACGATTTGGAGGGCCGCGTGGAGGTGGACTATATAGAGAACTACTACCCCACTCTAGAGAGCATCGATGTGCGTAGCCGCATCGTGATCCGCAAGCTGCGGTGCATCACCATCTCCGAGGAGGAGGCAGCCTACCTGCACGACCTGTGCGACCTGATACACCGTTCGGCAGCAGGCCATGAGGTGAAGGCCCACGAGGGGCAGCTGGCTACGGCCGACCGCTTGGTAGCGCACCGGCACCGCTTTCTCTGCAGCGCTCTGCTCATTGAGGTGGCCCGCACCTTCCTGATGCACGAACCCGTAGATATGCCTCCGCAGCGCGAGCACGAGACATTGGTCAACAATTTCCTCACCCTGATGCTGCGCCACTGCCACGAGGAGCGCACCGTAGTGTACTATGCCCAACACCTGCACCTCTCACCCTACTACCTCTCGGGCATCATCAAGAAGGAGACGGGCAAGACGGCGCTGGAGTGGCTCACGCTGTTTACCATCAACCTGAGCAAGCACTACCTTGCCGACACCGAGATGAGCGTCAAGGAGATTGCCGACACGCTACACTTCCCCGACCAGTCCACCTTCGGACGCTACTTCAAGCAACACATGGGATGCTCGCCTGGAGAGTATAGACGAGGTGTGAAACTATTACAAAACACGACGTAGAAAAGGCCACATAACAAGAAATAGATGAATATATTTGGTTTTTCTTGGGGTTTGTATTATCTTTGCCAGACACTGACACAAAATATTAAATGTATAACATGAAAAAAACAGCTATTCTCCTAGCGTTAACAGCGCTAATGATGAGTTGTGCATCAACAACTCCCAAGAAGAACGAGGTGCTAAGCATCATTGACAAAGTAAACACCTATTGGCAAACCAACAACAAGCCTGAGACACGTCCTTTCTGGGACAATGCAGCCTATCACACTGGTAACATGGAGGTATATTTCCTCACAGGCAACGAGGAGCAACTCAACTACACCAAACGTTGGGCAGAGCACAATCGCTATTGGGGTGCCACTAATACTAATAAGGAGGAATGGCGTTACTCATACGGCGAGCGTCCCGAGTATGTACTATTCGGCGATTGGCAGATTTGTTTCCAAACTTATGCTGACCTCTACAACCTGGAACCTGATACTATGAAGATTGCCAGAGCACGCGAGGTGATGGAGTATCAGATGAGTACTCCACAGAACGACTACTGGTGGTGGTCAGATGGTCTCTATATGGTGATGCCTGTAATGACAAAGATGTATAATATCACCGGCAACCAGCTCTATCTGGACAAACTGTATGAATACTTCAAGTATGCACAGAGCATCATGTACGATGAGGAAGAGCACCTCTTCTATCGCGATGCTAAGTATGTATACCCTAAGCACACCAGCAACAACGGCGGTAAGGATTTCTGGGCACGTGGTGATGGCTGGGTACTCGCAGGTCTTGCAAAAGTATTGAAGGACCTCCCCGAAGACAATGCACACCGCGATGAATTCATCGACGTCTACACAAAGATGGCCGAGGCCGTGAAAAACTGCCAGCAACCCGAAGGCTATTGGACACGAAGCATGTTTGACAAGGATCATGCCCCCGGTCCCGAGACCAGTGGAACAGCATTCTTCACCTATGGTATCCTCTGGGGTATCAACAACGGTTTCCTCGATGAGAAGGTTTATTGGCCTACTGTAGAGAGCGCATGGACATACCTTACTACAGTAGCACTGCAGCCTGATGGCCGTGTAGGTTATGTACAGCCCATTGGCGAGCGTGCTATCCCTGGTCAGATTGTCGATGCCAACTCAACAGCCAATTTTGGCGTTGGCGCTTTCCTCCTCGCCGCTTGCGAAATGGTTCGCTACATTGACAACCATTGATCCTTAATGCACGGCTTTGAAATAGCCGCACTTCAAGTCAAGACATCATTGCACGGGGTTATGCTTACAGCTTATCCCGTGTTTTTTCACTACAAACACATCACTCATGAAAAGACTTTTTCTGCTGTCCAGCCTCTGCGCTACCCTCTTCATCGTCAATGCACAAGAGCGCACTCTCGTATGGAGTGACGAGTTCAACACTGCCGGGCCACTCAACGAAGCAGATTGGAACTACGAGAAGGGATTCGTCCGCAACCATGAACTTCAATGGTACCAGTCCGACAACGCTATCTGCCGCGATGGCTGCCTCATCATCACAGCACGCCACGAACAGGTTAAGAACCCTAATTATGTAAAGTTTGACGAAACAAGTCAGGATGGTCACCCTCGCCGTCGTCGCCCCGACTGGCGTCAACAACGCGAATACGCCGAATACACCTCCGCTTCAGTAAACACGCGTGGTAAGCACGAATTTCTATTCGGCACATTGGAAGTTCGTGCCCGCATCCCAGTACTCGAGGGAGCATGGCCCGCAATCTGGACACTCGGTACACAATGGCACTGGCCCTCCTGCGGAGAAATCGACGTGATGGAATACTACCGCATCAAGGACGCGCCCCACATTCTGGCCAATGCCGCATGGGGCAACGACAACAACCAAGCCGTATGGAACTCTAAGGCAATCCCTTTCACCCATTTCACTGACAAAGATCCTGACTGGGCACAAAAGTTCCATGTATGGCGTATGGAGTGGCAGCCCGAGTATCTGCGCATCTATCTCGATGATGAACTACTCAACGATATAGACCTCACGAAAACCATCAACGGCACCTATGGAGAAGGCAAGAATCCCTTCCACACTCCGCAATACTTCCTACTCAACCTTGCGATTGGCGGGCAACACGGAGGAGAGCCCAATCCAGAGAAATACCCGTTACGCTACGAAATAGACTATATCCGCTTCTATCAAGAAAAATAATAGCTCACATAGATTCATTAACACAAGAATAATGGCTGGTTCAGCCATTATTCTTTGTTTTAGCCCATGGAAACACATACAGACAGCCTCCAAAAAGTGACACAAAAATAGCTATTCTCACAAAAGTTAGCTATATTTGCAGCGTAATAATAGAAGGGAAACCTTAACATACTCAACAACATTAAAAAGATTATGAAAAAGCTATTTTATTTTATCAGCCTATTAGGTTTATTGGCAAGTTGTCAAGAAGAGGAACCACAAGAAGTACTTGTAGTGACAATTGCTGATTTGGCAGGGACATGGATATATGAAAATGCAGAACTAGGAACTGTAGAAGTAATGAAGTTTACAGAAGATGGCGACTTCTACTATACAAACGACCTTAATGCTGTAGATTTTACAGACAAGACTCCTGGTGTATTCTCCATGGTAAATGCCAATGCTTCAGTGCTGGCATCGTATGAGGGAAACAAGAAGACACTCTACATAACTGACATGAAAGCCAACACATTCGTAGCTAGAGACAAAAACAGTGGAGAGTCTACCACCTACTCGCGCCTCATCAGCATCGTAGAGACTAGTTATAACATCAACATTACTCCCTCTTACGAAAACTTAATCAAAGGAAAAATTAAATCATACCGTTCACACAACGACAAGACTGCTATCGTTGACAAATGGGGCACCATCACTGGCAAAGCTGAAGGCATCACACTGATTGATATAGCCACAAGTGAAGGTACAGCTGTAGTACTAGTCAAGGTCGGCGGACTAATCTATGACTACACACAAGCTATCGGCCTCACACAAGAGGAAGTATGCGCCACATACGGCACAGCCCTATCAGCTACCCCCGAAATAGTGCATTACATGACAGATGAGAAGATGACGACCTTCAAAATTAACAAACGCACTAAATTAACAGATGCTATCTACATCATATACAGCAAGAAGAACTTCTCGAACTCGGCACTCATTGACTACCTCAACAACAAGTATTATATATACAAGGCTGAGACCAATGGGCATATGTATGCCTACACCAACAAATCCAGCTTCGAAAGTTCTCAGGTAAAGATTACATTCGATGGTTCCACCAACCTCACCTATCTAGGCCTCAACCATGACCTCTTCGAGGACTTCAGCATTGCGCTGGATCAAACACGGGAACAGGTAGTATATATGTATGGAGAGGAGCTAACTCCCATGATAGAGCAACCGTCATACATAGAATACGCCATTGGCGATGAAATCCAAGGATATGCGGGTCCCGACGTAATGGACGAGGTGAGTTTTTTCTTCGACAATGACAAGACCTTCCTTGTAGAACTGAGTCTTAGTTCGCACCTCAAGCAGGAGTCAGTAATAGAATTCCTTAAGAGCAAGTATACATATTCAAACGGCAATGGGAATCACCAATACTTCTACGACAGGAACAAAAAGTTAAAAGTAGACTACAATGCCGAAGACCACAAGATACGCTACAATAGGGACGAATAAGAAAATAAATACAGTAGTATCATGGTACATACTATAGATTGCTTTATCCCATATATCAATGAGAAGCAAGCTTCAGCACTGCAAGATGCATTTAACGAAGAGGCACAAATAGCACAAGTTCATATCCTCCAACTACACCAAGAAGAAGGAATGCCTTTCATCCCTCTTGAGCGTAGCATGTCCACAGAGGTGTTGAACAAGATTACCGATAGTTGCACAAGCGAGTATTGCCTACTATACACTCATGCTGGCGCCCTATCCATAGGTTATAGAGCCATAGAGCACATGTTGCGCACTGCTCAAGAGAGCGAAGCCGACTGGGTATATAGCAATCGCCACGTCATGAAACAGGGTGCGACGCAGGCCGTACCCACCAATGAATATCAAGAAGGTAGCGTACGCGACGACTTTGACTTCGGCCCATTAGTACTGATACGTACAGAAGCTCTGCGCCGATTCCTCGCCACAGCCCCCGAAGCAATGCAGCACGCTGCACTCTACCAACTGCGCCTCTACATCAGTCGTGCAGGACGGCTTGTCCACATCAACGAGTACCTATATACCGAACATGAGCTAGACATGCGCTCCTCGGGAGAGAAACAATTCGACTACGTCGACCCTCGCAATAGACAAATACAGATAGAGATGGAGCGAGCCTGCACAGCACACCTCAAAGCCATAGACGCATTCATAGACTACCATACCCTTCAGAGTATCGACACCTCCTTAGAATACTTTCCTTGCGAAGCCAGCGTCATCATTCCCGTAAAAAACCGCGCACGAACCATCGGTGATGCCATACAATCGGTACTCTCACAGAAAACGGACTTCACCTTCAACCTCATCGTGGTGGATAACCACTCTACGGACGGTACTTCAGAGATAATTGAAGCTGCCTCCCCCGTTGTCCACATCATTCCTGAGCGCCAAGACCTTGGTATTGGTGGTTGCTGGGATCTCGCCATACGCCATCCACAATGTGGGCGCTATGCCGTACAGCTTGACAGTGATGATCTATACAGCGACGAACACACCCTACAGCGCATCGTTGATACTTTCCGTCGCGAACACTGCGCCATGGTAGTAGGCAGCTATCGTCTGTGCAACTTTGCTTTGGAGACACTGCCTCCGGGCATCATCGACCATCGGGAGTGGACCGAAGAGAATGGCATGAATAACGCCCTACGCATCAACGGACTAGGTGCTCCACGTGCATTCTACACCCCTGTAATCCGTGAACTAGGCTTCCCTAACGTGAGCTATGGCGAAGACTATGCAGTAGGCATAGCCATCTGCCGTCAATATCGCCTAGGCCGCATCTATGAGCCCATCTACCTATGCCGCCGTTGGGAAGGAAACAGCGACGCTGCACTCAGTCCCGAACGTGTAGCTGCTCATAACCACTACAAAGATAGCCTGCGCACCCAAGAAATACGGGCAAGGAAGCAACTGAGATAGACAGTGGCATAAGCTATCCATACTCCCTTACGACTCACAATATCTACAAAGGAAATAAGCACCATGACCGACAGCTTAGAAACATTCTTTGAGGCACAACTGCGTGAATGGCCTTTAGCCCATGACAACAATGAGGCACTTGACGCTGTATGGAGCCGTGAGCTGCACTCGGCAAAGCTACCCACTGCACTCCGGGTACAGTGCAACCCGGCACGGATGGTCTCTACCGGTGCAAGCATCGACAAGACAAGCATAGCCGCACGCCCCTGCTTCCTCTGCCACGCCAACCGTCCGGAAGAGCAGCAATGCCTTGCCTTGAACGAGAATTTCGAGTGGTTGGTAAACCCATTCCCCATCCTGCGAGGCCACTACACGATAGCATCCACCACACACCGCCGACAGAACATCATCGAAGCATACGACTCACTCATACAAGCTGTCAAGGCCTTGCCTGAGGAGTACATCGTATTCTATAACGGCCCCAAGTGCGGCGCATCCGCTCCCGACCATCTACATCTGCAGGCCGGCATAGGTACAGGAATCCCCTTAGTAGAGTATGCCAAGAGCATCACCGACATGGGCCATCTACAAGCAATAGCCCCATTCGGCTATCAGGCTTATCTTATCCGCAACGCAGAAGGTACCGGCACCTTCGGTCAACTATACAATCAACTGCCTATCCCCGAAGGAGAATACGAGCCGTGCATCAACGTGGTAGCCTTCCGTCAAGGCGAGCAGGTCAACCTCATCGTCATCCCACGCAGAGCACACCGCCCCCGCTGCTACACCGCTGAGGGAGAGAGCAAATACCTCATCAGTCCAGGCGCACTGGACATGTGTGGACTCCTGGTGACCCCACGAGCCGAAGACTACGAGCGTCTCAGCATATCCCAAGCACTCGACATATTATGCGAGGTAGGCGTACGCACCGAGCCCACCATTGATGTGGGCATCATGCAAGGGAAGGAAATCAGGTTTGAGACCTCCTCCCTGCCCCTCCTTGGTAGGGGTAATTCGGATACCGATAAAAAAGAATCTATTACCTACACTGCTACAATAAGCAGAGACACTGCTACAGGCAAGGACACCATCGTACTGACAAGGAATGGCACGACATACAACGTGGGAGACACCGTGATGTTTGCAGGCTCCCCCCGAAAGAGAGTTCCTGGACAAGCCAAGGGCTTCGCTATTGAGGGGGGCGACACTAGCACCTTCAGCCTCCACAGCGTCACCATCGGCAAGGAGTTTCATTGGCAGCAACAGGAGACACAGACCTTCCAGGGGTCACTCATCCTACGCATCATCGACGGCGAGCTACATGCCATCAACCGCATCGCCATTGAAGACTATCTCACCAGCGTCATCGCCTCAGAGATGAGCGGTACCTCTTCCATCGAACTTCTCAAGGCACATGCCATCATCTCCCGCAGTTGGCTGTTGGCACAGATAGGGGCCTCCCCCCTGCCCCTCCCAAGGAGGGGTGATGCAGACATCGCTGACACTCATCCAAAGCCACTTCCTAGCATAGAAAAATACAAAACGGCACACCCTGACATATATGTATTATTGAAGGAATATGCAATGAATCAAAAGCGATATCCTACAGAAGCTGAAAAACGCCTTTGGGGGAGATTGCGTGCGAAGAAGTTGGGGGTGCGATTTAGAAGGCAACATATCATCGGAGATTTCATAGTAGATTTCATTTGTTTGCCACTAAATATTATCATCGAAATAGATGGAAGTTATCACAACAACCCAAAGCAAAAAGAAGCAGACAAAATTCGAGACAAATTATTAGCAGAAGCAGGATATCGAACATTGCGTTTCACGAATGAAGAGGTTATTGACAACATCGAAAATGTTATTCTCCATATTACCTCCGCGATGTCTGAATCACCCCTCCTTGGGAGGGGTAAGGGGGAGGCTATCCGTTGGTACGACCGTGAAGCGCATGCCCACTTCGACGTATGTGCCGATGACCATTGCCAACGCTATCAAGGTGTAAGCCGTAAGGTTACGCCACAGGTTCTTGAGGCCATCCGAGCTACGCGCGGTATCGTGCTCAGCTACGAGGGAGCAGTCTGTGATGCCCGGTTCAGCAAGTGCTGCGGTGGTAGGAGCGAACTGTATGAGAGCTGTTGGGACGATACGCCCCATCCCTACCTCAGCGTTGTGGACGACCCCTTCTGCAACACCAACGACAAGAAAGTGCTTTCGGAAGTACTCAACCACTACGACCAGTCGACAGACTTCTATCGCTGGACCGTGAAGTATACCCAAGCCGAACTGAGCGAACTCGTACGCCGTCGCGGAGGATTCGACTATGGCGACATCGTTGACCTCATCCCCATTGAGCGCGGTCCCTCGGGACGTATTGTACGTCTACAAATCGTCGGCACCAAAGCCACCCGAATCATCGGCAAGGAGCTGGAGATACGGCGCACGCTCTCGGAGAGTCATCTCTATAGCAGCGCCTTCGAGGTGGAAAAGGTAGAAAGCCTCACCCCAACCCTCTCCCAAGGAGAGGGAGTTGCAGAGTCCACCGAGAGCAGTGCCGCGATGTCTGAGTCCCCCTCTCCTTGGGAGAGGGATGGGGAGAGGCCCTTATTCATCCTCCACGGCTCAGGCTGGGGACATGGCGTAGGGCTATGCCAGATAGGCGCTGCCGTAATGGGCGCCCAGGGATACAACTACAAAGAAATACTCCGCCACTACTACCCGAAGACAGAGCTGACGGAGTGGTATGTTTCGCTTGCAAGTTTTTAAGTTTTTGAGTTTTTAAGTTCTTGAGCCAAGCAAGGACCTTACATGTAACATATTTGTAAACTTGTCAAACTTAAAAACTCAAAACTCAATTCACTGCCCCTTGCTCTTCGCCTCATCCCACAAGGCATCCATCTCCTCCAGAGTCATATCCTTGAGGTTGCGTCCTTGAGCAATAGCGCCCTCCTCCACATAGTTGAAGCGACGGATAAACTTCTGATTGGTACGTTCCAGCGCATTGTCGGGGCTGAGTCCATTCATACGCGCCACATTAATGGTAGCAAAGAGCAAATCGCCCAACTCTGCCTCAGCGAGATCATGATCACCACGCTCAAGTTCCACGCGCAGTTCCTCCATCTCCTCCATCAGTTTCTCCCACGCACCGGAAGCATCATCCCATTCAAACCCCACGTTGCGAGCCTTCTCCTGGATACGATATGCTTTCACTATAGAGGGTAATCCTGAGGGTACTCCGCTGAGCACACGCTTGTTACCACCCTTCTCCTTCAGTTTGAGCTGTTCCCAGTTTTCCGACACCTGTGTCGCCGTAGTAACCTTCTCGGGTTGAAAGTTGACAGATGAAAGTGGAGAGTCATTACCATCCGGACGGCAACTTTCATCTTTTATCTTTACACTTTCCTCTTTAGGTGGAAACACATGAGGATGGCGGAAGATGAGTTTGTCGCACAGGCGGTCACACACATCCTTTATATCAAACTGTCCCTTCTCCGAAGCAATTTTGGCATAGAACGCCACGTGGAGCAACACATCGCCCAGTTCCTTGCAGATGTTGGCATCATCCTCATTGATTAGCGCATCGCACAGTTCGTATACCTCCTCTATCGTATTGGGTCGCAGACTCTCGTTGGTCTGCTTGCGGTCCCACGGACATTTCTCACGCAACTCATCGAGCACATCAAGAAAGCGTCCGAAGGCCTCCATCTGTTGTTGTCTTGTACTCATTGTTTCTATTTTTACGACAAAAGTAACAAATTATCGTCACAGCTGCAACAATTAGAAGCTGTTTGGATTTTACCGTTAATATGTATTTGAAGAACTTTTCGGATTATCTGAGGCCATTTCGAGCATCTTTACCCTCTCAGCTAAACTCAAAATAAAATCCAAACAGCTTCTTACCCGAAAAGCCCGATAAACTCGAATTATCTCGTCGATTCGTGATTTAGATTCACCTTCCCATGCGAATAAGGCATATCCGTCGTGACAAATACTACTGGATGAATCATTTACAGCTGTCAATATATGTATATATTTCCTAAAAGGAAAGGCCATAAACCGTATTCCGGCACAAAGAATGTTAAGTTTAGGATTTGTTAAGTAAATATATAGATGTCCCTAAATAGAAAATGGTGAATTTTGCACATAGATTTATTAAACTTATAAAACTTTTTTAGAGATGAAAAAACTAATTGTCATGGCTTTACTTGGTGCAATGGTATTGCCCAGTATGGCACAAGAGTTCAGAGTGGGTGCAACAGCAGGCGTAAATGTCAATGCCCCGAGTGGTGATGATACTGGCTTGACAGGATTTAACGTAGGAGTAAAAGGCGAGCTGGGATTACCTCAAGCCACCGAAGGATGGTTCATGGACTTCAGCGCACTGCTTTCCTCGCATGGTTGGAAGAGCACGGGCTACTACGATAACATCACTGGCACCTCACTGCAATGGGAAGCAACCCCCTACTATCTGAGCATACCTGTACACGTAGGCTATAAGTTCAACTGTAGCGACAATCTGAAACTCTTTGCTTCTGTAGGTCCTTACGCCAGCATCGGCCTCTTCGGCAAAGAGACAGTAACAGCCACATTGGCAGGAAAATCCACCACAAGCACGGCATCAAACAACGTTTTTGCCGACAAAGCACATGAGCGTTTCGATTGGGGATTAGGACTCCGCTTCGGTGCTGAACTATATGAACACTGGCAACTCTCCGTAGGCTACGATTGGGGAATGAAAGACACCAACAAGGCGGGAATGCGTAACCGTACCTTAAGTGTATCCTGTGCTTATGTGTTCTGACAAAATTTCACCTTGTAGAATATAAATTGTACTAAGCGAGAGCAAAAAAGTACTTAGCAAAATATTTATTTAGCCTAACGAACTAATCAAAGCCTTCTGCAGAAGGCTTTGATGGTTTATGTGCATACCGCTGGCAGTAGATGTATGTAGCAGATTTGGTACAGACTTGTAGTTTGGGAGCGGTGTAAACGATTTTTATTTTTGGCCTGGCAGAGTGCAGAAAGCAATTGACAGTTCACAATTCCGTAGAGTAGTGAGAGCAGAGTCAAACTTGTTTGAACTATGCCTTGCAAGCAAGGAATCTTGACACGAAGTATCATAATTGACAATTTCACGATGAAATGGGCGATTTTTTAGATATCCCCTATGGCGAAAGTTCATAAATCGGTTGGCTTTGGCAGCACGGAGCGCTGCAACGATGACGATAAAAGGACAGTGAAGCTGCGGTTGAAGGATGATGGTTGATGGATGAGAGATCCCTCGTCGCTGCGCTCTGTCGGGATGACATCTTTAGGTGAAATCCACCACACCCCGCAAAATTCCAGTACTTCACTGTCAGTACTCCAGTACTTAGCCTTAAGTACTCGAGTACTTGGCCATAAGTACTGTAGTACTTGCACGAAAGTACTGATAGTTACTCGAAGTAGCGGCGGAAAATGTGTCTTTTTCTGATTTCAGTAGACGCTTTTTTGCTTCATTAGCTGAAAAGATTTACACCTTTTCTCTAGCCCTACTGGCGAGGTTTACGCTTTCTCCGATTCCATACTGTTACGCATGACATCTCGGGCTGATGGAAAAGCAGGAGTCCAGCCTCGTTGTTCGGCAACCTCTGCCAATATAAAGCAGTGCTTTAAGATGGCTTGCTTGCTCGGCAGAACTCAAGCAAGCTTGGCTCAGCTCTCGCTACGCTGTGCCATTGCCAACCGATTTATGAACTTTCACCAATAGGAAGCGTCTAAAAAAACAGGTTGCTTTCCCTACGGTTTGCTTAAGAGCCTACTCCAAGGTCGGTATTGCCAATGAGCACCTCTATGCCGTCAACATCGCGCAGGGTGGGATACACCTCGCGGACGAACCATTGGGCAAGCGATTCATCGCGACGTAGTGAGGTGCCGTTGTTGCAGAAGAGGTTGATGCTGAAGTACTCGAAGTGGCGGCGGGCAATGGCGATGTCGGTAAGGATATGCTCGCGGGTCTCACCCTCGGTGCAGCACAGCAGGCATACTCCTTGGAAGTAGCGGGCTACGTCGGCAGGGCTCACGGTGGCGGGCACACCCTTGTGCCAACGGTCGCGCAGGGCAGGGTCGAAGGTCTCGATGCCGCAGCGGAACTTGACGGTGACACCCTCAAACAGTGCGGCAAACTGTGCCAAGCGGTGGCGATACATGTAGTGGGCCTCGAACCATAGGGTGTGGATGTGCTTGTCGCGCACGACCTGACGGATGAGGGCAAGGGTCTGCTCGTCGAGCTCGGGGGCAGAGCCTGAGTTGATGATGTCGAGCACGCCATAGTGGCCCGTAACCTGCTCCAGCACAGGACGGTTGATGGCGTAGGGGTCGGCACTAGTGTCGGTGTGGTAGTCGCAAAAGGCGCATTGACGCCAGCGGCAACCGGTGCCCTGCAGGAGCACAAACTCGCGCGGTAGCTTGGTGTGGATGAGGGAGTAGCGCTGCATGAGAGTTGAAAGTTGAAAGATGAAAACTGAGTAGCAACTTGTTGCTTTTTACAAGGAATCTTAATGCGAAGCATTATAATTCAGAATTAAGAATTCAGAATTCAGAATTAAGCGAAACTCACAGCTCATGACTCACAACTCTCAACTCTTATCACTCCCCATCGTACCCAGCGTATCACGGCATAGGCCATGGGGGTGCCGAAGAGGGCTTCGATGAGGAGCTTGGAGACATACTGGAAGACAATCATATAGAGCAGGTCGTGGGTGCTGACCGTCCCGAGAAAGGCGATGAGCACGAAGGGAAGCGTGTCGAACATATAGCCGACGGCAGAACTGCCGATGGTGCGCACCCACAGGCGACGGCCACGCATCTTGATCTTGATGCGCTCCATGAGCCAGGCATTGGAGAGCTCGCCGCAGAGGAAGCCTGCCAAGGAGCCCAGCACGATGCGGGGCACGTAGGTGAACACGTGGTTGTAGGCCGAGGCCGTGTCGGCCAGGTAGTCGGGCGAGGGAAGCCACACGCCAATCTGGGTGCAGATGACCAACACGATGTTACACACGAACGTGAGCCATATCACACGCTTGGCCGTGCGGAAGCCCCACAGCTCGGTGAGCACATCGCCCAGCATGTAGGCGAAGGGGAAGGTGATGGTGCCGGCATCGAAGTAGAAGAGGCCGAAGAGGCTGATGACCTTGACGGCCATGATGTTGGATACGAGGTAGAGCGTCACGAAGAGCGCTGTGACTGCCATCAGCGGCGTGGCGCTGACGGTTCGGTTTTTTAAAGGGTTGTCCGAGACCTTGTTCATGATGTTGAATTTTGAATTGTGCGTTTTGCTTTATTTTCAATTTTGAATTGTAAGTTTCGCTATTTCGGCAGCTCGGGACAATGCTTCGGGCTTGCCGGCATCGACCCAGCAGAAGTCTGTGGGAGCCTCGGCTCCACGAATGCAGTAGTCGGCTGCATGCTGCCAGTAGAAGTTGGTGATGGAGAAGACCTCCTCGGCACTTTGCAGAGCAGGAAAGAGCGAGGGGGCGATGACGTGGATGCCTGCAAAGGCCCGCAGACGATGCTGCGCGGTGTCAGCACCGAGTGGCGCCAATGCCTGCTCCAGCTCTTCGTAGGCGGTGCGTACCTCGCCTGTCTGGATATTCTTCCAAGCTACGAGGTGCCAGGCGGCATCGAACACCAGATAGCGCGATGTGTTGCGCTGGCTAACCAGGAGCGTGGCATCGGCCTTGCTCTCCTGATGGCTGCGATAGAGTGCAGCAAGGTCGGCATTGGAGAAGATGTCCACATTGTGTATCAGCACGGGGCTGTCGGCATCGAAGAGGGGCAGGGCCTTGCGTATGCCACCACCCGTATCGAGCAGCTGGCCCGACTCGTCGGAGAAGGCCACATCGAGGCCGAAACCATCATTGGCAGTCACATAATCGATTATCTGGCTGGCATAGTGGTGTACGTTGATGACTACGTGGCGAAAACCTGCCTCGCGCAGCCGTAGCAGCTGGTGGGCAATCATAGGGAGACCGCCGACCTCGACCATCGCTTTGGGGCAGTTGTCCGTATAAGGCTTCAATCGGGTGCCGAGCCCTGCGGCAAAAATCATCGCATTCATCATTGTTTATTTCTTTCCAAATCCGTCCTCAATCTTCAAGAAAGCCGAGACCACAAAGGTCACGGCACAGCACGCCATCACCCAAATGAAGAAGCCCCGGTAGCCCATCCACTCCTGCAGGGCACCGGCCATCATGCCGGGCAGCATCATGCCAGCTGCCATGAAGGCCGTGGCAATGGCATAGTGGGCTGTCTCGTGAGTGCCACGCGCGTAGTATATAAGGAAGAGCATATAGGCAGTGAAGCCGAAGCCATAGCCAAACTGCTCAATGAAGAGGCATGCCGAGATAACGGGCAGACTGGCTGTCTGCGCATAGCTGAGGTAGACGTATACGATGTCGGGCAGCGAGATAGCCCACACCATAGGCCACAGCCAGCGCTTGAGTCCGCCCCGTGAGATACAGATGCCACCAAGTATGCCTCCGAGTGTCAAGCCGATGGGGCCTAATGTGCCCTGTATCACACCGATTTGTTCCAGCGTCAGCCCTAATCCTCCCTCTGCCACGGGGTCCATAAGGAAGGGTATGCTCATCTTTCCCAACTGTGCCTCGGGGAAACGGAAGAGCAGCATGAAAAGCAGTGCCGGCACAGCACCTTCCTTCTGGAAAAAGGTGACGAATGTGTGGGCAAATTCCTTCAGGAGGTCACGCGCAGCAAAGTCGCGCGGTTTGTCGGTATGTGGGCGAGGTAGCATCAGTAGGTGGTATATCCCGACCAGCACAAACAGTAGGGCAACAACGCCGAACGCCATTATCCAGGCTTCACGCTCATTGCCGTAGCGACGGATGAGCCAGTCCACCACAATCAGCATACCGCCCTGTCCGGCCAGAGTCGCCAAGCGATAGAAGGTGCTGCGTATGCCCACGAAGAAGGATTGGTTGCCCTCGTCGAGCGCCATCATATAGAAGCCGTCGGCAGCCACATCGTGTGTAGCCGAGCTGAAGGCCATAAGCCAGAAGATGGCCAATGTCCAGCGCAGCCACCCATCCACAGGCAGGGTGAAGGCGATGCCTGCCATGCCTACGCCCATCAGCAGCTGCATGGCTACTATCCACCAGCGCTTGGTCTTGAGCAAATCAACGAACGGGCTCCACAGTGGTTTGATGAGCCATGGCAGATAGAACCACCCGGTATAGTAAGCCACCTCGGCATTGCCCAAGCCAAGCTGCTTATACATTACCACCGAGAGTGTGATGACAATGACATAGGGCAATCCCTCAGCAAAATAGAGTGAGGGCACCCATGCCCAAGGATTTCGTCGTAAGGAATGATGCTGCATACTAAATCTTTTATTACTGCAAAGATACGAATAAACGAGCGAGAAATATCAAGCTTGCTTGAATATTTATTACAGCGAGTGAAAGTATCTTTGCCATTTACTGCAAGCGTTAGAGAAAATGGAAAAATAAACATATACTATCATACTGATATTCATTTTTTATATATATTTGCAAAAACAATTAAAAGTCCTTTATATGAAAAGACACACAGCCATTGCAATCCTACTGCTGATACCTGCTCTCATGAGCACAGCGCAGCAGGTGAGCGAGACAAAGCAGGGACTCCGCGTAGACCCCGCAGGTGACAACCCCACGACAGAGGTATCGGTATATGCGCCCAACATCATCCGCGTGACCAAATATGCCGACGGACTTGAGGCGCTGCCTGCCAAGAAGAGCTACTCCGTCATCATGGAGCCCGAAAAGGGCAAGGACCTGTGGAGTGTCGAGGGCAATACCCTGCGCACCGCATGCCTCACGGTGACCGTCGATGCTGCCACAGGTGAGGTGCGCTTTGCCGATGCCGAGGGCAACGCCCTGCTTGCCGAGAAGGGCGCTGCCGAGGTGGCATCCATCGCCACAGGTGTCGACAAGGGGCAGTATCGCATACGCCAGGACTTCCAGCTCGGCACCGACGAGGCCATCTACGGCCTTGGCCAGCGCCGCAGCCCCAAACTCAACCAGCGTGGCGAGAAAGTGGAAATATGGAACCACAATGCCAACATCACCATCCCCTACTTCACCTCCGTGAAGGGCTACGGACTCTACTGGGACAATGCCGGACGCAGCCACTTTGAGGATACTCCCGAAGCCACCACCTTCACCTCTGAGGTGGCACAAGGGGTCGACTACTACTTCCTCTACCGCGACGGCACACAGGACGGTGTCATCGCCTCCATCCGCCAGCTCACGGGTCAGGCCACCATGTTCCCCCTCTGGACCATGGGCCACTGGCAGTGCCGCGAGCGCTACAAGACCAGCGACGAGCTGTGCGAGGTGCTCGACAAGTACCGCGAACTGCAGATCCCGCTCGACGGCATCGTGCAGGACTGGCAATACTGGGGATGCGACTCCAACTGGAACGCCATGGACTTCATGAACCCCTATTATATCAATAAGGTGGGCGACCCCGCATGGAGCAAGTACCTCCCCGACGACCTACGCCCTCTGGCTGCCGAATATGTGAAGAAGGGACTGGAGCCGCGCATCAAGTCGCCCCAAGAGATGATTGACTACGTGCATAGCCGCAACGCCCACCTGATGATTTCCATCTGGGCCAACTTCGGTCCGTGGACACCTCAATTCAAGGAGCTTGATGCCATCGGTGCCCTGTATCCCTTCGAGACATGGCCCACCAACCGTGGCGTACGCCCCTACGACCCCTTCAACCCCGCAGCACGCGAGATCTACTGGAAATACCTCAAGCACCTCTATGGCATGAACATTGACGCCTGGTGGAGCGACTCTACCGAGCCCGACCACTTCGAGAAGCCCGGCGACGATGACCACCTCACCGCCGACGGCAGCTGGCGCAGCGTGAAGAACGCCTTCCCCCTGATGACCAACAAGGGCATCTACGAGAAGCTACGCCAGCAGAAGGGCAACGACAAGCGCGCCTTCATGATGACCCGCAGCAGCTCGTTCGGCATACAGCACTACGGCACCTTCAGCTGGAGTGGCGACATCCAGTCCAACTGGGAAACCTTCAAGAATCAGATACCCTCGGGACTCAACTATATCCTCTGCGGTATCCCCTACTGGAACACCGATATAGGCGGCTTCTTCTGCTGGGACTACAACAACAATCCCCGCGACCCCTTCGCACAGGAGCTGCAGGTGCGCTGGATGCAGTGGGGCTGCTTCATGCCTCTCATGCGCAACCACGTATCCTCACCCATGGTCAACGAGCTCTACCGCTATGCCGAACCCGGACACTGGGCCTTCGACGTGCAGAAGCAATACATTGAGCTGCGCTACCGCCTGCTCCCCTACATCTACAGCAACTGTGGCGATGTGGTACAGCGCAGCGGCTCCATGATGCGTGCCCTTGTGATGGATTTCCCGCGCGACAAGAGAGCCATCAACCTCACCGACGAGTACCTCTTCGGCCGCAACATCTTGGTGAAACCCATTACCGACCCGCTCTACACATACCTCGACTACGGCAAGATAGGCCATGCCATCTATCCTGAGGTGGAGCGTGCATCGGCTCCCGTCAAGGTATACCTTCCTGAGGGCGCCGACTGGTGGGACTTCTGGAGCAACGAGTATCACGGAGGCGGACAGACTATCCTGCGCCCCGCCCCCATCCATATCATGCCCCTCTTCGTCAAGGCGGGTAGCATCATCCCCTTCGGCCCTGCCGTGCAGTATGCTGCCGAGAAGGCTTGGGACAACCTCGAGGTGCGCGTATACCCCGGTGCCGATGGCGAGTTTATCCTTTATGAGGACGAAGGAGACAACTACAACTACGAGAAGGGCGCTTTCACCGAGATTCCTTTCCGTTGGGACAACGACCATGGCACCCTCATCATCGGTGAGCGCAAGGGCAAGTACAAAGGCATGCTCAAGGAACGCAAGTTCCGCATCCACCTCGTGAGCAAGGAGTCACCGGCAGGCGATACCGAGGCGCAGACCTTCACCACCGTAGAATACACCGGCAAGGAGGTACGCGTAAAACTGTGCGAAGGCACTGTGCCCGACGGCATGGAAGATGTCACCAGCACCTACATCGCCAACCCCAGCTTTGAGGCCGACGGCCGCTCGGGCAACAAGTTCGACCCCGAAGGCTGGAGCGTCAGCAGTTCCACCTCATGGTGGGGTATCAACCCCCACAGAGGTGGCGAGCCCCGTCCTACCCACGGGCGTTACATCTTCGGCGTTCACGACAACAGCAACACCCTTACCGCATCCATCACGCAGGTCATCAGCAGTCTGCCTCAGGGAGACTATGTACTGGCAGTTGATATGCACGCATCCAACACCCCCAGCGCCATCCGCGTAGGTGCCCAGCGCCTCTTTGCTGGAGAAGATGTAGCTTACTTCCGCGACCAAGTGAAAGATGCCGGCATTGGCGACAATTACCCCATGCAGACCATCAAGCTCTCCTTTACCCAAAAGAAGGACAAGACACCCCTCACCATCGGTGTCGCTACCGACGGGGCTCCTCATGCCACATGGTTCAAAATAGATAATTTCAGACTATACAAAATAGTAGAGTAAGAAGTTCTTACCCCAAACATCCATAGAGGAATGACGGCATCAATGTAGAGGGTAGTTGCTACCCTCTACATTCGTCTTAGCGCCTCCTTGATGGCAGCTTCCACAGTGATGGACGGCTGCTCCTTTATAATATTCTTGACTACTTTTTGTGATGCTGCAGCCGTATAGCCCAACATGGTAAGAGCAGCTACGGCGCTGTCAAGTACCTCATTATTGACATCGGCAAACAATGCCTGGGGTGCATCGGAAGAAGGCATATCAACACCGATAGTTGCCATCTTGTCGCGCAGTTCCACGATAATGCGCTGAGCAGTCTTTCCACCTATACCCTTAACCATCTTGAGCAGCTTATCATTACCCGAGGCAATCACCTCACAAAGCTCGTTCGGAGTCAGCGCCGAAAGGATTGTACGGGCAGTATTGCCGCCAATGCCGGACACAGAGATAAGCAGCAGGAAAAGCTCACGCTCACGCTTGTCGGAAAAGCCGTAGAGCACATAGGCATCCTCACGGATAGCTTCATGGACATAGAGCTTCACCTGCGGACGGTTCTGTATAGCTGTATAGGTATTGAGTGAGATATTGGTCAAATAACCTACTCCATGACATTCAACAGTAGCTGTCGTAGGGGTAAGCTCAGTGAGGTCTCCTCGAAGGTATTCTATCATAAGCTGAAGGTATAATACGGATTAATAACAGCACAAAAATAGATAAAAAATGCCAATCATGAAAGAATGGCCGACAAAGTGTGGGGGAGTTTGCGTTTTTTTTGTACTTTTGTTCCCATTACCATATAATTAAGATAGAGGATTGGGCTTAGAGGCCACGCCTTGGACCAGAAATTATAAAGAGACAGATGAGCGAGCCAAAGAAACGACTATTGGGAATGGACCTTGCTGAGTTGCAAGCTGTAGCAAAAGAGATGGGTATGCCGGGTTTTGCTGCGCGGCAGATGATGGAGTGGGTTTATGTGCGCCGTGTACGCTCCATTGATGAGATGACCAACCTGTCGCTCAAGCATCGCGAAGCACTGAACCAACACTACGAAGTAGGGCTTACTGATCCCGTAGAGGCAATGCACTCCAAGGATGGCACCATCAAGTATCTGTTCAAGATTCGCGAAGGGCAGTTCGTAGAGGCTGTCTACATCCCCGACGATGATCGCGCTACCCTGTGTGTATCGTCACAGGTGGGCTGCAAAATGCACTGCGCCTTCTGCATGACAGGTCGACAAGGCTTCAGCGCACACCTTACAGCAGGCGAAATCCTCAATCAATTCTATGCCATTCCCGAGAGTGCATCGCTCACCAATGTGGTGATGATGGGTATGGGCGAGCCGCTTGACAATACCGATGAGGTGCTCAAGGCCTTACGCCTGCTCACCGACCCCAAGCTATTGGCATGGAGTCCCCGCCGCATCACGCTCTCTACCGTAGGTGTGAGGGGGAACCTCAAGCGCTTCCTCGACGAGAGTGACTGCCACTTGGCCATTAGTCTGCATGCTCCGACGCCACAGGTGCGCTCTGAGTTGATGCCAGCCGAGCGCATATACTCCATCAGTGAGATGGTGGAACTGCTCAGAACGTATGATTTTACAGGACAGCGCCGCCTATCATTTGAGTATATCCTCTTCGACGGGGTGAACGACACCATGGCCGATGCCCGTAAGTTGGTACGTCTGCTCGATGGATTGCAGTGTCGCATCAACCTCATTCGCTTCCATGCCATCCCCGATTCAGAACTTGATGGTGTGCCCATGGAGCGCATGGTAGCCTTCCGTGACTATCTCACACGTCATGGTCTGTTCACTACGATACGTGCATCGCGTGGCGAGGACATCTACGCAGCATGCGGCATGCTGTCGACAAAAAAACTGAAGAGTTGAAAATGCAAACTAAACGAAATACAATCAAGATGAAAAAATATCTTATCTACACAGTTACATGCCTCATGGCACTCTGTATGGCCAGTTGCGACAACAAGGAGGGTGCAACGAAGGAGAATGTCAAGAAGGAGAGCGTAAAGAAGGTCGCTACCAAGAAGGCTACCAAGAAAAAGAAGAAGAACCTCTTGATGCCCAATGCAACAGGTCTGCCCTACGAGATGCTGGTGGTAATGGACGATGAGCAATGGGATCGCCCGCTCGGCCGTGCAGTGTTCAACGTACTCGACAGCGACGTGCCTGGACTTCCCCAGTCGGAGCGTTCGTTCCGCATCTCACGCGTTGAACCCGAAGGCTTCAATAGCAACATGTTCAAGATTATGCGCAATATCATCAAGGTGAACATTCAGGACATCTACACACAGCCGAAGTTCAAGTTTGCACGCAACGTTTACTCCTATCCCCAGATGATCATGACCCTGCAGGCACCCGATGAGGAGAGCCTGACCGAATACATCAACAACAACCAACAGGCTATCATCGACTTTTTCACCAAAGCTGAGATGAACCGCGAGATTGAGAACCTGAGCGAAAAGCATAACCTCGAAGTATCACGTCTGGCCAAAGAGATTCTCGATGTTGACGTATGGGTGCCTTGGGAGTTGAACAAGTTTAAAAAAGGAAAAGACTTTTTCTGGGCCTCTACGAACATAGGCAAGAAGGACATGAACCTCGTGCTTTACTCCTATCCCTACACCGACAAGAACACCTTTACGCTCGACTACTTCCTCCAGAAGCGCGACTCTGTGATGAAGGTCAATATCCCTGGCGGTCCCGAAGGAAGCTATATGACTACCAACCATGGAATGGTATACGTAGAGGATGCCACCGTACGTGGTAAGTATGCCCAAGTGGCCCGTGGTCTCTGGCGTGTGCAGGGCGACCGCATGGGAGGTCCCTTCGTGTCGCACTCACGTGTCGATGAGGTGAATGGCCGCATCATCGTAGCTGAAGCCTTCATCTATGCTCCCGAGTCGCTGAAGCGCGACCTCGTACGCCGCATGGAGGCTGCCTTATATACCGTACAGCTACCTGCCGAGCAGGAGGTGAACAGCCTGTCATACAGCTTGGAGGAGATTGTAATTGAACCCGAAACAAAATAACACGAAACACTTTATATAATGGAACAAAATAGAATAAGAATAGCTATTACGCAAGGCGATGTCAACGGCATCGGGTACGAAGTCATACTGAAGGCTTTCGAGAGCCCCACAATGCTTGAGCTCTGCACCCCTATAGTATATGGTTCGCCCAAAGTAATGACCTACCACCGCAAGGCCCTCAATCTGGAGACCTCATTTTCTATCATTAACTCGGCCTCCGAGGCCATCCCTGGCCGGATCAATGTCATCAACTGCAACGACGATGAAGTGAAGGTCGACCTGGGCAAAGCTTCCCGCGAATCAGGCAAGGCTGCACTCGACGCTTTGGAGAAAGCCATGCTGGATTACAAGGAGGGCTTGTATGATGTGCTGGTGACTGCCCCCATCCATAAAGAGATGATTCAGTCAGAAACCTTCACCTTCCCTGGACACACTGAGTATATCGAGCAGTGCGTGGGCGAAGGCGCCAAGGCACTGATGATACTGGCCAACGACAGATTGCGTGTAGCGCTTGTCACAGGGCATGTGCCTGTAGCCAAGATTGCATCATCGCTTACCCAAGAGCTAATAGAAGAGAAGCTCGATATCTTCAACGCCTCGCTGAAGTCAGACTTCGGCATCGGTGCTCCCCGCATTGCTGTGCTGGCCCTCAATCCCCATGCTGGCGATGGCGGTGTGATAGGTAATGAAGAGGAAACCATCATCACCCCTGCCATCCAAGCCATGCGCGAGAAGGGTGTGCTTTGTTTCGGTCCCTACCCTGCCGATGGTTTCATGGGCAATGCTTCGTACACCCATTTCGATGGTGTATTGGCCATGTACCATGACCAGGGCCTCACACCATTCAAGGTATTGGCTATGGACGATGGCGTGAACTTCACGGCAGGCCTTCCGCTTGTGCGCACCTCGCCCGACCATGGCACCGCATTCGACATTGCCGGCAAGAATGAAGCTTCGGCCAACTCCATGCGTCAGGCCATCTACATGGCTATCGACATCTATCGCAACCGCAAGAGCGATGCCGAGGCACACCGCAACCCCTTGCGTAAGCTCTACTTCGAGAAGCGCGACGACAGCGACAAGTTAAAGCTTGAATAAGCAAGCCACCACCATGCTCTACGCTATACTGGCAGCAGGCGAAGGCTCACGATTGGCCGAAGAGGGATGCGAAGTCCCCAAGCCCTTGGTGCACATACAGGATGAGACACTCATTGGGCGTCTCATCCGTGTGTTTATCGCCAATGGCGCCTCACGCATCGTAGTCATCTGCAACGCCAAGCATGCAGCCACACAAACCTACCTTCGCAGCCTCACCCTACCCATACCGCTCGACATCGTGGTGCAGTCCACTCCCAGCTCCATGCATAGCCTCTATGCTATCCGCGACTACTTGAAGGCTGAGGAGCGCTTTTGCGTGACCACCGTCGACACCATCTTCTCGGAAAGTGAGTTTGCCCAATACATCCATGCTTTCAGCGAGAGCGACCTTGATGGGCTGATGGCCGTGACCACCTATGTCGACGATGAGAAACCGCTCTATGTACAGACAGACGATGGACTCACCATCACCAACTTCTGCGACGCATGTGAAGAGCGCTGTACCCATGTGTCGGGAGGCATCTATAGCCTCACATCCAAGGCATTGGGCACACTCACCCGTTGCATCGAGCAGGGGCAGTCGCGCATGCGCAATTTCCAGCGCCAGCTAGTAGCCGATGGTTTGTACCTAAAGGCCTACCCCTTCAGTAAGATAATCGATGTGGATCATGCTTCTGACATTGTCAAGGCAGAACAACTGATACGTGAATGGCAATGAAAAGCGTGTTGTGCATATTCCGAGCGGCTTGTTTCTCGCCAGGTATGGTCGAGAGAGACGAAGCCATACTCCGTGCTGTGGCCTCACGCCTTCAGTCGGCAGGATACACCGTATCGTTCATTCACGAGGAAGAGCTCACTGCTGATACTCCCATGCCCGACATCACGCTCCACATGGTCCGCTCGCCTTATGCGCTGAGCATTCTGACACAATGGGAGAATGCTGGCTGCCATGTACTTAATCCCGTCGAGGGTGTACACAATGTTGAGCGCGAAGCACTAGCCCGCCTATCTGCCGAGCTGCGCATCCCCACCCCGAAGACATGGATTGTAGACACCGCCAATCTGAACACCTCGGCAGTCATCACCACCGAAGGACAGCACGAAGCCATCACCTTCCCCTGTTGGGTGAAGCGCGCCGGAAGTTGCGCCCAGCAGCCCAACGATGTATGCTTTGCGTCAGACATCAATGCATACGAGCAGAGCATCACACGTTTCCATGCTCGCGGCATCGACAAGGCTGTAGTAATGGAGCACCTTGATGGAGCGTGCATCAAGTTCTACGTCATCCAAGACACAGGTTTTCTTCACTTTCTGCCCGCCGAGAAGCTCGGGTACGACAAGTTCGATACCAGTCACCCCACCAACGAGAAGCGTGAGGAAGAACACAGCAGAGAACAGACAACCGACCAATTACCAATAGCAAAACTTTGCCTATCTCTCGATGAAGCGAGAAATCTATTTAAGCTAAAGGTTTATGGAGGAGACGCCATCATCGGTCCCGACGGCATAGCCCGCCTCATTGACCTCAACGACTGGCCCAGTTTCTCGGTCTGCCGCGAAGAAGCAGCAGATGCCATTGCTCAATTAGTGAAAATGCACGAATAGGGGTATTTCTACACCTCTCCCCTACTCCTCCTTAGAGTACTGGATAGCCCTATTTAAATAATGTAGGAAAGGATGCGTCTGACGGAACAGTTCGGCAGTGCGCTGAGCCAGATTAGGAGCACACATAAAGTCCGTATTGGGAGAATATACAAGACAGAAGGCCTTCAGACGCAGATACTCGGCATACTCCGTCTCGTGTTCAAACCCTTTGGGATTACGCTTCAGAGCACCCTCATAGTCGAGTGCGAAGGTAGGCGCCACGGAGCGCACAATGGCATCGAAGTCGCCCTCACCACCGGCAATGTCCTCGCGAATAATCTGCAGCGCCTTGGGGTCGTGACAATAGTCGCCCGTAGCAAGCATATGACCATAGGGATAGCCCTCGCCACCTGTGCCCAAGTGGAAATAGTAGCCCGAGTAACCCGATTTCTTGCCACCGGGACAGATGAAAGCTCCCATGTGTATTTTATAAGGGCTCTTGTCGGCACTGAAACGCACATCGCGATAGATGCGGTAGGTGCAATCCTTGGCTGTGAGCCCAGTGACGGAGTCGTCGAAGCGGGAGATCTCCCCTATTAGTTCATCCACGAAGGAGTTGAACCGAGCCTGCAAAGCTGTATAGCGAGCCTTGTTGGCCATAAACCACTCTCGATTATTATTCTGCTGCAGTTCCTGAAGAAAGGAGATTATCTCGTTCATAAAGCTGTTATGTTTTCATTAATCATACTGTTGTCTTTGTCATCCCATCACATCTTGCAGTATCTCAAGCGAGCGGACGGGCGGAAAGGAGGGGATATGGAGCGTATAGTAGCGGGCAAGATGGCGGATGATGCGGGCACGGTCGTAGCGGTTCATGGCAATGCCAGTCATCGTGGCGTAAGTGGCATCGTTGAGCTGATAGAGAAGCGAGGCATCCGCACCACACAGCAGTTCATCGGAGGGAAGTCCCATGGCAATGAAGCGTCCTCGCGCAAGATCAAAGAGCGAACCTTCGGCATACTCCTCGTCATTGGGTGCAAAACCAAGAAAGCGAGCCAGCTTAAGCAAAAACACGAGGTGGAAGTTGGCATAGCCGTCGGGAGCGGCATCAAACCATTGTACCGAATGCTCTATATAGAAATATAGGTCGGCATTCTCAGCCTCATTGCTTAGCGCATGAGCCATAAACTCGGCCAGTAGCATCGCCACACTGCGCTTGACCGGGTCGTAAGGTATATCTTGCAGAGTAAGCAGCAGGCGTGCCTCCTTCATCCTATGGAGCGTGGCATTCGGTTTGATATCCCACTGAAAGGAGAGAAACGAGAGGGGTTGGAAGAGGCGAGCACTCATGCCCGAACGCTTGCTGCGCGAAGCATTGACCATAAAGGCAACATGACCACGCGAAGCGGTAAAAAGATGAGCGATGAACGACTTGTCATCATACCTCACCGTGCGCAAAACTATGCCTTTATCGTCGATATACATTCGTTATTCTCTGTAAAAGATACCGCAAAGCTACAAAAAATCAGGCATTGGGCAAAAAAAAAGTACAAAACGTTTGTAGATTCAAAAAAAGTATCTACCTTTGCAACCGCTTTCGAGCAACAAGTCCCGATAACACGGGGCAAACCTAAAAGGATGGCGCTATCGTCTATCGGCTAGGACGAGAGATTTTCATTCTCTAAAGCGGGGTTCGACTCCCCGTAGCGCTACAAAGTTAAATTAAAAATAGAAGATTAGAAATGGCAAACCACAAATCATCGCTGAAGAGAATCAGACAGACTGAAACCAGAAGATTGCGCAACAGATACTATGCTAAGACCATGCGTAACGCAGTTCGTAAGCTCCGCGCAACCACTGATAAGGCTGAAGCTCAGGCTATGTACCCCACTGTTCAGAAGATGTTGGACAAGCTCGCTAAGACAAACAACATCCACAAGAACAAGGCTGCAAACTTGAAGTCTAAGCTCTGCGCACACATCGCAAAACTCTAAGAGAACCTTATCGCAACATAATCGTAGGGGTCGGGAATCATTTCCGGCCCCTTTGTTGTCATAGCTGTTCGGTGGTGAACTGAATTGAGAAGGAATAACAAACCGTTTTTTTGATTATATTTTTTGGAATAACTCAGCAATATATCCAATAAAAAAGTATCTTTGCAGAAGAATCGGCCTGAGCAGCGGAAGTGCAAGGCAAGGATTCAAACAGAATAACATGAAATACCTATTTTTATACTAATCTATAGAATTCATCAAAATGAAAGCGTTAGTTAAGAAACAGCCCGGAAAGGGCATTTGGATGGAAGAGGTTCCCATGCCAGAGGTGGGTGTGAACGATGTGCTCATCAAGATCAAGAAAACGGCCATCTGCGGTACCGACCTGCACATCTACAAGTGGGACGAGTGGAGCCAGAAGACCATCAAGACTCCTATGACTATCGGTCATGAGTATGTAGGCGTAGTAGCAGAAGTTGGCCCTGGTGTACGCAACATCAAGGTTGGCGACCGCGTCACTGGCGAGGGACATATCGCTTGCGGACACTGCCGTAACTGCCGCCGCGGGCTGCAGCATATCTGCGAGAACAGTATCGGCGTGGGTGTAAACCGCGACGGAGCTTTTGCCGAGTACCTCTGCATCCCCGAGTCGAATGTTGTGAAGCTCGACGACCGCATCTCTGACGATATGGCCGCCATCATGGACCCCTTCGGCAACGCTACACATACCGCCCTCTCCTTCCCCCTCCTGGGCGAGGACGTGCTCATCACCGGTGCAGGTCTCATCGGCACCATGGCCACCGCCATTGCCAAGTTTGCCGGTGCCAAAAACATCGTAGTAACTGACCTTAGTGACTACCGCCTCGACATTGCCAAGAAGATGGGTGCAACATGCACCGTAAACGCCTCTAAGGGTGAGACCGTACAGGGCGCTATGGACCAACTCGGCATCCGCGGTTTCGACGTAGGTCTCGAGATGTCAGGTGCTCCCGTAGCCTTCCGCGAGATGGTAGCCAAGATGTACAACGGCTCCAAGATAGCCCAGCTCGGTATCCTTCCCCCCACCACAACTGTTGACTGGAGCGAGATCATCTTCAAGGCACTCACCATCAAGGGTATCTATGGCCGCGAGATGTGGGAGACATGGTACAAGATGGAGCAGATGCTCATCTCGGGTCTCGACCTCTCACCCGTCATCACCCACCACTTCCCCATCGCCGACTTCCAGAAAGGCTTCGACGTGATGGAGTCTGGCCAGTGCGGTAAGGTAGTGCTCGAGTGGGACTAACCTAACAACTCCGATCACACCACAGGGAGGGATTTCTTCGTGAGGTCCCTCCTTCTTATTCCTCACGCACTCATCCTTTCTCATCACCCACTACCATGCGCACCATCCGCCACCAGCTCCTCCTTTTCCTTCTCTTAACATCCAGCCTATTCGGCTGCAACCAACACGAGGCATTGCTTCCTTACATTGACACCCGTGTAGGCACCGCCGCCAGCACCATGCAGACTGCAGGGCGCTTTGGCAAGGGCAGCGAGGAGTACGGGCAGGTGATACCCGCTGTGCTTGAGCCTCACGGAATGAACTTTTGGACACCGCAGACGACCGACACCGAGCTCAAGTGCCGCGCACCCTATTATTATAAGGATACCCTCTTTCAAGGTTTCCGCAATTCGCACTGGATTGTGGGCGGATGCACACAGGACTATGGCTCCATGACCCTCTTCCCATCTACCCACCTTCGTGCCACGCTCCCCGAGCGCCGTGCCACTCCCTTCAGCCACAGCACTGAGATTGCCACCCCTGCCTACTATGCCGTAAGCCTCGACTCCATGGGCATTCGTGCCGAGCTAACAGGCCGCTCGCGCAGCGCCATCCTACGCCTCAGCTATCCTGCCGACTCGGCAGCCTACCTCATCGTCAACCCCAACAGCGACGAAGGCGAAGGATACATCGAGCTTGACACCCTACGCAAGGAGATACGTGGCTACAACCCTGTACACCGCATCTACCAAGGCAAGGGCAAGGCAGCCGGATATAGCGGGCACTTCATCATCCATTACGATCAGGAGCTGGCCGAGTATGGTACCTACCACTACGACACGCTCTTTGCCGGGCACACCTCCATTGGCCACGCCCACGGCATAGGGCTTTATATCCGCTTCGAGCGCCAGAAGTCCGGTACTCCCATTATCATCAAGGCCGCCAGTTCCTTCACCGGCGCCGACGGTGCCCGCCTCAACCTCCAGACCGAGATACCCCATTGGGATTTTGACAAGACACACCGCGAACTCACCGCCATCTGGGAGCAACACCTGTCAAGCGTCACCGTCGATACACGCGACGCTACAGCCAAACGCAAGTTCTACGGTGCCATGTACCGCACCTCGTTCCTCCCCCACGCCATCAACGACGTAGATGGACGCTACCCCAGCTTTGCAGGAGGCGACAGCCTGTGCACCACCTCCACCGCCTATTACGACGGTTTCTCGCTGTGGGACACCTACCGTGCCCAGCACCCTCTTATCACCCTGCTGCACCCCACGCAGAGCGGCCACATGATGCAGTCGCTCGTCGATAAGTACCGTCAAGGCACCTGGCTCCCCATCTTTCCCTGCTGGAATAGCTACACCGCTGCCATGATAGGCGACCATGCCACAGCAGCCATCGGCGATGCCTATGTCAAGGGTGTGCGCAACTTTGACATCGCCACTGCCTACGAAGCCATGCGCAAGAACGCCTTCACCACTCCCTCCACCTATGCCGAGTATGCCGACGGCATGGGTCGCCGCGCCCTTACCAGTTACCTCACTTATGGCTATATCCCCGTAGAAGACAGTGTGAAAGAGGCTTATCACCGCCAGGAGCAGACCTCACGAACGCTCGAGTATGCCTACGACGACTTTGTGCTTGCCCAGGTGGCTCAGTTGCTCGGCCACACGGCCGACCACGACACCCTCATGCTCCGCAGCGAGAACTACCGCCGCGTCATCGACCCCGCCACAGGCTATGCCAATGGCCGCCATGCCGACGGAAGTTTCCTCCCGGGCAGCAATCCCTATACCTTCGCCCCCTACATCACCGAGGGAGCCCCCTGCCACTACACCTGGTATGTGCCCCACAATCCCCACGGACTCATCGAGGCCATGGGAGGCCGCGACCGCTTTATCAGCAAGCTCGATACCCTCTTCGCCGAGCGTCTCTACTGGCACGGTAACGAACCTTGCCATCAGGTCGCCTACCTCTACAACTATGTCGGCGAGCCGTGGAAGACGCAGCGCATCGTGCGCCACATCCTCGACACCGAGTATGGCGACACTCCCGGCGGACTTGCGGGCAACGACGATGCCGGCCAGATGTCGGCCTGGTATATCTTCAGCACCCTCGGCTTCTATCCCGTATGCCCCGGCACGCCTTACTATCAGATTGGTACGCCCACCTTCGAGCGAGCCACGCTACACCTCGAGAACGGGCGCACCTTCACCATCGAGGCTCCCGGTAGCAGCCGCGAGCGCTGCTATATCCAATCGGCCACCCTCAACGGCAAGCCCTACCCCCACACCTACCTCCACCACGACGATATCCTCCAAGGTGGAGTGCTGCGCTTCGTCATGGGCGATACACCAAAGAGATAGTAGTAAAGTCATTACGGACTAACCAGATACTCCTATATAAATGCATCAAGCGGGCTCAACTTGAAGAGTCCGCTTGATTGTTTTATCAGCAATGCAGCTTATTATTCCTTAATTATCATCTTTTGACCATTTATGATATAGATACCCTTACGTAATTCACGCAAATCATCGGCCACAACCTTGCGACCGCTGAGGTCATAAATTCTCAACTCTCCATTGTCCATTGTCAATTGACGGATGGCATCATCAATGTTCGCCGTATAGGTCACATCATGTGCGGGCATGATCTCATAGGTGTCGCCCATCCAGCCAAGGAAGGTGTAGCCCTCTTCAGTAGGCTCGTACACATATTCGGGGATGGCCTCTCCATAAGCAACCTCTACTGTATGCACCAACTCCTCGCCTACATAATAGTATACCTTATATATATTGACGGTGTATGTTCCCTCGTAAGTTACATCATTGGCAGGAACGGTCTCTGCAACCTCTCCCCACCCATCAAAGGTATAGCCCTCTTTTTCGGGAGCTTCGGGTGCAACAATCATGGCTCCATATTCGAGCGAGTCGGCAGCAATCACCTCATCACCAATCTTGAAGGTTACAAGATATTTATTAACGGTGAATGTTCCGCTGATAACTATATCACTTGCCGGCATGGTCTCAGGTGCTTCGCTCCATCCGCTGAAGGTATGACCCTCCTTGGTGGGCTCGGCAAGCAGGGTGATTGCTGTACCGTATGCAACTGAATCCGTTTGCACAGTCTCACCATCTACCGTATAGGTTAGCAGATAAGAGTTCACGGTGAATGTTCCACTGATGGTTATATCATTAGCAGGCATCGTTCCGGGCGCTTCGCTCCATCCACTGAATGTATGGCCTTCTTTAGTGGGTTCCTCTACAAGTATAAGTGTATCATTATATGCTACCTCATCTGTGCGGTAGGTCTCACCATCGACAACATACTCCACCTTATAAGTGTTTATCGTGAATGTTCCGTTAATCACAACATCCTCAGCTGGCATTGTTGCCAACACCTTATCCCAGCCACTGAAGGTATAACCCTCTTTTACAGGTTCCTCAATAGCAGTCAATGTCACCTTGTGTGCTAAGCTGTCAGTATAATACACCTTGCCATCTACCATATAGGTTAATGCATACTTTTTCACCTCTACCACATCTTCAATGAAGAAGAACTCTTTCCATTGGTCGGCAGCTTGGTAGGCTGCTGCATAGCTTTGCGGAACTTTAAGCACACACGACCACTTGTTTATATCATCCAATGCTTGGTTTCCACAAGTGGGAGGTACAGCGGCATGACTTGTGATAGTTGTCAAATTTGTACAATCAGAGAAAGCCTCGGTACCGATCTCCTCCAAGTTACTTCCGAACGAGAATCCATCAAGATTACTGCATCCCGAGAAGGCATAGTTGCCAATACTCTTCACACCGTTACCGATGGCTACATTCTTTAGGTTGGTGCAACCATAAAACTCATTTTCATAAATCTGCTCCTCCTTGTCAGTTATTACTACTGTGCGTAGCGAAGTGTTACGATAGAAGGGTGAGTAGCCCTTTTCGCTTGATGTGTTATAAGTAATCTTACCACCGATGTATACTGAGTCGAGTGGACAATCCGCGAACAACGGAGACGAACCGTTGCTGCCTAAAGCCAATGTTGTAACACGATCTTCTATAACGACATCAGATAATTGCCTACAACCACCAAAGGTGTAGGAGTCAATCTCTGTTGTTGATTCCGGTATTCTAATTTCAGATAGCGATGTGCAATTCTGGAATGCATTATATTTTATAGTTTTTACATTATCACCAATCTCCGCGTGGGTTAAAGTCGAGCAACCGTAGAAGCAATATTCGCCGATAGTCTCTACAACATCAGGTATTACTATTTTTCCGAGTTTTTTGCATTGATAGAATGTGTTATTATTCAATATGTTAATGCCATTCCCTAATTCTGCAGATTCTAATGATATGCAGTCATAGAAACAGGACTCACCAATTGTTTTCACAGAAGAAGGGATATAAATCTCTTTTAATTCACCACAACCTCTGAAAGCATCAACACCTAAAGATTTTATACTATCACCTAGAACTGCTGAACTTAATATAGTGCACCCCTCAAATGCCTCATCGCCAATACTGCCGATATTAGATATAATTGCATTCATTATTCCTGAAGCATAAAATGCTTCATTGCCAATGTTTCCATGACTTAGAATGTATAAAGTGTCAATTTTTCCACAATTCCGGAACGCCATGTCATTAATATCGCCAATGTTTGTTATATTCAAGTATTTCGCATCTCCAAATTTGTAAAAAGCCAAACGCCCAATATCCCCTTGATTGGATATTATCGCTGTATCTATTTTACCACAGCCATAAAAGGCCTCTGCTCCAATATCCCCATTATTGAAAACATTCAACACTTTTAGGCCCTCACATTCATAGAATGCCTGAGATTCAATACTCCCCAGATTAGATATAATCATGGACTCAATAGAAAAGCAACCACAAAAAGATTTGCTGCCAATATTTCCTCTATTAGACAGACTTAAGTTCTTAATAGCTGTACAATTATAAAAAGCCAATGAATCAATATCCCCTTGATGTGATAACGTTACTTTTTTAATATAATTATTGTTATAGAATGTGCGAGAATTAACTCTTGTTACTTTCATTTCTACTCCCTTGAAAGAAGTTGTCTCACCAATATGAACAAATGTAACCGTGCTATCGTATGCACAATCAATGGCATGGCAAGTACGTTCTGAAGGGCTGACGGGCACAAATCTTACTCCATCTACTTCAAACAGACTACTGAGATATGGATATACTTCCACATTACTTAAGTTTGAATATTGATCATTTGCTGTATAGTTGATATTTCCTTCGATTCTCGCATAATTCGTTGGAGGCGTGTTAGTCAACCAAATTACCTTATTAGGAGTTTCTTTTAATACATTTTTTCCTATAGAAAGGACTCCTTCGCCAACGACTAGTGAATGCAACTTGTGCTCGAACAAAGCATAATCATCTATGATGTAACCTTCTCCGTCATAATTGTTAGGTAAAACAACAGCCTCGTCATTCCCAACGTATTGTACTAGACGATACTCGTTATCAATTGATTGAAACAAGAAATCATCTTTCCTCGTCAGTTCTTTACCATTGAATATTCTTTCCGCAGTTAGTCCAATGGCATATTCTGCAAGATTAATATTTGAATTATTAATAACAGTATGTAAGTTATTGCAACCACTGAATGCATAATCCCCTATGACCATTACATTCTCTGGAATTGTAATAGAAGTTAATCCATTACAATTTTGAAAAGCCCATTGGCCGATAGCCTTAGTACCAAATGGGATATCAATGGAAGACAATTTCTTGCAATGTTGAAACACTCCATTCTCAATAGCATTAAGACCAATTGGAATATTAGCGGAAGCAAGATTTACACAACCAGAGAAAGCAAATGCTCCAATACTCCCTACTCCTTCTGGGATTGTGATAGAGGTAAGTCCACTACATTTTTCGAATGCATACCCCCCAATATTTGTCATTCCAGAGGGAAGGATAATGGATGTGAGATTACTACAACCTTGGAAAGTAGAGTTCCCTATACTCTCTATCCCCTCGGGAATATAAACAGAAGCTAGGTTGGTACAGCCTGAAAAAGCTGCATTTCCTATACTCGTTACACTTTCGGGAATTGTTACATTTCTAAGATTGACATAACCAGAAAAAGCGTTTTCCCCTATTCCCTTTGTGCCCTCAGCAATAATTATACTTGCATTATTGGGCATTGTACCTTTAAATTTGTAATAATATTTTCCAATGTATATGCTTCCTCCACCAAGATTCTTATCCCACATTGTGCCTTCGAAAGCCTCCTTCCCTACATATTCAATACTTTCAGGAAAAGTTATAGATGCTAGATTGCTGCAATTATAGAATGCACGTTCTTTTATCATCGCAACTCCTTCAGGAATAACGATTGACGTCAGTTTACTACAACCAGAGAAAGCACGTTCTCCAATAGAGATTACACTTCCTGGAATGGTAACAGAAGAAAGACTATTTTGGCTATCCAAAAAAGCATTATCAGCGATACCTCTTGTTCCTTCAGGGATATTAAGTCTAGTCAGACTTTTTCCTTTGTTACAAATCAACCAATCATCTAAGTATAGTATGCCATCATACGAATCGTTATACCATCCTGTATTGTCAAAAGCATTATTTCCAATGCTTGTGACACTTTTTGGAATGTTGACGGAGGTGAGTCTAATGCAATCGGCAAAAGCATAAAAACCGATACTTTTCACTCCTTCAGGAATTTCAATTGAGGTTAAACCACTGCATTTCCTAAATGTATCGTGCTCTATTGTCTTTATATTCTTGGGAATAGTTATGGATGTAAGGCTGTAACAACAATAGAATGCCTGTTCACCAATATATGTTACACTTTGGGGGATTTCAATCATGGTCATCTCGCCACAATTGTAAAAGGTACGCTTACCTATTCCAATAACATCATACGTGTTCTCATCATGAACAATGGTTGTTGGAATTATTACCTCACCAGTATATTCGTTAGAATAAGAGTATTCATCACTACCTTTATACGTTACCTCAACAGTCAAATCAGAATGTGAAATGATATTGTAGTAGATTCCATCTACTTCAAAGTCGTGGGCACTTGCCGTGATGCTGCACAATAGCGCCGCTATTGCTATCAGCCATGTTTTAATTGTTTTCATACTAAATTATTTAATAATATCACTTTTTTCTATATTCGTATAAACTTCTTCTCTCTGCCCTAATAATAAGAAGCATACTTTCTTTAGACATTGGCATTTGATTTTACCTATCATTGTAGTGGAAGTCGAACCACTTTTGTCTTTTAATAAATAGTAATCGCCTTCTCTTTGGATATTCATGTGTGCAAAAGCATTACGTAAATGCCTCAAAAATGCTTGTGATTTGGATTCTTTGCTGCTATCAATAGTGAAAAACAACTTGTTATCTTGGTATTCATTAGGCATTTGTTGCTTGTCGCATTCTTCCATTTTGAGTTTTTGCTCATCTAGATAAGATGTGATTTCATCATCCCATTCAAAGATGTTCGTGACCGATTCTTCATTTATGTTAAAAACATCATAATAGAAAAAACATAAGTCGTCACCATTGAGTAATCCTTTTTCAGTGGATTTTAGTGTGTAATTCATTTGTCTCATATTATAATTTACCTACCGCTCTCCCCGCTTCAGTATTAAGTTAATACTTCAGTTATGGACATAAAAAAGACGTGGGAGAAACTTCCTTGCTTATCCCACATCCAAGGCCTTCGCATTGCCCTCCTAACGAGATAAGCAACTCAGCCAGCCCACGCCAATCGCGTATTATATAATAGGTATGCAACAGAAGTGTTCACCACATCGCGTGGGGATACACCTTTGGCATACGGGTATAATACACCCGGCATGGACGCTTCGTTGCGGTATCTTCTGTTAGGCCAAAGGTTGCGAAGTTTTGGATGTAGAAGATAACGTTCAGAAAACGTCCTTTTCCTGCAAGACTCGTTGCAGAAACGTAATCTGCGGTGAGCGATGCACGGAATCCAATATGTCTTGACCCACCCATCCCTGAGGACTGGCTGAGTCGTGACAAAATTAGTGCAAACCGAATGAAAAAGCAAGTTTACTTGTATTTTTCTGAGGTGCAGCCTAATTTCTATCTTGCAAGCAAGATTAAATTTACGAATTATTTATGATAATTGCCTTTGTCCCCTGCGGGCGGCGAACTACGTTTCACGAAAAGTCATGTCTAAAAAAAAGTAAGTACGAGGTATGGACGGTTATCATTGTGAACATAAGTCACTAAATTATCGTGAATAACGATGTACACAAAAACAGTTCACACCCCTTGGCAGGGAGTTCAGGTTGAAAGTGGATTAACCTCTAAGAGATTGGCAAAACCAAAGGCTCGTTTTCTCATAAACGCACTATGAATCGGACGATTTGGGTAGTGTCAACTTATTTGCCGTTCGCGAAGAGCAGCGCGGAGCTTCGCGAAGGGCAGCGCGGTCGTTCGCGAAGAACAGCGCGGTCGTTCGCGAACGGTAACACAAGACGGTGGATAGAACAGGGTAAACGCATTATAATTTCTTCCCATTGAAATATCCTGTTTATATCCTCTATTTGACATGATTATCTCACGCGAATCTCGCAAATCTCGCAAAATCATACATCGCTATCGCTCGTATGTAGCCGTCCGGATGGCAAACGCGAGTGAAATGATGCGTTTTCGCGTGATTTGCGAGATTCGCGTGAGACAAAAAAGCTGCGTGAAACGGGAATATTTTTATAATGCGTTTTCCCTGGTGGATAGAATCAGGGAAAACTAAGGCTATGGAACAAGAAACATACAATGCATTCTTGCCATGGGCAGTAGCGATTTAGGCAGAGCGACTTCGCTGGGGCTGCATTTTTTCACCCCAAGATAATGGCACACTCAACTTTTTTTATTTACTTTGCAGTATATATAAAATAATCATAACAATAGACATACTATGAAGATACGCCAACTGATTTTTTCTGGTTGCATGGCTGCTATGTTCACTACTGCAGGCCATGCCACCGCACAGGATGCACAGAGAACAATCACGAAAGTGGAACCCGTGAGCGTGAGCTGCCCCGTGGGTACGGCTCCGCGCCTTCCCTACCAGCTGCTGGTGACCTATAGCGATGGCACACAGGCCTATCGTCAGGTGCGCTGGAGCAATGCAGCCCTGGCTACCGAGCAGGAGCAGGCCGATGCAGCACGCTACCCCGCCGGCAAGAGCTACACCGTGGAGGGATTCGTCACGGGTGACGACACTACGCCCAACGGCTACCCCATCACAGCTAAGGTGCGCGTGAGCCCCGAGGCTTACAAGGTGCCGTCGAACGTGCCCGTGGCCGAGCCTATACCGCTCGACAAGGTGCGCCTCACGGGCGACAACCGCCTCACCTCGAACCGCGACCTCGCCATACGCGAGATACTCTCGTGGGACGTGACACAGCAGCTGTACAACTACCGCGACACCTACGGATTGCCTACCGAGGGCTACACCGTATCGGACGGATGGGACTCGCCCACCACGAAGCTCAAGGGTCATGGCTCGGGTCACTACATGTCGGCCCTGGCCTTCGCCTATGCCAGCGCTACCGACAAGGAACAGAAGGCCGAGTTGCTCTCTCGCGTGAAGCGCATGGTAGACGAACTGCGCATGTGCCAGGAGCGCACCTTCGTGTGGAACGAGGAGCTGGGCCGCTACTGGGAGGCTCGCGACTTTGCCCCCGAGGAGGAGTTGCGCGAGATGAAGGGTACCTGGGAAGCATTTGACCAGCACAAGAAGGAGTGGGAGAAGTATGGCTACGGATACATCAACGCTATCCCCGCCCATCACCCTGCACTCATCGAGATGTACCGCGGCTACAACAACGAGGCTTGGGTATGGGCGCCCTACTACTCTATACACAAGCAGCTGGCCGGACTCATCGACATCGCCACCTACGTGGACGACAAGAAGGTGGCTGCCAAGGCACTGCTCATAGCCAAGGACATGGGTCTGTGGATTTGGAACCGTCTGCACTACCGCACCTACGTGAAGACCGACGGCACCCGCGAAGAGCGCCGCGCCACACCGGGCAACCGCTACGAGATGTGGAACATGTATATCGCCGGTGAGGATGGCGGTACGGGCGAGTCGCTGGCACGCCTGTCAGAGATGGTAAAAGACCCCGTGGAAAAGGAGCGCCTGCTCGAAGCATCCAACTTCTTTGACTCACCTGCGTTCTACGAACCTCTGTCGCGCAACATCGACGACATACGCACACGCCACGCCAACCAGCATATACCCAAGATCACGAGTGCGCTGCGCAGCTTCCGTGGTAACGGCAACCCTTACTACCACAACATTGCCGAGAACTTCTGGGGCATGGTACAGGGCCGCTACAGCTACGCCATGGGCGGTGTGGGAAACGGTGAGATGTTCCGCCAGCCCTACACACAGGTGCTGAGCATGAACACCAACGTGTATATGAACCACCGTCGCGAGATGTGCCCCAACCCCACGCTGAATGAGACTTGCTGTGCCTACAACCTGGCCAAGCTGACGAAGGACCTCAACAGCTTCAACCCCGACGACGCACGCTACATGGACTACTACGAGCGCGTACTCTATAATCAGATTGTAGGTTCGCTCCACCCCGAGCACTACCTCACCACCTACCACTATGCCGTGGGACTGAACGCCTCGAAGCCTTGGGGTAACCGCACACCGCAGGAGAGCTGCTGTGGCGGTACAGGTTCGGAAAACCATGTCAAGTATCAGGAGGCAGCCTACTTCACCTCTGACGACTGCATCTGGGTAGGACTCTACCTCCCCTCAGTGGCCGAGTGGGACGAGCAGGGTATCACCCTGGAGCAGGAGTGCACATGGCCAGCCGAGCACAGCACCATACGCATCGCCAAGGGGCGTGGAAAGTTTGCCATGAAGCTCCGCATCCCCTACTGGGCTACCGAAGGCGTGAAAGTGACACTCAATGGCGAAGAGGTAGCAGCCGACTATGCACCCTGCAGCTATGTGACCATCCCTGCCCGCAAGTGGAAGAAGGGCGATGTAGTAGAGGTACACCTCCCCTTCACCAAGCACGTCAACTACGGTCCCGACCGCATGACCACTGCCGCTACCGCACCCAACGAGACCAACACCCCGTTTGCTCCCATGTGGACAGGTACACTGATGTATGGTCCCTTGGCCATGGGTACTACAGGTATCGACAACTGGGCCGATGCTACCGTGACGCTCGACAGCGACCTGGGCAACGTGATTGCCAACCGCCCCACCACAGAGAGCGGTACACACGGCAACCTCTATACGCTCACCGTGGGCGAGCGCACCTTCATCCCCGACTATGCCCTCGACCGCAACCAGACACACTACCTGCGCATTGCCCGCACTGGCAGTCAGGTGAGTGGCGGTGCCGACATCAAGGAACTGCAGGCGCTGATGCTTGTCGTTGCCGAGCGCAAGAAGGCACAGGAAGACTGGCATGCCATGACGGTGAAGGTACCCGACCACGCACCTTGGGCACCCCACGGATATGCTCGACTGATGGAGCAGTATGCCGCAGCCGACAGTTTGATAAAGGTTATTGGTGACAGAGAAATCAGCAGTCTGCCCGAGGACCTGATTGTCAATTGTCAATTGTCAATTGTCAATTTGAACGCAGCCATCAACACCATGCGCCCCGGCAACCTGGCCGAGCTGGAAGACCTGAGCGAGCTACTCCCCCTCATCACCCGCGCCAAGCAGCGCCACCCGAGCCGCAGCAGCGACCTGCAGAAGGCTATCGACTATGCCGACATGGTGGTGAGCTACGTGGGCGACGGTAGTGGTACACACGACATGATACAGAAAGCGACCACACAGCTGAAGAAGGAGATGGAGAAATGAGGATTCATAATTTAAAAAGCAATAGCCGAGGAGAAGTCCTCGGCTATTGCTTTTTTCTTCGGCTAAGTTTATCGCACAGCGATGCACTCAATCTCTACGCGAGCCTCCTTAGGAAGTGTCTTCACAGCCACAGCTGAGCGGGCAGGGCAAACACCCTCAAAGAAAGAGGCATACACCTCGTTCATTTCAGCAAAGTCGGCCATATCGGCGAGGAATACAGTAGTCTTCACTACATTGGCCATAGTCAGACCAGCCTCAGCAAGGATTGCCTTCATATTGGTAAGCGACTGACGAGTAAGTTCCTTGATACCGCCCTCGGCAAAAGCGCCTGTAGCGGGGTCAATGGGGAGCTGACCGCTCACAAAAACGATTCCGTTGGCCTCAATAGCCTGGCTATAGGGGCCGATAGCTGCCGGAGCAGCTGCTGTGTTGATTTGCTTCTTCATTGTCATTCGTATTTATATCGTTCAAAATTCTAAATCTGTCCGCGAAGATACACAAAACCCCTCTCATAGCCAAAGGCTGCAATGAAAAAATTAAGCAGCGACTTCCTCTCATGCAGAGGACATGCTATCACTCCAAGTCCTCCACGAAGAGCAGCAGACGGTTCACCACGTTGACCTCGCTCACGTTGCTGTCAAAGTCGAGCGAGAGCAGATTGAGCTCGGGCAGGTAGCGTTTGAGCTTATTTTCCACACCACGACACACGATATGGTTGGCTATGCAACCGAAGGGCTGCAGGCTCACCACATGGGTGGCGCCACTGCGCACGGCACCGATGACCTCGGCGGGGAGCAGCCATCCCTCGCCAAACTGGGTGTTGAGGTTGATGACATGGCTGGCCTCGTGAGCGATGTCGAAGATGTCGTGGAAGGGATGGTAGTAGCGGAAGGAAGCGCAGAGTTTGTCTGCACGGCGCATCTGTCGGCGCAGGTAGCTGTAGGCCCACTTATATATAATAGGTGAGACGGTGGAGGTGTCGATGAGTGCCTCGCGGCGAGCCTCCTTGTTGACGAAGGTCTCGAGGAAAAACTCGGTCATCAGCGGAGGCAATACCTCGATGCCGCGCTCCACGAGCCAGTCGGTGACACCGCGCTGGGCATAGGGGTGAAACTTGAGCAATATCTCGCCCACCACACCAACCTTAGGGCAGTGCTTGTCCTGACAGATGGCATCGAAGTCGCGTGCCGCCTCACCAAGTGTGGCATAGAGGCGGTCGGGGTTATTGTGCTCTACAGCCCTGCCTAACAGGGCAATATAGTGGTCGCGCAGGCGTGCAGCCTCACCCTGACGGGTCTCGCGCACCACGGCGGCATAGTACATCTTGGCAATGGCATCGCTGCACAGCACGGCCGCTATGGCCACACGGATGACCTTGGCCCAGGGAATTGTAAATCCGGGCTGGTCGTTCTGTATGCTGTCGGTCATGGCGAAGGAGATGACGGGTACCTCCTCTAGACCCATCTGCACGAGCGCACTCTTGATCATGGGCACGTAGTTGCTGGCGCGGCATTGTCCGCCCGTCTGCGACATAGCCACAGCCGTGTTCTTGGGGTCGTAGCGGTGCTCCTTGAAGGCCTTCACGATGTCGCCGATGACGAGCGTAGCGGGGTAGCACACTTCGTTGTTGGCATACTTGAGTCCCCACTCGTCGGACACCTTGTCACTCACGGGCAATATATCTACATCGTACCCCGCCAAGCCAAACAGTTTGGGCAGCAGGGGCGAAATGAAGGGGGTGAAGAAGGGTGCCAACACCTTGCGGTGGCGCTCATCCTTGGTAAATCTTCGGCTGGTGGTGAAGGGAGCAGCCACCTTCACAGGCTTGTCCTGGAGGGAAGCCACCTGTTCCCTACTCTGCAACGCAGAGCGTATACGCAGCTTGAGCGAACCCACATTGTTCACGTCGTCTACCTTGATGAGGGTGAGTGCCTTACCGTGACGGGCAAGGAAGGTGGCAATCTCGTCGAGGAAGAAGGCGTCGGGGCCGCAGCCGAAGGAGGTAATCTGCATGGAGAGTATATCCACAGGTTGCTCCACCGCCCATTTGGCAGCACGCACAATGCGGTTAGGGAACGACCACTGGGCCAGGATATGAGTCTCGTCCATGGGCACATCGAGCTCACGGGCTATATCTTCGGTGATGACATAGGCACCTAAAGAGGCTGCCACGTCGGAGAGTTGGTGCTGTATTAGCGGGTCGGTATGGTAAGGGCGTCCGGCAAGCAGGATGACGGGGCGGCCCAGTTCCAGTGCCTCGGCATAGATGCGGCGGTTTATCTCCACCACTTCGTGCTCATAGTCCTCCTGTGCCTTGATGGCCTCGGCGAATGCACTGCGTATGCAACTCTCGTCTACTCCGAGCTCCAACAGGTAGCGGCGACACTGGCGGTAGAGTGTCTTTTCATCCTTAAAGGAGAACACCGGTGCATCGATGGGCACATCGGTGGTCTGCACGCTCTTGATCACCTGCGAGTAACCCGTCACCACGGGGCAGTTGTAGCTGTTCTGCTCGCCCCGCGAGCGCTCATACACCACGAAGGGCATGAACACGCGGTCGACCTTCCTATCAACCAGTTCCTGCACATGTGCATGGGCCAGCTTGGCTGGGAAGCAGATGTTGTCGGACATGATCTGCCGTGCCACCCGCTCGTAGCGCCCATAGTCGGAGGGCGATGACAGCACTACTTCTATGCCACACGCCGTGAACAGCGCATGCCAGAAGGGGTACTCCTCGAAGAGGTTGAGGCAGCGGGGAAGACCGATTTTTAATTGAGAATTGAGAATTGAAAATTGAGAATTATCCTTCCACAATAAACTCCTCTTCTCCTCATACGCATTGCGCCCCTTCTCCACGGCTGTGGCGCCATTGGTATAGATGCGTTCGCAACGGTTTCCCGACACGTAGCGGGCGCCATTTGCAAAGGTATAGCGCTGTATGAGGCACTGGTTTTCGCACCCGTGACATTGCGACTGGCGCGTGGTGTAGCTGCAGGTGTCGAGGAGTTCGTCGAGCCATATTGTGGTGCCCGAGGCATGGGCAATGGCGTAAAGGGCACAGCCTACGGCACCCATCAGCTCGGGCGTGTTGCTACGTAGCACAGACTTGCCGGTGAGAAGTTCGAAGGCACGCACCACCGAGTCGTTCTTCATCGTGCCTCCCTGCACCACGATGTGGTCGCCCAGCACGGCGGTGTCGGTGAGGCGCAGCACCTTGAAGAGACAGTTCTTCACCACCGAGTAGGAGAGCCCCGCAGCGATGTCGGCCACGGTAGCCCCCTCGCGGAGCTTCTGCTTCACCTTCGAGTTCATGAATACGGTGCAGCGTGTGCCGAGGTCGCAGGGGTGCTCGGCGATGCAGGCCTCGTGGGCAAAGTGCTCGAGCGTGTAGCCCAACGATTGTGCAAAAGCTGCAATGAAGGAGCCGCAGCCCGAGGAGCAGGCCTCATTGATTTCGATGCGGTTGATGATGCCCTGGTCCACGAAGATAGCCTTCATGTCCTGTCCGCCGATGTCGAGGATAAACGACACGTCGGGCGTGAGGTACGCCGCCGCCATATAGTGCGCCATGGTCTCTATGATGCCGTGCTCGGCTCGCATGGCCGCCTTGATGAGGTCCTCGCCATAGCCTGTAGTACAGCACCCTACTACACGTAGACGTACGCCACGTGCCTGTGCCTCTCCGTCGAGTCGGCGCAGTCCCTCCACCACCGTGGCGATGGGATTGCCACGGTTCACGCGGTAGTAGGTGTAGAGCAGCTCGCGCTCGGGAGTGAGCGCCACAATCTTCGTGGTGGTGCTGCCCGAGTCTATACCTATATATATAGTCTGCTCGCCATCGTGCTTCCACGCCGCAGTGCGCATGGCACAGCTGTCGGCCTTGGTGCGCCACGCATCGTAGTCGGACTTGGAAGTAAATATTGGCTGAAGTGAGCCTGGGGCCTCCCCCCTACCCCTCCCAAGGAGGGGTGATTCAGTAATCGCGGAACTAAGTCCCCCTCCTTGGGAGGGGTTAGGGGAGGCCTTGAGTGCTGCACCCCAAGCCGGTATGAGGGCACCCTCTTCGGGAAGTATGATGTCGGATTCGCTCAAGTGGAGGAAGTCGATGAACGACTTGCGCAGCGAGGGTATGAAGGTGAGCGGACCGCCCACCAGCATCATTGGCGCCCGCAGCTCGCAGCCGTGGGCAAGAGTCGACACCGTCTGCACCGTCACGGCACGGAAGATGGAGGCAGCGATATCGCTCTTCGCCGCATTCTTGGCGATGAGGTTCTGTATGTCGGTCTTGCAGAATACGCCACAGCGCGAGGCGATGGCATAGGTCTGCGTGGCCTCACGTGCCAGCGCATCCAGTGCTGCCACATCCACATCGAGCAGCACTGCCATCTGGTCGATGAAGGCACCCGTACCGCCGGCACAGTTGCCGTTCATGCGCAGATCTTTCGCCCTGCCCTGCTCGAAGAGCACAATTTTGGCATCCTCGCCGCCGATATCAATCACCGTGGCCACCTCGGGATGGCAGTGCTTCACATACTCTGCAGCCGCCACCACTTCCTGCACGAAGTCCAGTCCTTGGCGCTCGGCCACGCCCATGGCCACAGAGCCGGTGAGGCAAATGCTGTACTGCACCTCCTCACCCAGTTTCTGGCGCAGCTGCCCGAAGCAGTGCTCCATGCGCCCCAGCACATCGGCATTATGACGCTCATAGTAGGTAAACAGCGGCTTCGCGCTATCATCAATGGCTATCGCTTTCAACGTCGTGGACCCTATATCCAGTCCCACTCGAATATTCTTCATAATCATCAATCATACTCTATGGGCACAACACATAGTGCCCCAAATTACACCGCAAAATTAACTTGTATCCACTGATTGCAAAAGACCAAAATATTCGAATCTTTGTGCAATCTCTCAAATACTATTCCTTACATAAATAGTATCGACTCCATGAATATGACCACTATACCTGCCACGTAGCCCACGAAGGCCATCAGGGAGATATTCTTCAGATACCATGCAAAATCTATTCGCTCAAGCCCCATGGCCACCACGCCTGCCGCCGAGCCTATGATGAGGATGCTGCCACCCACACCGGCACAGTAGGAGAGAAGCAGCCAGAACAGTCCGTCGGGCGCAAACAGCTGCGCATAGGCCGGGTCGGCACTGGCAGCGATAGCCGCCACGTCGGGCATGGGGTACATGCCTATGCAGGCAGCCACCAGCGGCACATTGTCGATGACCGAGGAGAGCACTCCGATGATTGAGGTGATGGTAAATACCTCGTGGATGCTCCTGTCGAGAAAGTTGGCCGTATCGCTCAGTATGCCGGCCGTCTGCAGCCCAGCCACCGACATCAGTATGCCGAGGAAGAACAGGATGGTGGGCATGTCGATATTCTTCACTATCTGCGACACACGATGCTTCGAGTCTTCACTTATGTTCAGTTTCCTGTGCCCATATATCCACTCCGTGACTATCCATACCACGCCGAGCGAGAGCATCATACCCACATAGGGCGGTAGTCCTGTGAGGCTCTTGAACACGGGCACGAACAGCAGTCCTGCCACGCCCAGGCACAGCACGCCTCGGCTAAACCGCTTCCCCACGCCACGGGGCAGTGGCGTGGCCGCCTCCACTTGCGGCAGCATCAGTGTACCTCCACGCAGCTTCTTCATGACCATCGCCACGGGTATCACCATCGACACCAGGCACGGCACCATGAGGTAGAGGATGAGGCTGCCGGCTGTCACGTTGCCGCGCATCCACAGCATGATGGTGGTGACATCGCCTATGGGCGACCACGCACCACCCGTATTGGCCGCAATGATGATGATGCCCGCGTATATCCATCGGTCGCGCAATGTTGGCACCAGCTTGCGCAGCATCATGATCATGATGATGGTAGTAGTCATATTGTCCAGCACGGCCGACATGAAGAAGGTGATGAAGGCCAGCGTCCACAGCAGCGTAATCTTGTTACGCGAGGTGATGTGGTCGGTGATGATGCTGAATCCTCCATTCCGGTCTATCAGGTCCACGATGGTCATGGCACCGATGAGGAATACGAGTGTCTCGCAGGTGCTGCCCAGGTGCTCCAGCAGCTTGCTGCCCGTGTCGGCATCGCCCGATGCCAGTGCATATACCGACCATATCACGGCAAACATGGCCAGCGCCGTGGCCGACTTGTCAATCTTTATTCTATGCTCCAGCGCAATGCACATATACCCCAGAGCAAACAGGATTATCATTGTCAGTATCATAAGAATCTAATACCACTTTTTTTATGTTAGCATACGGCACCCCTATGCCGCGCAGAGGAGGCCCCGATGAATAAGGAAATATATGATAAACCGCAGCCCCGAGCCACCTACAGGTGCCTCAGCGCCGCATACGAGCACATTCGCCAAGGGTGCATGCACTCACGATACTACGATACGTATGCTAAATGATGATATGCCTGAAGGCATACACATAGTGGTCAATGGCTCTGGCAAAAGCCGCCACGCCCGAGCAGCACAGCGCAGCCTCCTCTGAGGCTCGTCCAGCATGCTTGTGTAGCCTGCCGCCACACTCCCTGCACCATTTGCCGCAGTCGTTCTTCGCCGAGGTCTTGCCAGCAGCCATATCTGCACTGGGCACGATGACGGCCACCACATCGAGCAGACGCTGCAGTGCCAGGCTGTCATCCTCGGAAGCTGCCAGGGCATGGTGAGCCGTAGAGCTGTCGACTGCCGCAGCCACTGCACATGTCATCTCGCTCACGGAGCACTCTGCCCCGCCGTCTGCCACCCGATGTGGGGCTACCAGGCCACACACCAGTAAGGTAAAGATGAGTCCTATCAGTTTCTTCATATGCTCACGTGCTTGCTGTACACAACTATCACTGCAAAATTACGCAATCTAACACTAAAACAAAAATTTCTGCAAAATTATTTAGAAAATGAAGAAAAACATATACTCCTTTACACTGATTTACTCATTATCAAACTTACTTAGATATATCTGAGTGGTCTTTATGTCTTGGTGTCCCAATGCTTGCGATATGATTCCGATGTTCACACCAGACTTCTTCAACACTGTAGCAAACGAGTGCCTGGCCACATATGTAGTCACATCCGCTGATATGCGTAGCTCTTTTCCGAGTGCTCGGAGTTCTCGGTTTACTTCATGGCACACCTTATGCACACGATTCGTCTTCTGCATCGGGGTGATGTGACGCTTGTAGTGAAGTATCGGGAACAAATAATCTGCTCCTCGCTGATAGTCGGCATATTTAGCAATAAGTATCTTGGCCTCTGGTGATAGTTGCAAGTTGATTCCTCCGTGGGTCTTCTGCCTCTGATATATCAACCGATTATCTATAATATTCCTCGGAGTGAGATTAGCTATATCAACAAAAGAAATTCCACCACACAGATAAGAGAATGCAAACAAGTCTTGCGCAAGTTGACCGATGGGCTTACATCCCGAACAATCGGCCTGCATGATTTTCAAAATATCCTTCTTGGATAAAGCACGTTTCATCGTCTTCGTGTTGAGGTGGCTTAACTTGTATTCCGTGAACGGATTCTTATCTCTACTCACCACCTTAGCCTCAATCGCACGGTTAAAAGCAGCTCTCAATGTTCTGAACTGATAGCTAATCGAAGTGTCTTTGTTGCCTCGGGCACGTAACCACTCTTCGTACTTCCTGCAAAAACTCACATTGATGTGACTGAATGTGTAGTTGAGCTTCTTGCCCTTGTTGAAGTTTTTGAGCATACGGTAAGAGTTCAAGTAAGCATAACTCGTACCTACCTGCCCCTTCTCCTTTAATTCCGCAATGAGAGATAAGTAAAACTCCTCTACAGTCTGAGCCTTGATTTCTTCTTTCTTCTCATGGATGAGCGAGGACGCAGTGAACTCCTCTTCGTTAGCTTTCTTCTCCAACAACTTCTCTTGAAACTCCAATCGAGTCTTCAAGATGATTTTGTTGATAAGTTCTTTGTTCGGACACGTAGGTTTTGGTTCGTTCCTGTCAAAATCCCAATGAATAGGATTGACTGAGACACCCAAACTTTTCATTGTTCGCTTTCCATCTTTAGCAACTCTCAGCATTAATGGAAATTCACCGTTTGCTAGTGTTTTGCTCTTGTAGCACACCACAGAAATTGACGCATTCATCGTTTTTTGGTTTACTTCACGGTTTACTTTTCGAGTAAACCAGCACGTCAACCGTGCATTTCTGATGGCATGCACAAAAAGGAAAAAGCATCGACAATCTTATGATTATCAATGCTTCTTCTCAGTCGGGGTGACTGGATTCGAACCAGCGACCACACGCCCCCCAGACGCGTACTCTAACCGGGCTGAGCTACACCCCGCTGCTCAATTGCGGTGCAAAAGTAGGACATTTTATTTACCTACGCAACTTTTTGAGGTTTTTTTTCGCATTTTGAGCATAAAATTGCTAATTTTGTCGAAAATAGAGGAGCAAAACAGATGCAATCGACATTGAAAGAACAAAAAAAGCTGGTGGCGGACGTGACGCCTCCGACCTCAAAGAGCATCAGCAACCGTGCATTGCTGATTCAGGCACTGTGTCCTGAGCAGCACTACACCATAGAGCGCCTTGCCGTGTGCGACGATACGGAACACATGCAACAGGGCATTGCCGACAAGCGGGCTGGGGCTGCGATCATCGACATCGGTGCCACAGGCACTGCCATGCGCTTCCTCACGGCTTATCTGGCCATTACATCAGGCGAGACGGTGCTGACAGGAAGCAAGCGGATGCAACAGCGCCCCATAGGGATACTTGTGGAGGCACTGCGCACATTGGGAGCCGACATCAGCTATGTGAACAACGAGGGATACCCTCCACTGCGCATCAAGGAAAAGAGCCTCTGGGGCGGAGAGGTGGAGATAGAGGCGAGCGTCAGCTCGCAATACATCTCGGCCCTGCTGATGATAGGGCCGTGCCTTGCCGAGGGGCTGACGCTGCACCTCAAGGGAGCCATAGCCTCGCGCACCTATATAGAACTGACGCTGGACCTGATGCGTCACTATGGCGCTACGGCCGAGTGGTGCGATGGACAGACGATACGCATTGCACCGGGAGGCTATGAGGACCGCCCCCTCACCGTGGAGGGCGACTGGAGCAGCGCATCGTATTGGTACGAGCTGGCAGCCATAGCGGCACACTGCGGACACGAGGTGAAGATACAGCTAAACGGACTCACTGCCAACAGCAAGCAGGGCGACCGTGTGGTGGCAGAGATGTTTGAGCCACTGGGCGTGACGACGGAGTATATAGAGGGGGGGGCAAGATTGGTCAATTCAGAATTGAGAACTCAGAATTCAGAATTGAAGATGGACTTCACCCATTGCCCCGACATAGCGCAGACATTGGCCGTGACCTGCTGCCTGCTGGGCGTGCCCTTCACGTTCGAGGGCATACACAGCCTGCGCATCAAGGAGACCGACCGCGTGGCTGCTCTCATCACCGAGCTGCGCAAGCTGGGCTACGTGCTCCGCGCCGAAGGCGACAAGCGACTCGTGTGGGATGGGGAGCGTACCGAACCTTCAGCGTCACCCACGATAGCGACCTATGATGACCACCGCATGGCCATGGCCTTTGCTCCGGCAGCCCTGTGCCACGAGGGGCTGACGATAGAGAACCCCGAGGTGGTATCCAAGTCGTACCCGGGATTCTGGGAAGACTTATGTGAATTAGGAGTTAGGAGTTGCCATCCGGATGTTCTCTCAACCCTCAACCATAACCCATAAACTATCAACCATAAACTATCAACCAACATGAGCATAGCAATATACAGTGCAATTTTCCTGGCAGCCCTTGTGGGGCTGTCACTGGTAGGACAAATCTTTAGGAAGAAGAATGGCGATGCCGCCATACCCCCTACAGCAGAAGCGGGAGAGGTAGTGACCACCGTGTCGCCCGAGCCTGAAGCGGCCACCGACGACGATGATGATGACGAATGCTGCGGCGAGCATGAGGTGTGCGAAAAGGGCAAGATAAAGCGGGCCTTGCGCACCGACATCGAGTATTTCGACGATGAGGAGCTGGATGCCTATCGCGGCACGGCATCGGACGAATATGATGACAAGGCTGTGGAGGAGTTCCGCGAAGTGCTCTACACAATGGATCCCAAAGAGATTGACGACTGGCTCAAGAGCCTTGAGCTGCGCGAGGTGGCCTTGCCCGATGCGCTGAAGGACGAACTGTTCATGCTCATGGGGCGATAATCGGGAAGAATCCTCCACGCTACCACAATAAAGCGGGCAAAAATCAGTTTTTAAATTGATTATGCACAAGAGGTATACACATACGCTGGCAATGATGCTGGTGCTGTTCATGCTATCGTCATGCGGCTCCACGAAGGTGAACACGGCCCAATCGCGGTTCTATCAGGCGTTTGTAACCCGCTTCAACGTCTATCACAACGGACACGAGGCCTACAAGGAGGGTGTATCGGCGCAGGAGAAATCACATAAGGACAACTACATGGAGATAATCCCGCTCTTCCCCGTCAGCAAGGAGAGTACGCGCAGCACAGGAGGTGGCAGCTTTGACAAGGCGATAGAGAAGTCGCAGAAGGCCATCAAGCTGCACTCCATCAAGCAGAAACCCAAGAAGAAGGTGGGACGCACACTTACCGAAGAGGACAAACTATGGTATGCCAAGAAGGAGTATAACCCCTTCCTTCATAATGCGTGGATGCTCATGGGCAAGGCACAGTTCCACAAGGGAGAGTTTTTGGAAGCTGCCAGCACCTTCTCCTACATCACCCGTCTCTACAGCGAGGATCCCAAGATTGTGGCCGAGGCACGCATGCGCATGGCGCAGTGCTACGCCGAGTTGGAGTGGAACTATGAGGCCGACAATCTGCTCGCTCAGGTGGGACGCGACAGCATACCCTATCAGCTAGCCGAGGAGTACGATGCCATCATGGCCTCGCACCTGCTACGCCAGGAACGCTTTGACGAGGCATTGCCCTACCTTGAAAAGGCGGTGAAGCGTCCGGGACGCACCAAGAAGCAAAAGACACGCGAGTATTACCTCCTGGGACAGATACACAAGCACCTGGGGAACAAGCAGCAAGCCTACGAAGCATTCGACAAGGCCATCAAGCAGAACCCGCCCTATGAGTTGGAGTTCAACGCCCGCATACAGCAGACCGAGACAGTGAGCGGAAGCAATGCGCCCAAGATGCTGAAGACGCTGAAACGCATGGGCAAGGACCCCAACAACAAGGACTACCTGGATCAGGTGCACTACGCCATGGGAAACATCTACCTGGCACAACGCGACACGGTGAATGCCGTGAAGGAGTATGAGGAGGGTGCCAAGCTGAGCACCCGCAACGGCATAGAGAAGGGCATCCTGTTGCTACAGCTGGGACAGATCTATTGGAATCAAGCCAAATATGTGGATGCACAGCGCTGCTATGGCGAGGCTATAGGACTGGTGGACAAGGAGCATAAGGACTATGATATGGTAAACCTCCGATCCTCGATACTCGACGAACTGGTTGAGCACACCGTGGCCATCGACCTGCAGGACAGCCTGCAGCACCTTGCCTCATTGCCCGAAGCAGAGCTCAACAAAGTGATAGAGAACATCATCGCCGAGGTCATCCGCCAAGAGGAAGAGGCCAAGAAGGCTGAGGAGGAGGCTGCCCTGATGGCCCAACGCGAGGAGGCACTGGGCGCAGCACAGGCCAAGGGGCCACAGATGAACACGCCCGGAGCGATGAACACGAATGACAAATCTTGGTACTTCTACAACACGCAGCTCGTGGCACAGGGTAAGAAGGACTTCCAGCAGAAGTGGGGACGCCGCAAGCTGGAGGACAACTGGCGCCGCGCCAACAAGTCGGTACTGGCCGACGAGACCTACGAAGGGGTCAACTACGACGAGGAGGAAGGCGAAGAGTTTACCGAGGGTGCCGACTCCATCGCTTCGGACAGCACGGCCGTGGCCCTGCCCAATAGCCTCGTGACCGACCCACACGACCCCATGTACTATCTGCAACAGATACCCTTCAGCGAGGAGCAGATGGCGGAGTCGAACTCCATCCTGCAGGAGGCGCTCTTCAATGCCGGCATCATCTACAAGGACAAGCTCGAGGACTTTGGCCTTGCCGAACGCACACTGAACCGCCTCAACACGCAGTTCCCCGACTTTGACCGCACCGATGAGCTATACTACAACATGTATCTCATGTACTCGCGCTGGAAGCGCTGGGACGATGCCGAGCGCTATCGCCAGCTACTGCTCACCGAGTTCCCCTATAGCGACTACACGCTCACCATCAGTGACCCCGACTATGCCATCAACGCCATTCATGGCAAGCACATCGAAGACTCGCTCTATGCTGCTACCTACATTGCCTACATGGACGGACGCCATAGCGAGGTAGAGGCCAACGCCACCCTGTCGGGTGAGAAGTACCCGCTCGGCACTCACCGACCCAAGTTCATGTTCCTCAACGCCATGAGCGACCTCCAACAAGGCAATCAATCCTCGTTCCTCGACCAACTGAAGGAGATTGTGAGTAAGTATCCTCAGAACGAAATCAGCGAACTGGCCGGCCTCATCGCACAAGGCATGCAGGAGGGCCGACTGCTCACCTCGGGTACCCTGGGCAGTATATGGAGCCGTCGTTTGGCCACAAGCAGTGAGGCCATAGTAGCCGACAGCCTGCGCAAGCCCTTCAGCACAGAGAGACTGGCTCCCTACAACTTCGTGCTGGCCTTCGAGGAGGGTACACTGAACGAGAACCAGCTGCTCTTCGAGGTAGCCCGCTACAACTTCGGCAAATTCATGGTGCGCAATTTCGACATCAGCATCACCAAACAGGGCGGCATCGGCATGCTCCACGTAAAGGGACTGATAAGCTTCGATGAAGCATACCAGTATATGCATACGCTCTATGCCGACCCCGTGATGGCAACCAAGCTCAGTGGCATACGCGCCCTGATCATCTCTGACGAGAACATGGAGCTACTGCTCAAGTACTACAGCATCGACGAGTACACTCAGTTCTACGAGGAAAACTTCACCAACCTACCCAACATCAAGGAAGAAGACAACACGCTGGACGAGGTGATATTCGAGTAACACACAACGTCACTACTTCTATACATACGAGTATTTATGAACTTTTACCATAAATAAACGTATGCTTTTGCCGATAAATTCGTATCTTCGCAAGGTAAATGCAAGGAAATTATGGAAGAGTTCACGATTATTGTCCCTACTGCCTTTGACAAACAGCATTACCAAGGCGTGGTGTGCCTGCTCGCGCAACTCACCACACGCTGCATCACCTTGACACCCGAGATGTACCACACGCTTGTGGAAGACCCCAGCAGCGACCTTTGTCTGTTGGTAGACAATCAGGCACAAGTGGTGGGGATGCTCACGCTGAACACCTGCATGAGCCCCACAGGCAAAAGGGGTTGGATTGAGGATGTGGTGGTGGACGAGGCTTATCGTGGCAAGGCACTGGGGCGCAAGCTTGTAGACTATGCCATAGGGCTTGCCCGAGAGCGTGGCATACAGGTACTCATGCTGACCTCCAAACCCAAGCGTGTGGCAGCCAATGCGCTATACCGCTCGGTGGGGTTTGAGTCTAAAGAGACCAACGTATACAAAATGCAGTTGTAGTGCATAGCCCCAACACTCATCATAATAGTCCTTACAATAACCAAAAACAGAGAATTATGGCTAAGAATGGCACACTACTTTGGATTGACGACGAGATAGAGCTCCTGCGTGCTCATATCCTCTTCCTCAAGGGGAAGGGGTATGAGATAGATACTGCCACCAATGGACGCGACGCACTCGACCGTTGCCGCGAGCGAAGCTACGACCTCATCCTGCTCGACGAGAACATGCCGGGCCTCACGGGGCTGGAGACGCTATCACTCATCAAGGAGATACAGCCCACCGTGCCCGTGGTGATGGTGACCAAGAGCGAAGAGGAGAACATCATGAACCAGGCCATCGGGGCCAAGATAGCCGACTACCTCATCAAGCCCGTCAACCCCAACCAGATACTGCTGGCACTGAAGAAGAATATCCACAAGAAAGATATCATCACCGAAACAACCAACACCAACTACCAGCAAAACATGGGGCGCATAGCCATGCAAATCAATGATGCCTCCACATACAACGATTGGGTAGAGGTGTACAAGACGCTCGTACACTGGGAGCTGGAGTTGGAGCATGCCGACAACAACATGAGCGAAATGCTACGCGTGCAAAAAGAGGAGGCCAACAACCTCTTTGCCAAATATATAAGGCGAAACTATGAGGGATGGTTCAGTTCCCTCAACTCCCCCCGAGGGGGAGCTTCCGGTCCTCGCACCACATCAATCATCCCTCCCCGGGAGGGGCAGGGAGAAGGGCATCCCTTACTCTCCCCTCACCTCTTCCGCGACCGCATCTTTCCTCTGCTAGACCAGAAGGAGAAAGTGGTGCTCATCGTGTTCGACAACTTCCGCTACGATCAGTGGAAGGTCATCAGCCATGAGCTGAGTGGCGAGTTTGCCTTCGACGAGGAGCTCTACTACAGCATCCTGCCGACCGCCACACAATATGCCCGCAATGCCATTTTCTCGGGTCTCATGCCCAACAAGATAGCCGAGATGTTTCCCGAGCTATGGGTCGACGAGGATGAGGAAGAGGGAAAGAATCTCAATGAGGCACCACTCATACAGACACAGATTGACCGCTACCGCCGTCGCGACACCTTCTCGTATCACAAAATCAATGATGCACAGGGGGCAGAGCGGCTGGTATCTCAATTCCACCAATTTGCGAACTATGACCTCAACGTGGTGGTAGTCAACTTCATCGACCTGCTCAGCCATGCCCGTACAGAGTCGAAAACCCTACGCGAACTCGCCGCTGACGAAGCCGCCTACCGCTCGGTGACAACGACGTGGTTCCGCCACTCGCCCTTGCGCGAACTGTTCACCCTGTTTGCCGAAGGCGACTACAAGGTGATTATCACGACCGACCACGGGAGCATACGCGTGAACAATCCCGTCAAGGTGGTGGGCGACCGCAACGTCAATACCAACCTGCGCTACAAGCTAGGCAAGAACCTCAGTTATAATGCGCGTGAAGTGTACGAGATCAAGGATCCCCGCAAGGTATTCCTTCCCTCGCCCAACGTGAGCACGGCGTATATCTTTGCATGGGGCGACAACTTCTTCGCCTACCCCAACAACTACAACCACTACGTATCGTACTACCGCGACACCTTCCAGCACGGGGGCATCTCCATGGAAGAGATGATAGTACCTTTGATAACACTAATTCCTAAGAAACGATGACAATCACGATAAAAGACATTTCCAGCCTTGCATCTGCAGCACAAGAGTTTATTGCTCAGATGGGCGAAAGCCGCATCTTTGCTTTCTACGGTACGATGGGTGCCGGCAAGACCACCTTTGTGAAAGCCCTGTGTGAAGCCATGGGCGTCACCGACACCGTGAACTCGCCCACATTCGCCATCGTGAATGAGTATGACACTCCCTCTGGCCGCCCCATCTACCACTTCGACTTCTACCGCATCAAGCGTCTGGCCGAGGTCTATGACATGGGCTACGAAGATTATTTCTACGGACGTGGCCTCTGCTTCATCGAGTGGCCCGAACTCATAGAGGAGCTGCTCCCCGAAGATACTGTGCGCGTCAATATTGAAGAGCAGGCCGACGGAAGCAGAATCGTGAAGATTGAGCGATAGGACTCTCGTCCCAAACAGTTACTCATATAAAAGAAGGGGCGGATGACAAACCGATATTGTCACCCGCCTCTTATCATTACTCGTATCTCTTACTTCACAATCACCTTACGTCCATTGCAGATATAGATACCTGTTGTAGGTTTCTCTACCGGACGGCCCAGCAGGTCGTAGTAGATACCGTCTGTCGGAAGTTCGGGCGTAACGATACCTGTAGTGTCGTACTTGCCTATAGGCACAAGCAGCCACATGGCAGGCTTTGAGGTGAACTGAACATAACCATTCTCAGATGTCTGAACGTTCCACATGCCCTCTGCAGTGCTGATAACATATCCGTACCCCTCTGTAGCGACGCTGATGGTGAAGGGCTCTGCATCGGCCGAGCCGTTGACGTAGATGTAACGTCCGCTAATGCCAGCAGCCTTGCCCGTATGCCAATTAAATATGTAGTACTGCCCCTCAGCATCGCCCGGGCGCAGATAGAATCTGTAGCTATGCTCATCGGTCAGCTCACCTGTGCGGAGTGCTCCATTGTAGCGTCCTGAGCCTTCATAGGCATAAGCGTAGGCCTCGGTATCGAGGCATTGCAGATAGTAGCACATCACTTCGCTTCCTGTAGTTGCCTCAGGCAATGTCAGTGCCTTCTGGTAAGCCGCCTTCACTTGATTATGTGCTTCGTCTACATCCGCGTACATTTCATCAAGGTAGGCATATCCATCCTCAATAGCCTTGCGGGCAGCCGCACAGGCGGTACGCAAAGTTACGATGTATTCAATCAGTTGCTCATCAAGGATGGTGATATCATCATGCAGCTTCAACTCAGGCTCCGAAGAGGCGATAAGCTCGTTCAGGGTAATGTCCACCATACCCAACAGGGTCTCAAGCTTCGCCTTTATGATGGCGCTATGGTTGTCGACTACGGAAGATATAGCCCAATGAGCCACCGAGGATACTTCATCCGTAGCAAACACATTCTTACTATTATCGCATGCCAGATACAAGGAGGTATTGCTTACGCTCTGCAAGAGGAATACCGCGGGATCGTCCTCGATCAGGTTGAAGGCGATGGCATCCTTGACATCCGTAGCCGCCGCCTTCACGCGCACTCCCGGATTGACGGACGACACATACATGCCTGTCTCGAGGTTGCGCAGGTAGTATTGATTGGGGGCCTCTGTAGGAACAAATATCCATTGCTTCTTGGTGTTCTCGGCCGGTGCGGAGAATGTCACCTTAAGGCCTGCTGTAGAGAACTCCATAGAGGTATTCTTATGGCGTACGCTATTGAGGGCGTAGTAGTCATCGGTGTAGAGAGGAACCTTGGCTTCGCTCCTCTCACGGATTGCCATCACGGCCTTCTCAAGTACGATAGCCCACTCGCCGTATGAGTGTACGGACGCGTCCTTATTGTCTCTTGCCTCCTCGGCTGCACGTACAAGAGCGGTCAAGGCGCCCAGATAGTTGCTCTTGAAATAGCCCACGTTGGTGCCCGTGTCGTCCGACATTGAGAGGATGTCGTTAGCCTCAGCGAGCGCATTCTTGAGTGCTTGCAATTGCTCTGCTTCAGTGCCTCCCTGTGCTTTTGACACGACCTTCATGTCGGCACCCGTACCTGCTATCGCCATAATGGTAGCCTCATCGGCACGAATCAATGCTGCTACCTCATCAGTGACAGTGAAGGTATGGTGGTTCGAGAATGCCACAATCTCACCCTCCTTGCCATAGATGGCAAAGCCCACTGCATGTTCACCGCTTCCAATGGTGAGACGATCGTCCGTAAGCGAGTATACATATCGTCCAGTAATCGTGTCTCCCGAGATAAAGGATATGTACGAGCCTAACTCGGCATTGGAGCCATTTGTGGTAGACCCTCCGTCCCAGTAGCTGCGCTGAGTCTTTCCGTCGTGGCTATAGGTTGCCTCGGGAGTACAGTCGTTGATGAAGAGGGGTTTGTTGTTTACGGGATAGCCCTTTGCCTTGACGGCCGCAATGGCAGCATCGATATCGGCTTGCGACTGGGTATACTCAGAGTTGGAGTAGTCACCCACGAAACGATTGTTCATGACACGGAAGAATCCGTATGCGCGGAAAAATTCGGTGAGGTCTTCCTGAGCTGCCTCGCAACACATCTGATAGAAATGAAGGATAGTGGTCTTGCCCTGCTGGTAGTATCCGCCCGACATGGGGTTGTGGCGCAGCAGTTCGAAGAGTTTGGGGTAGAACTGTGTGTCGTTGCCTGCACGGTGATAGTAGAGCCACAGGCGGTAGTACATCTGCGTGAGTGCCCAGATGTTGTTGCCGAAGAAGTCGCCCCCTGCCTTGAAGTTGTCGTACACCTTGGGAAGACTACCCTCCGAGCCGTTCACACGCGAGGTGCCCATGCCCATATACCACACGGCAATGTTTGAGAACAGGTTGTTGGTTACCTCGGTGAGTCCGTTCACGGTGAGGAGTCCCTGATGCTGGTGACCAATTTCGTGGGCAGGTCCCCATGTCGGGCCAGCCTCTGTTGCAATCTGTGTCAGCACACTCGGTGTGGTGTTGATATGGTATCCGCAATGGTCCCAGCTGCCATACATATAGCCTGACACGGTACCGAATGCCAATCCGTGGTGGTTGTAGTAGTCGGCATAGTTGCGTCCTTCGCAGTAGTCATAGTATCCTTCGTAGTCATACATCTCGGCCTTGTTTTCCCAGGCGCCGTCCCATCGGGGATAGAGCAGGTTCATCGAGTCGGCCACCTCCTTGCTCACCAAGCCCATCGTCATCTTCTCTATCAGCATGATACGGTCCCATGCCTCCACGATGGCATTGATGCGCTGGTTCTCGGGCAGGCTGGCAGGCAGTTCTTCGGGGAAGAGCTTGGCCAGTCCCCTCTCGGTCCATGTATTGCCGTTGTCCTCGGTGACGGTCACATCGTTGAGTTCAAACTGCAATATCTGCAGCTTGCCCAGGATGGTGATGTTGCGCAGGTTGGCACGCTCCTCATAGTATACCCAGTCGGCATCGGTATCGGCCTTGTAGAGTGCGTCGCCATGCGCATTGTAGTAGCCGTTGATATATCCACCCTCGACATGTACCTTGAGGTCATCATAGTCGCCCAACTTTCGCGGGAAGGTCTTTGTTGAGGGGTTATAGGTATGCACCAGATAGTTGATGTAGAGGGCACTGCCATCGGTGCCAAAGGGAACGACATTCAATCCGCTATGCAGACGCACACCGTTGGAATAGCCATTGTTGTAGTTGGGCATTTTGCTGTGTCCATTAATCCAGCAAGCCCACAATTCGGCGCCTTCCTTGATTTCGCCTTCCACCATGACATAGGCTACCTGACACTTGTTCATGTAGAGTCCGGTGGGATTGTCCATATTGGTATGTGCATTATGACCAAACCACGAGGTAATCTCTCCGGCAATGCTATAAGGTTCAACGAGCTGCACACGGAACTTCTTGGCATACTGGCCGTCCCAGTCAGGCTTTCCTGCCTTCTCGTTGGGTTCTCCCCAGCTGTCGTTCTTCACCTTCACGGCCATCTCCACAAGTTCCGTAGGCAGGTTCTTGGCCGTCAAGGCATCGCGCAGCGCCTCATCCTCCATGGAGGCATATTCGCCCTTGAGCACGGTGCATGCAACATCTTCAAATACGGTAGCCAACGCCTCGGCATAGGCATTCTCGTTAGCCCGCGCATTGGCAAACTCTGCAAAGGCAGCGCGCGCCTTGGCCATATCTTCATCGGTGATGTCAATACTTACGAACTGCCACTCCGACGCAGCCTTTTGTGCCTCAGTTGTCCAGCGCACGATATTGCCTTCGGCACCTTTGCTATGCAGACCTTGTGCCGCTCCCAAGCCAGTATCCCAAATATTATAGCCACCCCAGTTGAGATTCGCCACTATATGAAAGTTCTTGGGGTCCTTACCAGTCCAATAGGGGACCTCGGTGCCCGAATTCCCTGTCTGCACATAGGCTCCGGTAAATACGTTCTGGATAGTGTAATAATCGCCACTCTTTTTCAGCAACCACATCTGTTCATAGTCATCGGCATCCCCGACGGCCGCACACTGCAGTTTGCCGCTCACGAAATTCTCCGACATCGCAGCTCCATACTCTACGTTGACGATACGGAACACTCCCTCCGAGGGAGCCACATACTGCGCGCGCATGCCACACACGCATAAAACAAACATTACCAATAGTGAGATTTTCTTTTTCATACGTTTTTTATCATGGTTTTAGTGAATACTCATACTTTCTCGGGACAAAGTTAAGACATTTTCCCGAATAACTCAATAGAAATGTGTAAATTTCATTACCTTTGCAATGGAAACTCACAACTCATAACTCATAACTCACAACCCATGTCCGTCATAGACTCCATCACCACCGGCAACGGCACCGCCTTCTCCTTCGAAGTGCTGCCCCCGCTCAAGGGCACAGGCATCAACAGCCTGTTCCGCACCATCGACGAGCTGCGCGAGTTCAACCCCCGCTACATCAATATCACCACCCACCGAAGCGAATACGTATACCAGGAGTCGCCCGAGGGTGTCTTCCATAAGGTATCGCTGCGCCGCCGCCCCGGCACCGTGGCCGTGGCCGCCGCCATCAAGAACAGGTACGACATCCCCGTCGTGCCCCACATACTCTGTAGCGGCTTCACCCGTGAAGAGACCGAGTATGTGCTGCTCGACCTCCAGTTCCTCGGCATCACCGACCTGCTGCTCCTGCGTGGCGACAAGGCCAAGCACGAGTCCCTGTTCACCCCCACCGGCAACGGCTACAGCCACGCCATAGAGCTGCAGGCACAGGTCAACCGCTTCAACGAGGGCTACTTCATCGACGGCTCGCCCATCAAGGAGCCCGGCCAACCCTTCACCTACGGCGTAGCCTGCTACCCCGAGAAGCACGAGGAGTCGCCCAACATGGATATGGACCTCTACTGGCTGCGCGAGAAGGTCAAGGCCGGTGCCCAGTATGCCGTCACCCAGCTCTTCTACGACAACGACCGCTACTTCCGCTTCGTCGAGCGTGCCCGTGCCGAGGGCATCACCATCCCCATCATCCCCGGCATCAAACCCTTGAAGACCGCCCGCCAGCTGAGCATCATCCCCAAGACCTTCAAGGTAGACATCCCGCAAGCCCTGGCCACCGAGGTGCTGCGCTGCAAGAGCGACGACGAAGTGCGCCAGGTAGGCATCGAGTGGTGCACCGCCCAGTGCCGCGAACTCATCGCCCACGGCGTGCCCAGCATACACTTCTATGCCATGGCAGCCACAGATAGCGTGAAGCAGGTGGCGAAGGCTATATATTGACAACTCCTGCGGCAGGAGGGGAAAGAGATTTATTGTTTTTGTGTATCAACAAAGTCAAAGAACGCGTGCCCATCAAATGATACGCAAAGGTACAATATCCTTCCGACAAGTTTCGACTTAATGCAACAGACTGCAAAAGATTGCAACAGACTGCAAAAGAATTTGCGCAAGCGCCTTTATTTCAGTGAAATAAATTTTTAGCGCAGGTGCGCGGCGCGGCGCTCGTAGGTGCTCGAAAAGTAGTTTGTAGGTGTGGGAAAACTTCGGGGTCGCCACTCGCGGGGCATCCTGTACTGGAAACAGGGCGGTCAACAGTAAACAGTCAACAGTTAATTTGCTCTGTCACCCCTTTTTTCGTTTTCGTCGCCGCCTATAATAATAGGGCTTATTTAAGTATTATATATACGTAGTATATCTAATACAAAAATAAGAGTTTTTATATATGAACATTTCATGCCCTGATGTGTGTGCGCAAATTAACTGTTG
>JAFTVE010000025.1 GCA_017465905.1 Bacteroidaceae bacterium | reverse complement strand
TAGCCGCCTACTATCCTTATAACGAGAATTTGGGCACTGGTAATGTGTACAGCATCAGCCTCCCCGAAGCATACAGTGAGGATTACGAGGACTTCGACTACCTTTATGGCCAATATGATCCACTGAGCAGCAACCCTGCCACCATCGCACTGAACCACTTGATGGCCAAGGTGACGGTCAACATACAGGCTACAGGTACAGAGATTGGGGGCGACAATGTAAAAAGCATCTCCCTGATGAACGCGCCCCGCACTGCCGATTGGACTCTTCCGGGTTTCACGCTCACCAATTACGGAACAAATGCGAACATCGCCTTGTATGTCGATGGCTCCAGCTACATCGGCTATGCCTTGCCTAACGAGGACGCCACTTCACTTGCCTTGTGCATAGAGATGAACAGCGAACGCATATTCACCGCCACCGCTTCGTTGGGCGCTGCCTTGGCCAGCGGCAAGCATTACATAATCGGCATGAAAGTGGGTAAGGACAAAGCGGAAATCAGCAGCGTTAGCATACAGACGTGGACTGAAGCCGGTACTCTCGATGACGGTGAGGCGGAGGAAGTGATTCCAAGTATTGACGGCACACCTTATACTTCAGTCTCAGAACTTCAAGAAGCTGTGAAGACTAAACTTTCACAGGAAGGTGTAACCTCTGTCACCATCGATGGTTACCTGTCTGATGGAATGCACGCTGCAGTCATTTCGGCTATCAGCGAAGTGAAAACGGAAGGAGCCGTAACCAATGGCAATCTGATGGCAGGCTCGGTGACTTATACGACATATTCCACCTTTGCCGATGCTGTTGCCGGTTGGACAGACAACACCATACTGACTTTGCTTGGAGATGCAACTTGTTCGGAAGATATCAAGCTCACCGCTAAGGGCTTGACTCTTGATCAGAACGGATGTACCCTCACTTCTACTGTTGACGATTGGAGAATTACTCTTGACTACGCTTCTGCTGCCGAATTAACAATTCGTGACAGCAAGGACGATGGCTATATCCAAGGGACTGTTGTAGCGCTTAGAATCTCGAATAGTTATAGCACACTTATTCTGGAAAGCGGTAAGGTGAGGGATGTGTTGGTAAACGGTAACTTTACCATGACAGGAGGCTCGCTTATAAGCGATGAAAGCGATGGCGGGGATGGTTATCCTCTCCAGAGCAACGGTCCAAATAGCAAAATACTCGTCACCGGTGGAGAAATCTACGGAAGTAAAAGAGCAGTACATATGACAACCGGAAGTATTACTATCACCGGCACGGCAAAGGTAAGCGGCGGAACTGAGATTTTCTATTTTAGTGAAAGATGTGTGGCCACCGTTACAGGCGGCACCTTCTCCCACGACCCTTCGGCTTATGTGGATACTGAGAATTATACTGTAACCCCAAACGAGGATGGCACCTGGAGTGTCACGGCAAAAGAATAACTATTTTTATAGGGCAGTCAGCGTTAAGAGCCTTTGGCTCTTTGCCTCCTCGCGGCTCGGCAGAGCTCAAGCAAGCTTGGCTCTGCTCTCGCTTGCAGCGTCGGTTGTTCGCTGTCTGCTCACTAAACTCCCAAGCTGAGCGGACAAACTGAAAAGTTAAAAGTGAAAACGGGAAAGTAGCATTCACCATCCTCAAGTACCTTGGCGAACCGTAACAAATATATGTTTTTTATTTTAGGTTAATAAATTCATTGGGTGCGCTCTGCTGCGAAGCAGGGCGCATTCGTGTTGGTACGTTCGTGAAAGACAGCACACGAGAATCCTGTAAACCCGGCTCGGCGGGCGCTACTCCTTCGCATCGACAGGCCAGTTGACGAGGTAGACTTGCTCGGTGGCGCGGGTGAAGGCGGTGTAGAGCCAGCGGTAGTAGTCGATGGCAGAGAGGTCGGGCGGGAGGTAGCCCTGGTCGAGGTAGATGCAGCTCCACTGTCCGCCCTGCGCCTTGTGGCAGGTGACGGCATAGGCATACTTGACCTGCAGGGCGTTGAAGTGAGGGTCGAGGCGCAACTGCTGATAGCGCTCCTTCTTCTGGGAGATGTGGGCATAGTCGTCCATGACGGCCTCGAAGAGGCGATTGCTCTCCTCGCGGGTGAGGGCGGGCGACTCGGAGTGCAGCGTGTCGAGCAGGACGGTGGCCTCGAGCTCGTAGTCGTCGTAGTCGGGGAAGCGGAGGAGCACATCGGCATAGCGGAAGCCATAGAGCTCGCGCGTGCGGCGCACACGGCGCACCACGGCAATGTCGCCATTGGCGATGAAGGAGAGGGGCTGAGGCTGTCGCTCCTCGCGGGCAACGCGTTCAATCCAATAATAGTTGTTCTTAACAATCATGAGGCGGTCGCCCGAGGTGAGTTCCTCATCGCGGTAGAGGATGCGGTTGCGGATGCCTTGGTTGTAGATGTTGGCACGCTTGTTTGAGCGGCATATAATCATGCAATCGTCGGCTCCCCAGCGCGAATAGGAGCTCTCAAGGGAGTCGATGAGTTCGTCGCCGGTGATGCGGCGTACGTCGGGGAAGGAGTCAGAAGCCCCACTCTGCCCCACCCTAAGGGGGAGGGAGAAGGGAGGTTGCGACAGCTCAAGCTCGGTCTCGAAGGAGGGATTCTGGAGGGTATGCAGATGCTCCCTTATCTTGGTGGCGTTGTAGAGGATGCCCGACTCGGAGAGCTGGCGCATGACCTGGGTGAGCGTCATCTCGAAGACATGCAGGCCATAGGACTGCAGGAGCGAGGGCGAGAGGGCAGGACTCTCCTCCTCGCCTACGGGTGGCAGCTGGGCGGTGTCGCCCATGAGCATGAGGCGGCAGCCCTCGCCGGAGTAGACATACTGGATGAGGTCGTCGAGCAGGCGCCCTGTGCCGAAGACCGACGAGGAGAGGCCGTCGTTGGCTATCATGGAGGCCTCGTCGACGATGAAGAGCGTGTGCTTGGAGAGGTTCACATTGAGCGAGAAGGAGCTGTCGTCGGTAATCGACTTCTGGCGGTAGATGCGCTTGTGGATGGTGTAGGCTGGGCATCCCGAATAGCTGGAGAAGACCTTGGCAGCACGCCCCGTGGGGGCCATGAGCACTACGGGCTGCTTGAGCGAGGCGAGCGTCTTGACCAGCGCACCGACGAGCGTCGTCTTGCCCGTGCCGGCATAGCCACGGAGCAGGAGAAGCTCCATGCCGCGACGCGACGTGAGGAACTGCCCCATCAGGTTGATGGCCTCGAATTGCTCATCGGTAGGAGGAAAACCGAAGTTTTCACATATTTTCGCGCTTAGAAAACTATTTATCATCCACTAAAGAAGAAAAAAATCGATTATTAATAGTATTTTCAAACTATTTGTTTTACTTTTGCAGCACGAAATTAATTAAATAAATCATATAAACATGAAAAAAGTAGTAAATATTGTTTTGTTACTATGTGTATGCGGTCTCGCATACATCTGTGTAGGCAGTATTATGGGTTCAATCAACTTCGGCAAGGAGCGCGAGGCAAGAGAGAAGCAGATCATCGCACGCTTGATTGATATCCGTACAGCACAGGTTGCCTTCCGCGACCTCAACAAGGGTCAGTACACTGACAGCTTTGACGAACTTATCTCATTCGTGAAGAACGATAGCCTCCCCTTCGTGAAGAAGGTAGGCGAGCTTACCGACAAGCAGCTCGAGGAGGGCTTGACCGAAGCTAAGGCCATGAAGCTTATCGACGATGCACGCAAGGCTAAGCCCTCACAGGCTAAAAAGAAATGGCAAGAGGTAGAGAAGGCTGGTCTCGTGAAACTGAACAAGAAGGGCGAAGTAGAAGAGTATATCTTCAGCCGCGACACCATGTGGGTACTCGCTCTCGACACACTCTATCCCAAAGGCTTCAACGCCGACTCACTCCGCTATGTACCCTTCGGTAATGGCGCCGAGTTTGAGCTCCGCACAGGTTGCGACTCAAGCAGTAAGTCAGGCAACAAGCTCTACCTCTTCGAGGCCAAGACTCCCTATCGTACCTACCTCGAAGGCATCAACAAGGACGAGCTCAACAACCTCATCGACCTGCAGAACGAGCTGGGCCGCTACGCTGGCTTGAAGGTAGGTGACGCCGAGGTTGGTAACAACAACGCCGGTAACTGGGAGTAACGATTAAAGTTGATAAGTTATTGAGATGACAAGTTTGTAAAAAACGTAACGAAAAACCTCAAAAACTCAAAACCTCAAAAACTTAAAAACTTAAAAACTCAAAATGTACTGTGATTGACTTCAACCACACCAAGCAATATACATTATCCATCCGTCTGAGTACGGATGGATTTTGTTTTGCCGTGCATAATCCGTCGGCCGAGGAGCAATATGCCTATATGCCCTACGCCATCGACCCCATGATGTCGCTCACGGCCAACCTCAAGAAGGCCATACAGGATACCGAGATGCTACGGCACACCTATGCCACGGTCAATATCCTCGTGGCCGACACAGCCTACACGCTTGTGCCCAAGGAGTACTACGCCACATCGTATGAGCGGGAGCTGTATCTGCAGAACTTCCCACAGACGAAGGAGAGCACCGTGGTGCTGCACAACCTCGTGGCCGAGGAACAGGTGGTGGTGCTCTTCGGCATGGAGCAGCAGCTACACCAGTTCATCACGGAACGATACCCCAAGGCACAGTTGCACGCCTCGATAAGCCCGCTCATCGACTTCGGAGCCGAGAAGAGCTACGCCAATACACAGCGCTATTGCCTGGTGCAGATACACAACCGCCACATCGACCTGCTGTGCATGGCCAATGGGGCACCCATCTTAGTCAACAGCTTCAAGACCCGCGAGACTGCCGACACGCTGTACTTCCTGCTCAACTGCTGGCAGATGCTCGGCCTCTCACAAACCGACGATACGATGCACCTCGTAGGCACATCGCGCCATGCCAAGACGCTCGTCAAGGAGCTGGAGCGATTCATCAGAGAGATACACATCATACGTCCCGCCGAAGAGTTCCACTCCACGGAGCTGGCACGCATAGGCGAGATGCCGTTTGACCTTCAAGCCCTCATCGCATGCGAGTAATCAGCGGAAAATATAAGCGACGCACCTTCGAGGTGCCTCGCACCTTCAAGGCAAGACCCACGACAGACTTTGCCAAAGAGAACCTCTTCAACGTACTCACCAACCTCATCGACTTCGAGGAGTGTGCCAACGTGCTCGACCTCTTTGCCGGCACAGGCAGCATCAGCCTTGAGCTGGTGTCGCGAGGCTGCGGACGCGTCATCTCCGTGGAGCGTGAGCCATCACATCACTCCTTTATATATAAAGTGAAGGAGCAGCTGCAGGAAAGCAACTGGCTACCCCTGCGCACCGACGTGTTCCGCTACATAGAGAAGTGCCACGAGAGCTTCGACCTCATCTTTGCCGACCCTCCCTATGCCCTACCCCGCCTGGCTGAGCTCCCCGACCTCATCCTCAATGGCGGGCTACTCGCCACGGATGGCCTCCTCGTACTGGAGCATGGCAAGGAGCATAGCTTCGCCGCACACCCGCACTTCATGCAGGAACGCATATACGGAAGCGTACACTTCAGCTTCTTCAGCCTGGAGGCAAAGGAGGAGTGATTACAGCAACGGAGACAATAGTCTGACGAGAGACTCCCAAAAGCGGTTCCACAAGGGCCGCTTTCTCCATTCAGAGACAACGACACGCTTTGAGTGCTCCAAGTCGTACATAAAGATACGCTTCATCTCACGCACCACCTCAGGGTCATAGATGAAAGCATTGATCTCGAAGTTATGCTCGAAGCTGCGGAAATCAATGTTTGTAGAGCCCACGGTGACGAAATTATCATCGGCAAGGACAACCTTCGAGTGCAGGTAACCCGCCTCGTACTGATAAATCTTGATTCCAGCCGTCATCGCCTCCTTATAATAGGAATGCGATGCAAGATCTGCCAGCAAGCTATCGCCACGACGCGGCACCATAAGGCGCACATCCACACCGGCCAAAGCAGCATTGCGCAAGGCCATAAGGATAGGCTCGGTAGGCAAGAAATAGGGAGTCTGTATATAGAGATAGCGGCGACTCTGGCTTATCACTTGCAACAATCCCTGCATGATACTCTTCCACTCACCCATCGGATAGGAGGTGACAATCTGCATATCGGTATTGCCCTGACGCGACACCTTGGGAAAATAAACGGCATTGCTCACAAGCTCGCGCGTAGCATAGTACCAGTCAACGAAGAACGACATCTGCAGGGCATTGACAGCCATACCATCGATGCGCAGATGAGTATCTCTCCACTGCCCCCACGAAACACCTTTGTAGTAGCGCTCGGCAACATTCATCCCACCGATATAGCCCACCTCACCATCGACAATCACAACCTTGCGGTGGTTACGGTAGTTGACACGCTGCGAGAGAGCGGCAAACTTTACCTCTCCGAATGGATACACCTCAATACCTGCCTCCTTCATCTCGCGGAAGAAACGGTTCTTGGCTTTCCACGAACCCACATCATCATAGAGCAGGCGCACCTTGACACCCTGTCGAGCCTTGTCGATAAGCACATCGCGCAGAAAACGCCCCACGGCATCGTCCATAAAGATATAGAACTGCACATGTATATGGTGCTTGGCCGACGCGATGGAGCGAAGCATATCCTGAAGCATCATCGGGAAGTCGACAAACACCTGCACCTTATTGTCGCCGAGCAGGTAGGAAAAGCTGGCCCTCTTCATCATGTTCACCAACTTCTCATAGGGAGCAGGAGGCGTGCTCACAGCATAGTCGGCAAAGTTGAGCAGGGGTTTCTGAGAGAGCTTCGAGAGGCTACGCTTACCGATGATGCGCGTACGCCGCATGTCCATGCCGAAGAAGATATACAGGATAAAGCCTATCACGGGCAGGAACACCAGTACCATTACCCAAGCCAGCGTCTTCACCGGATTGCGGTTCTCCGTGATGACCACAATGATGGTGCCTACCCAAACAATGAGGAACAGAGCCTCAAGGATGAGAGTGAAAAGGGAACCTGATGTGTCGGCCAATGTCAGCATGATAATACTTTTGATACATCAAAGGTAGTGATTCTATCTCACTTTCTATCCTCTAAACAGTAAAATATAACATTCTTTGTTAAAAAAGTCCTTTTCGCAGGCTATATAAACAAAAAAACCACTGATACCGATAAGTATCAATGGCCTTTTCCTGATGTTGCTAAGCGTAAAATTACTTCTTAGACTCTTCCAAAGAAACCTTGCGGAACTCCTTCATCAACTTCTCAATCTCGAGAGAAGCCTTACGAGCGCGTGTACCAGCAGCCTTGTTTCCCTTTTCAGCCTGGAGAGCTGCATCTACTGCATAAGCAGCATACTTTTCCTGAATTTGTGCAATAAGTTCTTTCATTTCCTTTACAATTTATTGATTACGAATGCAAATATAGTAAAAATCAAAACAATGCAAGCATTTTTGGCAAAGAAATCAAAAAAAGTTATATTTTTTTTCTTTACATAGGGCCAAATCCGCCTCCGGGGCCACCAAAACCACCGCCTGGACCGCCAAAACCGCCGCTCATAGGACGGTCACCGCCACCCATCGGCATCTCAGGGCGGTCACCACCTCGACCGCGCATCTCGCTGCGCGAATCTCTATCACCAAAGAGGTTAAGGCGGTAGATGAAGTGCACCATGAAGTAGCTGTTCACCGTGTTGTACTGCGTATCGCTGCGCATGGTGGCATTGATGACACGGCTCACATTGCTCTGCTGGCCGAGGATGTCGTAGAACTGCACGCTCACGGTGGCCGCATTCTGTGCCAGAAAGCTCTTCGAGATTTGCGCATTCCAGATAAGCTCATCCGTATTGAACTCGGGATCGCTATATCCTCGGCGGCTGTTCATACCTATATCTGACGATACTCTGAGGTTCCACCAAGGTAGATTGATATTGGTAGACGGTCCATAAGAGAACGAATAGGTATCGCGATTGGCCGTGGGCTGCAAGTTGTTGCGGGCACGGCTATAGTTGAGCGAGCCATGCAAAGTAATCTCAAACCAATCATTCTGATACGTACCGGTCAGGCGCTCAGAGAGATTGATAGAGCGAGTAGCAGCAAGGGGGAATTCGCCCGATGTGGTAGCGGTACGCACATATCCCTCCTGATAGCTGTATCGGGCATTGGTAGATGAGCTCACCTTGTAGTTCTGATTTGGAAGTGCCGTGTTATAGGCTATGCCGGCATTGGCGTTCCAGTTGCTCCACCAGCCATCAAGGTTGGTCGGCTGCGAGATGCGTCCACCCGTCTCCTCATTATAGGTAATTTTGTTGACAATGCTGTTGAGCGTGCTTCCCATACCGATATTGGCCGAGATATTCTGCAGACGCTCCACATTGAAGTCGCGGAAACGCACGTTAAGGCTATTGTTGAACGTAGGCTTCAATCCGGGGTTACCCATAGTGATATTCAGCGGATTGCTGTCATCGGTGATGGGGAGAAGGTCGGTCATAGAGGGCTGACTGCTGCGACCACGATAGTTGATCTGAAGGTTACGCTGCTTGGTCCAACGATAGCGGAAGTTCATCGTGGGGGTAAAGTTGAAGACGGTGCGCACGGTATCAATATCATGCCCCATATACTGATAGTTCATCTTACTGCGCTGAGGCAAGAGGGTAAGACCCACATTCATGTTATACTTCTCGCGAATGAAGCGGAGCTGAGCAGTAATGTCGTGGTCAAAATTCTCATACGTAGCAAAACGACTAAGCTCCTCGCTCAAATAGCGCTCATAATCATCGGGAAGAATCCAATCAGGGAGTTGCCAGTATTCAAGGTTGTCGGGCAAGTCAAAGGTAGAACGCTTGCTGTCGTTGTAGCGATAGTCAAACTGATAGCTCAACTGCAGGAAAGTAGCATCCCACAAGGGTTCGCTCCACATGGCACGGGCATTATAATTGTAGCTCTTCGATGGCGTGGTGTTGTAGCGATTAATAGTAGATGTACTGTCGTTACGCTGATAGAAACGGGTAAATGAGGTCGAGTTAGAGAAACTCTCACTTGTATTGTAGCCTCCAGCAATACGCAGGGTGAGGTTACGGCCCTCGTTTCCGAAACGGCGGTTAAACTGGATATTACCGTTTACCGAAGTATTCTCACTGCCTCCTGCCGACTGACGGTTACCATAGTTGATACGACTATCATCGACCCAAGCAGAATCCAGAGGTCCATAGTCCTCATCAGCAAAGTGCTCATCAAGCACCGCATAGGGGTCTTTATTGAAGGTTGCCGAGAGGTTTTCCGAAGAGTTTCCTGATGTAGAGTGCGACACACCGGGACGGAACACAATGTTGGTCATCGTATCGGGATTCCACTCAAAACGCATGTCGGCATTCAAGCTCAGACTGTTGCTGAGCGAGCGGCTTGTACTATTTGAGAACGAGTTATTGCTACCCTGCGTCAAGAAGGTCTCCGAAGCGGTCATGCTCTGCGAATCGGAGTCTCTGTGCGAGAAGCGTACATTACCACCCAACGAATAGCGAGTCTTGTTCTTCCTGATCTCTTCACCGAAGTTGCGTGCCATGGTAAAGCCGCCCATCGAGCTCTGGTTCATTCCATTGCCACCGCCACGACCGCCACGACCACCGCCACCGGGGAAGCCATTGTCGTTCACGTTGTTTGTAGAAAGAATCACCGAATAGAACTCATTCTCCTTAAAGCGGTTCACGCTACCCTTCACGGTATACAGATTATGGATATCGTAGGCCGTCTCCTGAGTGGGGCGTCCATAGCCTAAGTCAATATTTGAGAACCAACCCTTCTTGGCATCGTCCTTCACCGTGAGGTCAAGCACAAGTTCCTCTTCACCATCGTCAATACCGGTAACTTCGGCCAAATCGCTCTTCTTCTCATAGCTTTTAATCTTCTTGACCATATTGGCAGGCAAGTTCTTCATGGCTATCGACTTGTCGTTTGAGAAGAACTCCTTGCCATCGACCAAAATCTTGCTCACTGTCTGGCCATTATAAGTCACTGTGCCGTCATCACCAACCTCATAGCCTGGGAGCTTACGGATAAGTTCCTCAAGCATAGACCCTTCAGGCACTCGGAAAGCCTCGGCGTTGAACACTACTGTGTCATCTACGACTTGTACTTGAGCCATCTGAGCCTCGATAACGGCTTCCTTGAGCAGCAAAGCATCAGTCTTGAGACGAATAGAATCAAAGCGCACACGGCGTGTATCATCGGCCACTGTAAATGTACGGTGCTCGTCGCCATAGCCCACAAACGAGACCTTCACCAAATAGTTACCGAGCTGAAGACGATCATCTAACTCGAAGCGTCCCTTTTCATCGGTAGTTGCACCCAGCTGGAAACTGCTGTCTGGCAATGCCAGCAACTGCACCGTGGCCATACCTACAGGCTCGGCCGTTTCATAATCAGTGACATTACCCGTCACTCTCACCTTTTTGTCCTGCGCAAAAGAACCGCTGACACTACACAGCGCAACAGCAAGCAGGAGCATTACTTTCTTCATACCAATATTTATATTACTCTTTCTGCTAATTTTATGCAAAGTTAACGATTATATGACTTGGCCAGATGAAAAAGGTTTAAAAACAAGAACAAAAGCAAGACAACATTCCCCGCAAGAAAAAAAATAGACTAATTTTGTAGAATAATAACCCAAGAAGATGACAAAACAACGCATTATCAGTACCAATCATTTGAGCGAAACGCTCAGTGAGCTGCTCCACGAGATAGAGCACGACCGCCTATTCATATTGACCGATGAGCATACAGCCAAGCTATGCTATCCCCTAATTGACAAGGTAGCAGGTGGTGCGCACCATATCACAATTCCTGCCGGAGATGACAACAAGCATATCAATACGCTCTGCCACGTATGGGAGGAGCTGTCAAGCCACAGCGCCACTCGCCACTCGCTCTTGATAAATGTCGGTGGCGGCATGGTCACAGACCTTGGTGGCTTCGCAGCAGCAACCTATAAACGAGGCATACACTATATCAATATGCCTACAACACTGCTCGCAATGGTAGACGCTGCCGTGGGAGGAAAGACGGGTATCAACCTGCACTCATTGAAGAACGAGATTGGAGCCTTTTGCCCTGCCGATGCCGTAGTTGTTTGCGCTGCCTTCTTACAAACACTGGACGCAGCCAACCTTGCCTCCGGATTTTCCGAGATGATCAAGCATGGACTTATCAGCACAGAAGAACATTGGGCGCAACTTATGCGTTTTGATCTCAGCAACCCTAATCTTGAAGAGCTTCAGCAACTCATCATGGAATCCATCCGAACGAAAGAGCATATCGTAGAGCAAGACCCGACAGAGCAGCATATCCGCAAGGCACTCAATCTGGGGCACACCCTCGGCCATGCCTACGAGACATTGCTGATGCGCCGAGAAACTCCGTGCCTGCATGGCTATGCAGTAGCATGGGGGCTCATTGGCGAGCTATACCTCTCGCACATCCGTGAAGGTTTCCCCACTGATAAGCTGAGGCAGACTCTCTCCTATATAAAAGAGGTATACGGTACACCTACATTCACTTGCCAGGATTATGATGAGCTATTCGAACTCATGCAACACGACAAGAAGAATGTGGCAAACGAAATACGCTTCACCTTGCTTGGCAACATCGGCGACATACGCATCAACCGCACTGCAAGCCGCGAAGAAATCTTCGAGATGCTCGACTTCGTCCGCGAAGGATAACTCCCAACTAGGGAATTGAAAGTTAAAGATTAAAGGTTAATGGTTAAAAGATAAATCATAAACCACAATTCAGAATTCACAATTCAGAATTCACAATTCAGAATTAAAAAAACATGATTACCTCAGGAAACATACTCCTCATAGGCTCCATCCTACTTTTTGTGAGTATCGCAGTAAGCAAGACCAGCGCCCGTTTCGGTGTACCCACCTTGCTTCTCTTCCTTCTTGTCGGTATGCTATTTGGCAGCGACGGCCTGGGCATTCAGTTCAACGACATGAAAGATGCCCAATTCGTCGGTATGATAGCACTCTGCATCATTCTTTTCTCGGGTGGTATGGACACAAAGTTTCATGAGATAAAACCCGTACTGGCTCCAGGTCTAGTGCTATCCACTGTCGGTGTGCTCCTCACAGCGGTCTTCACGGGTATCTTCATTTGGTGGCTATCGGGGATGCAATGGAGTAATATTTATTTTACTTTCCTCCCTTCCCTATTGTTAGCCTCTACGATGTCATCAACCGACTCAGCATCCGTGTTTGCCATCCTCCGCTCGCAGAAGATGAACCTCAAGCACAACCTTCGCCCCATGCTAGAACTGGAGAGTGGTTCTAATGACCCTATGGCCTATATGCTCACCATCGTGCTCATACAACTAATTACCGCCGAAAGCAACGGAGCAGGCGCAATTGTTATCTCATTCCTTCAGCAATTCATCTTTGGCGGACTCATTGGCTACGGCACTGGAAAATTAGCAGTATACATCATCAATAAGCTCAATCTCGACAACAAATCACTCTACCCTATATTCATGCTTGCAGTGGTGTTCTTCACATTCTCCGTTTGCGACCTCTTCAAAGGAAACGGATACCTCGCAGTATACATCTCCGGCATGATGATAGGAAACTCTAAAATCGCCAACAGGAAAGAGATTTCCACCTTCTTCGACGGGCTTACATGGCTATTCCAAATTATCATGTTCATCCTTTTGGGCCTACTCGTCAATCCACGCGAGATGCTCGATGTCGCGTGTGTTGCTATGCTCATAGCTGGGTTCATGATTCTCATCGGACGTCCACTCAGCGTCGCACTATGCCTCCTACCCTTCCATAAAATCACCGCCCGCTCCAAACTCTACATTTCATGGGTCGGCCTGCGCGGTGCAGTCCCCATCATCTTCGCCACTTACCCCGTAGTAGCAAACGTAGAGGGAGCCGACCAGATTTTCAACATCGTATTCTTCATAACATTGCTCTCCCTCATACTGCAAGGCACCACACTCCCCTTCTTTGCACGCAAACTAGGACTCTCGGCACCAATGGAGAAGACAGGCAATGACTTTGGAGTAGAGCTCCCCGATGAGATTGACACAGACCTTACCGATATCACCGTCACCCCAGCCATGATTGCCAACGGGGACACCCTCAAGGACATGAGCCTACCCCAAGGGACACTCGTAATGATAGTCAAGCGCGGAACAGAATTCCTCGTCCCCAACGGTTCACTACATCTCCAGGTAGGTGACAAACTCCTCCTCATCTCCGAGGGAGCCAAGAATACGTAAGGCTATGTTCGGTAAAAGGACAGCCGAAGTGTCAGAAACGGCTGTCCCTTTCCTGAAAAACACACAGCCCTCTCCGCAGAAACGACTATGTGTTTTCCGGAAAAGGGCTGTTCGTTCCCCCGGAAAGGGCTGTGTGACTTGTTGCAAAGTGACCGAATCAGGTGAAAAAAGTTTATTTTTGGGGTGGCAGTGGCAGAGACCTCGTGTGGATTATTGTACATTTTCGGCGTAAGATGTTGTACATGTTTACAAGTAACCTCTGCCACTGCCACCCCAAAAATAAACTTTCCTCGCCCTGCACTTGCCACCATTCTACTCGTACTTACTACTATTCTGCTTCGTACAAAGCACTATTTTTCTTTGTCTACAGCCCCCAAGAAATCAGAGCCGTCCGATTTTTCTAACGGAGGGCTCTGATTTTTCTATTGCAAGGCTCTGATAATCTTGACAAAAGGCTCTGATTGGCGGAGTTGTTCCTGATTCGGGTTGACATCTCTCTATGTACAACGCGTACACCCTGCCACCTACTTTTGGAACACTTTATATGGAATAATTAAATAATTATGTAGCAAGAAGAAATATAATTAATTATTTATTTCGTAAATAAGTTAGAAAAACAGCTGGCAGGGTGTACGCGTTGTACGCATAAGTAGGATGTTCGGAGGTTGATCTCGGCATTCTCCTCATCGTTGAACCAGTAGCGGAAGCCCTTCGGGGAAGAGCTGCGCGATACAGGCCACAAATTCGCGGTACCCGTCAGGGAAGCCGCACTGCCGCACCAATACATGATATACCGCCCACCACTGATACCTGTGCCGCATCAGGTAACGCCCGTCGGGGACTTTGCACTCCATTAGTCTTTCCAACGAAGACGATAACGTTGACGTTAAAGACTTCGTCTTAGACGCTTGGCTGCTCTCGCTGAGAAATCGCAACCTTGCTTGCATTTCGCTCGTTTGCGCAAGCGTTGACTGCCTACATCGCGGAGCCAAGTTTTCGTTTTCGTTATCGTCATCGTTGAAAAAAATTGAGAACTCAATTTTTTTCCATTCTCCTCTCCTGCGCCTCTATGCGCTCGATCAATTCAATTGGTACATTTTGGTACATAATGATATAAGTATTTAAGTATAAGATAGATATATTTGCTTCATCTTAGGCTCACGGTTCAGGCGATATATCACGCTCTGTACAGGAATGCTGAGCTTCGGGCTATCGCTTCATGCCCTTCAGCAGTCCATTTATCTTGCTCTTGAAGCGCTCCAGGCTGTCTTTGCCCCAACCGGCGACATCCATGACGACATTTCCTTTTTCGTCGAGCAGGAAGTAACGCGGTATGCCGTTGATGGAGGGTATGGTGTTCCAGTCGTCATTGGACAGGCGGTAATGGTAGCCCGAAATGTTCTTGATCATATCGCTCCATGTCTCATAGGGACTGCTGCCATTGGTGAGATAGACAAAGGATATAGGTTCATCCTTGAGTTCTTTCTTATACTCTTTTATCTGCTCTATGCCTGTCTTGCACGGCCCGCACCATGTTGCCCAGCAATCGACAAGCACTATCTTACCTTTGTACTCGGAGGCTATATAGTCGAGTATGGTGCCTTCATACTTTACTGGTGCGCTGCACACTTTCACATCGGTAGTCAGCTCCTTCTCCAAACGGGCTGTCTCGGCACGCATGTAGTCATTGTAGCGGTGCACCTCATCTTCAAAGGGAGGCATCGGGTTACCCCACTCGGGGGCATCAGGTGCCAGAGGCTTCATGTTGATGGCGCGGCACATCTCTTGAGCACGCTCGAAGCTTTGCATCCAATGGGTTGCAGGGTTGTCCGTCAATCCATTGGCCAAGGCATAGGGTAATATCGATGCATCGCGTATAACCCATAGGCCAACGTTGGATGTGCGGTCAAACAGGGCTATCTCTCCAGCATGACTGTCCTCAAGCGTGTAATCCGCCATCTTGATGGCATATACAGAGTCTACATTGCTCACCTTGGCCCTTCGCAACGAGTTCTTGAGCCACGAGGGATAGTTGATGATGTTTCTTATATATTCCTTTTGGATAAAGAGCGAGGCAAGCTGCTTTTGTCGCTTGTTGTACTCTGCACTGTGCTCGATGTTATTCAGTCGGGCCTGCAAAGTGTCCCAATGTATGGTATGGTATTCCTTGTAAGTAATCTCAGCTGCGGCATCGTGCTTTATGACCGTCTGCCAGTCTATGTGTGTGAGGTCCCACAACACTTGGGAGATGTCGCCTGTTTGCCCACCGAAGGTAACGCCTTTGCCTGCGTTCTCATGCCCCGTCAGTTCATACTTCTTGGCCATGATGGCGGGAAGGTCGATGGTTACCGTGGTGCGATAGCCGGGGAAGAACCAGAAATCACCCGTAGCATCGCCAGGGAAGATGCAATACACGGCATGGTTGTGGAGACCGTATTTCTGGACCAGAAAGTCGCCAGTGATGCTGTCGCTGTAGCTCACCACTTCGTTGCGGCCTGTCACGAGGTCCTGTGTGGCAAGGAAGTAGTATGCCACGGCATCGGGGACAAAACCTATGAAACGACCCTCTATATAGGCCGTGTCGCCTGTAATGCAATACTCGGGCAGAGGTTCATCTGTCGGATATTCGCTGGCCTTCGCCTTTTTGGGGGTATACCCTTTGCCATCCGTACGTATGCCATACCACCCTTTGTCGTAGCCCACGAGGCTAAATGTCTTGGCCGAACGTGGCAAAGCCTTGAAATAAAGCGTTACGCTGTCTTGACCGCTCGTCACGTCAGCACCCTCATAAGCGATCGTGTCGCCTTTGTCTGTAAGCAAACAGATGGCCAGCGAGTCCAGAGCGGGCAATTCGCCAGGAGTGTTTACAGAGAAATGAAGTTTTGTATTTACCTTGCTCAGAACAATCTTTTCCAGCGTCAGCCTGCGCGATTCGGTAAGGGCGAATGCAGGGCGCACGACCTCTGTCCCATGATTACCATAGAAGGTGAAATACACTTTCGTGGCAGCAGCAATGGCCACCAATGTTAGAATGATTGCAAGTACTTTTTTCATGTGTTTTTATTTTGTTGGTTGTTTATGTTGTTGCACGAATTTTATTTGTGGCTAATTTGTGGGCAATTCACGGTAATTTATGTTGAAAAAAAGAAAAACAAATGGCCACTCTAAGCCATAAATTTTCAAGAATTATTACCGTTTACTCGAATAACTCCGCCAATTTTGCAGTTAGAGCATCACCACGCAAATGGGTGGCGAGAAGGAGGGCATATATCACGGTGCGGAGCTTCATGCCACAAAGATACGAATAAGCGAGTGAAAAGTCAAGTTTACTTGAACTTTTTGCAACGAGCATGAGTATCTTCATGGTTTACCATAAAGATACGAATAAACGAGCGAAAAGTCAAGTTTACTTGAACTTTTTGCAACGAGCATGAGTATCTTCATGGTTTACCATAAAGATACGAATAAACGAGCGAAAAGTCAAGTTTACTTGAACTTTTTGCAACGAGCATGAGTGTCTTCATGGTTTACCATAGAGATACGAATAAACGAGCGAATAAAAAGGACTACGAGAAGAAAAGCTCGCTTTTATTTCTCGCAGTGCTATTTTTATTTTCAGCGAGTGAAAGTATCTTCATGACGAAGCCATAAAAGTAGACATAAATCATGATACAGCAAAATAGGAAATGCAAAAGTATTAAAGCTGAATAGCTCTAAACTGCAAGCATTGACCGTAGACCGTTAGTGCCTCCGTCAAAAAAAAGAGAGGAGTCATCCTCATTGGATGACTCCCCTCTCTCAAAACGGCGGCTACCTACTCTCCCACTTGCGCAGTACCATCGGCGCGGTCGGGCTTAACTTCTCTGTTCGGAATGGGAAGAGGTGGAACCCCGACACTATAACCACCTGAATGCCTTACGTCTT
>JAFTVE010000024.1 GCA_017465905.1 Bacteroidaceae bacterium | reverse complement strand
AAGTACATGTTTCATCTTGCCTATCAGAGATTTCTTTTGCTGCTATATTTTTACCAGCTTGTAAGGTAAATATTTCTCCCAATGTTGTCCACTCCCACAAACTCGGTACCTCAAACGGCACCTGCTCATAATGGGGCGTATCAGAAGTTTTTGAAGCCTTAGACTTCTTTATCTTTCCTTCCTTTACCAATCGTTCTTTCTCAGCACGGATGCGTTCGAGCAATACTGATGCAGGCTCATCGTTTGGATCTTGCGGTACGAGTTTGCCACGAATAGCAAGGTCGAGTATCTTTTGACGTAGTTTCTTGGTATCCATCTTAATCCTCCTCAATGTTTGCAAGCAACTTCTCCAATTCCGCTACGGCAGCACTTATCGTTTGACTCTTATCCTTGATGTCGGCCATCAGTTCGGCCAAAGAGCGGTCATCGGCTTCGCCACCTTGCTTTATCCAAGTAATATCGAGGCTTGTCTTGTCACGCGACACGATTTCGTCTACCGCATATTTACGCCAACGACCTTGCGGATTGTTCTCGGCATGATAGGTCTCTGTGCGTTGGTTGATATTATTGGCATTATAGCAAGCTACGAAGTTGTCGAGGTGGTGACGCTCCAGTTTGTTGGTGGCAAGCGTGTGCTTGACATCGGTGCGGTAATCATAGAACCAGATTTCCTTGGTGGGCTCACCTTTGGTAAAGAACAGCACATTGGCCTTTACTCCTTGAGCATAGAAGATGCCTGTGGGAAGACGGAGGATGGTGTGCAGATTGAAGTCTTGCAACAAACGCTTACGGATGGTCTCGCCTGCTCCTGCTTCAAAAAGAACATTATCGGGGAGTACCACAGCTGCACGACCGCCAGTTTTGAGCATGAGCATCATGTGTTGAAGGAAGTTTAGCTGATTATTCTTGGTCTCTACGTAAAAGTCGGGACGATTGATCTCGACTGACCCTGCGGGACGTGTGCCAAAGGGAGGGTTGGCGAGGATTACATCGACAAGTGTAGAAGGCTCCTTCTCCAATGAGTCTTCGCAAGCAATCGGGCTACGGTCTGTGCCTACACCATGAAGGTAGAGATTCATAGAGGCCAAGGTGACTACAAGCGGTGTATTGTCTACGCCATGCAGAGCTTTGTTGCGTAGGAAGTCGCGCTTTTCCTTGTTCTCCGACTGATCTTTCATATAGTCGTAGGCTGTGAGCAGGAAACCGCCCGTACCACAAGCAGGGTCGCACACTGTTTCGCCTATCTGCGGATTTACACAATCGACCATGGCTTGAATGAGGGGACGGGGTGTAAAGTATTGTCCTGCACCGCTCTTCTTGTCTTGACCGTTCTTCTCCAAGATACCCTCATAGATGGCACCCTTCACATCACCATCCATGATGAGCCACTGCTCCTCGTCGATCATGGTGATAACCTTTTTGAGGTATACGGGCTTGTCTATCTTGTTCTGAGCCTTGGTGTAGATAGTACCGATGAGGTTGTCTTGCTCACTGAGCAACTTAAGCGTAGCCTCATACTGTTCCACCAGTTCCATGCCATCGAGACAGCAAAGGTCGCCCCATTGGTAGCCGACAGGAATGGCAGACTCTTCGCCGAAAAGTTCGGTGTTCTCTGCATCCATCTTCAAGAAGAGAAGATAGGTGAGTTGGGTGATATAGTCGGTGAAACCCACTCCTTGCCCCGCAAGGGTGGTTGCAAGAGTCCATACTTTCTTGGTGAGCGCCTGCTCGGTTGATATGTTTGTTGCCATATATATATTCGTTATGCTGTTTTTCTATATACTACAAAGTTAAATACGGATTGTAATGCCTCATTGGCCTTGGTCATATTGCCAAATGCCTTAATCAATTGCACGCCTCGGTCTTGATTGTCTTCGCGGACATCTTTTACTGTGCATGCTCCATTATAGGCGATATAGTTGGCAATTATGGCCATGATATCGCGCTGCTTCTCTGTGAGGTTGTAGTTGCGCTGATAATGACCTACCCAAAGGTTGAAGTAACTACCGGCCGAGCTGACTGCACTTTCCAACTTCGTTACTTGTCGGAAGGCAAAGCGCACGAGCTGGATTATATTTGTAAGGGCATCGGCCTCCTCCTTCTTGGTAGAGCGTCTCACGCTATCGGGTAAGATGATGGCGTAGGAGTTCCACAACTGTTTTGGAGAGAAACGGTTGTTGGCCATCTTGAGTTTGTTTTCCAAGTCCTTGAGCATAGAGTATGTGATAGCTTCGCCACTATTATTATATATGACGCGTAGCGCCTCTATCTCATCGCAGTGTGTATGACAAAACTCCTCGAAAGCCTCGGTGGTGCTCTTGGCCTCCTCTACAGAGAAACCTTGTGAGATGAGTGTGTCTTCGCCAGGCATCAAGGTCTCTACAAACCCCTTAGCCAAGATAAGGATGTATCTGCGGGCATCTGCATGATTGGCTAATGAGGATACTAAGCCTTTACGTTCATTATTGGGGTATGTAGTGTTGATAAATTCGGGAAGAGTTTGGTTCTCGAGTGCGACATAAATGCGTGTTGCTATCTCTTTCATGTCGTCATGAGCCAAAGCGACAAATTCATTGCGTTGCTCCTCACTAGCTTTGTTATGGATGCGTGAGAGTGTTGCTGCGAGTCGCTTCAAATAGTTGTCGGGAAGGAATCCGTGAGATATACGTTCAAGCAATGTCTCTAGAGTTATCACTTCTGTATCGGGCCCATCCACTTGTGTGGGGATAGTATGCTCATGCTCCGTTACGCCAACGGCATCAACGAGGAAGAAGCAGTCCTTGCTGAAAGCATTTGGGGTGACACTACGCAACTGCTCATCGCCAATGGTGCGTACACCACGCCCCTTCATCTGGGTATAGAGTGGTGCAGATTCCACATCACGCATAAACATCACCACTTCGAGTGGTTTCACATCGGTACCTGTGGCCACCAAGGTGCACGTTACGGCAATGCGGAAGTCCTTGTCGTTGCGGAACTGGCGGATGAGTTCGTTACTATCACCTGCAGAGTAGGTTATCTTTTGCACATAGCGGTCATCGTCGCGCTCGAACACCTCCTTTGCAATCTTTACGATATTGGTGGCATGGGCCTCGTTGAGAGCAAAGATGAGAGTCTTGGGTAAATAATCAAAATTGGGTTCGCGCTGAGGGTCGTTGAACATGTCACGATAGACAGCATCCTTATAGGTCTGCAGGATCAACTTTATCTGTGCCGGATTGATGATACTACGATTCAGCTCTGTCTTCGAGTAGGTCTTGGTCTCTTTGTTCAATATTTGCTCCACTTGCCCCGTGTAGCAAGTTACTCTCTTGAGCTTGTCACCTTCACGGATAGCTCCACCTTCCTCTGTGGTTTGTGTCTTGATGCGGTATACGCGGTGGTCAACATTTACACCGTCTACTATACTCTGTTCCAATGTATAGTTTACCACACGATTATTGTTGAAGAACGCCATCGTCTCAGGAATAGGCGTTGCAGTGAGTCCCACCAAACGGGCAGTATCGAAATATTCGAGCACCTTGCGCCAATTGCCGTAAATGGAGCGGTGACATTCGTCGATAATGATGAGGTCGAAGAAGTCGTGAGGAAGATTAGGATTCTCGGGCAATACCACTTCACTTGTCGCTGTGTTGTCATCATCATCGTCTGTATCTGTTATCTCTTCTCCTTTGAGTAGAGAGAAGAGGCGTTGGATGGTAGAGATAACCACATTGCTATCGCTCGGTATTTGAGCTGACTTCAGTCGGTTTACCGCAAAGATGGTATTGAAGGCGTCACCGTTCTCCGTCAGGCGGAACGTGCCGAACTCACCTTCGGCCTGTTTGCCAAGATTGTTGCGGTCTACAAGAAACAGTACACGTCGCATCGGAGTGTATGACAGCATGCGGTATGCTGCCAAGCATGCGGTATAGGTCTTGCCTGCACCAGTGGCCAATACCATCAATGCTCTATCCTGGCCATTGCGGAAACTCTTCTCCAATCCCGTGATAGCCTCATACTGACAAGTACGTAGTCCCTTGGCATTTAATGTGGGTAATCCAGCAAATGGGTCTTCTATACCAAGCATCTTAACCAATTTCTTCGGTTTGTGCATGAGAGAGATGGGTTCATAAGTAGAATCCTCTCTTCTAAAATCGCGATAATAGAATTCCTTGCCATTGGAAGTATAGATGAAAGGCAGAGGTTTCTGATATGCCGTATAGAATGAAGGGACACTTCGGGCATATCCTTCAACTTGATCGCAGACAATAGAATCTCTGACATCCACTTCTTCGCGTTTAGCCTCCAATACACCGACAGCCTTTCCGTTGATAAAGAGAAAATAGTCCGCCTCTTTATTTCCCTTAAGCAGACCTTCTCTCACGGCCACAGCTGTGCTGTCGGCTTCAAATTCGTCGCGGTTGATAACCTTCCACCCCGCTTCGGTCAGCCATTGATCTATCTTCACTCTTGCTTTTTCTTCTGGCTTCATATAGTTCTAAATTATCAGAAGTTTCCTTAATAATGCAAAAGTAGTGATAATCTTCGATATTGCCTATTTATTCCAATAGGATTTTGATTTCCTTTACTTAGGTTTTATCAATGAATGATGTGGTTATTCGTTTGTGTTAAGATAGGCAATAAAAACCTTATGGAGAATCTCTAAAAGAACATTCATTTCATTAAAGATGTCTATCAAAGGAAGAGTCTCCAATACAACCTTGCTTTCATCCACTTCCTCATGCCGATACTGGTGCAACTTTTCAATATCTAAATGCACTTCAGCATCTCTCTCATCTTTCCACCATGTGTTTTTAGTGGAATAACCTCTTAACTTCGTTTCAAAATTTTTTATTTCGTTTTCAAATAGCGGGAATAATTCGGAAAGTTTTTTTAACCGAGCAAAGTATGAATTACATTGGGCAGTTTGGGAGAACCCATAAAGTTTTTTGAAGCTCTCGTTGAGTAATACTTGTAACTTTCCGCGCAAGAATGCCCTTTCGTAAGGATTAGAGGATTGTACGAACTGCTTTGTCATCAAAGATATATCACAAAAGCAATAGGCTACAAAAATACCGATAGCAATAAACTCACGATTTGTTTTCTTGTACCACTCGTTTTCGGAAGTTTCTATATCTTCTGCCAACTTGTGGACTGCGTCTATTGACTCCGAAAATTCTTTGACAAAACCATCAATCGTACTACAGAGTTCTGTTCTTTCCTGTTCATTCAGCACTTTGTTCTTATGAGATAATTGATTCATGAAAAATCTTTTCATAGGTTGAAATCATATCACAAATTTACCAATACTCCTTGACATAGCCTATTGATTTCTCGTTTTTATCTGCACAATTTGTTGGAATTGAAATTGGTATTTACGAAAACGATGAGACAGCCTTTGGCTGTACGATGACGACAGCAATAACGCCGATACGGAATGAGCATCGGATGCGACGGCTGAGGCTTTAGCCTCACGAAAGAGTGCTGCATGCAACTCAAACGAAAACTGGGCAGCAGAGCTGCTGGTTAAGGGTGATTATTTACACGTTATTCAACTCAGCCAAAACGTCTTCCAGGATATATTTATCGCTCATCAATTGAAGCCCCGACTTAGGATCGGTCAACAGACGATAGGTCTTTGTGGAATAAAACAAATCAATAGCTCGCTCGGCATCTACATGAAGGGCCTCTGACAACAACACAATCACATGGCTAATCTTACGCCAAAGTACAGAGCCTCTCATAGCGCTCCCTCCTCAGATTGAAGTGTTGTCATTTTGCCTCCTCCTTGGCTTCGTTTTCCCAATTATGCAACGTCTCTATCGTGTCGTCAACAACCCATCCGAGACTTTGCGTATGCAACAGCTCGTAGTGGCGGAACAGGCGATTATGGATTAGTCCCTGTGCCCGCAACCGGCGATGCATTTCTTGTCCTGGCACATTCTGCTTTTTCGCACTGGCCTCAATAGCCATCACGGCAAAGTGTACTTTACGATATACATCTATGGAGGTGCTCATCTTACTACTAATCTATTTTGCCAACAAATGTAATTCTAATTAAGTAAACTAACAAATATTTGACGTGAAAGTTAATCGCAATTGTTGGGGATAACAGGCGCGAAGCGCGAATAAAAACCTGCCAGGGGGACTTGGCAGGTTTTTAAGAATTGAAAATTGAGAATGAAGAATTGAAAATTAAGTTTTCGCTTTTTTCTTCTAATAACGAGCGCCTTACATTCGCCACGGGGACGAACGTATGATAGGATTCGGGTGCTCGGGCGGTTATACGGAATTACTTTTTTGCCGGGTGGCAGGTGCAGCGCGGATGCGCTGCAACGTTGACGTTAACGTTAACGATAACGTTGATGCTGTTAAAGGAGATTCAAGTCCTGCAAAAACTCATCCATTCGAATGACATTGACATTAGGAAAAGGTATTTCGGCAAGTACGCGAAAGTGGGCATCCTCGCTTACTATATAGTCAGCTCCAGCGATGATGGCACAATCAACAAATTTATTGTCATCAGGATCTTGCTCTATAAGTCCAAAGCGAAAATGAGGGTCGAGCATACGAGTATAAGGACTGCGAACGATGGCATTTACAATATTATGGGCCACGACGGCATTGGCAACGCGTTCCAATATCTCGTTGTATTCATTGAGGATATCGTTACTTACGCATAGAGTATATAGGCCTTCGCGAAAGGCTTGCCATGCAGGACGATAAGGGCTATGCGCCGAAATCATCTGTACCAAACAGTTGGTATCTATTACGACCTGACGACTCATTGCTTATAGGGTGTACGGTAGTGGGCACTGCGAAGGTCTTCCAAGGTCTGCTCGTTCCATTCGCCTGATTGCCATAGACGTTCCATCTCCTCATCGGCACGGCGGGCAAAGAACTCACTGATGGCATGCTTGAGTGCCATCAGCTCCTCATCGCTCTCTACGCTTGCCATCGTGTCGAGCAGTTCTATCTGGGCTTTGTTGAATATGGTACGCGAAGCTGCCCGGTCATAGGCTGCCATAGGTTCGGAAGCATGAGGAACTTCTGACTGAGTCTGCTTGTAGGGTCTGTCCATAATCGTGTTGTTAGTTTATTTACATTATATCAACAACGCAAAGGTAAATATTTATTCTGAATAATGAAACGAAAACTATTCGTGAAAGTAGTTTTTCTCCTTTCTCACAGGGCAGGTGCATCAGAAATTTCAAAAGGCCTCCGATAGGCTAACTGTTAATTATTAGCGCTTGCAAACTCCCCCCATCTATAAACAGAGAGATAGCTGGTTATCGTTTTCGTTATCGTACACGCTTGCGTGTCTTACTTTCCAAAGTTTCCTGCCGTGGGACGGTAGTAGCCTGAGGCGCGGGGCACGGGCTCCAGCTCGCCGAGGGCGACGTACTCTCTGATCTTGCGATACGAGGTGCTCATGGCGTAATGGCTGATGCGGGCAAACTCGCGGGTGCTGATGTCGTCGTGTGTCTCGAAGTATTCGTACAGGGCATCGGCGAGCTCGGGCGCGGCGAGGGGCTGGCGCACCTTGCCATCGATGCGGAACTTGACATCGGCAAGGCGGTCGAGCAGGTGCTTGTCGGGACGGAAGCGGATGGCGCTGATGCGTACGTCCTTGCCCGTGGGAGCTGTAGGGCCGGTGTGGCTGCTGAGCTCCATGGTGAGCGTGCCCAGCCCGTCGAGGTGTACGCGGTGGCCGTGGCTGAGGGCATCGGTAATCTGCTGGCGCAGGGCATCCCACACGAGCTTCACGTCGGTGTCGGTGGCTGTGGTGGCGTCATTGATGTCAATGGCCATACGCTCGATGTCTACCCTCTGTGGGTAGGCTACGGAGATGGCGACGCCTTGGGTGTTGGTGTCCTTGCCGCAAAGTAGCTGGCGGCTGTTGAGCTTGCAGGTGACTACGGGTGTGTAGCTGGTGCGGGTGTGTACGTGCTTTGATTTCTTCGTTTTCATAGGTCTGTTTTTTCTGTTTCATAGGTTCCTCTGCTGACTACCTTCGCGAAGATAGTGCAGTACCTTCGCGGAGGTATCGGACTATCCTCGCGAAGATAGTGGTTTATCTTCGCGAAGGTAGCGAAAAATGAAACCTTAGAACAAAGGTAATCTATAGTTCTGAATTATGCAAACGAACCGTCCATTTTATTTGTAACTATGCTGATTGACAGGGTATTGACTTGGGCGTTTTAAGGTTGTAACTTCGCGGAAGAAAACCGGGTTTTCAACGATGACGATAACGAAAACGATAACTAAATATGGAATTGATGATAATATATCGCGTAGCGTATCAATTGCAGAACAAACGGTATCTCGGATGTCGTATCTTCGCGGTGTCATTCAACGAAAACGAAAATGATGACGAAGACTCTGCGAGATCCCTCGGCGCTTCGCTTTGTCGGGATGACACACCAAACTCTAAACATTAAACACTAAGCACTAAGCACAAAACTCTAAACAATATATATTATGAAGAAAATCTATGTTTATGTAGGGCAGTTGCGCGGCTGGATGCAGCGCGTTGCCAAGCGTGTGAAAAGAGAATTGTTCTCGAGTATGAATGGCAAGGTGGACGGCGAGATCTTTCGCGCCGCCCAAGATGACAAGTCGCAGGTGGCAACGGATGAGGGGGCAGAGGTGAACGACGTTCGAATTTCGAAGGTCGAAAGGCGTCGTAGTAACGATGACGGTGAATCTCCCAACTCAAATGGAGAGACGCTACTCGTGAGGGCCGAGCGCTACTTGTGGGAGCGGTATGAGTTTCGGTACAATGTGCTGGCGAGGGGCTATGAATATAGGGAGGTCTCCGCGATGCCTGTAAGCTCCCTCTCTTCGGGAGAGGGCGGGGGGAGAGGCCGCTGTTTTCGTCCTTTGGACGACGAGCAGCGCCGCTACCTGCTGATGCAGTTACAGCATGCGGGCATCAACGTGCCGTACATCAGTCACATACAGGCGATAGTGGACTGTGGGCGGGCAACGCGGTACAATCCCGTGACGGACTACTTCGCTTGCTTGCCCGAGTGGGACGGCGAGGACCATATCGGCAACCTCATGCGGAGGGTGACGGGCGATGAGTTTGCCCTCACGCTGCTGCGCCGCTGGATGGTGGCGGTGGTGGCCCAGGCCTTGGGGCGCATGGGACGGTATGGCAACTGCCTGTGTCCGCTGCTCATCAGCGAGCGGCAGGGGTGGGGGAAGAGCCAGTTTACCAAACTGCTGATGCCGCCCGAGCTGATGGTGCACTATACCGACACGTTCAATCTGGCGCAGGAGGAGCAGTGCCTGCGCAAGATGGCGCAGCACCTACTGGTGAACCTCGACGAGTTTGACCGTCACTCGGCCACGGCACATGCCACGCTGAAGGGGCTGCTGCAGCTGGCGGACATCAAGGTGAAGCGCCCGCATCGTGCCCAGTTCGAGGAGATGCCGCGGATGGCTTCGTTCATCGGCACCAGCAACCGCCGCATGCTGCTGCGCGACCGCACGGGAAGCCGCCGCTACATCTGTGTGGAGCTGTCGGCACCCATCGATGTGGACACGCCCGTCGACCACGCCCAGCTCTATGCGCAGGCGCTGCACCTGCTCGACGAGGGCATGCGCTACTGGCTCGACGAGGAGGAGACGCTACGCCTGGAGGAGCACAACGCACCCTATAAGATGGAGCATGGCCCCGAGGAGCTGCTGACGCAGCACTTCAGTCCCGTGACGAAGAAGAAGCACTACGCCGATGATGAGCTGTGGAGTGCGGTGGCGGTGTATGACTACCTGCACCGCATAGACCCGCTGCTGATGCGGAGCGTGGAGCGCACCACCTTCGGCATGTATGTCCGTCGCATGGGATTTGAGCAGGTGCGCCGCGAGAATAAGAGGTATTTTGCGCTACGCGCAAATTGACAATTGTCAATTAAAAAAAACTGCCAGGCGGCAAACATGTAATTGCATAGGGCGCAATGAACGATTTTCGTGGTGTGTTTTTGTACAGATGTAGTCTTGTAATATTCTCATAATGAGTTTGAAATGTTGGTTGTGGGTGTGATCTCCGATGAACAAAAATACAAAACCTGCCAGGGCCTCCCTGGCAGGTTTTTCTCGCTAAACATGAAATAAAAACCTTTAGCTTCAGTAGAAGATTGATAAAATCAAGCGAGGTTGACTTGTGGTTTGAAAAATAGTGCTACCTTTGTAGTGTCGAAATTATAAGGCTTGGCAGATGGGACAATGGTCTTGTCTGCCCAAAGTGCATGTAGGATATGGAAATACAGGACTTGGTGAAACGCTTTGCCGGGCACTCGGGAGTGAGTGCCATGCGGCATGTATGGAATGACGAGGCGGTGGGTACGATACATCTGAAGGGGCTTGCGGCTTCGGCCGCTCCTATGCTGTTCGGCGCATTGGCCCTCGCCGATGAGCCGTGGCGAGTGCCTGTGGCGCTCTTTGTACTGAACGACTTGGAGGAGGCGGGCTACTTTTACCACGACCTCACACAGGTGCTGGGCGAGGGACGGGTACTCTTTCTGCCCTCGTCATACAAGCGGGCCATCAAGTACGGACAGAAGGACTCGGCCAACGAGGTGCTGCGCACGGAGGTGCTTACTCGCCTCAGCGAGGCGAGTAAATTGACAATTGACAATTCACAATTGACAATTGGCTCCGCGAAGAGACAGATAGAGGCTGCGAGTATGGGTGAAAATAATTGTCAATTGTCCATTGTCAATTGTCCATTGTATATTGTCACTTACCCCGATGCCCTGGCCGAGCTGGTGGTGTCGCGCGATACCTTGAACGACCGATCGGTGCGCCTTGCCGTGGGCGACACGGTGGAGATACCTCAGATGGAGGCGGCGCTGGCGGGCGAGGGCTTTGAGCGGGTGGACTATGTGTATGAGCCGGGGCAGTTTGCTGTGCGTGGTAGCATCATCGACGTGTTTTCCTATGCGTCGGAGTATCCCTACCGTATCGACCTCTTTGGGGATGAGATTGACAGCATACGTACGTTTGAGATTGAGTCGCAGCTCTCGCGCGACAAGGTGCAGCAGGTGAGCATCGTGCCTAACTTCGAGGGTGGGGCAGGGGATGAGGTCTCTTTCTTCGACTTCCTGCCCAAGGGCAGTGCGCTGGCGTTTCAGGATTACTTCTGGGCGCATGAGAGGATAGAACAATTGACAATTGACAATGGACAATTGACAATTGGCTCCGCGATGATAAATCAACCGGATGGTAATAATTGTGAATTGTCCATTGTCAATTGTCAATTATTAGACCCTTCAGACTTCCTGCGCAAGAACACAGACTTCCGCCGCATCGAGTTCGGCGCAAAGGCATCATCGGCTGTTCATGCTACGGTAACCTTCGACACTTCGCCCCAACCGCTTTTCCACAAGAACTTCGAACTGGTGGAGCAGTCGCTCACCGACCTCATAGAGCGAGGCTACCAAGTGTATATTCTCACCGACAGCACCAAGCAGGCCGAGCGCCTGAAAACCATCTTCGAGGAGCGCGGCAGCAATATCCCCTTCACGGCGGTGGACAAGACCATTCATGGCGGATTCATCGACAACACCATGCGCGTGGCCTGCTTTACCGACCATCAGATATTCGACCGTTTCCATAAGTATAACCTCCGCAGCGACAAGGCGCGTAGCGGCAAGATGGCCATCTCGCTCAAGGAACTCAGCCAGTTTGAACCGGGCGACTACGTGGTGCATATCGACCACGGTGTGGGCCGCTTTGCCGGACTGGTGCGCATGCCCAACGGCAACAGCACGCAGGAGGTGATCAAGCTCGTATACAGCAACGATGATGTGGTGTTCGTGTCGATCCACTCGTTGCACAAGATTTCCAAGTACAAGAGCAAGGAGGGCGAGGCACCGCGCATCAATAAGCTGGGAACGGGCGCGTGGGAGAAGCTCAAGGAGCGCACCAAGACCAAGATCAAGGATATCGCCCGCGACCTCATCAAGCTCTACTCGCAGCGTGCGCAGGAGAAGGGCTTTGCCTATAGCCCCGACAGCTTCATGCAGCACGAGCTGGAGGCGAGCTTCCTCTACGAAGACACGCCCGACCAGCTGAAGGCTACGCTCGACGTGAAGGCCGACATGGAGCGGCAGCGCCCGATGGACCGCCTCGTGTGTGGCGACGTGGGCTTCGGCAAGACCGAGGTGGCCGTGCGTGCTGCCTTCAAGGCGGCATGTGACAATAAGCAGGTGGCGGTGCTGGTGCCCACCACCGTGCTGGCCTACCAGCATTGGCGCACCTTCTCGGAGCGACTGAAAAACTTCCCCTGCCGCGTGGAGTACCTGAGCCGTGCACGCTCGGCTGCCGACACGAAGAGGGTGCTCGAGGGACTCAAGAGCGGTGAGGTGAACATCGTGGTGGGCACGCACAAGCTCATAGGCAAGGGCGTGAAGTTCAAGGACCTGGGTCTGCTCATCATCGATGAGGAGCAGAAGTTTGGCGTATCGGTGAAGGAGAAGCTGCGCCAGCTGAAGGTGAGCGTAGATACGCTCACGCTCACGGCCACCCCTATACCGCGTACCCTACAGTTCTCGCTCATGGGGGCACGCGACCTGAGCGTCATACAGACTCCGCCGCCCAACCGCTATCCCATACAGACCGAGGTGCACACCTTCAATGAGGAGATTATCCGCGAGGCGGTGAACTTTGAGCTCAGCCGTAACGGACAGCTCTTCATCATCAACAACCGCATACAGAACCTTGCCGAGCTGGCGGCACTCGTCACACGCAATGTACCCGATGCCCGTGTGTGTATCGGGCACGGACAGATGCCGCCCGAGGAGCTGGAGAAGGTCATCATGAGCTTCGTGAACCACGACTACGACGTGCTCATAGCCACCTCTATCGTGGAGAACGGCATCGACATACCCAATGCCAATACCATCATCATCAATCAGGCACACAACTTCGGCCTGAGCGACCTGCACCAGATGCGAGGCCGCGTGGGACGTGGCAACAAGAAGGCCTTCTGCTACCTGCTGGCCCCACCACTCTCAGTGCTCACCCCCGAGGCACGCCGCCGATTGCAGGCCATCGAGAACTTTACCGACCTGGGCAGTGGTATCCATATCGCCATGCAGGACCTCGACATCCGCGGTGCAGGTAACCTGCTGGGTGCCGAGCAGAGCGGCTTCATTGCCGACCTCGGCTACGAGACCTATCAGAAGATTCTGGGCGAGGCGGTGCACGAACTCAAGACCAATGAGTTTGCCGACCTCCTCATGGGCGACGTGGCCGAAGGCGAGAAGATCAGCGGTGACGGGTTCGTGGAGGAGTGTGCCGTGGAGAGCGACCTCGAACTGCTGTTCCCCAATGAGTATATCCCCACCAGCAGTGAGCGCATGCTCGTGTACCGCGAGCTTGATAGCTTGGAGACGGATGAGGAAGTGGCCAAGTTCCGCACACGCCTCACCGACCGCTTTGGTCCTGTGCCCCCGATGGGCGAGGAGCTGCTCCGCGTGGTACCGCTCCGCCGCATAGGCAAGCAGCTCGGCATCGAGAAAATCCTGCTCAAGGGGGGCCAGATGGCCCTCTACTTCGTGAGCAACCTCGAGAGTCCCTACTATGACAGTGCTGCCTTCGGGCGTGTGATGAACTATACGGCGATGACTCCCTATGAGTGCCGTTTTCGTGAACTGTCGGGCAAGCGTAGTCTGCTCATCAAGGGTATTGAGACGGTTGAGGCCGCACTGAATGTACTGTTCGCGATGCAACGATAACTCTTGGACGTATATATATAAAGAAGCAAGGCTGACCACACGGTCAGCCTTGCTTCTTTATAACAGCTTGGTAACTGTCCCTATTAGAACCAACGAACGTAGCAGAAGTCCTGACGGTGAGGCAGGTCTACATTCTTGGGATACATACGATAGGCAACCTTGAAAGTACCGGAATTGTTCACCTCATGTGTGCCCTCGAAGGTGTGGATGTTGTTCTCACGCTTAACGAGGTTCATGGTGTCGATGGTGTGGATGTGCTCCTTGCCTTCGATGTCGGTTTCGATAGTTACTACCTCTACGCCTACTGCATCGTCGAGACCCTTCTCGTCGAGTACTACGGTGAGCTTCACATCGTCACCGCTGACAACCTCCATATCGGCTACGTTGGTAGCTGATACTACCTCGATAGAATCCCAACGCTCAGCTACTGTCTCCTTCCAAGCGGCGATCTCCTTAGCCTTGGCATTGTCGTTGGCCGAGAGTGCAGCGAAGCGGCTGCCGAGCTTGTTGTAGAACTTGGTGTAGTAGTCGTCGAGCTGACGCTTCATGGTGTAGTGAGGTGCAATCTGTGCGATTGAGTTCTTCACTACCTGAATCCAACCCTCAGAGTAGCCCTTGGCGTTCTTGTTGTAGTAGAGAGGTACGATCTCGTTCTCGAGGATGCTGTAGATGGTAGCAGCGTCGAGCTGATCCTGGTAATCCTGATTCTGATAGGTGCGCTTCTCAGTGAGTGCCCAACCTGCACCGGGACGATAGCCCTCGAGCCACCAACCGTCGAGTACAGAGAAGTTTACAACACCGTTCATCAAAGCCTTCTCACCTGATGTACCTGATGCCTCGAGAGGACGGGTAGGTGTGTTCAACCAAATATCTACGCCTGATACGAGACGACGGGCGAGCTGCATGTCGTAGTTCTCGAGGAAGATGATCTTGCCGAGGAACTCGGGACGACGTGAAATCTCGATAATCTTCTTGATAAGACCCTGACCTGCACCATCGTGGGGGTGAGCCTTACCGGTGAAGAGGAACTGTACGGGGTAGTCGGGGTTGTTCACGATCTTGGCCAAGCGGTCGAGGTCGGTGAAGAGCAAGTGCGCACGCTTGTAGGTAGCGAAACGACGTCCGAAACCGATGAGCAGTGCGTTGGGGGTGATCTTCTGCATCAGTGATACTACACGTGAGGGATCGCCCTGGTTCTTCAACCAGCTGCTGCGGAACTCCTCGCGGATGTATGCGATGAGCTTGTTCTTCAAGCCCTGACGGGTCTCCCAGATGGTCTCGTCAGATACGTTGTAGATAGCCTCCCAAATCTTCTCGTTTGACTGGTCGCCAAGGAATGTCTTGTCGAACACCTTGGTGTAGAGGTTCTTCCACTCTGAAGCTACCCATGTGGGGAAGTGTACGCCGTTGGTTACGTAACCTACGTGGTTCTCCTCGGGATAGTAGCCCTTCCAGATGCCAGAGAACATATCCTGTGATACCTTGCCGTGGAGCCAGCTTACGCCGTTAACCTCCTGACAGGTGTTGCAAGCGAAGGTTGACATGCAGAAACGCTCGCCCTTGTCACCGGGATTGATGCGGCCCATATCCATGAGCTCATCCCAGCTGATGCCGAGCTGCTGTGCATAGCCGCTCATGTACTTGCCAAAGAGGCCCTCGTCGAAGTAGTCGTGGCCGGCAGGTACGGGGGTGTGTACGGTGTAGAGACCTGAAGCGCGAACGAGCTCCATAGCTTGGTTGAAGCTGAGGCCCTGCTTTACATAGTCGGTCAAGCGATAGAGGTTGCAGAGTGCAGCGTGACCCTCGTTGCAGTGGTATACATCCTTGGTGATACCCATAGCCTTGAGGGTGAGCATACCACCGATACCGAGCAGGATCTCCTGCTTGAGGCGGTTTTCCCAGTCACCACCATAGAGCTGGAAGGTGATAGGACGGTCGAACTCAGAATTGAGCTCGTTGTCAGTGTCGAGGAGGTACAAGGGTACACGACCTACCTGTACCTTCCATACGTATGCATATACCTGATAGTTGATGTAGGGGACAGCTACCACAAGGGGCTTGCCGTTCTCGTCCATCACGCGCTCCAAGGGGAGGTTGGCGAAATTTGAAGCCTCGTAGTTGGCAATCTGCTGACCATCAATAGAGAGGCTCTGTGTGAAGTAGCCATAGCGATAGAGGAAGCCGATAGCGCACATGTCGACGTTAGAGTCAGAAGCCTCCTTCAAGTAGTCACCGGCGAGCACGCCCAGACCACCTGAGTAGATGCGCAGCACGTGTGTGAGACCATACTCCATGCAGAAGTAAGCCACTGAGGGGCGCTCTGCATTGGGCTTAACGTCCATATATGCACGGAACTGCTTGTACACCTTGTTGATGCGTGCAAGTACAGCTTCGTCCTTAGCCAGTTCTTCCAATGTCTCGTAGCTGAGACGCTCAAGCAGCAGCACGGGGTTTTGTCCGCACTCTTTCCAGAGAGTAGGGTTCAAGCTCTTGAACATGTCGCGGGCCTCGGGTGTCCAAGACCACCAGATGTTGCGCGCCATCTCGCTCAAGCAAGCAAGCTCAGCGGGGATGTGCGACTTTACGTTCACCTCTTTCCATGCGGGTGAATTTGCATTACTAACTTTAATCTTCATATGAGTTATAATGGTTAATAAGTTATTATTTACTTAATGCTACCTCGTAAGCTTCGAGGTAATATTTTACGAACTTGTCCCACAACGCCTTCTTGGAGATGTCGGCTGCGCGACGGCGAAGCTGAGTCACCATCTTAGCGTCCATCTTGGTAAAGGCCAAGATACTGTTCTTGATTTCGTTGGCTGCCTCGTCCCAGTTGCTGTCGGTGCGGTGTATCACCTTCACGCCACTCTCCAATGGAGAATTGACAATGGACAATGGAGAATTTTCACCGTTGCCACTTTCATCTTTCATCTTTCCACTTTCCACTTTCTGCAATGAATTTGCCCAAAGGCCAAAACCTGCGAGGTCGGTGGTGATGGTGGGTACGTGGAAGGCTACGCTCTCGAGCGGAGTGTATCCCCAAGGCTCATAGTAAGAGGGGTATACCGCTAAGTCGTCGCCAGGCAACAGATCGTAGTAGGGAAGGTTGAAAATGCCGTCGTCGCCATTGAGGTAGCAGGGCACGAAGATTACCTTCACACGGCTCTCGGGAGCGTTGTTGAGCCCGATGGCACGCATCATCGAGAGGGCCTTGTCGTCATCCATGTTGTAGAGTTCGTGGGTGATGACAGGGTTTTCTAATGGACAATTGGCAATTGACAATTGACAATTACTTTCCTCTTTCATCTGTAATCTTTCAACTAAGTCCATACGTGGACCTTTTACCCATGCAGGCACATTGATGAATGCCAGCACGTCGCGGTCGAGCGAAGGCTCATGGGCGAGGCGATTGAGCGACTCGAGCAGGATATCGATTCCCTTGTTGCGGAACTCGTAGCGGCCGCCGGTAGATACGATGATGGTGTCGTCGGCAAACTCCTGACCGAGCAGCTTGCTGGCTACGTTCAACATCACCTTGCGGGCCTCCTTGCGCTTGGCAGTGAAGGCTGCACCCTTGGGTACGAAGTCGTCCTCGAAACCGTTGACCGTGATGACATCGGCCTTCTTCTCGAGCAGCTGTGCGCACTCACGGTCGGTAATCTCACTTACCGTGGTGAAGCAGTCGACACGATGGGCAGCCTGCTTCTCGATCGAGTGCTTCGACTGCATATTGAGCTCATCGGCCATCTGGTCGCCATTGTAGCCTTCCATATAGTCATAGAGAGGCTTCATGTTGCCGGCGATAGAACGGCCTATCGAAGTAGCGTGGGTTGTAAATATCGTAGCGATAGAGGGTATCCAATGCTTGAGGAAGAGGGCACCGAGGCCTGTCATCCACTCGTGTGCCTGGTAGATTACCTTGGGCAATTGACAATTATTGTCTGCCTGGCTGGTCTTAGCTTTCTTTACAATCTCGTTGCGGTAGTAGCTCTCGGCAACCTTGGCTGCTGCGTATGAGAACATGCTGGCCTCATCGTAGTCGCCATAGGCGTGCAGTGAATCCACCTTAAAGAGATTCCATGCCTCGGCATAGATATCGTTCTTTATATTATAATAAGGAGTAAAATCTACAAGTACGGCTACCGGCTCACCGGGAATCATCCACCGTCCTATACGTATATTGAGACCTTCTTCAGTTGCTTTCTTGCGCCATCCGGCCATCAAGCGTTTATCTTCTTTGAACAGCGGGTTCGCCGTTTCTTTCCAAAGGTCGGGACCTATAAACATCAATTGGGCATCTGTCTTCGTCAAAATTGTCTTTGCTCTTGTCGAGAGCACTGTGTAGATGCCACCTACCTTATTGCACACCTCCCAACTAACCTCTATTATATAGTCGGGGGTTGATTTGTGTACACTCATTCAATTATCACTTTCAATTATTAAGCCACAAAGGTATAAAAATATTAGCTATTACGAAAAGAAAAATGCGTGATTTGTGATGATTAGTTGTGTTTTTTACACTTATATGTTGTGTGAAAGTTGTTGGCGCTTCTTTTGAAATCTGCAGTTGACAGACAATAAAGAGGCCGACTAAGCGAACTTGTTAGACGGCCTCTGAATAAATCTTTCTTTAGCCTTGTTGGGATTTTTTCAAGGCTGACTTTTATTTCATTCCTTCTGGAGATTGCTTATTCCACAATTGTCATCTCATCTACAAGGTGTCTGCAGCCACCAAGCTTCTCGAGGATGAAGAGCACGTAGCGGATGTCCACCACGATACAGCGCTGCTTGTCGTTGTCGAAGTTGATGTCGCCACTCAGTGACTCCCAGTTGCCGTCGAAGGCTGCACCGATGAGTTCGCCATAGGCATTCATCACGGGGCTACCGCTATTACCGCCGGTGATGTCGTTGGTGGTGATGAAGTTTACGGGCAGGCGTCCATCGCTCAGGGCATAGCGTCCGTAGTCCTTGGCTGCATACAGCTGCTTCAGCTTCTCGGGCACTACAAACTCGGGGTTGGTGGCATCTTCCTTCTCCATCACGCCCTCGAGTGTGGTGTAGTAGTCGTAGTTGACACCGTTCTTGGGGCTATAGGGCTTCACGGTGCCGTAGGTGAGGCGCAGTGTGAAGTTGGCGTCGGGTGCTTTGGGGGTGGGGGCATACATCTCGCAAAGTCCACGGACGTAGGTCTTGTGGAGCAGCTGCAGCTCATCGCGGGTAGCTGCGGTGGCGGCATTGATGCGGGTATACATCTCCCATTTGCAACGTGAGAAAGCTGTAGCGAGGTCTTTGTCGATAGCCTTTGCTGAAGGCTTCTTGAGGAACTTCTCCAGGTTCTTCTCGTTGGAGGTAATGGAGTTGTCGTACATGTCGTCGATGTAGTGGTCGATGTTGCCCTTGTAGTCCTTCTCGATGGTTTCATAGAAGGCTGGCAACTCAATGTTCATCTCCTTATAGAGGGCAAAGAGGGCCTTGGCAACCTTGCGGTCTACCTCGTGGTCGTAGTCCTTGTTATGTACTTGGGCATACGACTTGCACAGCTCGTCGCTCCACTTGGCGATGGCCTCCTTGTTCTTTGATTTCACAGCCACCTTGAGGCTGTCCATCACGCGGTAGGGAGCGCCGAACTCTATGCCCATCATGAAGGTCTCGGTGAAGGCCATGCGGAGATATGCGTCGGCCGATGTCTTGGTCATGAACTCATCAATCTTTGCCACTACGGTAGCATAGTCGTTGTTGCCCTTCTCGGCTGCAAAGCGAGCGAAGCGTGCTTCCTGCTCGGTCTTGGCCTCGCGTACCTTGTTGTCAACAATGGCCTTGTTCATACCAATGGAGTTCTTCCAATAGTTGCTGCTGCTGGCATACTTGCCTGCATACTGTATGCGCACCTTGTCGCTGGCGGCCATCTCCTTCTTCAGAACCTCCTGGCGAGCCTCGCGAACCTGGATGCGCGGTGTGTTCTGGCAATCCATGCGATGCTGTATCTCGCTGCGTGTGAGGAATCGCTGTGTGCTCCCGGGGAAGCCCATCACCATGGCGTAGTCGCCCTCGCTCAATCCCTTGATTGAGACGCTCAGGTGCTTGGGAGTCTTCAGGGGTACGTTGTCCTTGCTATAGAGTGCAGGGTTGCCTTCGGCATCAGCATAGATGCGGAACATGGAGAAGTCGCCTGTGTGGCGCGGCCACATCCAGTTGTCGGTCTCGCCACCAAACTTACCTACCGATGAGGGGGGAGCGGCTACCATGCGCACATCGGAGTATACCTTCAGGAAGAACAGGTAGTAGCGGTTGCCGGCATAGAAGGGGCGTATGAGTGCCTCGATACCGGGCTTGCCGTCATACTCACTGGCCTTGAGCTCCTCGCTGGCCATCTCGCCAAGGAATTGGTAGGATAGTGCTTCGGCCTCGGTGATGCTGTCGCTCGCGATGAGTGCGTTCACCTTTTCGGTGACGTCAACAATCTTCTCTACAAAGGTGAACTCGAGTCCGGGAGTGGGCAACTCCTCGGCACGGCTCATAGCCCAAAAACCATTGGTGAGGTAATCGTGCTCCACGGAGCTATGCTGCTGTATGGCACCATAGCCGCAGTGGTGGTTGGTAAGGATGAGTCCCTCGGGAGAGACAATCTCGCCCGTGCATCCACCACCGAAGATACCGATGGCATCCTTGATTGATGAACCGGCAGGGTTGTAGAGGTCGGTGCCCTCAAGCTGCAGGCCTTGGCGTTTCATCTGGTCTACCAGATACTGCTCCTCCATCATCTGGAGTAGCCACATACCTTCGTCGGCCCGGGCACCGAAGAGCGTACAGGCAAACGCTAACATTACATAGAGTCTTAGTCTTTTCATCTTTTAATAAAGTTTATGTGAATATCAATACTGTTCAGGAATATCTTGTCTGAAAAATAAGTTGCAAAAATAAGTAGAATAATTCGAAAATCACTTAGAAGATTGCAAAAAACTACAAGAAGGCATTGTGAAGAGGAGAAAATTCGTATCTTTGCGGTAACCGCGAAGATATAGTGTACTCGCTGTGAAAAATATTGAAGTGAACTTCATATTTCTCGCTCGTTTCTTCGTATCTTTGTAGAGTTTAATAATATTGCATTTATTTCTTTCGTTATGGAAAACAATACTTACGTTCCCAGTCCCTCTCGCTACGACAACATGGGTTACCGCCGTTGCGGTAAGAGTGGAGTCCTGTTGCCCGAGATTTCTCTTGGCTTCTGGCATAACTTCGGCGAGCATCACGACGAGGCTCGCGGACTCGATATCCTGCACTATGCCTTCGACCATGGCATCTGCCATTTCGACCTGGCCAACAACTACGGTCCTCCCAATGGAGCAGCCGAGGAGCGTTTTGGCCGATACATGAAGTGCTCCATGCACACCCATCGCGACGAGATGTTCATCGCTACCAAGGCAGGACATCCCATGTGGGCGGGACCCTATGGCGACTGGGGCTCACGCAAGAGTCTTGTGGCCAGTCTTGACCAAAGCCTGCGCCGTATGAATCTCGACTACGTGGACATCTACTATACCCATCGTCATGATCCTAATACTCCGCTCGAAGAGACGATGCAGGCATTGGTCGATATCGTCCGCTCGGGCAAGGCGCTCTACGTAGGTCTGTCCAAGTATCCCGAGGAGGTGGCACGCAAGGCATATGCCTATCTTGAGGCACACGACGTTCATTGCATCCTTTATCAAGGACGTTATAATATGCTCACACGTCAGCCCGAGGAGGTAATCATTCCCCAGGCACATCAGAACGGCACTGGATTCATCGCCTTCTCTCCTTTGGCTCAGGGGCTCCTTACCGACCGCTACCTCCAGGGTATTCCCGAAGGCTCTCGCATGACTCAGAGCAACTTCCTTCGTCCTGAAGCTCTTACCAACGAGCTTATCGGCCGTTTGCGCTCACTCAATGAGGTGGCTATACGCCGTGGTCAAACACTGGCAGAGATGGCATTGGCATGGCTGCTGCGCGATGAACGCGTCACCTCGGTCATCATTGGAGCCAGCTCGGTAGAGCAGCTGCAGAAGAACCTCCATGCCCGTGAGAACATCGCCTTTACGGCCGAAGAATTGGCTGAAATAGATGCCATATTAGCATAAGCTATTATCAGATATTGACAATGACTCATCTTCAACTCAACGAATATCAGCAGCACGCCTTGGCGCGACTCTCCATCGAGAGCCTTACGCCGATGCAGGAGGCTGCTCTTTTGACTTGTCGCGATGCAAGTGATGTGATACTGCTCTCGCCGACTGGTACGGGAAAGACGCTGGCCTATCTGTTGCCGCTCATTGAACGCTTGCGTATGGGGCAAGAGGGCGTGCAAGCCTTGGTGATAGTTCCCTCACGCGAACTGGCACTTCAAATTGATACCGTACTCCGCACCATGGCGTTGCCGTGGAAGGCGATGAGTGTCTACGGAGGTCGCCCTGCAATGGACGAGCATCGTACCATGAAGGGGTTATGCCCATCTATTATAATAGGTACACCCGGACGCGTGAACGACCATTTGACTAAGGGGAATATTGATGCCCGTACCGTAAGTATGCTCATTATTGATGAGTTTGACAAGTGCTTGGAGCTGGGCTTTCAAGCCGAGATGCAAGAGGTTATCGAGAAGTTGCCTGCAGTGCGTGAACGCTACTTGACATCGGCAACAGACCTTGAGGAGGTACCTGCATTTACAGGTATACGACGTCCGGTAAAGCTCAACTATATCGCAGAGAATGAGCAGCAGAAGAGGGTGCATACCTATATGGTGCATTCTGAGAGTAAGGATAAGCTGCATACTCTCTACAAACTGTTGTGTACGCTTGATGCTGGGCAGTCTATCGTGTTCTGCAACCATCGTGAATCGGTCGACAGGGTAGGTGGTTATCTCCGTGAGCAGAAGCTTTCCTACGAAGTCTATCATGGAGGCATGGAGCAGGAGGCCAGAGAGAGGGCTCTCTATAAGTTCCGCAATGGCAGTTGTAATGTTCTCGTCAGTACCGACCTTGCAGCTCGCGGATTGGATATCCCGGAGGTGCACCATATCGTCCACTATCACATGCCTGCAGGCGAAGATGCTTATATTCACCGTACCGGCCGTACGGCCCGTTGGGATGCGCAAGGCAATGCATACCTCATCTTGCACGCCGAGGAGCATGTGCCCGAATATGTCGCCGATGAGGTGGAAGACTTTGAATTGCCCGAACGCCCGGGACGTCCGCAACCTCCGCAGTGGACGACGCTCTATGTTGGGCGTGGCAAGAAGGACAAAATCAATAAGGTGGACATTGCCGGATTCTTCTACAAGAAGGGTGGGCTGAGCCGTGAGGACGTCGGCAACATTGATGTGCACGATTATTATGCCTACGTGACGGTGCGACGTGGCAAGGTCAAACAGTTGCTGGCACTTGTGGGTAACGAAAAGATAAAGGGGGTTAAAACCCGTATTGATATCGCCAAATAGGATCGCTCATGGAATCGCTTGTTATAATCATTCTGTTGGCTCTTGTCGCTCTGTTGCTCGTAGCTACTTTTGTTATGGTGATGCAGCTTGGCCGTAGACGTACACAAGATTCCGAGCAGCTGCAGCGCTTTGTCGCTGAGCAGCTGGCCGAGTATAATCGTATGTTGCAGACCGTGCGTGAAGAACTCACCCGCACCACACATGAGCAGATGCAGGCCAATCGTATGGAGTTGAATGCAAAGATAGAGGATTTGCGTAAGGATATTGTGGGTAACCAGATGCTACAGCTGCAGCAGCTGCAGGAAACCCTCAACAGAAACCTTCTTACTACTAACGAACTGCAGCGTGAGAAACTGGAGGCTATGACTCGCCAGCAGGAGCAGCTGATTCGCACTACGGAGAAGCGCCTCGATGACATGCGCCTTATGGTGGAGGAGAAGTTGCAGAAGACCTTGAACGAACGTATCGGACAGTCGTTTGAGCTTGTACGTACCCAACTTGAAAACGTACAGCAGGGACTCGGTGAGATGAAGACTCTTGCCCGAGATGTGGGCGGACTCAAGCGCGTACTTACTAATGTGAAGACCCGCGGAACCTTCGGAGAGGTGCAGCTGGCTGCCCTTTTGGAGCAGATGCTCAGCCCCGAGCAATACGAGGCCAATGTGAAGACAAAGCGTAAGGGTACCGAGTTTGTTGAGTTTGCTGTGAAGCTCCCAGGCAAGGACGATGGAATAGACTGTGTATACCTGCCCATTGACGCCAAGTTTCCCAAGGATGCTTACGAGCAGTATATGGATGCTTACGAGGCTGGCGATGTGGACCGCATTACTCTCACCTCGCATCAGTTGGAACAGATTGTCAAGAAGATGGCTCGCGACATACGCGACAAATACCTCAGCCCTCCCTATACGACAGACTTTGGTATCATGTTCCTCCCCTTTGAGAGCATCTATGCCGAGATAATCCGCCGTACAGCATTGGTAGAGCAACTTCAGCGTGAGTTCCGTGTCATAGTCACAGGCCCCACTACGCTGGGCGCTATCCTCAATAGTCTGCAGATGGGCTTCCGTACACTTGCCATCGAAAAACGCTCAAGCGAGGTGTGGACGGTGCTTGCTGCCGTGAAGACCGAGTTTAGTAAGTTTGGCGGCATGCTCGAGAAGGTGCAGAAGAATCTGGAGACCGCAGGCTCGCAGCTCGATGAAGTGATAGGTAAGCGTACTCGAGCTATTGAACGCAAGCTTCGTCAGGTACAGGAACTCCCTGCCGACCACTCTCGCGATATCTTGGCATTGGACGATGAACTGGCCGAAGAGTAGGGCAAACTAATGATGACTTGCTGATCCGATATGAAACTTCTTTGGATAGATCTCAACTGCTCGTATGCTCATAGCTCATTGGCATTGCCTGCGCTGCATGCCCAAGTGATGGAACGCACGGATGTGGAGTGGAGCGTGGTGTGGACTACCACGAGTGAGGTGCTTGGAGCTACGGTCGATTCCATCTATGCCTATCGCCCCGATGTTGTAGCTGCTACGGCTTGGCTTTTCACACATGAACGCTTGCTGGAGATTGTCTCTCGCCTAAAGGCACTAATGCCTCAGTTGACCGTGATTCTTGGTGGACCCGAGTTTCTGGGCGACAATGAGGATTATTTGCGTCGGCATGCTGAGGTCGATGCCGTTTTCTCTGGCGAGGGAGAGGAGAGTTTTGCTCGTTGGCTCAACGTATGGAACTGTCGTGAGGCATGGGGGAGTATTCCGGGAGTATGTTACATGCATAATGGGGTATACCATCAGGGAGGGCTTGCCCGCGTGACGCATTTCGATTCGCTGAAGTCGCCGGAAGAGAGCTCCCTGTTTGTATGGGAAAAGCCCTTCGTGCAGATTGAGACTACCCGTGGGTGCTTCAATTCCTGTGCTTTCTGCGTAAGTGGAATGGGCGACCCTGTGCGCACGCTCTCTATCGATGTCATTCGTGCTCGGCTTATCCGCATTCGTGAACATGGTATACGTGATGTGCGTGTCCTTGACCGTACTTTCAATTATAATCCGCAACGTGCGATAGCGCTGTTGCAACTCTTTACCGAGTTTCATCCTCACCTGCGTTTCCATTTGGAGATTCATCCAGCTCTGTTGCCTTCTTCTGTGCGTGAGGTGTTGACGACATTGCCCGAGGGGCTACTTCACCTCGAAGCTGGTATCCAGAGTCTGCGCCAAGAGGTGCTCGTGGCGAGCCAGCGCAAAGGGACGCTGTCGCAAGCGTTGGACGGGCTCCGTTTTCTCTGCTCATTGCCTAATCTCGTTACGCATGCTGACCTCATTGCTGGATTGCCGCTCTATACGTTGCCTCAAATTTATGAGGATATACGCACCTTGGCAGAGTATGGAGCTGGCGAGATACAGCTCGAGTCGTTGAAGTTTCTCCCAGGGACAGCCATGCGTCGCGATGCCTCGCTGCTTGGTTTGCGCTATTCACCTATGCCCCCCTACGAGGTGCTTGAGACCGATGCCATCAGTAGTGCTCAGCTCCAAGAGGCTCGCCGATTGTCGCGCCTGCTTGATGCGTTTTACAATACTTCAGCTTGGCAAGATATCACGCGTCGATTAATTTTGAATGAGGATGACTTCCTTCACCGTTTCCTTGACTATCTCACCAGGCATAACTACATAGACCAACCCATGAGCCTTGAACGCCGTGGCGAGTTACTTTACCTCTTCTGTAAGGAATACTACCCAGATTACACAACCGAGGCAACAGTGGCGTGGATAGAGGCTGGTCAGTCGCTCAAGAAACGTCCTGCCGAGCGTGTGCTTACAGGACGCTTGCAACCTCCTGCTTCATGGACAGTGCTTTATGGTACCTTCAATGAAACCTTGCGCATGTGTTTCCTGCCCGATGGTGCTGACGGAGATGGCTATTGGTTTGGCTACGATAGCATGTCACAGCGTCCAGCGCCCATATTCAAAGCTCGGGCAAGCAGCGAGTAATACAATATATCGACCTGTCGTGCGTTATATATTCGATATCTAAGAATTACAATGATGAGGCTTCTGACGAGACTGATAGGAATGTTGCTTGCAGCCACAGCGCTGCTGTGTGTGGCGAGTTGCCGCGATGAGCAAGGCTACTCCACTGATCCTGCCCATCGGTTGGCATTTTCCTCCGATACGATCTCTTTCGATACCCTTTTCACCTCAGTCAGTTCCTCCACCTATTCATTTCTGATATACAATCGCAATAAAGCCGATTTGCGTATTGCGAATGCTGTTTTGGCTGGTGGTGACCGTTCGCCTTTCCGGCTCAATCTTGATGGGTTGGCTGGTACCAGCTTCAGTGACTTCACTGTGCGTGGTGGCGACAGCTTGTTTGTCTTCGTGGAGGTCACTGTCGACCCTCGTGGTCACGACGAGCCTTTCGAGGTGCGTGACTCTCTGCAGTTTTTCCTTGAGAGCGGTGTCAGCCAGCAGGTGCAACTCTGCGCTTACGGACAAGATGCTATCGTGCTTCGCGGTCAAGTTTTTGATACCGACAAGCGGCTTACAGCACGCCGCCCTTACCTTATTTACGACAGTCTGCGCATCGAGGAGGGAGCCACGCTCTATCTTGAGCCAGGTACACGCCTTTTTTTGCGCGATAAGGTGGAGGTGCAGGTACACGGACGCATCGAGGCTATAGGTACGGTGGAAGATCCCATTGTGTTTCGTGGCGCACGCACCGACCGCATGTTCAGCTATCTTCCCTACGATCGCCTTTCAGCACAGTGGGGTGGTATCACGTTGCATCCGACAAGTTTTGGAAATATCTTCGAGCATTGTGATATACATAGCGGTACCTATGGTCTGCGTGCTAGGAGCAACGATATGACTCGCCTTAAGTTGAGAATGCGTGACAGCCAAATACACAATGTTGACGAAGATGCCCTACAGCTCACGCTCTGTAATGCTGAGATCTTTAATAGTCTTTTTACGAATGCTGGTGGACATTGTGTTAATATTCTTGGTGGGCTATTGCAGTTCTGGCATTGCACGATGGCAAACTTTTTTCCTTGGAGTAGCGAACGAGGCGTGGCGCTTAACATCTCCAATTACGATGCAGAGGATGAAGTTATCTATCCGTTGGTATTTACTACTTTTGCCAACTGCATTGTTACTGGTTCTAAGGATGATGAACTGATGGGTAAGGTGTTGGAGAAGACCGACTCTGTCGACTACTCTGAGTACGCTCAGTTTGTCTTCACGCATTCACTCATCAATTCTAAGGGTGAGGCCCGTGAACCCGATTCGTTGCATTTCTCCAACATCGTGTGGGAGCATAAGGATAGTGTGGCCTATGCGCGTAGCAACTTCCGTACCATCGACCATGACAACTTCATTTATGATTTCCATCTCGACTCTCTGTCATGTGCGAGAGGTATAGGACTCTATGCCCCGACAGAACAACTCGGGTATGATAAGGATGGGCAGCCGCGCCATAAAGAAGGTCCTATAGATGCAGGTTGCTATCAGTATGTGGAGTATGGGAAGAAAGAGTAGCCTGTTCGGCTTTTTGCTCGTGCTGTTATGGCCGATGACGCTTGTAGCACAGGAGCGACTTCGCTTCGTTACCTATAATGTGGAGAACCTCTTCGACTGCAAGGATGACAGCCTTACCCATGATGAGGCCTTCCTACCCAATTCGTTGCGTCGCTGGACTTCCTTCCGCTATTGGAACAAACTGCATGCTGTGAGTCAAACGTTGGCAACTATTGGTGACGACCGCGCTCCAGAGTTCGTTGCCTTATGTGAAGTGGAGAACGATAGCGTGCTCTACGATCTCACTCGCCGCTCATCGCTGCGTACTGCACGTTATGAATATCTGGTTACCTCATCGCTCGACCCTCGTGGTATTGATGTGGCCTTGCTTTATAAAACTACCTCTTTTCGTCCCTTCGCCAGTCGCTCGTTGCGCCTGCCTGCACACTATCTTCCAAAGGGAAGTCATGTACGTGATATGCTCTGTGTGAGTGGTACGCTAGTAACGGGCGATACCCTTGATATTCTGGTCTGTCATCTCCCTAGTCGTCTCAATGGTCGCAAGGCTGCTCGTTTGCGCCATGATGTAGTAGCATATATGTGTCAAGTGGTAGATTCCCTTACTTCGGCACGCAGTGTACCGCGTATTGTTGCTATGGGTGATTTCAATGATACTTCACGTAGCCAAGCCTTGCGCCCGCTCATTGTTAATGACCGCCTCGTATGCATTACCGATACGCTTGGAGGAAGCTACCGCTACAAGGGACATTGGCAACAAATTGATCATGTGTATCTCACTCCTGCCTTGCTCGACATGACGTGCCATTTATGCCTTGCACCTTCTGGAGCATGGGTTCCTTCCGATCAGTCGCTCACCGAGGCTGAGCCTCTCTATGGTGGTCGTCGTCCCTTGCGCACCTACAATGGCATACATTATCGGGGAGGCGTCAGTGATCACCTCCCCGTATGTTTCGACCTTTGGTTACAGTTCCAATAATTGTTTTGGCTACAGCTTGATGGCAAATTTCTTCAGGCGTGTGTCGAGCATCTCTTCCGGTATGAAAGCCTTTACAGCATCGGCTATCGAGTTGATGAGGCGTTCGCGAACATAATCTTGACGGATGACAAGCGATATTTCGCGTACGGGAGTGGGAGCCGAGAGATGGCGCACATGTTGCTGCTGTGTGTCGTGTAGTAAGGGAAGGTGCAGCTCAGGGATGACTGTGTAGCCTCCATTCTCATCCACAATCTTGATGAGCGTGTCTATGCTACCCGCTTCGTAAGTCGTTGAATAGGTCGATTGGGTCTGACAGAAGTTGAATACCTGGTTTCTCATGCAGTGCCCTTCCTTCAGGACCCAAAGGTGTTCGGTTGGCATTTCGTTGGCTACAATTTCCTCCTTGTTGTAAAGCTCTTCGCAGGGCGATACGTAGGCAGCAAACTTTTCGTAGTAAAGTGGTATCTCCAGAAAATCGGGTTGCTCGAGTGGTGTGGCCAGTATCGCCATGTCAAGCTCGGCCTTGCGCAACTGTTCTATGATGACTGCAGTACGCAGTTCGAAGGCCCGTAGCTCAATCTGTGGAAACATTTGCTGCATCTGTTTGAATAGTCGGGGTAAGATATAGGGGGCTACGGTGGGTATGACTCCGATGCGTACGGTGCCGCTACTGAGCTCTTTTTCCGAGCGTGTCATCTCTTTCAATTGTGCTATGTGGTAAAGCACCACACGTGCTTGGTCCACAACGGCGCGTCCACTTTCTGTTGTGCTTATAGGGTGACTCTTGCGGTCGAAAAGGATGAGGTCGAGTTCCTCTTCGAGTTTTTGTATCAGTGCGCTTAGTGTCGGTTGGCTCACTCCACACGCCTCTGCTGCCCTTTGAAAGTGGCGGTGCTTATCGAGCGCCACAATGTACTCTAGTTGCTGGATGTTCATGTTTGCTTTCTGAAGTTTTGTTATGTAGCTGCAAAGATACGCATAAGCGAGTGAAAAGCCAAGTTTACTTGAACTTTTTGCAACGAGCGAGAGTATCTTCATGGTTTACCATAAAGATACGCATAAGCGAGTGAAAAGCCAAGTTTACTTGAACTTTTTGCAACGAGCGAGAGTATCTTCATGGTTTGCCATAAAGATAGGGGCAAACTACTAAAAAATGAAACAAGTTTCGATATTCTGATTGTTTATGGTTACCTTTGCAGTGAACTATAACACAAAACATATGATATCATGAAGAAAAGTCTGCTGATATGTTTGGGTGTGGGCACTACGATGCTCACAGGTTGCTCGGGAAGCAAGGCTAAGCGGGTGCGTACTGATGCTAAGCGTCCTAATGTGATATTACTGCTTGCCGATGATGTGGGGTATGGTGATCTTAGTCCCTATGGAGAGCCTACCATAAACACGCCGCAGGTAGAGCGATTGGCTGAAGCGGGGCTTCGCTTCACTGATGCTCATGCTGTGGCTGCTACGAGTACACCCTCGCGTTACTCGTTGCTCACTGGGCACTATAGCTGGCGACGCAACGATACGGGTGTGGCGGCAGGCAATGCTGGTATGATTATAAGGCCTGAACAACAGACGGTGGCCGACCTTTTCCGACAACAGGGATATGTTACGGGTGCCGTAGGCAAGTGGCACTTGGGATTGGCCGACAAGACGGGTATGCAGGATTGGAACGGACATATAACACCAGGACCTACGGATATCGGCTTTGACTACTCGTACATCATGGCGGCTACGGGTGATCGCGTGCCCTGTGTGTGGGTGGAGAACGGTAGGGTAGTGGGCCTTGACCCTTCGGACTCAATCTTTGTTAGCTACCGTACCCCTTTTGCTGGCGAGCCTTTGGGACGTACCAACCCCGAACTGCTCACGAAGCTCCATCCCAGTCCTAATCACGGACACGACCAAGCCATCGTAAATGGTATATCGCGCATTGGATATATGAAGGGTGGTCGCGGAGCATTATGGGAAGATGAGAACATTGCCGACAGCATCACTCATCATGCCGTACGTTTTATTGAGGAACATGCCGATGAACCTTTCTTCCTCTATTTGGGGACAAACGATATCCACGTACCGCGCTATCCGCACCCGCGTTTTGTAGGCAAGAGTGGCATGGGGCCCCGAGGTGATGCTATTCTACAATTCGACTATACGGTAGGTGCCGTGCTTGATGCGCTGGAGCGTCGGGGCATAGCTGAAAACACACTCGTCATTCTCACGAGCGACAATGGTCCTGTGGTGGATGACGGATATGCCGACCAGGCAGTGGAACTGTTGGGCAACCATCGTCCATGGGGTGACTTGCGCGGTGGCAAGTATAGCAACTTCGAGGCTGGTACGAGGGTGCCTCTCATCGTATCGTGGCCACGGCGCATCAAGCCAGGTGTGAGCCATGCGTTAGTGTCGCATATCGACCTCTTTGCCTCGATGGCTTCCCTGTTGGGTATCACTGCCGATGAGGGTGCTGCGCCCGATAGTCGCGATGCTTTGCCTGCACTAATGGGCAATGATGAGGAAGGACGCGACTACATCGTGGAGAAGGCGGGCTCCATCTCTATCTATGATGGGGAATGGAAATATATAGCTCCATCGAACGGCTATGCTTATAATAGCCTTACCAATACGGAGCTGGGCAATGCGCGACAAGCACAACTCTATCACATCGCTACTGATTTGGGTGAGCAACACAATGTGGCAGCGGAGCATCCAGAGGTCGTGGAGCGTATGGTAAACCTGCTCAAAGCCGAGCTGTAGACTTTGTTTATGGCCTTCACTCTCTAATCAAGGAGGGCAATTAAATAAAGAATCCTTATATAGGACTTACGCTGTTTATAAAAAAAGAAATGCGGAGCATGCTCCGCATTTCTTTTTTATAAGGGTAATCGATTTTCTATCACATCCCAGTTGATGATGTCCCATAAGCTGTCGTAGTGGGCTTTCTTGTCGAATGCATGGTCAAGATACCAGCTGTGTTCCCAACAATCGATACCGAGTATAGGTGTGAGTCCACGTCGCCAAGGATTGCCTCCTCCTGCTTCTGTCACTATCGACAACCTGCCTTCTGTATCTATGGTCAGCCATACCCAACCGCTACCAAAAACATTCATGGCAGCATCGGTCATCTGTCTTTTGAATGCATCCATCCCTCCGAAGTGAAAGTTGATGGCATTGGTAAATCGGCTTCCTGGAGCTTTATATTGTGAGGCCGGAACAAACTGCTCGAAGTAAAGTCGATGATTCATCACCTGTGCGGCATTATTGTAGATGGGGCCGTCAGGCGCTTGCTGCACAATTTCTTCCACCAACAGTCCTTCATACTCACTTCCTGGTATCAGTTTGTTCAGGTTGTTTACATACGCGGCAAGATGTTTACCATGATGGTTCTTGAGCGTCTCTTCACTGATTACAGGCTCTAATGCATGAGTCGGATAGGGGAGTACAGGCAGCGTGTATGCTGCAATCTTCGTTGTTGCCATAAAAAGGAATATTATCAGGTTCATAAATACTAACATTTCTGTTCCTGGTATTATAACCTCTTACAGCTCTGTTTGTTCATGTGAAGCAGACAGGTCGTTTTAATTATTTTGTATACGGTTTGTTCGTTTTTGTTTGCATAACTTGTTTTATTCCGCAATGCCGAGTCACCCCTCCTTGGGAGGGGCAGGGGGAGGCTCCCTAATTCCCCCTCTTAATCACCTCCGCCGGATTCTCTCGTGCGGTGCGCCATACGCGCGAGCCTACCGAGAGGGCGATGAGCAGGACGATGGCGAGGAGGATGACGGCATATATCCACCAGGCGATGGGCGCTTGCTTCACGTACTGCGCCACCCACTCCTTCATTATCATATAGCCTATGGGGAAGGCCACGGCCGAGGCGGCAAGGACGATGAGTCCGTACTCCTTTATAAATATAGAGAGGATGTCCGCCAACGTGGCTCCGTGAATCTTGCGCAGGGCAATCTCCTTGCGCCTCTGGGCACAGGCAAGCGTCACGATGGAGTAGACGCCAAACACGGCCACGAGGATGCAGACGGCGGTGATGATGCCAAGGATTGTCATCAGATTGGTCTCGCTTCGGAGCTTGGCGGCCAATACGTCCTCCGAGAACTTCAAGTCATACACATAAGAGGGGAACTTCTGTTTCATCAGTTGCTCTACGGCCTCAGTAAACTCGTCTCGCATATCCCTTTCATAGGTGAGCACGATCTGCTCTGGTGTTCCCCAGTCGCCCTCTGGGTCAGAAAAGTATTCGCGTTTGCAGAATGAGCGCGGACGGAAGCCCATAGGGCGTGCTTCATCAGTGACCATCTGCTCGTAGATGTCCTTGATGACAGCTACCACCACACAACGTTCGTACTTCTCTGCATTAAACTGCCGCCAATAAATAGTCTGTCCTACGGCCGTTTCCCATCCCAAGACACGGCGCATATTGTCGGTAATGACCACTTCATTGTCTTTCCATTCTGCTTCGCGTGGCAGAGCACCTTCCAGCACGGTGAATCCATAGACAGGGTTACCTATATCCCAAAATCCCATCATATAGTTCAACGCTTCCCACGGCCCGTTCTCCTTGGCCGCTACCTGTGCGGCAGCCATTCCACCGTTCCGATGAGCCATATCATTGGCCTCAAGCATGGCATCGGCCACCATGGGTAGCGTGCTCGCATGGGAATAAACTGCCGTCAGCATACGTTCTTCGTTGGCAATCTCCCACTCGGGCAGCGAGGGATTGAGGTAAGTGTCTTCATAATGAATCTGAAGCACGGCACGCTCTGTGAGGCGAAATCCCCAGTCGGTGCGCCGCAAGTGCTGCACCTGGCGGAACATGACCACCGTGCAGAATACGAAAGCCATGCTTACGGTGAGTTGCACGAACGAACTTATCTTGCGGGAAACGTCGTTTCTTTGGGTACGTCCCGTGAGTGTGCGGTTTCGTACAATGGCAATAGGCACGACACAAAGGACAAAACAAATGCCTGCAGTGATAAGCATTATCCATAGCGCACGGCTCATAATGTAGCCATAGTCCGCCGTGATGGAAGCGAAGCGTGCGAATGGTCTGTACAGCCACTCTACACCCAGCATGCCGAATGCCATCGCTGCAAAGAGCACGATAGCCACTTCGATAAGGAACATCGCCATCAGTCCGCCTACCGTGGAACCATTGACAATGCGCAAGGCCATCTCACGCTCGCGACTGCGCAGACGGATAAGGTAGAGTACCAGGTAGTTGATAAGCGCACACACCACCATCAGCACACTGCATAGGAAGAAGGTCTGCAAATGGGCATAGCTCAGGCTAAGGTAATTACCACCATGGCGGTGTGACTCCTTGAGCGGCAACATATGCGTTTCTCCAATGCCGCCCCAAATCTTGAAGCGGTAGGCACGAGCGGCCAGCGTATCCATATCGGCCAATTCGTAAGCCTTGGCAAAGACCATGCCTGTATTGCCTTCGTCGTAAATATGGTTGCCTTCCATAAAGCGATAGATGCAGTCGTAATCGAAGATGCTATGCGGTGGGCAGTCGGGTACCACAGCCGCCACCGTATATTGGCTGAATCCAAATTTCACGGTCTCGCCCAGCGGTGAACGCTTGTCGGGGAATAGGCGCTTTGCCATGCTCTCGGTCAGTGCCATTTCATGGGGACGATAGAGAAAGGTATGTCTTCCCTCGATGAGTGGCAAATTAAACACGTTCAGGAAGGTGGAGTCAGTCTCAAGATGTGTGGCGCGTATACCATTATATAGTAATTCCGCATCTATTTGTCTGCAAGCGGTAGCCGCCTCCACTTCGGGGAAAGTGGGCAGTGCCCGTGCCAGAGTCATGGATGTAAGCAGGCGAGTGGAATTCCAGTCAGTTCCTTCAGCCTTGGCATAATACGGATCTTGAAATGCATAGATTCTCTCATAGTCCTTGTGCATGGTGTCGTAAGTGTTCTCGTAGTGCATCCACAGGGCGGAGAGCGAGAGGCAGACGAAGCCGGCGGCGAGGCCGAGCACGGAGATGGCGGTTTGCGCGGGGTATTTGCGCAGGTTGCGCAGGGCTATTTTGATGTAGTGTAGTAGCATTTGAGTT
>JAFTVE010000023.1 GCA_017465905.1 Bacteroidaceae bacterium | reverse complement strand
AATTTAATTTTATATATATAGAATAATGAATTTTCACATCAACATTTTTTGGAGCAGTACTTGAGTGAGCATATTAATTGAACAACTGAACTGAACACGTGTATCCAAACTTGAAATAAACTCAGAACAGATTCTTAAAAAAAATTAACAGACCACCATTTTTCTTAAAAGAGCCTTGCAATAAAAAAATCAGAGCCGTCCGATTTTTCCAACGGACGGCTCTGATTTTCGTCACGGGCACGACACCTTTAGCGAACGAAGTTCTCCACCTTGAGGTTGGTGACGCGGCTGTTGAAGTTGCCTGTCTGCTGGAGGGGGAAGCAGAGGGTGGGCACGTAGTCGTATGATACCTTCTCTGATGCCCAGCGCTTGGCACGCTTGAGCTCGTCTGTCAGCTTGCCGTCTACATAGAGGCGTGTGGCGGTGTTGGTGCACTCGATGCGGATGTCGACCAGCTTGCCCTCCTCAACGAAGTAGTTGAAGGTGTTGAGGTAGCCGTCGCGGACGAAGGCCATGCGGCCGTCGGTGGGGCTGGCAAGGTAGAAGTCGGTGATGCCGTTGCTCAGGAGCTTGGTGCCGGGCTGCTCCTTGGCGCCGTCGAGGCTGAACGATACGCTGTAGCCGTAGCCTGCCTTGGCATGAGGATAGCGCTTGCCGGGCTTCACCTCGGGGATGGTGTATACTACGCTGTTAGGCTCGCCCTTGAAGGTGCCCAGGTCGTTCACGCCGGGTGCCTCGGCAAGCAGGGTGCGCTTGTGGTTGAACTCCTCGAAGGGGACGGTCTTGTAGGTGGGGCTCCAAGTAGAGGCTGCGATGACCTGCATGCCGGGGTAGCTGCGGTGGTGGATGTCCTCAACAGAGATGCCGTTGCCTACCACGTCGTTCCATACGGCATACATGCCGCCACGGATGACGGGGTCCTTGTCCTCGAACTTCTGGTTGCCGATCTGTGCGGGGCTCCATGAATTGTATAGGTAGGGAAGGTTAAGGTAGTCGTAGTAGTAGCCTGCGGCGGGCACGATGTAGACGGCTCCGTCGGGGATGCTGACGAGCTCGTAACCCAAGGCCTTCATGTCAGCGGGGTTGGCATAGCCGTTGTACCAGCAGTTCATGATGACGTTCTCGGACTTCACGGGAGTGTCGCCCTTGGCGTGGGTGAGGGCACCCCATACCATCGCCTGCTTGCCGAACGACTCGACGAAGCGGATGTAGCGGTCGGTGAGGTATCGGAACTTCTCTACCACGGCCTTCTCGGCATTGGAGTACTCGTCGGTGCCGATGTTGACCTGCTTGCCTACAAACACGGGGTCTTCACCCTCGAGGTACTCGGTGAAGAGTGAGTCGAGGAAGGGGTAGAGGTTGTCGTTGAAGAGGTCGAGGTGGTCCATGCCGTACTTCTCGGAGCCGAACTCCTTGCGGTAGTGGGCGAAGGCGAGCGAGTGGGCGGGGATGTCAATCTCGGGGATGATGTTCACACCCATCTTGGCGGCATCTTTCTGGAACTGACGGAACTCGTCCTTGCCGTAGCTGCCGTCCTTGGCGGTGAGCTCGGGGAAGAGCTCGCTCTCGAGGCGGAAGGCGGCGTAGGTCTTGTCCCAGTCATTGCCGAAGTATTGCTTGAAACCGTTGTCGTTGAGGTGCACCTGGATGGTGTTCATCTTGTAGTAGGCCATAGCCTTGGTGAAGGTCTTGAGGTAGTCCATGGGGATGAACTTGCGGGCGCAGTCGAGAAGAAGGCCGCGCAGGGCGTAGTCGGGCCAGTCGCGGATGGTACCCTTGGGCAGGTGTGTGCCCTCGTACTGCTCAAGGATCTGCAGCAGGGTGCGTGTAGCCCAATAGGCGCCGGTGGGGGTGTTGGCCTCGATGGCTATGCAGTCGTCAATCTTGATACTGTAACCCTCGTCGCCCAGTTCCTTGTCGTCGGTGAGGGCCATGATGATAGTGCCCTTGGGGGCCTTGCTGGCGTTCTTGGTCTTCATTGCCTTGCCGAAGAGCAGGCCATAGTCCTCGGCCATAGCCTCGGCTGCATCGGCGAGCTCGGCATTGACATATATCACCTTGGTGCTGGGGCTGATGGCTACCATACCATCGGCACCTTGCCACTGGCGCAGTTCGGGGATTACAAAGGGTTTGTCGTTCTCGGCTTTCAATATACCCACCGCCGCTATGCACAGCGTGAGCAATGTCGTAAGGAATCTGTTTCTCATAGTCTTTTATTAATAATAGTTGTCAATTGCACAATTTCGGTGCGAAGATAAACATAACTATTCACTTATGCAATTATTTTTTTGAGTTGATGGACGAGAGTTGATGGATGATAGCTGAGGGATGCTGGATAATGGACTCCCCTAAACGCTAAACTCTCAACCATAAACCATCAACCCAACTATCAATCAGCATCCGCGCCATGCTGAGCTTCTCGGGTATGGTAGGCAGGTTGTCGCGGCGGAAGAAGGCAGCTTCGCGCAGCTCGCCATCTATAAGAGCGATGTCGCCACTCTCGTAGTCGGCATGGAAGCCCACCATCAACCCCATCGGATAGGGCCACGGCTGACTGCCAAAGTAGCGTATGTTGGTAATCGTGAGCCCCGTCTCCTCGTGCACCTCGCGGCGTACACACTCCTCGAGCGACTCGCCCGTCTCCACGAACCCCGCCACCAGGCCGTAGAAGTCGCGGCGGAAGCTCTTGGCCTTCACCAGCAGCGCCTCCTCGCCCTTGTGAACGAGCACGATGATAGCTGTATTGAGCTGGGGCCATATCTCCTCGCCACATACCTCGCAACGCTTGCTGATGGGGGTGTGCCAAGCCATCGTGCCCCCGCAGAGTCCGCAGTAGCGGTGATGGGTGTCGAAGTAGCGTATCTCGGCAGCCTTGCCAGCCTGCTGGTACATCTCGGCAGACAGCAGTTGATAGCTCGCTCTGAGGTCCACCCACACGTACCCCTCGGGCAGAGCCTCGGTATCGGTGTGGCACACGTAGCATTCGGTAGTGTCGGTCTCCTCGAAGAGATGAGGAACAGTAGTGTCAATGAAGTTGGGCAAAGCCTCGCCTACATGAATATGGTGCTGCCCGTCTACAAGGTGCAGGAGCAGCCGGCCGTGGTTGAAGATATAATGTCTGTGCTCTCTCATCTTTGTCTGTTTTAAAATTGTGCAAAGATACGGAGAAGCGAATAAAAAGCCAAGTTTACTTGAGCTTTTTACAAATCCCGTTTCAACTCCTCGAACAGTTCACGCTGGCGAGCCGTAAGCCCCGTAGGAATCTTCACATCAAAGGTGACAATAAGGTCGCCAAAGCTCCCCTCACGCTTATAGACAGGAAATCCCTTGCCCCGGAGGCGACGCTTGCCACCAGGCTGCGTACCCTCGGGCACCTTCATGCGTACACTCCCCATCAGCGTGTCCACCACAACCTCGCCGCCCAGCACAGCAGTCGTAAGGGGTACGGTCACCGTGAGATGGAGGTCGTTGCCCACACGGGTGAACACTCCATCGGGAGCGATGCGGAAGGTCACGATAAGGTCGCCACGGGTACCGCCTGCAGGAGCCTCGCCACCATGACCACGTAGGCGGAGGCGCTGCCCATCGGCCACACCGGCAGGTATGGTGACACGAATCTGCTTGTCACCCATCTGGAGCACCTGCTTGTGGGTAGTGGCAGCATCGCGCAACGAGAGGTGCAGCTCGGCCTCGTAGTCCTGCCCGCGCAGAGGCTGTTCGGCACGTCGGCTCCGTGCTCCGCCAAAGAGCTGCTCGAAGAAGTCACTGAAGCCACCCGTATTGCCCTGCGAACGGCTGAAGTCGCCAAAGCCTCCGAAGTCGAACCCTCCGAAGCCACCACCGGCAAAGCCGCCATGTCCGCTCTGCCCTCCCCCACCATATTGCTGCTCATACTGACGGCGCTGCGCCTCATACTCCTCGGCATGAGCCCAGTGCTCGCCATACTCATCGTACCGCTTGCGCTTCTCGGGGTCGCTCAGCACCTCGTTCGCCTCGTTTATCTCCTGAAAACGCTCCTGAGCCTGAGGGTCACCCTTGTTCGTATCGGGATGATACTGCTTGGCAAGTTGGCGAAAAGCCTTGCGTATGTCTGCCTGCGTAGCGTTGCGGTCGACACCCAACACCTTGTAATAGTCAATAAAAGCCATGTTCAATGTCACTTGGTATACTCTTTTGTAAACTATAATTGGCCGAAAAGGTTGCATCGCGACAAATATTTTATTTACTTTGTGCCCACAAACAATATTGCAAAACATGAGATATAAACGTTTCTTCTATCTGATTCCCCTTATGGCTATGCTATTGACAGCCTGCGAGCCCAAACCCACACGCATCAAGATTGTATGCACGAGCGATGTGCATGGTAACTTCTTCCCCTACGACTTCCGACAGGACAAGCCCGCACACGGCAGCCTTGCCCGTGTCAGCAGCTACCTCAACGAGCAACGCTCGGCATCGGCCTATGGCGACAACGTGATATTCATCGACAATGGAGACATCCTGCAGGGACAGCCCACAGCCTACTACTACAACACCGTAGCCCTGGAGCATACCCACGTGGCAGCAGAGGTACTCAACCATCTCGGATGCGATGTAGCCATGCTCGGCAACCACGACATAGAGACAGGAGGCCCCACCTACCAACGCTACATGCGCGACCTCAAATGCCCCACTGTAGGCGGCAACATCCTTTTCGAGGAAAGCACAGCCCCCTTCCTGCCCCCCTACGTGATGGTCGAGCGCGACGGTATCAACATCGCCATCCTGGGACTCACCACACCCGCCATCCCCAACTGGCTGCCACGCAACCTGTGGGCAGGACTTGCATTTGAGGACATGGAAAGCTCGGCACGCCGCTGGATGAAGCACCTGCGCGAACACGAAACTCCCGACCTCGTCATCGGCCTCTTCCACTCAGGCTTCGAGGGCGGTATCACCACCGACACATACTGCGAGAACGCCACACGCCAGGTAGCCGAAAAGGTGCCCGGCTTCGACGCCATCTTCTACGGACACGACCATAAGGCCCAAAACACCGTAGTCGTCAACGTCGAAGGCGACAGCGTACTGCTCATAAACCCAGCCAACAACGCCAACAAGGTAGCTACCCTCGACATCACCATCACCAAAGGCAAGCAAGGCACATGCAGCCTCAAAGCCGACCTCGTCGACATGAACACCTACGAGCCCGACACAGCCTACATCAACCACTTCGCCCCACACATGGAGCGCGTCAAGAAATACGTGTCAAAGAAAATAGGCACATCGACCCACCGCATCAACTCACGCGACGCCTACTTCGGGCCATCCGACTTCATAGACTTCATCCACAAGATGCAACTCGACATCACCAATGCCCAGGTATCATTTGCTGCTCCCCTGGCCTTCAACACCTCACTGCCCGAGGGCGACATCCACGTGCGCGACATGTTCAACCTCTACCGCTACGAGAACATGCTCTACTCCATGCGCCTCACCGGACAAGAAATCAAAGACTACCTGGAGATGTCGTACGGACAGTGGACTAATCAGATGAAGAGCCCCAACGACCATCTGCTCCTCTTCGATGAGTCGACCCTCAACAGCCCATCACCCCGCTTCAAGAACATCTACTACAACTTCGACTCCGCAGCAGGCATACTCTACGAGGTAGATGTCACCAAGCCCGTAGGAAGCCGCATACGCATCAAGAGCATGGCCGACGGCACCCCCTTCGACCTCAACGCCACCTACCGCGTAGCACTCAACTCATACCGAGGTAACGGCGGTGGCGAGCTCCTCACAAAGGGTGCAGGCATCCCCCAAGACAAACTTGAAAGCCGCCTCGACTACTCCACCAACATAGACCTACGCTTCTATATGCTCAACTACATCGAGTTGCGCGGAAACATCGACCCGCAAAGTCTCAACCACTGGAAGTTCGTACCCGAGCGATGGACCGTCCCCGCAGCCAAGCGCGACTACCAGCTACTCTTCGGCAAAGACTGACACACACGCCTGGCACCCACACCGACATCTCTTTACAGGACAAACCATAGAATCCACAAAATCAAAACAGCAACAATATGAAAACAAACCTTAGAACAGCCCTCTCAGTCATGCTCCTATGGAGCGTGACAATGCTTTGTGCACAACAGAAAATAGAACTGCAAGTATGGCCCGACGGAGCACCCAACACCAACGGCATCACCGAAGCAGAAACCGAGAAGCGTGAGAACCGCCCCACCAATATCACCTCCCCCACCCTCACCGTCTACGTAGCCAAAAACGGCAACGGCAAAGCCATCGTAGCCTGCCCCGGTGGCGGATACGTACACCTCGCCATGGACCACGAGGGACACGACATGGCAGCATGGTTCAACGCCCAAGGCATCACCTACGCCGTACTCAAATACCGTATGCCCAACGAGCACCACGACGTACCCCTCAGCGATGCACTCCAAGCCATCCGCATCATGCGCGAGCACAGCCAGGAGTGGGGCATCAACAAAATCGGCATCATGGGCTCCTCCGCAGGAGGCCACCTCGCCAGCACAGCAGCCACCCACTTCACCGAAGACAGCCGCCCCGACTTCCAAATACTCTTCTACCCCGTCATCAGCATGGACCTCGGAATCTGCCACAAAGGTTCACGCGAGCGCCTCATAGGCAAGACACCTGCCGACAATCTCGTCACCCTCTACAGCAACGAACTGCAAGTAACAGCACAAACCCCACCCGCCTTCATCATGCACAGTAGCGATGACCGCACCGTACCCGTAGAAAACAGCATCCGCTACTATCAGGCACTCGTCAAGAACAAGGTGCCCGCATCGCTCCACTGCTACCCCATCGGCGGACACGGCTGGGGATTCAAAGACAGCTTCAAATACAAGCGCCAATGGACTGGCGAACTCGAAAAATGGCTGAGAGAGTTGTAAATAAAAAAAAATATTCGTACCTTTGCGCCCGCTAATACGAGATATTAGCATATTCAAATCATTAACTAATTAAAAATTAACAAGAAATGGCAACAAAAATCAGATTGCAGAGAAGAGGTCACAAGGACTACGCGTTCTACTCTATCGTAATTGCTGATGCAAGAGCTCCACGTGATGGAAAATTTATTGAAAAGATCGGTACATACAACCCCAACACCGATCCTGCCACAGTAGATTTGAATTTCGAGAGAGCATTGTATTGGGTTGGTGTAGGTGCTCAGCCTACTGACACAGCACGTAACATCCTTTCTCGCGAAGGTGTGTACATGATGAAGCACCTCCAAGGTGGTGTAAAGAAGGGCGCATTCGACGAAGCTACCGCACAGGCACGTTTCGATGCATGGAAGGCCAACAAGAAGGCTAACCTTGCTGCTATCGTAAGCAAGAACGAGCAGGCTAAGCGCGAAGCTGCTAAGGCTGCCCTCGAAGCAGAGAAGAAAGTAAACGAAGCTATCGCACAGAAGGTAGCCGAGAAGAAGGCTGCTGCCAAGTTGGCTGAGGCCGAGGCTGCTGCAGAAGCTGCTGCAGAAGAGGCTCCCGCCGCTGAGGAGGCTTAATTACCCCACAAGCGCGCATAAGCGCAAAACCAACGAGAGGGACTGGTCGCAAGACACAGTCCCTCTCATTTATTATTATTCCTTGTCCTTACTCTATTTTGGCCCGTATTTTAGTGAGGTATGCCTTCATGCCCTCGGCATCGTGTTCCTCGATAATCTGCAGCAGATCCTTGAGCTCGCGGCGTATGTTCTCCACCTGGCCTGGGGTGCGGGGATTAAAAAGAATCTCCTGCAACAGGTAGTCATCCTCGCTGAGCAGTCCCTTGGCAATGGCCATATGCTTCTTGAAAGTGGTGCCCGGTGCCTCCTGCTTCTTCATGATGGCAGCAAACACGAAGGTCGACACGAAAGGGATGGAGAGCGAATAGGCCATGGTCTCATCATGCTCGTCGAAGGTGTATTCAAAGATATTTAGCCCGAGGCTCTGGTACAGGTCCTTGAAGAACACCTTGCCCAGGTGGTCGCTCTCGCTGATGATGATGGCATTCTCATTGCCCAGGTTGCTGAGGCTGGCGAAGGTGGGTCCAAACATGGGGTGCGTGCTCACGAAGCGGAAGCCACTCTCGCGGTAAAATTCGGGCAGCTGCGTCTTGACAGAGGCGATATCGCTCAGTATGCAGTCTTGCGGGAGAGCGGGTATCACCTGCTTGAATGCCTCAATGGTGTACTTCACCGTAGCGGCATTGATGACGAGCTCGGGGCGAAACTCGCGTATCTCGTCCAACGTGGTGAAACGACACGTATTGTACACAAAGCGTAAGCGCCGTGGGTCGATGTCATACACTGCCGTTTCATGCTGGAAACTAAGCAGGTCTGTAAAGAAGGAGCCCATCTTGCCGGCTCCGAGAATCAGTATTTTCATAATGGGGGCAAAGATACGAATAAGAGAGCGAATAAACAAGCAGTAGAGATACAAGCTTGCTTGCATCATCAGTTGTTAGATTTATTAGCAGCAAACGTGAACATCTTCTTGATGTAACTATAAAAAATGGCAGAGTTCCACCGTCATCTTGACTTGCATAATGTAGTTCGGATGATGTATTCTATCACTCTGTATCACTACGCTTATGCCGCAAATGCTCACGGTACTGCATGGCAAGCCACAGCATGATTACAAGCACGTATGCTACGATGACGGTTATAACCTTCTCCGTAAAGGACATCTCATGGTTGCGAGGAATAAAATAAATGGCCATGCCTGTGACGTAAGCCAATAGCGTTAGGCACATCCATAATGGTTTCTTGTAAATCTTCATAATGGTACAAATGTACGGATTATTACTCGCAATGAGGACAAAACAACGGCTTTTTTAACGAAATATAAGGAACAACGCTTGATGTTTGGGTTATTTTCATTAGCTTTGTCATCATAATTAGAAAATATAAAACCATTAAACTGAAAACAACATGGCAAAGTTTAACAGAATCCTTCTGAAGCTCAGCGGAGAGAGCCTAATGGGTGAGCAACGCTACGGTATCGACGAAAAGCGCTTGGGTGAGTATGCAGCCCAAATCAAAGAGATACACGACATGGGGGTACAAATAGGTATCGTCATCGGAGGTGGCAATATATTCCGTGGACTTACGGGAGCAGGCAAAGGTTTCGACCGCGTAAAGGGCGACCAGATGGGTATGCTCGCTACAGTTATCAACAGTTTGGCACTGAGTTCAGCACTCACTGCCATAGGCGTGAAAGCACGTGTGCTAACTGCTATACGCATGGAACCCATCGGCGAGTTCTACACAAAATGGAAAGCCATCGACAGCATGGAAGCAGGCGAAGTAGTCATCCTCAGCGGTGGCACTGGAAATCCCTACTTCACCACTGACACAGGCTCATCGCTCCGAGGTATTGAGATTGAGGCCGATGTGATGCTTAAGGGCACTCGCGTTGATGGCATCTACACAGCCGACCCAGAAAAGGACCCCACAGCCACAAAGTTCAACGAAATCACCTACGACGAGATTTACAATCTGGGACTCAAGGTAATGGACCTCACTGCCACTACCATGTGTAAACAAAACAACCTCCCCATCTACGTATTCAACATGGACGTAGTAGGCAACCTCAAGAAGGTAATCGATGGAGAGAACATTGGCACTTATGTACATAATTAAGACAAACGAAATACACCAATTATGTATAGTATAAAGACAAACAAAAGCGGGACACGCAGTATCGAGGTGACCGAAGGACATCTGCTCACCATAGACAAATACCAATTACTGAACGGGTTGGTAGGAAGTAATGGTATCGTGGATGAAGCACTCCTGGATAAACTGAAGTTGACCATACGCTCACTCATTGTATCTCAGGATGGTAGTAAGGAGTTGCTCGACCTGTGCATTGATGTAATCTACCACAACAACATGAAAGCACCCGGACTGAGTGCATTAATAACACTCTATGAAGAGTGGAACGCATCTAAAGCCACAACAAGCCTTGAAGAATAAGAACGACAGCCCCACAGGAAATAGTCAATTATCAGACTTCCTCCCTACTACACGCAAGGAGATAGACTTGCGTGGGTGGGACGAGGTTGATGTTGTCCTTTTCTCAGGTGACGCTTATGTTGATCATCCATCATTCGGGGCCGCTGTCATAGGGCGCATACTCGAAGCAGAAGGTTTTCGTGTAGCTATAGTACCGCAACCAAATTGGCGGGATGACCTGCGCGACTTCCGCAAGATGGGACGGCCACGCCTCTTCTTTGGTGTTACAGCTGGCTGTATGGACTCTATGGTCAACAAATACACTGCAGGAAAACGCTTACGCTCTGAAGATGCCTACACACCCGACGGGCGTCACGACCTACGTCCCGAATATCCATCCATCGTATATACGCAGATTCTTAAGCGCCTGTACCCCGATGTTCCCGTAGTGCTTGGTGGCATCGAAGCCTCCATGCGTCGACTCACACACTACGACTATTGGCAAGACAATTTGCGCCGCAGTATCCTCTGCGACAGTGGAGCCGACATTCTCGTATATGGAATGGGAGAAAAGCCAATTATTGAGATTGCAAGAAGATTGCAAGAAGATTGCAAAGCAAAATTGGATATTGAAAATTCCCTTTCGGATGAAAAAACGATGGATAATGTTAAACCAGAGACGATTTTTCAATCATCACTTTTCAATCTTCAGATTCCTCAGACTGCCATCCTATACAACAACAAAGAAGATATTCCAAGAGGTATAACTGACTCCGATATAGTACTGCACAGTCATAGTGAATGCTTACGCGACAAACGAGCCGAAGCAGCCAACTTCCGCCACATCGAGGAGGAGTCAAACAAGATGCACGCCTCACGTCTCATACAGGAAGTCGAAGGACGATACATTGTCGTAAATGCTCCCTATCCACCCATGACGACAGAGGAGCTGGACCACTCATTCGACCTACCGTACACACGCCTTCCCCATCCCCGATACAAAGGTAAACGAATACCAGCCTACGATATGATAAAGCACTCAGTAAATATCCATCGAGGCTGTTTCGGCGGTTGTGCATTTTGCACCATATCGGCTCATCAAGGCAAATTCATCGTGAGTCGTAGTAAAGAGAGCATCATACGGGAAGTAAAGGCCATAGCAGCACTACCCGACTTTAAGGGATATCTCAGCGATCTTGGCGGCCCCTCTGCAAACATGTATCAAATGGGAGGAAAAGATAAAGATAAATGTGCCCATTGCAAACGACCATCATGCATTCATCCTAAAGTGTGCCCCAATCTTAACACCGACCATCGTCCATTATTGGAGATATATCGGACAGTAGATGCCATGCCTGAAATCAAGAAGAGTTTTATAGGCAGTGGTGTACGCTACGATTTACTGCAACATCGCTCTGAAGACGAGGCTGTCAACCGTGCAGCTAATGACTACACAAGAGAACTTATAACTCGCCACGTAAGCGGACGACTAAAAGTAGCCCCTGAGCATACTTCAGATGCGGTATTACAAATAATGAGAAAGCCATCATTCAGTCAATTTGAACAGTTTAAGCGCACTTTTGACCGTATAAACCGGGAGGAAGGACTTCGCCAACAAATCATTCCTTATTTCATCAGCAGCCACCCAGGATGCACAGCTGAAGACATGGCTGAATTAGCTGTACTTACAAAACGTATGGACTTCCATCTTGAACAAGTACAGGACTTCACTCCCACTCCCATGACTATAAGTACAGAGGCATGGTACACAGGAGTTCACCCTTACACACTACAGCCAATCTATAGTGCACGCTCAGCGAAAGAGAAGCAAGTTCAGCGACAATTCTTCTTTTGGTATAAACCTGAAATGCGTCGCGCCATTATAGAGGAACTACGCCGCATCGGACGCCGTGACCTCATAGACAAACTCTTTGGCCGCTAATTATACAATACATAAATAATGTACGTGTAAACTTTATCTGTTTACCCGTACTTATGTACAGCCATAATCCAGAGTCTACATCCAAGCATCCCAAACACGAAGAGGGGAGTCATCAAGATAGATGACTCCCCTCTCTCAAAACGGCGGCTACCTACTCTCCCACTTGCGCAGTACCATCGGCGCGGTCGGGCTTAACTTCTCTGTTCGGAATGGGAAGAGGTGGAACCCCGACACTATAACCACCTGAATGCCTT
>JAFTVE010000022.1 GCA_017465905.1 Bacteroidaceae bacterium | reverse complement strand
TGTCCCATCAACCGAGATGTCAAGCGGAACAGTATGGAATCAGAGAAAGCGTAAACCTCGCCAGTAGGGCTAGAGAAAAGGTGTAAATCTTTTCAGCTAATGAAGCAAAAAAACGTCTACTGAAATCAGGAAAAGACATTCCGCTTACCCAAAAGTTTACGTATCCGTGGATATTTCATTAAATATCCGCGGATATTTCATCACGTATCCATGGATATTTCATTACGTATCCACGGTTACGAGAGTTTTTTGCTTTGTACTCGCGGTTTATTGGCTGTACGCTTTCGTTTTTTCTCATATGGATTGGCATAAATTCTTTTGTTCCGATTTGCTTAGCGAAGTTACTCACACGGGCAAGCACTATCGCAAGAAAAAATCGAAAAAACGCTTTTTTGAGCGAAAATTGTAAAGTTTCTTTACACTTTTTGCCGAAAACATCCCGGAAAAGTCATTTTTCTGAAAAAAACAAGCGCGTAAGACTCTAAGGTCTCACGCGCTTCTTTGCCACCAATACAAGTTATGCTACATAGCCATTTGAGGCATTATAAATTTGATAGAGTCATTCCGGATGCTGGGCGTAATATTCGTCCCACTGGCGCTGCACCTCTTGCCAATCTACCGCTTCGCCATCGGCCACAGCCTCAGCTTGGCGTAGAGCCTCCTCGTGCTGTTTCTTTTCGGCATAGCGCACCTTCATGGTCTCTATGGTTGCATCATCCAAGATATGGATAACGCCACGGCGCACACAAGATTGCAGGTCTTCGGGTCCGAAGGCCTTTCCTTGCACGTTGAAATCAGAGATGTTGAAGTCAAAGACAGTGCGAAGCGTATGTCTCACCATCTTCTGCTGATTGCGGTTGCCTGCCATCTTACGGCTCAGCAGCTTACCGATAATGTCTATTTCGCGTTTTGAAAATTTGTTTCTACCCACAACAGTACGTTTATTAACCTTTTGGCGTTTATATATATAAAGAAGTCGTGCCGGGTTGATGCGATGAAACTCCGAGAAATAGGATTTGAGTGCTCGCCCCCTTTGTAATCCACCGACTCAAGGTTACCCCTTACGGGGCGTGGCCCGCCATTGGAAGTCGAAGCTGTCCTCGGTTTTCAGATATAATTGATGAGTTTCCCAGTCTAAACCGACACGACTATATTTTCACAACGTTAACGATAACCTTAACGCTAACCTATGAGATGTCTTCGTCATCGTTTTCGTCATCGTTGTTTTCTACTTCAAAGAACACAGCTCAAAGTCAGAATGTTTGCCACGAGAGGCGTATTTCTCTGCCTTTGCTAATGCAAATATAGGAACTTTTCTCCAATAAAAAAAGAGGCCGAAGCCTCTTTTTTCATTATCATGTTAAATAACACTATTTCGCAAGTGGTTATTTAAGCCGCGTGAGCCACAATTAAGCAGCCTTAGCCTTAGCTACGATAGCCTTGAAAGCTTCAGGATGATTCATTGCGAGGTCGGCGAGCACCTTACGGTTGATCTCGATACCAGCCTTGTGCAATGCACCCATCAGTTGAGAATAAGACATACCCTCGAGACGAGCGGCAGCGTTGATACGCTGGATCCACAACGCACGGAAGTTGCGCTTCTTATTCTTACGGTCGCGGTAAGCGTAGGTCAAACCCTTCTCCCAAGTATTCTTGGCAACGGTCCAAACGTTCTTACGAGCACCGAAGTAACCTCTGGTTAAACCTAAAATTTTCTTTCTCTTTGCTCTTGAAGCAACATGATTTACTGATCTTGGCATAGTTTTGTTTCGTTTTTAGATGTTAGCGCTGCTCGGGGCAGTCTTGGTTTTGCTAACCATCCGATTAATAATTGTTTTTAGAATAACTCGCTTAACTTTAAGATTACTTCATTGCAAGAAGTTCCTTAACCTGGCTTACGTTTGCACCATGTACAAGTGTGAAGTGGTCGAGGTTACGTTTTTGCTTCTTAGTCTTCTTTGTCAAGATGTGACTGTGATAAGCGTGCTTTCTCTTGATTTTACCTGTTCCGGTAAGAGCGAATCTTTTTTTTGAACCGGAGTTAGTCTTAACTTTTGGCATGTTGTTAGTTATTATTTAATTATTAATATATAAACGGTGCGTACTATACCGGCACGCAGCCGCTTCTTTCTCAAGTTTATAGTTGAAAGATGACAGATGAAAGTTACCCACTCATGGATTCAAGATGTCAACTTTCATCTTTCCACTTTCAATTTTCATCTTTCTGCTGAGCGGGCTTCTCTTTCTTGGGAGCGGCAGCCTTCTTCGGTGAAATGAAGATGGTCATGCGCTTACCTTCGAGTACAGGCATCTGGTCTACCTTACCATACTCCTCGAGGTCGTTGGCAAAACGCAGCAACAGCACCTCGCCCTGCTCTTTGAAGAGGATTGAGCGTCCTTTGAAGAATACATATGCCTTAACCTTATCACCATCCTTAAGGAAGCCAATGGCATGCTTAAGCTTGAAGTTGTAGTCGTGGTCGTCAGTCTGAGGGCCGAAGCGGATTTCCTTAACGTCAATCTTCACTTGCTTGGCCTTCATCTCCTTCTGTTTCTTCTTCAGCTGATACAGGAACTTTGAGTAATCAATAATTCTGCAAACAGGCGGAACGGCGTTCGGTGAGATTTCTACCAAGTCAGCCTCATTCTCTTCGGCTATTCTTAGTGCTTCATGGATTGACACTACGGTAGGTTCAATGTTGTCACCGACAATTCGGACTTCTTTGGCTCGTATCTGTTCATTGATACGGTGTTGGCCTTTTAAATTGTCTTTTTTCATTCAGATGAATTTGTTTGTTCTGCTGTCTTTTTTAATGGTTATTAATCCTTTTTTGTTCTGTATCAAACGCCACAAAACGGCAATCTTGCCGCCCACATTGTTAAATGCGGGCGCAAAGATAGTGCAAACTGAGCGAAAAAACAAATTTATTTAACTTTTTCCGAGGTGCAGCCTATCTTCTACTTGTCATAACAAGTTAAAGATAGTGCAAACCGAGCAAAAAAAACAAATTTATTTAACTTTTTCCGAGGTGCAGCCTATCTTCTACTGGCAAAAGTTACCATTCATTTATCATATTATTAACTTCTTCTTCGATCTTCTTACCAAATTCTGCAATTTTCAGGCTTCCTTCGTTGATTCCGCCTTGTCTGCGTACAGTAACAGTACCCTCGGCCTGCTCTTTTTCGCCAACGACTAACATATAAGGAATATGCTTCACCTCGTTGTCGCGAATCTTACGGCCAATCTTCTCGTTGCGGTCATCGATGATGCAACGTACGTCGTACTGCTCAAGCTCCTTCTTCACCTGCTCGGCATAGTCGTTGAACTTCTCCGAGATAGGCAGAATAGCCACTTGGTCGGGGGTGAGCCACAAGGGGAACTTACCACCGGTGTGCTCGATGAGCACTGCCACGAAACGCTCCATTGAGCCGAAGGGTGCACGGTGAATCATTACGGGACGATACTTCTGGTTGTCCGAACCGGTATACTCCAACTGGAAGCGCTCGGGCAAGTTGTAGTCTACCTGAATGGTACCCAACTGCCAACGACGACCGATAGCATCCTTCACCATGAAGTCGAGTTTGGGACCGTAGAAAGCAGCCTCGCCTGTCTCTACGCGAGCCTTCAGCCCCTTCTCCTCGCAAGCCTCCACGATAGCCTGCTCGGCACGTGCCCAATTCTCGTCAGAACCTACATACTTGGTGGTATTGTTGGGGTCGCGCAATGAAATCTGAGCCTCATAGTTCTCAAAGTTGAGCGCCTTGAAGATAATCTGGATAATCTCCATTACGCGGATAAACTCCTCCTTCACCTGGTCGGGGCGGCAGAAGATGTGGGCATCGTCCTGAGTGAAGCTGCGCACACGGGTCAAGCCGTGAAGCTCACCACTCTGCTCATAACGGTATACGGTACCGAACTCGGCCAAGCGCAAAGGCAGGTCCTTGTATGAGCGAGGCTGCCACTTGTAAATCATACAGTGGTGGGGGCAGTTCATCGGCTTCAGCAAATACATCTCACCCTCCTCAGGAGTGGTGATGGGCTGGAAGCTGTCCTTGCCATAGTGATCCCAGTGACCAGAAGTCACATAGAGCTGCTTGTTACCGATATGCGGAGTCATCACCTGCTGGTAGCCGAAACGCTTCTGGATGCGCTTCAAGAAATCCTCCAAGCGCAGACGTAGAGCGGTACCGCGAGGCAACCACATAGGCAAGCCCTTGCCCACCATCTCAGTAAACATGAAGAGCTCGAGTTCCTTGCCAATCTTGCGGTGGTCGCGCTTCTTGGCCTCCTCCATCAGCACCAGGTACTCATCGAGCATTTTCTTCTTGGGGAAGCTGATACCATAGATACGGGTCATCATCTTGCGGTTCTCGTCGCCACGCCAGTAAGCACCGGCCACAGAGGTAAGCTTGATAGCCTTGATGGGAGCTGTAGACACCAAGTGAGGTCCACGGCAGAGGTCGGTAAACGCGCCCTGAGTGTAAGTGGTGATGGTACCATCCTCAAGTTCTGAGATAAGTTCGCATTTATAGGTCTCGCCACGGTCACCGAACATCTTCAGCACCTCGGCCTTGGAGATTTCGTTGCGCACTACATTCTCATTCTTGGCAACCAACTCAGCCATCTTCTTCTCGATAGCCTCAAGGTCGCCCTCCTTGATGGTCACGCCCTCGCCCGGATCCACGTCATAGTAGAATCCGTTCTCAATAGCGGGACCGATACCAAACTGGATATTCGGATAGAGCTCCTGCAAAGCCTCGGCCAGGAGGTGAGCCGAAGTATGCCAGAAGGCATGCTTAGCCTGCTCATCATCCCACTTGTGCAAGCGGATGGTAGCATCCTCATGGATGGGGCGGTTGAGCTCCACAATTTCGTCATTCACGCTGCAGGCCAGCACATCCTGTGCCAGACGGCTACTGATACTCTCGGCAATCTGCAAGCCGGTAACGCCAGCTTCGTACTCTCTTACCGAGCCATCAGGGAAGGTAATCTTAATCATTGTCCTATATTTTTATTTTTGTTCTTTGTATACCTTATTTATATATAGGCCGAAAACAAGACATTTTGCAGCCAACATACAATAGGCCGCAAAATTAGCTAAAATATTCGAGATGCGCAATTTTAATGCCATCAATTAAAAACCTCTTTGCAAATTGTACCCTTTTTTACAGCCTTGACTCCATGTAGCAAATAGAGGGTGAATCAAAACACATTTTTTTCATCATGAGCACAGCGAAGAATGACAAAGTAAAGCAAAGTTGAGGGTGTGTTGAATTCAACACACCCTCAACTACCATTTTGTCAATAAAGCATTATCGTGCTATTCAACTACTATTTTCTTTCCATCCCGTATATACAGTCCACGTGTCGGGTTCGCTACGGGGCGGCCCATGAGGTCATAATAAGGAGCAATCGTTTCTTTTAGTACAGCATCTACAGAGGTACTTCCCTTCACCTTTACTTCCATCTTGACACTCTGGTCATAGGAATCGCATACGTAGATACGGTCAATCTGCTCTGCCAGGCGAGGAATGGTGAAGTCAACGTAGTGGTTTCCTACGCAATTGGCACCTATCACACCTACCTCGTAGAATGTCAGTGCAATGTTTCCATCCTGCTCTTCGGCAACACAATACAGCCCCATTCCGCAGTTCGACAGGTAATAGCCTTGGATACGGACGGACTCTTCTCCTATCTCTGCAGTAAGTGCTGCTGTATCGTTCTCTATGTTCAGATTCACATTGGTATCCGTTCCATAACGATTGGGAGCAGCACGGTATACGATGGAATTCATCGCTCCCTCTTCATATACTTCATAGTGTACGTTGCTTACGTAAACGTTGTAAACATCAGAGGTGCAGTTTTCAAAGCTAACATCTATCGTCTGGCGCACCATGAAGGAGCCTTGCCAGCCGTCGGTGCAAGTGGAGTCTTCATAATTGGTGTAGATTTCAAAGAAAGCTGCTCCGTCGAGAATCTCATATTCCAACTCAGAGGGGATGCAGGCATGGCCCCAGAATGAGCCAGTCAAGCGCAGGACACCATTAGTTAGCGTCACCTCGAAGTCGTTGGCTTGGTCGTCGAGGAATTCACCCAACGGCAACGTCATACGTCCTTTCTGATGTTGCACCACATCAGGCTCGCCCTCCACTACCGTAACGCGGCATTCACGCTGCACTCCATTGCCAGTCACATACACATAGGTGGTTCCTATGCGACGAGCTGTGATAAGGCCTTTGCTGTCAACGGCTACTATATCGGAGTTGCAATAATAGGTCACATACTTACCATACGCTGACACCACGTCGGGGTAGTGCCACGTCAGTTCTATCTGGAAGGTCTCGCCCACATGCAGTTCCACCTCGTCCACCACGAGCGAGAACTCTTTCTGACTTGTCGTGTCCACCACTTCGTCCTCATCGGGCACTACCTCATCTTCCACGGGTGGAGTTACAGGAGGAGTCACCTCAGCCGTGTCGCCAGGGGCAACATACCCCGTGTCTGCCACGGCCACATATGAGCGTGCCGAAATACTCATAGCCATCATCAGGCCTGCAAGGAGTGTCATTGTCTTTTTCATAATCTCTGTACTTTTTGATTTGTTAATGATTCTGTTTGCCTCCCGCTCTGTCGGGATTGCAGTGCAAAGGTGCAAACATCGGTACGCTCAGACAACTTTTTCGTATTGCAAAAGTATTGCATTTTCACGATGCAATACTTCTGCAACACTTGCTCATAGCAGATTACTCAGCAATCGGCTCCTCAAAACACGGTTCCATCGGTGTGATTTTTATTTGTGCGACACGGAGGCTGCGGTCATAGCCTGTTTCACGGCTTCCAACCCTACTTCCGATACGCACCACACTTTCTACAAACTGAGTAGTTATCACCTCAAAGGAGTGGACAGCACATTGGGTGGCATTTTCAGCCAAGCTTTTATTCAGCAGCTCATCGTACTCATTTTGGAACCAGAGATTATACTTATTTGGCAATTTCTCTTCGTCCACCGTTTCGGGAGCCATGACAACCTCCACCTTATACTTATAGTTGGCAAGCAATGGTAACGATGTGGTGTAGGTAAGATCCGGATTAGCAGTAACAGTAGTGCCACTGTATTCCCAATACACATTGCCAGGTACTCCCCAAGAGGCATCACATGCCACCTCTACGGGCTCTTGGCTATGATTGTATTCGGCCTCACCGCCCAGCATCACGATTTCCTTGCTACAGAGTTCCATAACATGAGCTACAAAATCTTCGTCCACGGCATCGAGCAGGTACAGTGTGCCGTCGCTACACTCTATCGTGGTATTGCATAGCGACTTCATCTCTTTTACACGTTCGGGAGTCGCATAGCGGTTCCACTCGTCGAGCAGGAATGCGGGGCGATGATTGATATGGGGTGAACTCGATGTTAGGGCGTTCCAAGCCTCTTCGGAAGGCATCACAAATCCCGTCTCGGCATATAGCTCAGGGTCTACCGCAGCTCCGTACCAGCTCATTCGAGGTTTGCCGGTATTGATACTATACTCCTCACTGTAGTAGTAAGTGCCTTGGTAGTTGACATACGAGTGGCAGTAGTAGGTAGTTTCAAACTCTAGCCCAGTAATCTCTCCGTAGAAGAGGGTGTCGGTTCCGTAGATCTTACCTTCACCAGTCACATTCCCATTATGCTTGATGTACATCTCTTTATAAGGGATTCTGTTACTGAAGTCCCCAGGTGTGGTAGAGTAACAGATACCCGCATCCCCAAACTCCATTCCGCTTTGGCAGAAAACGTAGAAAGCAACGTCTATCGTTTCGTCTGGGGTAGCAGGAGTGTACACGATGTAGTGGGTTATGCGTGTGTAGTCATTGTCTTCTATTATAGCCTTGTCAGTGAAGCGTAAGTCACTGATGGCTTTGACGGGAAACTCTATTTTTGTGCCATCCTTCTTATGTATGATCAATGCCTTCTGTGCACACATCCCGAGCGAGAACAGTATGCACCATGCAGCTATGATAGTTCTTTTCATGTCATTATTCATTTAGTAGGGTTACTTCTTTTCGTAAATCTCGGTAGGGCATAGTTCGATGAAGTCGATTCCAAACTGAAAGCCCGAATTGCTGTGCATCGTCACATCAAGGCGATTGCCGCTCTTGCCATCCGAGGTGAAGCGTGTCACCACATAGCGTATGGCATATTGCAGGTCGCGCATGCGATACTTCCCATCGTCAGAGTAGTAATAGCTCAGCCCCTTACGCCAACGGAGCGTGTATAGCAGGCTGTCGTTCTCGGCTATGGCCTGCTCGCTGCCCAGCTCGGCATCGCTCTTCCACCCCAAATCCATAGGCTGGGTGATTAGCAGACTGTCTCCGCAGGCCTCGCCGTTGAAGGTGAAGTGTATTCTATCATCTTCTCTTTTGGATGTAATCATACTTCCCATACAGACCTCATACTCTCCGGCCGGCACGGCTGGGATATCAAAAGATATGGCCACCTCTCCTCCGCGATGCTCTATGACAAGTTCATCGTTATCCAGGCTCCAGAATCCTGGGGCATAGCTGTACCATATCTCCTCTAGGCCACTGAAGCGTATGTCCTCCATCTCCATTTCTGGCGTAATCTTATAGGAAATGGTGTTTCCATCGAAAGCCTCCTTCTGAGGCTCACCATTCATCAGCTCAGGAGTGAGCGTTGTGGTAGTTAGTATGATCTGTTGATTGAGCGCTACATCCTGCGTGGCCTTGTCGTAGGCAATGATATCATCGATATAATGGTACACACCGTTTTTCGTTGACGCCGAGTGGGTGATGCGTGCTCCCTTGACAAATACGCCACGCTCATCGGCACGGTCCTGTATGCCGCGGCGGTTGATGTAGAGTTGCTCTTCACCCTCCGTGAGCAGCGGAGCCGAGCAGCGCAGTATCGAGTGAGGCATCAGTGTCTCATACCACGAGGCTATGTCCACCGCTTCGCGGTCATAGTTTCTATATACTTCGGTATTTAACGCTACGAGATTGGCCGTAGTGGCATACCTGTCGATGAAATGGTACGACACGAATCGGTTGAGCGAGTTGCGGCGGTCAGTAGGGTCGGTGATGGCTGCATCCTCGGGGTACACCTCATCGTAGACTTTGGCTGCGTAAGCCTTCAGGTCATCAATCGTGTGTATGCCATATCGGGCATATACCTCATTGGGCTCCACAAAAGCCGTAAACTTATAGTACGACAGTGTCAACACCGGATTACGTCCCCACCAAGTGGGTTTCCCAGGTTCGATATACCAGTCATAGTTGATATAGGCCACTAGCGAGTCGTCCATGTGGGTCAGCAGCAATGCTTCATTGAAGAGGCTCAGGTTGGGGTCACTGGCAATGAGTGCCGGTAACTTGTCCTGATGGCTCAGCTCGCCGTAGGTGATGCTGTCTATTTCCGATATCGGGATGCCGTTGTAGCCATACCAAAGGCTGCTGATATGCATGTGATCCTGTGCATGGCCAGCTGTTGCCATGCAGGCTATGAGGAGGGAGAGAATGGTCTTTTTCATCGTTTCAGTAGTTTGAATGATTGTTTACCGTCAATGTCGAGGATATAAATGCCTGGGGCAAGTGACGAGAGCGATACGGTGACGGCAGTGCCATCGCTGCTTGTAGCTGCAGCAATGCGCTTGCCGCCCAAAGCATACAGCTGAATATTCGCAGAGTTGTCTACACCATGGATAGTGGCCGTGTAGTCACGGTACTCAATGCGTATGACACGTTCATCGGTGGGCACTGCTATGCCCACCCCATTGTTGGGGGTGATGAAGTAAAACTTGCGTATCTCGCCGTAGGTGTATCCGGTGACCTCTTCGCCGCAAATAATGGTAAGATTCTCCTCCGTCATCTTCACTTCGGGTTTCTGCTGCAGCGAAATCTCCAGTTTGGTACCCTCCGTGGTCTCTACTACGAGTGTGCTAAACTCGTCTTGTGCATGCAGAGCCAAACTCGTGCTCCACATCAATAATAAAGGTAGCAGTGTTTTTCTCATAACAGTATCGGATTGTTGGATAAATTGGTGAGGCAAAGATAGAGAGCAAGAATGAACAGAGCAAATTTTTAGCGTAACAAATGCGTAACAAGAGCGTAACAAATGCGTAACAAATGCATCATGCTTCCAAAAAGCGCCATTTCATCGGATATTAGATTTTTACCAATTATAAAAATTCGTGGCCAATTCGTGCTAATCCATGTCTTTTTCCTGACACGAGAAGCCACGAATCGGCCACAAATTACGTTCACATGCTATCGCGCAACAACCACCTTTCGCCCATTCCTTATATATATACCACGCGTGGGGTTCGCTACGGGGCGGCCTTGCAGGTCGTAGTATACGTTGGGAGTGCCGGGCAGGAGCAGTTCGTCGATTGCGGTGTCGACCTGTACCTTCAGCACAGCCCACTCTGTGGCACGGCCAAACATATCGATGCTGCGTGAGTGGAGATAGACGTAGCCGCCGTCGGGATAGTAGGGAAGCTCTATGACAAAGTCGCACTGTCCGTGGGCACCGCATTCCTGACTGGCAGTGTAGAGGGTGTCGGCATGGCAGTCGGTCACCACCACTTCCACCGTATAGTACTGCCATGCAGGGGCACGACTATAGATGTCCTTGTTCTCGCCCTCGCCAATGCGTACAGGGATGTCGCCACGCGGACGCACCGAGGCTCGTATTGTGGGAGGAGCCGTCGGGCCGACTTCCCCTGCGTTTGCGTTGTCGACACTGGCATCCGCTTCTGTTGTGTCCGATACGGTCACCTCATTCTCGGGCGAGATGTATCCGCGTACAAAGTCGTCGATGGTCATCAATGTGGTATAGGTCCACTGGATGTCGTCCTTGATGTAGGTCTCGAGGTCGGGCACTACGTAGTTAATATGGCATGTGCTGTTGGCATAGTCCATGATATAGTTCTTGTCGATGCCTGGAGGATTGGCTCCGGCAAATACCAGCGTCAGGTCATCGCTCACCAGCATCTCCTTTGAGGTGCGTGGTACGATATTAACGTCCGTGAATGCATCCTTGAAGATGGTGTTGAGCCGCTCGGTGAAGTAGAGTATCTGGCCTTGGCGGAACGTTGCGCCCGAGAAGGCATTGGGGCCGATGGTGTCCACATCAAAGCAGATGACCGTCTTGTCGTTCCAGCGTGCAAAGTCGGTAGAGTCCGTTACCGCTTCGGCTTCATTGATGGTGTAGGCATGGAGGTAAGTGTCACCGTGATAGATACCGTAACCACGTTTGGTGGTGGGGCGCGATGGGTCGGGTAGGTTCTTATCGTAGATATACTCTCCGTTGTAAGAGCAACTCTGTAACGTAAGTCTTGCTCCATCCCTAAATGGATTATTGGTATGTATACCTGCTGCCAATGAACCAATACCTTCAATCCAATAATCTGAGGAATATTCGTTAGGTACATTTCCTTCTTCTACCAAAAACAGATATTTGCGAGTTATACCATCTGCCAACACTGTATCACCAACGGCCAGTACCTTTAAATAGTCTGACGCATTAAGAGCAAAAACATCATTAACTTGCAAGCCAAAGTCAAACATGAGTTTGCCGTTTTTATAGAATTTATCGCCATCCTGCCAACAATATTCTACCTTTAATTCCTCAATACTATTATCCCATAATTTTTTCGTTTGGGTATAGACCTTTTTACATATTTTCCCATGAACTATAGTATCACCATCAATCCAAGTGCGAACGACACGCGTATGACTAACGTCATCAAGATTCTCTTCTCCATCCCATCCCGTTGCTCTTATTTGCACATTCCACTCCATGCCATCTACGGCAATGGGGAGTATCGGTTCCTCCTTTTCCTCTTCTCTCTGATACAATATCGTGTCGCCTTGCTTCACATAAAGCAAATAACCAACACAACCCTCCATATTAAAGCTTGGGGAGCGTACAATATCACCAGTGGTAAATAAGCCTAATTCTTCGTAGAAGGTCGCTATATATCCGGGAAAGAGGAAATGCTCATAATTGGTTGATGAGTCAGGAGTGCTAATGTTTACATCGTAACCTCCTACCTGTACATCTACGCCCTTATACGTTCGGCTTACTCCGTTACATATGATGGTGGTGTCACTATGGCCAACAACTTTGACAAAACTATTTTCATAGAAAATGGTGTCACCGATGTTGGCATTGTAGTCAAACCATAGGTACTCTTCTTTATTATATTCCTTGCGGTAGACCTTGCCGTTCTCTTCACGTAAGAATCCCTGCGTGAGTTCCATTTGAGACGAGCCGTTCCATCCCATTACCCACTCCTTTTTATACGTGTGGCCATCTATAATAGTATCTCCACTCAATTTGTATGTCACATCCCGAATGTACTGAGCCACAAAATATCGGAACTGCCATTCTTTGCCCTCGGTGACGAGATAGGTTTTAGGTTCCTCTTTATAACATCCATCGGGCGACTGATACAGAGCAATGCCATTATCATGTACACAAAGCAACTTTAATTTATTGCCATAATTGAATAGTGTATGATCTCCCAAGCCATAGCCATAGGTGGGCGAATTAAACATCCCGACATCCTCATGGATATAGATGCATTCATCGGTAAAATATACTCCACCAGACATTGCTTCCCGGCCCAACACGACTTCGTAACGTTTGCGTTGCTTGCCATCGCTATGTTCGAGGACAACATCGTCGATGGAAGTCACAAGTCCATAACACTGTTGCGTTGCTTGCTTACTTGTAAGGCAAAGGGTGTCGCCCACCTGTGCGTTATAATCGAACCATAATGCCTCCTCACCACGCGAGTTCATCACGTATACTTTCCTGTTCTCCTCTCTCATGTAACTAGGGAAAAGAGACCAATCAGACAAGTCCTTCTCAACGCTCATCCACTTCTTCTTGTAGGTAAACCCATTGATTACCGTGTCGCCCTGCAAGCGAAAAGTATGCGTGACTACAGGCTGGTCTTGGTTCCATGACTGCTCATAATAGACAGCCCACTGCTTACCTTCGGTGACGAGATAGGTTTTCAGTGAATCGGACTGTGCTAGGATGCATTGGCCAATACACGACAAAAGCAATAAACTAAAAAATCTCTTTTTCATAGTACAAAATGTTCTTCATTTTCGTTATTGAGAGCAAATATAGGCATTCTACGGCAAAAAACAACAAAATTGGGTATTGCAAAAGTATTGCAAAATGAAAAGCACCGATGAAATGGGCAAAAATTGCATCATACGACTAGTAAAGTTTGCATGCGGAGGAACAAAACAAGCAGACTTATCATATACCTTTCCGAACGAGAAAGTGGCACGACGTAGTGAAGAAATCCCTAACATAAGGAATGCAGGAAAGTCCTTTACAAAGCACTCGAGGAGTTAAACCAAACTTCGCTTCATAATGAGGGTTGATAAAATATAACCGACGGTCTACAATATCGAATCCCGTATTATGGCACAATCGCAGGAAAGCCTGTATGCTCATCCGAGTTTCCTTAATAGCCAAGAAGTCATTAATTACACTGTCGGGTTCTCCAAGCCTACGCAACAACCACACGAACAAGCGTTGTGGAAGCAGATGGATGAAAGGACACCGCGACACAAACCACGTACGTGCCACCTGCTGATGTCCTCCGAATGGCATGCACCAGGCTGGAAATGCAACATACAGAACTCCTTGTTCGGCAAGTAGTCCACGTAGGCAATGCATCAGTTTGTCCTTATCTGAGATATGCTCTATTGCATCGTGCAATATTATGAGATTGTAACGTTCGGCGTCAACATATTCAAGGACATCTGCATGGATGAACGTCCCTTGCAGTCCTTCCTTTCTGAACAACTTAACAGCTTGATCTATGGAATGGGCGTCAATGTCGACTCCTTTGACTGCGCACCCTATGCGAGCAAAGAAAGCCAGATTTCCCCCGACACCGCACCCCACCTCAAGAACCTTGAGTGGCTGTTTTCCACCAAAGGAGACAAACTGCTGTAAATAACGATAATAATGTTTCTCACAAGATTTTTCGCTTTCCTTAAAATAATCTTCATAATTGCTGTGCCGTGCTTGCATCGATTCTGATTTGTGAATTTTGTTTTTAATAATCCTATACGATGCAAAGGTGCTAGAATTAATAGGACCAACAAATTTTATAATATTGCAAAAGCATTGCAGTAGTATTGCAAAAGTATTGCAAAGCGAAAAGTGTTGATGAAATGGGCAAAAATTGCATTATCGGACTTGTAGCGTCTACTGCGATACGGAACAAAAAAAAGCGTTTCCCTATGGCGAAAGTTCATAAATCGGTTGGCAATGGCAGAGGTGAAATTAAGGCTGATTCTATTTCTCCTCGCCTCTACACTGTAAAGTTACGGCCTATTTGCCCGAAAAACAATACAAAATCCAGTACTTCCCCGTCAGTACTCCAGTACTGAGCCGCAAGTACTCGAGTACTTTGCCCTAAGTACTGCAGTACTTGCAAAGAAGTACTGATAGTTACGTCATTTTTCTGATTTGTCAAAGAGGTTAACGTTAATAGCGCAAGCACTTGGCTCGTCCAAGAACATCATCGTCATCGTTACTGTGTGCAAGCATCAGGGAAAACGCATTATAAAAATATTCCCGTTTCACGCAGCTTTTTGTCTCACGCGAATCTCGCAAATCACGCGAAAACGCATCATTTCACTCGCGTTTGCCATCCGGACGGCTACATACGAGCGATAGCGATGTATGATTTTGCGAGATTCGCGTGAGATAATCATGTCAAATAGAGGATATAAACTGGTATTTTAATTGGAAGAAATTATAATGCGTTTTCCCTGGTGCAAGCACTGCCATTGCCAACCGATTTATGAACTTTCGCCATAGGGAGGAGTGCTTTTTTTCGCGCTATCCGAACACGAATTGGTAGAGCTCCTCCGTCATCTTGGCTTTCATGCGAGTCTTGCGCGAGCGCAAGGCGTTCTCCGAGATGGCCGTGCAGAGCGAGATGGTGCGGATGGAGTAGTCCGTGAGCGTGAAGATGATGAGCAGGAGGTCGCTGGTGGTGAGTGCAGGGCACTGGGTACGGAAGTCAATCATGACATCGGCAAAGCTGTCGATGAGCACCTGCTGCAGCTCGGTGCGTTCCTTCAGCGTGAGTGCCTCGGAGGAGTGTTCCAACTGGCTGATGCGGGTGCGCCAAGGGGTGTGGGCAAACACCTCACGGCAGTAGTCGATACGCTGGCGGCGCAGGGTCAGGAGGCGCTCGGGGTCGGGCTCAGAGGAGGCGCTGTCGGCATCGTCGGTCATGGCGGTGAGGGCCAGCATCTCGGCACGGTTTTGTGCCAGCTGCTTCTGCAAGCGTATGTAGCGGGCTTTGCGGCGATTGTCGATGGCGGCAAACAGCACCACGAGCAGCAGCGCGAGGGTGACGACGACGATGGAGCCCAGAAGCACGAAGCGGGTGTGGCGGTGGCGTAGCATGCGGTCGTGCATGGCTATCTGGTGCTCGCCCCGCACGCGCTCCACCTCGGCACGGCTCTGCATGCGGGCGATGGAGTCGAGCAGCACGGTGTGGCGTGCCAGGTAGGCAGGCACCGAGTCGGTGCGCCCCTCGGCAAGGTCCAGCTCCATCAGTTTATAATAGGTGTTGCAGTCGGCATACACGTCGCGACCGGGGATGAGCGAAAGACCGAAGTAGTGGCGGGCCGAGTCGGTCTGCCCAAGGGCAAGGAACACATCGCCCTTCACGCTGTAGTCGGGGCCGAGGCGGCGGGTATCGCCTACCGAAGCGATGTGGCGGTTGAGGTATTGCAGGGCTTCATCGTAGTGCTCCGTATGGTAGCAGGCAATCTTGGCCAGCTGGAAGCAGGCATTGTCGGCCACGAGGCGTGGCGTGGCAGGATTGTCGACGAGGGAACGGAAGCGCGGCTCGGCCTCGTCCCACTGCTCCATATATAAATAGGTGAGCGCTATCTGATAGTCGGCATTGGCTACGTCGGCCGGTTTGCCCCGCAGGAGCATCGAGGCGCGGAAGGCGCGGAAGGCATCGAGGCTCTCGGCAAACATGTTGCGGTTGCGGTAGTGGCGGGCCATATTCTGCCGGCACAGGGCATACTGGCGCACCGTGGTGTCGGGGAAGAGCGTCAGTGCCTGCATATAGGCACCCACGGCATCGGCATCGCGCTCCAGCTCGGTGTAGGTGCAGCCCAGGTAGTAGCGGGCCATGGCAGCACGGTAGTCGGGCTTGTCGTTGCCATAGTAGGCGGTGGCAGTGCGGATGAGCGAGTCGGAGGTCAGCGGCACATAGCACTGGTAGTCGGCCTGCGTGGCGAGCAGGGCATAGAGGGCGCGGGCCTCGCCACGCAGCGTGGCGTAGTCGATGCTGTCGAGCATGTACCAAGCCTGCTCAGGATTGGCATCAATGACTTGGGCTATCGTCTCCAGACGGTGGAGCGTAGCGTTGTCGCGACATGCAACGAGAAGGAGCATACTCAGCACAAAAGCCAACGTATGGGATAGGGAACACTTTTGCATAGCACCTGATATTTTTGATATTCACGGCAAATTTAGCAGTTTTTACCCGAATAAGCATAAGAAAACATATTGCAAAAGTATTGCAATTGCTCGTTTATGGCTACCTTTATGGCTGCGCCAAGAAGAATAGCTGGCACTCGCTGAGAAATATTAAAGCAAGCTTTATATTTCGCTCGTTTTTTGCTACCTTTATGGCTGTGCCAAGAAGGTTAGCTGGCACTCGCTGAGAAATATTAAAGCAAGCTTTATATTTCGCTCGTTTTTTGCTACCTTTGTCGTTTCAAATGGTTAGAAGCAGATATATGCAGTCAGGCAAAATAATCAACGACCCGGTGTTCGGGTTCATCAATATCCCTAAAGGACTCATCATGGAGGTGGTCACCCACCCTACGATGCAGCGCCTTCATCGCATAAAGCAACTGGGACTATCCTGCATGGTGTATCCCGGAGCGCAACACACCCGTTTCCAGCATTCACTGGGAGCCTTCTTCTTGATGACAGAGGCAATACAGTCGCTACGGGGAAAGGGAGTGGAGATATCGGACCACGAAGCCGAGTCGGTGAAACTGGCCATATTGCTGCACGATGTGGGGCATGGCCCTTTCTCCCATGTATTGGAGAACACGCTGGCACCGGGTGTGCACCACGAGGAGATATCGCTGCTGCTGATGGAGCGGATGAACCGCGAACTGGGAGGACGACTCGACCTCGCCATACGCATCTATAAAGATGAATACGAGAAGCGATTCCTGCACCAGCTCGTAAGCAGCCAACTCGACATGGACCGCCTCGACTACTTGCGTCGCGACAGCTTCTACACCGGTGTCACGGAGGGCAATATAGGCTCGGCACGCATCATCAAGATGCTCGGCGTGAAGGACGATCATCTGGTGGTGGAGTCGAAAGGCATCTACTCTATCGAAAACTTCCTCACCGCACGCCGTCTGATGTACTGGCAGGTGTATCTGCACAAGACCTCGGTAGCTTGCGAGAAGATGCTCATCAGCACACTCACTCGAGCCAAGGAGCTGGCAAAAGCCGGAGAAGAGCTCTTCGCCTCCCCTGCCCTACGCCACTTCCTCTACACCGACATCACACGCGAAGCCTTCTTCAACGACGAGGAGTGCCTCGATATATTCACCCAACTCGACGACAACGACATCTGGAGCGCTCTGAAGGTATGGGCATCGCACCCCGACAAGGTGCTCGCCACACTCAGCAGCGGACTGGTAAACCGCCGATTGTTCAAGGTGGAATTCAGCGCACAGCCTTTCGGCAGAGAATATCAGGAGAGCCTCATCGACCGCATCACAGAGAGCCTGGGAATCAGCAAAAAAGAGGCTGAATACCTGATATGTGCAGCTACCCAAGAGAAGGACATGTACACAGCAGCCGATGACCACATAGAGATACTCTACAACGATGGCACCACACGCGATATAGCAGAGGCATCTGACATGTTTAACCTATCGCTACTGGAGAAAAAGGTGAAGAAGTATTTCATCTGCTATCAGCGGGTATAGATTCTTATTCTTAACATACTTAATTACAACCATTAACCGAGAGGGACGTTGGCATTCCCTCTCGGGAATTGTTCATATTTCCTAAAAATAATTAAAATTGACCTTTATTGTCCTATTTGGGTATCATAACATGACCCATAGGAGAAGATATTGGGAATAAAGATTTGAAAATACAAGAATAATGCCTACCTTTGCACGGATATAAAGTAATGTACCATTTAGAGCAGAACAGATAGATGGAGTTTTCAGCAAAGCAGATTGCAGCGTTTATTGGCGGAGAGGTTGTAGGCGATGAGAATGCCACGGTCTGCACCTTTGCCAAGATTGAAGAGGGCATGCCGGGTGCTTTGTCCTTCTTGTCCAATCCGAAATATACTTCATACATATATGACACGCAGTCGAGCATCGTATTGGTGAATAGCGACTTTGTGCCCGAGAAGCCCATCAAGGCTACACTCATCAAGACAGCCAATGCCTATGAGAGTCTGGCCAAGCTGATGGCACTGTATGAATCGATGAAACCGAAGAAGACAGGCATCAGCACGATGGCATCGGTAGCAGCATCGGCCACTATCGGCGAGAATGTATATATCGGACCATTCGTATATGTGGGCGAGAGGGCTGTCATAGGCGACAATACCGTCATCGAAGCCAACGTGTCGGTGGGCGACAATGCCACCATCGGCAGTGACTGCACGCTCTACAACGGCGTCACCATCTATCACGACTGCAAGGTAGGGAACCGCTGTATCCTCCACGCCGGCAGCGTAGTGGGTTCGGATGGATTCGGCTTTGCACCCGGTGCCAATGGCTACGAAAAGATTCCCCAGATAGGTATCGCCGTATTGGAGGATGACGTGGAGCTGGGTGCCAACACTTGCATTGACCGTGCCACGATGGGAGCAACCATCATCAAGCGCGGCGTGAAACTCGACAATATGGTACAGGTGGCCCACAATGTAGTCATTGATGAGCACACCGTCATGGCTGCCCAGTGTGGCATCGCAGGTTCTACCAAGGTAGGCAGCTGGTGCATGGTGGGCGGACAAACCGGCATCAGCGGACACATACAGATAGGCAATCAGGTAAAGGTGGGCGGACACTCGGCCATCTCGAACAGCGTGAAAGACGGCAAGGCAGTGATGGGTTACCCCGCATTTGACCACGTACAGTTTGCCCGCGCCTCGGTAATCTTCAAGAAACTGCCTGAGATGTATCGCGAAATGGATGCCTTGAAGAAGGAGATAGAAACACTAAAGCAACAGCTTGCCGATGGTGGCAAGGCCTAAAACAAGATATGGCAAAACAACGCACGATAAAAGAGAGTTTTTCATTGTCCGGAAAGGGACTGCACACGGGACTCAACCTCACCGTGGAGTTCAACCCTGCACCGGAGAACTTTGGATATAAGATACAACGCATCGACGTGGAGGGAGAGCCCATCATTGAGGCACTGGCCGAAAACGTCAACGAGACACAGCGCGGCACCGTGCTCTCAAACGGCACTGAGCGCGTCAGCACCGTAGAGCATGGCCTATCGGCACTCTATGCACTCGGCATCGACAACTGCCTCATCAAGGTCAACGGTCCCGAGTTCCCGATTCTCGAAGGTAGTGCCAAACTGTATGTCGACAACATACAGCGAGTAGGCATTGTGGAGCAGGAAGCCGAGAAGAACTATTTCGTAGTGACAGAAACCATCGAATATCACGACGAGAAGAGCGGCTCATCACTCATGATCATGCCTGCCGAGGAGTTTGCGGTGAACGTACTCGTTTCGTTCGACTCAAGCATCATCTGCAACCAACGAGCTGTACTGATGCACATGGAGGATTTCCCGAAAGAGATTGCATCGAGCCGCACCTTCGTGTTCGTACGCGACGTGGAACCGCTGCTTGCAGCAGGCCTCATCAAGGGGGGCGACCTCGACAACTCCATCGTTATCTACGAACGTGAGATGTCGCAAGAGCGTTACGACCGCTTGGCCGATGTAATGAAAGTTCCACATATGGATGCGAAAAAGCTGGGCTATATCAACCACCGCCCCTTGGTATGGGAAAATGAGCCGGCGCGACATAAACTGCTCGACATCATAGGCGACATGTCGCTCCTAGGACGTCCCATCAAAGGCTACATCGTGGCCAACCGCCCCGGGCACAGAGTGAACAACCAGTTTGCCCGCCTGCTGAGAGAGAGAATGAAATAAACAGAGAAGGTATAGGAGCCGCTCCTATACCTATATTTATATATAAGAACTAAACACATCAATAGATATGAGCAAGATTAGTCCATTAGCATATATCCACCCCGAAGCCGTCATTGGCGAGAACGTGGAGATTGGTCCCTTCGTATACATTGACCGCAATGTGGTGATAGGCGACAACAACGTCATCATGCCCAATGCCAACATCCTCTATGGCTCGCGCATCGGAAATGGCAACACCATCTTCCCCGGAGCAGTCATCGGTGCCATACCGCAGGACCTCAAGTTCCGTGGCGAGGAGACTACAGCCGAGGTGGGCGATAACAACACCATCCGCGAGAATGTGACCATCAACCGCGGTACCGCAGCCAAGGGAAAGACGATAGTAGGCAATGGCAACCTGCTGATGGAGGGCGTACACGTTGCCCACGACACCATCGTAGGCAACGGCTGTATCATCGGCAACCAGACCAAGCTGGCTGGTGAAGTAATCGTTGACGACTATGCTATCCTGAGCTCTACGGTGCTCGTACACCAGTTCTGCCGCATCGGAAGCTATGTCATGGTACAAGGTGGTTGCAAGAGCAGCAAGGAGATTCCTCCTTACATCATCGCTGCCCGTGAGCCCATTTCATACTGTGGCGTAAACCTTATCGGCTTGCGTCGTCGCGGCTTCACCAATGAGCAAATCGATGCTATACACCAAGCCTATCGCATCATCTACCAGAGCGGCCTCAACACCACAATGGCCATTGAACGCATCAAGGAAGAGATGGAGATGACTCCCGAGATAGAATACATCATTTCGTTCATCGAAGGAGCCAAACGAGGCATCATCAGATACGAAGGATAACTTATAAACTCAAAAACTTAAGAACTAAAAAACTCATCATATATGGTATACCGCTTCACCATTATCTCTGACGAGATTGACAACTTCCGCAGAGAGATCCAGATTGACTCTGACGCCACATTCCTTGATTTCCACAATGCCATTCTGAAGTCAGTAGGTTATCCTAACGACCAGATGACCTCATTCTTCGTATGCGATGACAATTGGGAGAAGGAGACCGAAGTCACATTGGAAGATATGGGCACCAGTTCAGATGTGGATAGCTGGATTATGGAAGAGACTCCGCTGAGCGAACTCCTCGAGGAGGAGAAGCAGCACTTGCTCTACATCTTCGACCCGCTGGCCGACCGCGCCTTCTTCATTGAGCTTACCGAAATAATCACAGGCAAGAATCTCGACGAAGCCGTATGCACCAAGCAGACGGGTGAGGCTCCACAGCAATTGCTCGACTTCGACCAGCTGATGGCTGCGCAGGTGAGCACCACAGCGCTCGACGACAGCTTCGGCGACGATGAGGACTTCGACCTTGACGAGATTGACCCCGACGGCTTCGATATGGGCTCTCCGGCCGACTTTGACGATAGCATACTCTATTAAGCAAAGCATAAAGAGTGAAAGATAAGACTTTAGTCGTGCTCCTTGGCCCTACAGGTGTAGGAAAAACGGCACTGAGTTTTGCATTGGCCGAACGGTTAGGTTCTCCTATCCTTTCGGCCGATTCGCGTCAATTATATGCCGAAATTCCTATCGGAACAGCAGCACCAACGAAGGAGGAGCAGGAGCGGGTAAAGCATTACTTCATAGGCACACATCACCTGACGGACTACTACAGCGCAGCACAATACGAGATTGACGTATTGAAACTCACCGAAGAGCTATTCCACTCACACGACACTCTATTGCTTACGGGCGGAAGCATGATGTATATCGATGCCGTATGCAAAGGTATTGATGATATTCCCACCGTGGACGACATCACACGCCGTACGCTGCTCGACCGCTACGAACAGGAGGGACTGGAGCCCTTGGTCAATGAACTGCGCCTGCTCGACCCCGAGTACTACCGCATCGTAGACCTGAAGAATCCCAAGCGTGTCATCCACGCTCTCGAGATATGCTATATGACGGGGCGCACCTATACCTCTTTCCGCACACGCACAGCCAAGGAGCGTCCCTTCCGCATCGTCAAGATTGGTCTACGCCGCGAACGCGAGGAACTGTACGACCGCATCAATCGCCGAGTAGACCAAATGGTGGCCGACGGCCTTGTCGAAGAGGCACGTAGCGTATATCCCCACCGTCAACTCAACTCACTCAACACCGTAGGCTACAAGGAGCTGTTTGCCCACTTCGACGGGGACTGCACGCTGGAGTTTGCCATTGAGAAGATTAAGCAGAACAGTCGCATCTATTCGCGCAAGCAGATGACATGGTTCCGCCGCGACGATAGCATCCAGTGGTTCCATCCCGATGACAACGAGGACATAATAGCCTATCTGGATAGTCAGCTATAAAAAAAGAGGATGCCAAGTGGCACCCTCATTCATTTTATTTTTCCTCCTTACGCATTTTCCACACTATCCATACCGCCACCACGATATAGGCTGCAGCACCGATGATGCCTGTAGGCACAGGCCCTACGAAGCGGTCGTAGGCCATAGGGTCGGCAAGGAAGATGACGCCGATAGAGGCGGTGCCATTCATCATGCCATGGGCAAACACGGCAGGCCAGCAGCTCTTGGTCTTCAGGGTGATATAGGAGAATAGTGTTCCTAACACGATACATAGCAGACACATGGCCACGATTCCCGCAAACGGATAGCCGGGATAGTCCATACCATAGTTGTGTCCCGCAGCAATGATGGGTGCATGCCATACGCCCCAGATAAGTCCCGTAACGAGCACCGTGGGCAGAAACTTCATGCGACTGGCTACCTTGGGCAACAGGTATCCACGCCAACCCCACTCTTCGCCAAAGCAAGCGACGAGGTTGAGCAGCGGAGCCACGAGCATCAGCAGCAGTTGCACTATCCAAAATGTCTTCACAGAAACAGGCAACGTAGCCATCTGAGCATAATAGGACGAGAGCGTAAACTCCGAGGGGAAGATAAGGTAGTAGAGCACCGAACCGATGACGGTCAGTACGAAGGGGCCGAACCAGCCGATGAGGTAGTAGCGCACGTTGCCCTTCAGGTTGAGGCGCAGCATGGAGTTCTTGAATCCCTCGCGAGTAATCAGTCGGGTGATGAGCACACCGATGGCAGGGAAGAACATCAGCACGGCAGTGAGTGCGGTATTGATGAGTGTCTCCTCGGCAGTGAGTGTAGCAGCATCGCGTCCAAGCACACGGGGCCAGATAAGCCCGATAGTCCAGGCAAAAGTCATCGTGAAAGTGATGAGGAGAAAGAGCCAGATGCGGCGAAACTCCTGTTTGTTGGTTGATTGTGTCATAATAGATATTTACAATTTGACAATTTACTATTTACTATTGATTTACAATTGGGTTATTTGACTATTAGCCAAGATGTCTGAGTTCCCTCTCCTTGGGAGAGGGGTAGGGTGAGGCCCCTCTCTCCCTATCCCAAACACGCACCACCGTATAAATGGTATCCTGCGCAGCACCTCCCACAACAGCACCGAGCCGGCAAAGGTGGCAATGAGGGCAAGGCAGTAGATGCTCCACACAGGCAGTGCGGTGGACTTGAGCCACAGACAAGCGGAGGTACACACGGTCATATGCACGATATAGAGTCCGTAGCTGCTGCGCGTCATGTACTGCGAGAAGGGTGTGGTGCAGTCGCAACGGTGTTTGAAGAGTCCGATGAGCGTCAACGTCATTGACCAGCAATAAATGCCGCACGGGAAACCCTGCAACACGGCGGGAGCGGTGTAATCCTCCCCATAGTAGCGCACACAGAAGTATACGCACCATATGATAGCCGTCATGCCTAACACAAAGCGCTCACGAGCCAAAAAGTCGTGTATGCGCTCCGAAGAGAAGATGTAGTAGCCCACGAGGAAAACGCTAAAGTAGTAGATGGGGCGGTACAAATTCAAGAGGCCACCAAATGTTTCCACCTCGTCAAGCTGTGTCTGAGCCAAAAGTCCCAACAGAAGGAGGAAGGCAAAGAGCACAAGCCATATCTCCCTTTTTGAGCACCGAGCCAGCCACGCCTCCACCCTATCGACATCCAACGCCTTGCGCACCACAAGCAGCAATAGCGAGAACACATAAAGGTCTTGGATAAACCACAAGGGACCCGTTCCGCTTATCACACCAATCAGGAACTTCACCACGCCAGGCACCTCCTCGGGCAGCACTCCACCGCCTGCTTTCATGTTGACGAAGCCCAACACCCAACCAAAGACGAGCAGACCAAGCGTGGAGGGCACGAGCAACTTACGTGTACGCTCTCGGCGAAACTCCCGCGCCGTACGATGCTGCAAGGCATAGCGGCTCGACATGCCTGCAAGCAGGAACATCAAGGTCATGAACCACGGATAGAGCACCGTACCCACCACATCCTGCCACTGATGCTCGGCAAAGCCACCGATGCCGCCAAAGACTCCCTGCGCATTGAAGTTGTAGAACACGTGGTAGATGAGCACCAGCACCACGGTCACCCAGCGCAGATTGTCGATAAAGTAATAGCGTTGCCTATTGTCCGTTGTTCCCATAGCAAATATCACCTAAAGCATTAGTTGCCAATCTCACTTCAAAATCTCTTTTTCCATTCTTATTTCTCCCTGCAAGTAGAATGCTTTCCTGCTGCAAGCATAATATATTCTACTTGCAGGCAGAAAGATTTCTGCTTGCAGGTAGAAAATCACACAAAGCTATGCAAAATTTCTATTCTCTTGCTTGTTTTCAAGGAGTTCTTGCGGATAGTTTATCACATACTGCTTGCCATTGGCTAGAGTCACCAAAGCCAGTTCTTTCCAATTTACTACCATCAGATAGTATGTTCCTAGCCCCTTCTTGCGATACCAGCCCGTATATCCGAGGAGTCCATTATTGCCCATCAAGCGAAAGCTACCGGCCAATTCATCCATCGATATACTACGCACCGATGCTATATCCGTAAGAACTTTGCGGCCAAGGTACAACTTTACAATAATGAGGTCTTCCTCTATATAGAAATAGCGCGGTGTACGCAACCCGATGACAATAATTAATGAGAACAGCAAGCCTATAGCAATGAGTCCACCTATCGGCGCATTTCCCCACAAAGCGATATAGAGGAATGTTCCCCACAAAACAAGAACACCAAATATAGACGAGACAATCAGTCCCTTCTGCTTCCGAAATCGGTAAATCATAAGGCTTCTCCTTTCTTCTTCTTCATCCGTCCGCTCTTCTTCAATGCTTCGGCAATAATCCATTGCAGCTGCCCATTGGTAGAGCGGAACTCATCGGCTGCCCACTTTTCAATGGCAGCCATCGTCTCGGCGTCTACGCGCAGAACGAAACTCTTGGTTTTATTGTCTTTTTCGGCCATAACAATTCATGGAGTTAAAGGAGTTAAAGGGAGATATCACTCCGCTTCGCTACGTGAAGAAGTTAAATGCCAATACTGCAATTATGCGAGAGTAAAGATTGCTTGTAAGCTATGCCGAACTATCGCGGTATCAACGAAGTAAAATGTACTATCACGCGTATAGAACTATTGGCCTTTATCTCCATTTAACTCCTTTTTACTCCACTTACCTCCATCTTATATCAATGATTCAACGTACCCGAATTAATCACTGGCTGCGCAGGCTCGTCGGCGCAGAGCACTACCAGCAGATTGCTCACCATGGCCGCCTTCTTCTCCTCGTCGAGGTCTACGATAGCCTCTGAAGAGAGCTTGTCAAGCGCGAGCTTCACCATCGACACGGCACCCTCCACAATCTTCTCACGGGCAGTGATGATGGCGCTTGCCTGCTGACGCTTGAGCATGATGGCTGCAATCTCGGGAGCATAGGCGAGGTAGTTGATACGTGCTTCCACCACCTCGATGCCTGCCATCGAGAGGCGCTCGTTGAGCTGCTGCACCAGTTGCAGGTTGATTTCATCGGCATTGGAGCGCAGGGTGAGCTGTTCGCCAGTCGACGTGTCGGTGTCATCGTAAGCGTAGCGGCCAGCTACCTGACGGAGAGCAGCATCGCTCTGCACCTTCACGAAGTTCTCAAACGCCTTCATACGTCCTGCCACCGCACCGGCCGTTGTGGTAGCACCTGCCATGGCCATCGTCTGTGAGTCAATCTCGAACAGCGCCTTGTAGGTATCCTTCAGCTTCCACACCAATACGAGGCCAATCATGATGGGGTTACCCGTCAGGTCATTCACCTTGATGGGGTCGGCATTCAGGTTACGTGCGCGGAGCGATACCTTTTTCTTGTCCAGGAAGGGATTCACCCAATAGAATCCTGCACGGCGGAAGGTACCCTTGTACTTACCGAAGAACACCATTACGCGCGCCTCGTTGGGCTCGAGTGTCATGAAGCCGATGAGATGGATAAACCATACCAGACACAGCACGATACCAACCACAATACCCAGTACCTCGGGGATATAATCGTTTGCCGCACCCAGAAAACACAAGGGAGCTGCTGCCAATATCAGCAAATTAATCAGCAATCCCAAGAAGCCATTCACTACAGAACCTTTGTAATCTCTTTCGTTTGTTTCCATTTTCTTAATTATTTAGAGGTTTAACAAGTAATATCATTTTGATATCACAAAGATTTCATTTAAAATCCGACATTTCCAAATATTTTGGTAAAAAAGTTTCATCTAACATTAAAAAAATGTAACTTTACGCCCAAATCGTCCATACCATGATACTGAAACTCTACGAAAAGAACAATTCGCGCCGCGACCTCGACCGCATCGTCGAAGTGCTGAACAGCGGCGGCGTCATCATCTACCCCACCGACACGACATACGCCATCGGCTGCCATGCCTTGAAAGAACGGGCCATAGAGCGTGTTTGCGAAATCAAGGGAGTCGACACCAAGCATCACCTGCTCTCTGTCGTGGCACACGACATCAGCAGCGTAAGCGAATATGTGCGTATCGACAACGACACCTTCCGTATCATGCGTGACCAGCTGCCTGGCCCATTCACCTTCATCCTGCCTGCAGGAAACCGTCTGCCCAAGATATTCAAGAACCGCAAGGAAGTGGGCATACGCATCCCCGACAACAATATAGCACGAGAGATATGCGAAGCATTGGGCGCTCCTCTACTCTCGACAAGTTTGAAGACTGCCGCAAACGAGGATATTGAATACATGACCCAGCCCGAACTCATCGACGAGAAGTACGGCGAGCGCGTTGACCTCATCATCGACGGCGGCGAGGGCGGCACCGAGCTGAGCACCATCGTCAACTGCATGGATGGCGAACTGGAAATAGTGCGCCAAGGAAAAGGATGGATATAAGCTTCTATAGATAGGAATTGAGTTTTACAGCCGCCAGGCTTCGAGCTCGGCAAGCGCGCGATGATACTCACGGTCGGCATTAAGGCTACGGTCGAGGTAGTCGTAATAGAGCTCTATGCCCTGCAGATACTCGAGCACGGAGATGAAGCCCTCGTCCATGGCGCGAGCCAGCATCTCGCTGTTGTTGGCCTCGGCGAGTGCACGGCGATAGAGGTCGGCTGTATGCTGCAGTCCTCTCACGCGCTCATACCCCTCCAACAGTTGGCTACGCAGCTGCAACTCGGCATCGGCCTCACGGGCTTCGGCAGCACTGAGTGCCGTGCGTGCCGAACGCACACGGTTCTTGTTGGCCCAGAGGGGGAGGTTCATGCCTACGGTAAAGCCCTGTGAACGCTCGCCTGTACGATGACGCTCATTTATATAGGTAGCTGATAGTGTGGGCAAGTGCATCGTCTTGGACAAGGACAGTTCGCTACGGCGCACCTCACGTTCCTCGCGTGCCAGGGCCATATCGGGGCTGCGCTCGAGTGCCTCCTGGTACCACGACTCGAAGTCGTCTGTCAACGTCGCTGGAGCATACTCCTGTGCATCGAAGCCCAAGGGACGACCACCGTTCAGATGGGCCAAGCGTGTCATCAGCACTCCACGCTCCATCTCCACACGTGCCTTCTCGGCTTCGAGTGCCGAGAGGCTGAGCACTACATTATTATAGGAGAGCACATCGGTGTCGCCACTATCGAGGCGGCGCTTCTCTACCTCCACTACACGGCGGGCATGGCCCAAGCGGCGGTCGAGCTCGGCAGCAAGGGCATTGTAATAGGTGATGTCGATACACACCAACTCGGCCTCGAGCAGTATGCCCATGCGCTGTGCACGATACTCCTCGTCGACGAGCTGATTCTTCTGCACCGCTACCCCCTTGCGCTTGCCCAACACGGTAGGCAGGTCGAAGGATTGGCCCACGGTAAACTCCGTCAAATTGCCCGTCTGCTCGGCACCCTCCCACATACGCTTGAGGCCTACCTCGGGATCGGCAAGGGTGATATCGGTACGGTTCTCCAGCTTGCGAGCCTCGGCCTCCTTGCGCAGGGCTATGAGGGTGGTATTGTTATGGTCGATGGAGTCGAGAAGAGCATTCAATTGACAATTGACAATTGACAATTGACAATTCCGTGGCGCAGCGAGAGCAGAGTCAAACGAGTTTGGACTCTGCCGAGCCAGCAAGGAATCTTGATGTGTAGCATCATAATTCCGTGGCACAGCATCATAATTATTATCCTGACCATTGACCGTAAAAGCTATGCTTATTGCCACAAGGGCGACGATGAATCTGTATTGCTTCATATTGTATAACCTTCTGTCTTGTCATCCTGAGCGTAGCGAAGGATCTCGCGTTGAAACTCTGTCATCGACTATGCGAGATTCTTCGCTCTGCTCAGAATGACAAATAATATTGTCACTTTTGAGTATTCTTCTTTGCCACCATCATATACATAATAGGCACGATAAATCCGTTGAGCAGGGTCGACGTGGCGAGTCCGCCGAGAATTACCTTGGCCATGGGACTCTGTATCTCGTTGCCTGGAAGATCACCTCCAAGAGCCAAGGGTATGAGTGCAAGGGCAGTAGTCAGTGCCGTCATCAAGATGGGGTTGAGACGGTCGGCCGAACCGCGCAGTACACTTTCCACCACCGAGTAGCCCTCGGCACAAAGGTCGTTGTATCGCTCGATGAGCAGCATACCGTTACGTGTGGCAATGCCGAAGAGCGAGATGAATCCGATGAGTGCCGGGATACTCAGTTCGCCACCCGTAAGCCACAATACCAGCACGCCACCGATAAGGGCAAGCGGCAGATTGACAAGAATAACAGCCGACTGCACGAGGCTGCGGAACTGATTGTAGAGAAGCATAAATATCACCATTATGGCAAACAACGAAGCGATGAGGATGGTTCGCGAGGCGTTCTCCTCATTCTCAAACTGCCCGCCATACTGTATGTGATAGTCCTCGGGCAGTTCTATCTGTTCCTCGATGATGCGGCGCATATCGGTGACCACACCACGGAGGTCGCGCCCAGCCACATTGGCCGACACAACCACCTTGCGCTCCACGTTCTCGCGGTTTATGGTGTTGGGACCTACCGACGACACCACATCGGCAATCTGCCCCAGAGGCACCTTCGTGTCACCGGCATCTACAATCAAGCGACGTATATCCTCGGCAGTAGCACGACTGTCGTCACCAACCTTGAGGGTGAGGTCAAAGACGCGGCGACCTTCGTAGACCTGCGACACGGGTTCACCGGCAAGCAGCACGCTCACCATATCGGCAAACTCAGGCATGGAGACTCCATACTTGGCCATCACATCGCGTTTGGGCACAATCTTCAGCTGCGGGCGCTCCACCTGCTGCTCCACGTTGAGGTCGGCAATGCCCTCTACACCCTCAACGGCCGCCTTCACACGGTTTCCTATGCGATACATCTCATTGAGGTCGGTACCGAATATCTTCACGGCAATGCTGGCACGAGTACCCGAGAGCATGGCGTCGATGCGGTGACTGATGGGCGCACCCACCTCCACGTTCACACCGGGCAGCGTGCCCAACTTCTCGCGCACCTCAGCGATAAGTTCGTCTTTGGAACGGTCGGCCAACTCGAAGGGAGCCTCTATCTCCGATACGTTCACACCCAAGGCGTGCTCATCCAGCTCGGCACGTCCGGTCTTACGGCCTACGGTCTTTATTTCGGGAATGGTGAGCAACAGCTCTTCGGCACGGCGACCAATCTTGTCGGACTCTTCCAACGAGATACCCGGCAGTGTGGCTACATTGATGGTAAACGAACCCTCATTGAAGGGCGGCAGGAACGAACGCCCCAATCCGAAGAAAGCCACCAACGCCACGACGAGCAGCGCTGCAGTGCTTCCCAATACGGGCCAGCGATGGCGGAGAGTCCACGAGAGAAGACGGGTGTATCCGTTCTTGAGCCAACGGGTTACGGGAGGTTCTTTATCGGAGTGCTCAGAGATCTCCGAGTTCTCAGAGTTCTCCGAGTTTCTTCCCAATAGATAACTGCACAGCACCGGAGTGAGCGTCAGCGCCACCAGGGTAGAGGCACACAACGCCACGATGAAGGCTATGCCGAGCGGGGCCAACATACGTCCTTCCATGCCCGTCAGGAAGAAGAGGGGTACGAAGCTGGCGATAATGATGAGCGTAGAGTTGAGGATAGGCATGCGCACCTCTCTGGAGGCATCGTAGATGACCGTGAGCACGGGACGGCGCTGGTCGATAGGCAGAGCACGGTTCTCGCGCAGACGTTTATACACGTTCTCCACATCCACGATGGCATCGTCCACGAGTGAACCGATGGCGATGGCCAAACCGCCCAGACTCATCGTGTTGATGGTAAGTCCGAAAGCGTTGAGCGTAAGGATGGCAGCCACAAAAGCAAGCGGTATGGTGACGAGCGAGATGAGTGTGGTGCGCACATTCATCAGGAAAATGAAAAGCACGATGACCACAAAGATGGCTCCCTCGATGAGGGCGCTCTTCACATTATCTATGGAGCTGTTGATGAAGCGCTCCTGACGGTATACGTCGGTAGTAACCTTCACATCAGCAGGGAGCTCACGCTTGAGGTCCTCGAGCGTGGCATCCAGCTTCTTGGTGAGTTCCAATGTACTGGTATTGGGTTGCTTGGTCACGGTGAGGATGATCGCTGGCTCGGTGCTCAGCGATGCCATACCAAACTTGGGACGCTGGTCGCCAATCTTTACTTCGGCAATGTGATTCAGCAAGAGAGGCGCCCCCCCTACCCGCTTCACTACCGTGCGGCCTATCTCATCCACATCGTTTGTCGAGAGCATTCCGCGGATAATGTATTCGTTGCCATACTCATAGAGTGTGCCACCCGTAGCATTCTGATTCATGCCCGATACCACCTCCATCACCTCGCCCAACGACACATCATAGTGCATCATCTTCTCAGGGCTGAGCAGTATCTGATACTCCTTCACCTCACCGCCAAGCACAGCTACCTGTGCCACACCGCCCGTAGCGAGCAAGCGTGGACGGATGGTCCAGTCGGCCAGGGTGCGGAGGTCCTGGAGAGAAGTTCCCTCCCTGTCATCCTGAGTGTAAACGAAGGATCCCGCGCTGGGACTTTGCAAATCTTTTTTACCAGAACACTCTGCGAGATGCTTCGCGCTGCTCAGCATGACACCATCGCGAAAGGCCGCTTTATCATCCACCGTCAGCCCCACAAACAGCACCTCACCAAGGATTGACGACTGCGGGCCGAGTGTAGGCGTGCCCACATGCTGAGGCAGTGCATCCATCACGGTTGCAATCTTTTCCGACACTATCTGACGGGCCCGATAGATATCGGTGCCCCAATCAAACTCCACCCATACGATGGAAAATCCCGTAGTGGACGACGAGCGCACACGGCGTACATCGGTGGCACCGTTCACGGCTGTCTCAATGGGGAATGTCACCAGTCGCTCCACCTCCTCGGGCGCCATACCCTTGGCCTCGGTCATCACCGTCACCGTAGGAGCATTGAGGTCAGGGAACACATCCACATCCATCGTCGTGGCGGTGTACACACCTGCCACCATCAGCAACACCGACAGCACGAGCACGAGCAGACGGTTGTTGAGAGAAAAACGTATAATTTTGTTTAACACGACAAATAATTTTGAGTTTTGAATTATGAATTCTGAATTGCCATCAGGAATAAAAAACAATCGCGAAGCTTTAATTCAGAATTCAGAATTGAGGATTCAGAATTCTAATGACTGTGTCCGTGCGGTATCGCCGTAGTCACCGAAGCCAGTTTCACCTGATAGGCTCCTTGGGTCACTACGCGCTCGCCACCATGCAGACCATGCAGTATCTCCACACGCTCGCCATCGCGACGGCCCAGGGTGACGCCACGCTTCTCATACTCCTCCTCGCACAGCTGCACATATATATAATATAGTCCCTGCTCCTCAGTGAGCGCACTGATGGGAATGGCTATCACACCCTCCTCAGGCGAAGTGAGCAGGTACACCTCGGCATACGAGCCAGCGATGATGTCGCCTACGTTATCAAACTCAAAGGTCACGGGAATATAGTGCGAAGCCTCGTCGGCGGCAGCCTTGCCATAGGCAACGAGGCGACCATTCAACTCTGATGTCTTGTACAGACGGTCGGTATATGCTGGGCGGAAGTTGGCTGCGTTCACCTTGGAGAGCAAGGCGTAGTCGCGTTCGCTCACCTCGGCCTTCAGCTGCAATCGGCGAGTCTGCGTAATCACAGCCACAGGCTGACCGACCTCTACATAAGCCCCATTAGGCACGAGCAGCTGCTTCAGGTATCCATTCATTGGAGACGTCAGCGAGGCACCCTTCTCGGTCATCCCTTGCGCCTGTCCCTCATAGGTCGTCTTGGCGGTCTCGTAGCGCAGACGTATCTGTTCAAACTCCTTGGCCGACACAATCTTGTCGTCAACCAATCGCTGTGCACGCTCATATTCGGCCAATGCCGTTTCATAAACCAGCTTGGCCTTGAGCAAGGGGTCACCATCCTGCAACTTCTTGGCCGATATGCCAGCCAATGCCTTGCCCGTACCCAGTGGCACACCTTCGGCTATCGAAGGGTCGGTGTAGTAGAGCACACCAGCCGATGTGGCCACCACAACAGCCTCATTACCCTTCGGTGCCTGAATGTGTCCGGCAGTCTTTATCACTCCGCTAAAAGGAGCCTTCGCTACTGTCTCCACCTTGAGCCCGGCCGCCGCAGCCTGCTGCTTGGTAAAAGCTATGCCCTCGCCATGAGCATGTTCGTGCCCATGTGCCTCCTCGGCATGTGCATGTGCCTCATGCGCATGTCCCTCATGAGAGTGATTATGTTCCTCATGACTATGATTTTCATGCGCATGGTCGTGAGCATGCTCATGCTCCTCATGGGAATGCCCATCATGGGAATGATGCTCTTCAGTATGTGCATGATGCTCATGAGCATGTTCGTGATCGTGATTACCTTGCTTGCCACCACACGCAGCGAATATCAATGCCGCGCATACGCAAGCCAACGATTGCATTCGTCTATTCATTTCTATCGTGTTTTTTTGTTATTCTCGATACAACAATTCTATTTACGAGTGCAAAGATACAACATCATTCGTGCAACTCAGTTGCAAAGATGCAAAACATGACATAAAAAATACAATTTACGCAGGATGAAAGCTATAACACAAAAACAAATCTAACACGAGGCAGTAGAAAAAAAACAAAAAAGATAATACTACACAAAAAAATATATAACTTTGTTGCTGGATTAATAGCACTTTATTGGGTTAGTTATCTTCACCTTTATTAGCTACTTAATTATAAACGATGTATTAAAAAAAGAATATATTTCCACAAATGATGAATATGAGAACAATCAAACAACTATTCACGTTGCTCGTCATCGCAGCAGTAGTCATGAGCGTGCAAACCATTCATGCACAGACTGATGATACAAAGACTGATCTATCGAAATACGACATGAATGCCCCGATGGGATGGGCTACATGTAAAAGTATGACTACGGCTGACGACTATGAGCTTATGGGTGGAGGCGAAGGCAAGAGCATCACCCTGAAAGCCTCGGGCGGAGACGACTACAATGCGCTGAACAGTGCCATAGCGAAGTATCCCGTGGTGGTGCTTGATGGCTCGGCAGGCGACTTCGTGGTGTCGAGATACATCAACTTCAGTGCCTCGAACCGCACGATTGTGGGCATCAACAATGCACGCATCGGTACGAAATTCTACGTGAGCGATGACATCCGAAAGCTGATGGACGACAACAACGTGAACAGCCTGTCCACATCGAGCGGCACGGGAGGCACGCTGTCCAATGGCGTGAAGGTGGGCGAAGCACGCGAGACGAAAGTGCGCCAATTGCTTATCGACTATTTGGGTGACAGCAACGAGGCGTATCGCCAGTCGGGTATCTTCAACATCTCCGGCAAGAGTAACATCATCATCCGTAACATCCACTTCGTTGGCCCCGGTTCCATCGACGTGGGCGGATATGACCTGATGTCGGTTCGCGACGGTGCCCATCACATTTGGGTAGATCATTGCCGCTTTACGGATGGCATGGATGGCAACCTGGACGTGACTGTGAAGGCCGACTTCGTCACCATCAGCTGGTGTGTGTTCGACTACACCACCCGCTCCTATGACCACAAGGTGAGCAACCTCGTGGGAGGCAGCGACGATGCCAGTAAGCAGGGCGAGGACAACCTGAACATCACCTATGCCAACAACATATGGGGCAACAAGTGCGAGGGACGTATGCCCATGGCCCGCTTCGGCACCATACACCTGCTCAACAACTACTACAACTGCCCCGGATGCGGTAGCTCGGTGAACCCGCGCAAGAACTCGGAGTTCCTCATCGAGGGCAACTACTTCGAGAAGGGAGTGAAGAAGATCTTCTCGCAGAGCGGCGCCAAGTCCTACGTGTTCAAGAACAACCATTACACGGAATCTTTCTCTCAGCCAAGCAACAAAGGCTCCGTGCGCATCCCTTATACCTATACGGCCTATGATGTCATGGAGGTGCCTACAGTGCTGACCTCGGCCGAAAACGGTGCAGGGCCTACACTGAACAGCCCACTGACCATCAGCAAGCAGGAAGCCGACGACAAGGAGGAGGAGAAGGAAGAGGAGGAAGAAGATATCACCCAACCAGGTGAGGTATTCTACCTATGGCAAAGCACCGACGGTACTCCTGAAGAAAAGGGCGGAGTGGCCACTGCACATGGCGCGAACGAAGGTCGCGTCAACTACGAGAATGCAGGATACTACACACTGAGCGTCAGTGCCAAGAAGGCCAATATCAGCACCGACTACCTGCTTATCACGCTCGACACCCCCCTACAGGCAAACGACCAGCTGGAGATCACGGCCTATCGCAACAAGGACACCGATGCCAACGGCACGCTGTACCTCCTCTTCGACAACGGACATGCCATCGACGAGGGCGACGATATGGTGTGGAACAATATCCACCCCGACTATGGCCAGCAGCCCAACACGAACACCTATACCGTAGGCGAAGGAGCAGGAAGCCAGTCGTTCAAAATAGCCCGTTCAAAGTCCGGCACCAACGTGTTCATCACCAAGCTGGCCATCATGCGCAGCACTGTCGGCATCGAAGAGACGGAGCTTGCAGGGCATACAACGATGGGCATCTACACCCTTCAAGGACAACGGATTGATGCTGGCTCAGTGGAGGCACTACCCCATGGACTCTACATCGTGAATGGCAGGAAGATGGTCGTGAGGTAGCGTCGATGCCGCCACGCAGAGTAAAGCGTAGACGGGATTCAAAATAGAAACAGACTTTTGATAACAACAAGAAACTAGAGTTTGGCACTTGTGTGCTAGCCTCTGATTGTTTTCACCTATGTGTGAGCATAGGCTTATTAGCATTCAGGACGAAACGCGGAGAAATCCTGCACAAAAATTTCGTAGCATAATGTAAGGCAAACCCTGCGGTTTACTTACGCGATGTTGAAATCGGAAGTATAGAATTACTCAACTAAGAAACTAATTAACTCAAAAACTCACATTTCGCTTACTTCTTGCATTTTCCTAATGCCTCGTGGCTGCGTTCTTTTTATTCGTTTGGGAGATTGGGCGAGAAGAGGGGAAGAATGGACGATATAGTAGAAATTATATTAGTCTTACAGACCACCTGAAGCAACCTGATATTGCTATATGGGTGCAGGCTCGTGGCGATGCGCAAGAAGGCTCAGATTGGGACATACTGATTATCCTTGACAAGAAGAAGGCGGAGCAAAACGACCATGACAACATCGCCTTTCCATTCACGATGCTCGGCTAGGACAAGACATATTCCTTCCTCTATTGGCGAAAACTCATAAATGCGAAAGAATTTACAGCCTATGGGGAGATAGATTGCAATATTTGCAATCACAAAATACGTTAATATTTGGGTGTTTTCATACGAATGTGTTAATTTTGTACGAATAATTGCGTACGCGTGTAGTTTTTTGAGGTAAGGATGCGTCTAAACAGACATATTATATACACTATTTAATAACAACAAAACAATGAAACTAAGAAAGCATTTCATGGCATTGGCCACGCTCGTGGTGTGTGCCGTGACGGCATTTGCCCAGCAGATGCCGCCCGTGCCCGTGGACCCGAAGGTTCGCATGGGCAAACTTGACAACGGACTGACCTACTACATCCGTCAGAACAACTATCCCGAAGGACAGGCCAACTTCTACATCGCACAGAAGGTGGGCTCGGTGCTCGAGGAGGACAACCAGCGCGGATTGGCGCACTTCCTGGAGCACATGTGCTTCAACGGTACGGAGAAGTTCCCCGGCAACGGCGTGATCAAGTACCTCGAGGGCATCGGCGTGAAGTTCGGTGCTGACCTCAATGCCTACACCTCTATCGACGAGACGGTGTACAACATCGACAATGTGCCCGTGAGCGTGGCTGGAGCCATCGACTCCTGTCTGTGGATCCTGCACGACTGGGCTGGCGCTCTCTTGCTCGAGGGCGACGACATCGACAAGGAGCGTGGCGTTATCCATGAGGAGTGGCGCCAACGCAACAATGCTCAGCAGCGCATGCTCGAGCAGTTGCTCCCCACACTGTACCCCGGCGGCAACCGCTACGGTCACCGCATGCCTATCGGCACCATGGAGGTGGTGGACAACTTCCCCTACCAGGCGCTGCGCGACTACTACGAGAAGTGGTACCGTCCCGACCAGCAGGGTATCGTCGTGGTGGGCGATGTGAATGTTGACGAGGTGGAGGCCAAGATCAAGAGCATCTTTGCCGACCTCACCATGCCCGAGAATCCTGCCGAGCGCGTGTACTATCCCGTGGCCGACAACAAGGAGCCTATCATCGCTCTGGCCAAGGACAAGGAGCAGCAGTATGGTATCGTATACATCTTTGCCAAGCACGAGGCTATCCCCGATGAGGCCAAGGGCGACTTGAGCTACCTCATGTACCAATACGCCACAAGCATGTATACCCAGATGATAAACGAGCGCATGAAAGAACTTACCATGCATGCTGATGTGCCCATCGTAGAGGGTTTCGTGGGTGATGACATCTACTTCCTTGCCAAGACCAAGGGGGCCATCAACGGCTATGTGGTGCCCAAAGAGGGCGGCATGAAGGAGGCTACAGCGATACTCTATCGCGAGATGTTGCGTGCCCATCGTCACGGCTTCACCGAGTCGGAGTATGCACGTGCACGTGCCGAGTACCTCACCCACTTGGAGAGTGCCTACAACGAGCGCGACAAGGTGAAGAGCCAGCGCTACTGCAAGGAGTATGTGCGTCACTTTATCGACAACGAGCCCATCCCCGGCATTGAGAACGAATATGCCATCATGAACCAGCTGGCTCCCAATCTGCCCGTCGAGTTTGTCAATCAGGTGGTACAGTCGCTGATGAGTGATTCTAACCTTGTGGTGATGGCCATGATGCCTGAGAAGGAGGGCGTCACCTATCCTACCGAAGAGGAGATTGCCGTTATGCTTACCGAGGTAGCTGCCGAAGAGATCGCTCCCTATGTGGACAAGGTGTCTGACAAACCCCTCATGTCGGAAGAGCCCGTAGGCGGCAAGGTGGTGAAGACCAAGGAGGCCAAGTATGGCTACAAGCAGCTGACCCTCTCGAACGGCGCTACCGTATATCTCAAGAGCACCGACTTCAAGGCCGACCAGATATTGATGCGCGTAGTGAGCAAGGGTGGTCAGGCACTGTACGACGAGAGTGAGGCCATCAACCTCGGACAGGTGGCCGACGTGATTGGCAACAACGGTATCGGCAACTTCAACAGCACCGACCTGCAGAAGGTGCTTGCCGGCAAGAAGGCTGGCGTATCGCCCTTCGTGAGCATGTATACTGAGGGTATGAGCGGTAACAGTACTCCGAAGGACTTTGAGACACTGATGCAGCTCACCTACCTGCAGTTTACCGCTCCCCGTCTCGACGATGAGGCCTTCGCCTCATACCGTGGCAAGATGAAGGCTATGCTCGAGAACCAGGAGATGGATCCCTCATCGGCATTGAGTGACACCATCACCAAGGTGCTCTACAACAACCACCCCCGTGCCATCAACATGAAGGCAGCCGACGTGGAGAAGATTGACGACAAGCGCATCTTCGAGATCTACAAGGAGCGTTTCGCCAATGCAGCCGACTTCGTGTTCATCTTCACCGGTGCCATCGACGAGGCTACCGCACTGCCTCTCATCGAGAAGTACATCGGCGGTCTGCCCACAGGCGGCAAGAAGGAGAAGGTGAAGGACGTGAAGCTCGACATCCAGAAGGGCGAGATCACCAACATCTTCGAGAAGCAGATGGCTACTCCTGCCGCTACCGTACTCGTAGTATATAGCGGAAAGGCAAAGCATAACCTCAAGAACAATCTCATGATGAGCCTCACCACACAGATCCTCGACATCGTGTACACCGAGGAGATTCGCGAGAAGGAGGGTGGCACCTATGGCGTAAGCTGTAGAGGTCAGATCAGCAACATGCCCAACGAGAGGGCTATGATGCAAATCGTGTTCCAGACCGATCCCGACAAGCGCGAGCACCTCACCAAGATGGCTGTCGACCTGCTCAACAAGTTTGCAGAGGAGGGTCCCGACCAGAAGAACCTCGACAAGGTGCGCGAGTATATGCTGAAGAAGTACACCGAGAACCAGAAGGAGAACGCATACTGGGGCAACCTCATGTATAACTATGCCTTCACCGGCTACGATGGCCACAAGGACTACGAGAAGACCCTCAACAGCATCACTCCCGACGACCTGAAGAAGTTTGTAAAGAAACTCCTCAAGCAGGGCAACGAGATTGAGGTGTCAATGGTAGGTGTGAAGTAATCAATCATCTACGAATAACATGAAGCGGGTGTGCCGTTTGGCACACCCGCTTTCTTTTTATATCCTCTCAATAATCCTTTATATCACCAGCACTTTCTTGTCCACATCGAAGGGACAGAGGTCGTCCATGTGCATAGCACTGACAGCTATCGCAATCAAGTCTGCCTTATCGGTATAGGCCGCAGTATTCTTTTCTGCAAAATAGTGTCCAGCCTCAACCATACAGTCTTCGGGGATAAGCCCTATAAGTTCCGTGCCCGTAACCTCGGCACCATGTTCGCGAGCAACCTGACATACCGTCTCGTAAGCCAAGTGGATGGGACAGAGTGCTACGTCATTGATATTCATCGACACTTGGGCACAGCCATACTCCTCGATGTACCAGCCTATTGCCTTGCATCCACGCAGCAGTCCGGGGCGACGCACCACCCTACCCTCAGCATTGCGCAAGATATTACCTTCGGCATCGCGACACACTTCACCGCTGGTTCTAACACGCGAAGCAATCACTGAAGCCACATCGCTCGATGGTGTATTGAGATTGAAATTTACGGCAATCAAGAAGTTGCGTGCACCTACTACCGTTGCTCCCGAGCGAGATGCTTGAGCTGTGTACGTCTCACCCCCAAAGTCGGGACGCATCACGGGGTCGCCCATCTTTTCGCGCAAGCCCTCATACTCACCACGGCGACAATCGGCAAGGTTGGTATGTTCGGGACGTAGTGCAGCTGCCTCATAGCAATAGGTGGGAATATACAGTTCCCGGTGTATGCGTTCGGCAAGCTTGCGAGCCAGCTCAGCACACTCGGCAAGCGTGATATTCTTCAAGGGAATCAGAGGAAGCACATCGGTAGCCCCTATGCGAGGATGCTCGCCATGATGGTGGCGCATATCGATGAGTTCACTAGCCTTGCGTACAGCACGGAAAGCTGCTTCTACCACTTTATGCGACTCGCCAACAAATGTTATTACCGTACGATTGGCAGCCTCGCCCCTATCTATATGTAATACACAAACGCCACCAACCGAGGCGATGGCCTCGGCGATGGCGTTGATAGTATCCAGATTGCGTCCCTCACTAAAGTTGGGCACACACTCTATCAAGTTGGGAGTTGAAAGTTGAGAGTTGAAAGTTAAACTATCCATCAGCAACCTTTCAAATAATAGTTGATTTTAGGTTCTTAAAAATCATACTTTACCATTACGCAAACGCGATTATTGGCTACCCAATGGGTATTGGTCACTGTACCATTCGTGATTTCTCGGGGAAAATCATTCATGTCCAGAGCATAATCGCCATAGGCTGTAGCAGTGTGCTCATACTCGAGGCCTATCTGCATATTCTCCACTTTGTAGGTCACGATGGGTGAGAAACGGTAGGCCTGATCCATACCTTTATTATTACGCACCACCAAATTCATGAAATCATCACCTGCCGAGCCATAGTTCTTCATCCAACCGGCAAAGAATCCGTAGCGCAACTTCTTGCCATACATCATGGTTATCCATGCAGAGCCAAGTTGCATCGACTCATAGTTATAGACACCGTTGTCAAACACTTCAACAACGCCAAAGCCTGTAGGTTGTTGCATGTGGGAAGTATTCTGTCCGTAAGTAGCCTTTGCACGCACCGAAAGGTCATCCACCTTCAGCGAGCCAAATGCCATGGCCGAATAGCTGGTCAAGCGCTCATCTACACGCATGTCATTAGCCAAAACACGTGGAGCAATAGTTGAAGCGTTCACGCCAAAACCTCCTGTGAGGTGCTTTCCCTTGGCTGTCATGCCTATAAAGAGCTCGGGCACGATAGCATTGCGTGAATACACGTTTGAGGTCTTGCCATCAAGGCCCACCGAACCATACTGATACTGATAGAGAGCTGCTGCTGTAAAGCTAAGCCCCTTTACGGGAGCATAATTGTAGCGCACCTGCGGAGAACGGTTAAAGGGGTTGAAGGGTGCTCCTGTAGCCAAGCTGAACACCTCGGGCATCAGGTCGCCCGACATGGGATGCCATGCCTGGCCTACAAGCAAATCGGAGTTATCCCAAGCCAACTTCGTATATGCCTGACGAATGCGCAGGTTGAATGCTGTACCCGAAGAGGCTCCACAGAAGTCCGACTCAATCTTGGCCGAAGACTTGGCGCCCCAAATCTCGGGACCACTGACGTTGATACCAAAGCGTGTGGTCATGGATAGAAAGCGCACCGAGGGGATGGCATTCAAGTCATCGCCATTGGCACCATAGTTCACATCATTGGGGAGCATATTGAAGAGTCCCTCATTGGACTGTACACAGCTGCGCGAATCATACGTGAAATAGTTGCGCACAAAACCATATACCTCGGCCTTAACGGCCTTATCCTGCGCGTAGCCAGCCAAGGCAGATAGCGCAAACACACTACTAATAAATAAACGTTTCATTGTATTTCAAGTATTTATATTCTATATTTATCTTAAAATGATACGATGCTCCTGAGCATCATAGTACAGTTCATCACTGTCAAGGAAGGAGGAGATTACTCCACTACGCGATAGCTCGTCAAGCGTGCCCGTGTGTAGGCCAGTCTGCTGTAGCAGCCAAATCACATCGACCGTCTGGAAAGCAATCTCGAGGTCGTGCGTAGAGAGCACGACAAGCTTCTGTTGCTCATGGGCAAGCCGACGCAACAGCTGCATCATGGCAATCTTGCTCGGGTAATCGAGAAAGGCTGTGGGCTCGTCGAGGAAGATGATGGGGGTCTGCTGGGCGAGCGCCTTGGCTATCATGGTTTTCTGCCTCTCCCCGTCGCTCACCTGATAGATTTTGCGGTGGCGCAGAGACTCTACTCCAACAAGGGAAATGGCCTCATCGACAATTCTACAGTCCTCCTTCGAAAGTGAACCCCAGAAGTTAGTATAAGGCGAACGCCCCAAGCCTACCACCTCCTCAATGGTAAGGTCGGCAGGCATGTTCTTCTCTGTGAGCACCACACCGATACGCTCCGAAAGCTCTTTGGCCGAATATTCACCGATAGGCTTCCCCTCAATGCAGACCTCGCCACGCAACGGAGGTTGAAAAGCAGCCATCGTACGCATCAGAGTAGACTTGCCCACTCCATTAGCTCCAATCAGACAGGTGAGCACGCCACGCGGCAGCGTAGCATTGAGGGTCTCGGCCACGATGTGACGTTTGTCGTCTTCGCTATAGCCTATATAGAGGTCGCGGAGGTTGAGCATTTTGGTTGAGGGTTGAGGGATGAGGGTTGAAGGATGATGGTTGAGGGTTGAGGGATTTAGAAGTTCACTAAACCATAAACTATCAACCCTCAACCATAAACCCTCAATCCTTAGTCCAGCGTTTCAGAATCTTCTTAATCTCTTTCTGTGTAGCTTCGGGCATGGTGCCTATACGTGCCTTGTGCGAGCCACCCGGCTCTACAAACACACGGATGTGCTTCTTATCATTGAGCCAAGTCACTCCTGTTGCCGACCAAGGGTCGTATTCACCATAGATGAACATCATGGGAAGGTCGTTCTCCCTCAAGAAGGTATTGACACGTTCGTAGAGGTTTCCGTCAAACTCAATGTAGGTGAGCGAATCGGGAATCATCACACGGCGCATGTAACCCTCGGCATGAGGTATAGAGAGATATTCTTCGAAGGGAGCCGTATCGTAACCATAATATCCAAGCTCACGCATAGCCTGCACATTGAACGAGGTGTAGGGAGTCTGTTGCGCAAAATAACTGGGCTCGCACTTGTCAATCAAATGCTTGTAGTAGGTACTGTCGGTAGCTGTGAGAGCAGGAATCTGCGCCAAATCATCACCCCATTGCCAAAACGCAAAGGAGTACTCAAGCACAGCCAGGTCAAAGATTTCGCTGACAGGCACACGGAAGGTATAGCCTTTGCGTGAGCAATAGTCTGCAAACATGGGTTCCAATGTAGCACGGCGCTTGAGAGTCTCCATCTGGAACTCCTGGATTCGGGCACGCTCCTCAGCAGTACCTGCCTGATTGATGAAGGGTTCGTGACGTCCGTCTTCAAGCGACTTGTTGAGTGGAGCAACATACGACACCGAGCCATCCACATCGTTCGGGTAGAACGTACGGTAAAACATTGTAGTCTGTCCGCCCTTACTGATACCCGTTGTGAACCATTTGCCCGGGTACACTTCACGCAAGAGATTACGTATGTGATGATAGTCGCCAGCCGAGTTCTCCACAGTGAGGTGGCTCCAGTCGCAGGGCTGGGGAGTAGACTCCAGAAAATAGCGGTGCTCCACAAACACTAGGTTGGCCTCGAGCAATGTCGACAACTCCTCCTGATAGCCAGGATGCAGGGCATATGCTGCACCATACCCTTCGGTAACCATCACCGTAGGACGGTCGAAGCCACGGTGCTTAATGATGACACGCTGCGCGAAGGAACCTTCAGCCTCATCCTTCCAATCAAGTTGCTGATTGACGAAGCAGACGAGCTTCTCCAATCCATCGGTCGACTGCAACGTCTTCACGCCACTCACAGCAGACAATGCATTCAAACGGTCAGTCAAGTCTGTAGCATGTACCGACACGCATGTTGCCACGGCAACCAATGCTACTAACGTACAAAATAACTTCTTCATATCTATATTATTTTTCAATTATTCATTTGCTCTATAGCTTTTCCCTGCCAAGTGTTGCGCTCTGCCATCCGTCGGCGTAGTCGATCAACAAACTCATGGTTCTTCATTCCCCAGTCAGGAGCTATCAGCAGTGTACGAGGCGATTGTGAGATGAAACGTTCAATCACCACATGCTGGGGAATACGTTCGATATAGTCGATAGCCAGTTCAATATACTCATCAGCCTCATAGAGATGAAACCACTCAGGGTGCTCCTCATACTCGCGAGCCATGCGTGTACCTTTTATTAGTTGCAGTTGGTGCAACTTAAGCATATCAAGCGGGAGCGAGGCTATCAGCGATGTCTGGCGCAACAGTTCATCGCGTTCCTCGCCCGGAAGCCCCAGTATGAGATGCCCACCAGTGAGAATACCGCGCTCGTGTGTACGGCGGACAGCCTCTACAGCCGTAGCAAAGTCATGTCCACGGTTTATACGGAGCAAAGTTTCATCGTTGGCACTCTCAATACCATACTCCACCATAAGGAATGTACGACGGTTTAGTTCCTGCAGATAGTCGAGCAGCGCATCGGGCATACAATCGGGCCGAGTGCCTATGACAAGCCCCACCACAGCATCAACGGCAAGTGCCTCCTCATACATCTTTTTCAGGTGTTCCAATTCGCCATACGTATTGGTATAGGCTTGAAAATAGGCCAGATAACGCATCGCGGGATATTTACGCTCAAAAAAGCGTATGCCATCTTCCAACTGTTGCGTGACGCTCAGCTTCGGGTCGCAATATTCGGGATTGAAGGTTTGGTTGTTGCAATACGTACATCCCCCTACTCCCTTCGCTCCATCGCGATTGGGGCAAGTGAATCCCGCATGCACAGAAATCTTCTGCACCTTACCCTCAAAGTATTGTCTGAGAAAGGTCGAGAAATCGTAGTATGGACGATGCTCCGCATTCATACTGCAAAGATACGAAGAACTCGCGAGAAAAAGGCAGGAAATTGGGAAATAATGCAATTCGTTGGTAGATTGTTTAATACGCAACGGGCTTCCGTGGTTGTAATGCGGTCCTGAAAGACCGTATATAGATGAGTTAAGATGTAGATTTGCTACT
>JAFTVE010000021.1 GCA_017465905.1 Bacteroidaceae bacterium | reverse complement strand
TGTCCCATCAACCGAGATGTCAAGCGGAACAGTATGGAATCAGAGAAAGCGTAAACCTCGCCAGTAGGGCTAGAGAAAAGGTGTAAATCTTTTCAGCTAATGAAGCAAAAAAACGTCTACTGAAATCAGGAAAAGACATTCGGTTTGTCGAATTCTTTGCGTATCCGTGGATATTTGATTAAATATCCGCGGATATTTCATCACGTATCCGTGGATATTTCATTACGCATCCGCGGTTACGCGAAGTTTTTGCTTTGTCTTCGCGGTTAATTGCTTGCATGGGGTTGGTTTTTCTCATATTGCTGTTTCATTCGTGTAAGTTATTAAATTATTAAAAAAGGTTATTGGGCGTCGCTGCCAAAACGGCGCACCTAAAATATTCCCTACAAAAACCGTGCCAAAACGTTAACGTGAAGAAATACAAGGAAATAACGATTTTGGACTTTCGGGGAAAATGTGCGAAATCGCACAAAAGTGTGCGTTTTCGCACATGCAGCGAAGTTATTTCCTTGCAATGAGCGCTATCCACGGTTGCAAAAAAACGGCCATTTATTTGGTGAAGTCCGATAATTCTCGGAAATTTGTGGGATATAAAGAAATAGTTATAATGAAAAGCAGATACATCATTGGTGCCTTGGCGGCTATGCTGGCGCTGGGCACACCTAACACTATGGCACAAGAGACTGCAGAGATGAAAGAGTTTACACTGGAGGACCTCAACTTTGGCGGTACCAACTACCGCAACATGATTCCCGGCAACCGCTGGCTCACCTGGTGGGGCGACCAGCTGGTGCGCCTCGATGTGGAGGAGTGCTACCTCGTGGATAAGAAGACGGGCAAGGAGACGGTGCTCTTCACCGTCGATGATGTGAATGAGTGGCTGGGATGTACGCCAGATAACGGTCTGCGTGCACTCTACAACGCCACCTTCCCCTACAGCGACCAGCCTCTGGTGTTGCTGAAGTTTGGCGGCGAGCGTCGCCTCATCGACTTCGAGCAGAAGAAGCAGGTGTGGAGCCAATGCAGTGCCGATGAGCTGCAGGCAAGCAACTTCAACACCGTCTCTCGCCATACCGCCTATGTCGATGGCGACCAGCTCTACTTCCGCCCTGCCGATGGCGGCAAGGACATACAGCTCACTACCGACGGTTCGCGTGAGATTGTGTATGGCCGCAGCGTACACCGCGACGAGTTTGGCATCCATAGCGGACTCTTCTGGAGCCCCGACGGCATGCGCCTCGCCTTCTACCGCATGGACCAGAGCATGGTGACCGACTATCCGCAGGTGAACCTCTTCCCCCGTATCGCTACCCACGAGCCCGACAAGTATCCCATGGCCGGCGAGACATCGCATGAGGTGACCGTGGGCGTATACGACGTGGCAACCGGCAAGACACTCTACCTCAAGGCTGGCGATCCCAAGGACCGCTACTTCACCAACGTGGCGTGGAGCCCCGACTCGAAGACCATCTATATGCTTGAGCTCAACCGCGACCAGAACGATTGCCGCCTCGTGAGCTACGACGCAGCCACAGGCGAGCGCATCGGTGAGCTCTACCGCGAGACCGACGAGAAGTACGTGGAGCCGCAAAGCCCCATCCTGTTCCTCCCGTGGGACGACAGCAAGTTTGTCCTGCAGAGCCAGAAGGACGGCTACAACCACCTTTACCTATTCGACACCGAGGGTAATGAGCTGCGCCAGCTCACCCAGGGCCAATGGGTTGTGATGGATATCGTGGGCTTCAACACGAAGAACAAGAGCATCATCATCAGCAGCAACGAGTGCAGCCCCATACAGTGCAACACCTGGGAGGTGAGCGTCAAGAGCGGCAAGCGTTCCCTGCTCGACAATGGCGAGGGCTGGCACACGCCCAAGCTGAGCAGCAGCGGACGCTACATCGCCGACAGCTATCAGACTCCCGAGATACCGCGCAACATCAGCATCAATGATGCCAAGACCCGCAAGCAGACGGCCTACTATACCTCGCCCAACCCCTGGGAAGGCTACAAGGTGCCGCAGTTCTCGTGCGGAACCATCAAGGCAGCCGACGGCACCACCGACCTCTACTGGCGTATGGTGAAGCCCGCCGACTTTGACGAGACAAAGAAATACCCCACCGTAGTATATGTATATGGTGGCCCCCACGCCCACAACGTAGATGCACGCTGGAACTACGGCAGCCGCTCGTGGGAGACCTACATGGCGCAGAAGGGCTATATCCTCTTCATCCTCGACAATCGCGGTAGCGAGAACCGTGGTAAGGCATTCGAGCAAGCCACCTTCCGCCACCTCGGCCAGGAGGAGATGCGCGACCAGATGTGTGGCGTGGAGTACCTCAAGAGCCTGCCCTACGTGGATGCCGACCGCATCGGCGTGCATGGCTGGAGCTACGGCGGTTTCATGACCATCTCGCTCATGACCAACTACCCCGACGTGTTCAAGGTAGGCGTAGCCGGTGGCCCTGTCATCGACTGGAAGTGGTACGAGGTGATGTATGGCGAGCGCTATATGGACACCCCGCAGAGCAACCCCGAGGGCTATGCCCAGTGCTCATTGCTGCCCAAGGCCAAGAACCTCAAGGGCAAGCTGCAGATCATCACTGGATACAACGACCCCACCGTAGTGCCGCAGCACTGCCTCATGTTCATCGAGGAGTGCATCAAGGCAGGTACCCAGCCCGACTTCTTTGCCTACCCCGGCGAGGGCCACAACATGATGGGCCACAAGAGCGTGCATCTGCACGAACGCATCACGCAGTACTTTGAGGATTATCTGAAGTAGGCTAATTCATTTATTTTATAACTATAAAAAGCAATAATCAATATGGGTATTGGCGTTAGAAACATCGTTCCTGAGTATCCTGCAAATGGAAAGACAATTTATTTCCCTGATATAGAAATGAAGAAGACAATGAGAATATTATTATTAGGCAGTGGCGGACGTGAGCATGCCTTGGCTTGGAAGATTAGCCAGAGTCCGAAAGTAGAGAAACTGTATATTGCTCCCGGCAATGCCGGCACACGCGAGGTAGGTGAGAATGTAGCTCTTGCGGCTACCGACTTTGATGGCATCAAGGCTTTCGTCCTTGACAATGGCATCGACATGGTCGTGGTAGGTCCCGAGGATCCGTTGGTAAAGGGCATCTACGACTATTTCCGCGATGATGAGCAGCTACAGGGCATCCCCGTGATAGGTCCCTCGAAGGCTGGTGCCACGCTCGAAGGAAGCAAGGACTTTGCCAAGGCCTTCATGATGCGCCACGGCATCCCTACAGCTCGCTATCAGACCTTTACGGCCGATACGCTGGATGAGGGTATTGCCTTCCTCCATACGCTGCAGGCACCCTATGTGCTGAAGGCCGATGGCCTCTGTGCCGGCAAGGGTGTGCTTATCCTTCCCACCTTGGAGGAGGCCGAGAAGGAGTTGCGCGAGATGCTGGGCGGCATGTTTGGAAGTGCTTCGGCCAGCGTGGTCATCGAGGAGTTCCTCAGCGGTGTTGAGTGCTCCGTATTCGTGCTCACCGATGGCAAGAACTACAAGTTGCTCCCCGAGGCCAAGGACTACAAGCGCATTGGCGAGGGAGATACCGGCCTCAATACTGGCGGCATGGGCTCCATCTCGCCCGTACCCTTTGCTGATGCTGCATGGATGCAGAAGGTGGAGGAGCGCATCGTGCGCCCCACGGTAGAGGGACTTGCTGCCGAGGGCATCGACTACAAGGGTTTCATCTTCTTCGGCCTTATCAATGTTGAGGGCAACCCGATGGTCATCGAATACAACGTGCGCATGGGCGACCCCGAGACTGAGAGCGTCATGTTGCGTCTGAAGAGCGATATCGTGGATCTCTTCGAGGGTGTGGCCGAAGGTAATCTCAGCGAGCGCACCATCGAGTTCGACTCGCGCAGTGCTGTATGCGTGATGCTCGTTTCGGGCGGCTACCCTGGCGACTACACGAAGGGCTACCCAATCACTGGTTTCGACAAGGTGGAGGGCAGCTACCTCTTCCATGCCGGCACCGCCGTCAAGGACGGACAGGTAGTGACCAATGGTGGACGTGTGATTGCTGTAAGCTCGTATGGCGACACCCAGCTCGAGGCACTGGCCACCTCGTTCAAGAACGCCCAGGCACTGCACTTCACCGATATGTATTGCCGTAGCGATATTGGTAAGGATATTCTTTGATGAGGCTAAGAACAGTCACTGGCTGGTAGTTGTTCGTAGAGAGTAACATGAAGAAAATAGCACATTTCATAGCACATAGCGGGGTAGCGAGTATCGTTGCTTCCCTGCTTTTGCTATGTGCCTATTGGGGGGCCTCATGCGGCTTCGACCTCTCGGGTGAGGCGCTTGCCGACGTTGCTGATGAGGTTGGCTGGATGCGTTGGCTGACTCCTCTCGGATGTTTCCTCATGGCCTACCTTGCCGTGAAGCCTACGGTGGAGTTCAGTCTTGCGACCACGCGCATGCCTCTGGTGGGTACGCTCTTTCTCATGGGGTGCTGTATTGCCCCCTTGTCCGTGTGCGAGCCTACACACCTTGCTCTCCTGGCCCTGCTCTCGGCGGCCTGTTACCTCATGCTGGGCACCTATCGCAACAGGCTTGCCATGGGCGACTATTTCGTGGCCTTCGTGCTTGTGGGGTTGGCCACGTTTGTTGTGCCTCGTTTGCTTTGGGCAGCCCCTCTGTTTGTGCTTTGCTGCTATCCGCTCCATTCGCTCCATTTTCGCACCTTTGCTGCGGCGCTCTTGGGTTTGCTTACTCCCTATTGGGTGGCCTTCTGCCTGCTCTACTTGACCGACAATATGCCGATGATACCGGCCTTTGCCGATGCATTGGTTCTCACGCCGCCCCGGTATGCCGTTGCCTCTGAGCCTGTAGCCGATGTCATCATCCGCTATCTCCCTCTCGTGTGGGTGTTGCTGATTCTCTTGCCGGGCTCCATCAGCATCCTCTCCGATAGCACCCTCAAGCTGCGCTCCCACTCCTGCTACAACTACTTCATGCTGCTGGTGTGTGTATTGCTCGTGGTGGTCACTCTGGTGCCGTCATTGTATGCCCCGTTGCTCCCGCTACTCCTGTTGCTGGTGGCCTATATCGGTATTCCTCTGTTTGGTGACCAGATGTCACGTGCAGGAAACATTTATCTTCTGGTGCTCACTCTCTTGTGGGCCGCCCTGCTTACATTACCCCTATGGATGCCTTTTATTCCCTTCTGATCGATTATGGCCCTTGGGGCATGTTCGTTGCGGCGCTTCTCTCGGGTAGCATCCTGCCCTTCAGTAGCGAGGCAGTGATGATAGCCTTGCTTGCCGTTGGTGCCCATCCGTGGAAGCTGCTCCTGGCGGCCTCGGCGGGCAATATCCTCGGTGGTGTCACCTGCTACTATATCGGGCGTTGCACCACACCTGAGCGCATACAGCAGATTTTCCATATCAAGCCCAAGAATATGGAGCGTGCCCGCCGCCTTGTCGAGCGCTGGGGTGCCTGGATAGGCTTCATTTGCTGGATTGCCGTGCTTGGCGATGCCATACTTGTAACCCTGGGCATCATGCGTTCCAATGCCCCGCTTACGCTGACCACCATGGCCATAGGCAAGACCCTCCGCTACGTGGCCGTGCTACTCCCTGCCCTCGGGTTGGGGCATCTTCTCTTTGGCTGATTTTTGTCGGCCTCCGAGCAACTTTATCCAATCGTTCCCGTTATATTTACATCTATTAAGAAATAATAAATAACAATCAGTATGGTACAGGTACGTTGTAAGAACAATGGCGAGGTGCGTGAGTTCACACCAGGCACCACGTTGCAAGCAATGGTCGAGGAGTTTCATTTGGACATGCCCTATGGAGCAGTCAGTGCCCGTGTCAACAACAAGGTCGAGGGTCTTGCTTTCAAGGTCTACAACCATAAGGATGTGGAATTTCTCGACATTACCTCCGACTCGGGCATGCGCACCTATGTGCGTACACTCTTCTTTGTACTTACCCGTGCCGTAAGCGAGGTGTTCCCCGACGGTGAGATTATCATCGAGCACCCTGTATCGAAGGGCTATTTCTGTAACCTCCGCATAGGACGTTCGGTGACCGAGGCCGATGTCGATGCAATCAAGCAGCGCATGCAGGAGATTATAGCCTCCGACATGCCCATTCGGCGTATCAATTGCCCCACGGAGCAGGCCGTCGAAGTCTTCAAGCAGGAGGGACGCCCCGATGTGCTCACTCTGCTCTCGACCACCGGCAAGCTCTACACCACCTACTACAAACTGGGCGACAAGGCCGACTACTACTACGGCAGCCTGCTCACGTCGACCGGCAAGATACATCTCTTCGAGTTACAGCGATACCACGACGGCCTCCTGCTGCGTGTGCCCAACCGCGAGAACCCCGACATCCTGGAGGATATTGTACGTCAGGACAAGATGCTCAGCGTTTTCAGCGAGCACCACCATTGGCAGGAGATTATGGGTGTAAGCACCGTGGGCGACTTCAACACAGCCTGCCGTGTCGGCCATGCCACCGACCTTATCAACGTGGCCGAAGCATTGCAGGAGAAGCGCATAGCAGGCATTGCCGACGACATATATTGCCGCAAGGCACGCATCGTCCTCATATCGGGACCCTCCTCCTCGGGCAAGACCACCTTCAGCAAGCGCCTCTCCATACAGCTCATGACCAATGGCCTCCATCCTGTGGCCCTCTCGCTCGACGACTACTTCGTCGACCGCGAACTCACACCGCTCGATGAACATGGCGAGTACGACTTTGAGTCGCTCTATGCCCTTGACCTCCCCTTCTTCAATGCCCAGCTCAATGCCCTGCTCCAGGGCGAGGAGGTAGAGCTCACCAAGTTCGACTTCACCACCGGTAAGCGTGTGCTCACCGGCAACAAGCTGCGTATCGATGCACATACCGTGCTGATCATCGAGGGCATCCATGCCCTCAACCCCGAGCTCACCCACCACATCCCCCAGGCCGACAAGTACAAGGTCTATGTATCGGCGCTCACCACCATCATGCTCGACGACCACAACTACATACCCACCACCGACAACCGACTGCTGCGCCGCATCCTGCGCGACTACAAATATCGCGGCTACTCCGCCGAGGATACCATATCGCGGTGGCCCAGCGTGCGCAAGGGCGAGGACAAGTGGATATTCCCCTTCCAGGAGAATGCCGATGCCATGTTCAATTCGGCACTGCTCTTCGAACTTGCCATCCTAAAGGGACACCTCATCCCCATTCTGGAGCAGGTGAAGGAGAACCGCCCCGAATACAGCGAGGCCTACCGTCTCATTAAGTTCCTCCAATACTTCGAGACCATCCCCGACGATGACCTCCCCCCCACCTCCCTGCTGCGCGAGTTCCTTGGAGGTAGCAGCTTCAAGTATTAGATAACTATTGGCACTTAGCTCCAACAATCTCCATCTAATCCTCTTTTATCTATAAAAATAACAAAGTTTAGTGATAATTGTAGAATGTCTTAATTAGATTTATAGTACCTTTGCTGATGTAATGGAAAACAAGTCGGCACAGATACAGATACAGGGGCAACAGATGTTGCAAACTCAGGGCCTATCACCACTGCAGGTGCTGGTGGCCCGTCTGCTCCAGCTCACAACGGTGGAGATGGAGGAGCGTGTGCGCGGGGAAGTCATTGACAACCCAGCCCTGGAAGAGGCTCCTGATGTGGAGCCCATCGATACGGTACCCGATTATGACGAGGGTGGACGGGAATCGGGCGAGGAACTCATTGCCGGTGACTACAGCTCGGAGGATGATATACCCGACTATAAATTGAATGGGCTGGCGCAGAGCGCCGAACAGCAGGCTTTCGCGTATGCCTCGGTGCAGTCGTTCTACGATTATCTGTTGGAGCAGTTGCGCGAGCAACCCCTGACGGAGGAGCAGGTCACCGTGGGCGAGTATCTCATAGGTTCGCTCGACGAGGATGGCATACTGCATAAACCGCTGATTGCCATTGCCGACGAGTTGGCCATATACCATGGTGTGGATGTTGACGTGAGCAATGTGGAGCAGGTGTTGGAGGCAATACAGCAGTTCGACCCTGCCGGCATTGGTGCACGTAGCCTGCAGGAGTGTCTGCTGATACAGCTGCAACGGAAAGAGGCTACGCCTGCCGTGACACGTCAGATGACATTGCTGGAACAGTGCTTCGAGGAGTTTACTCGCAAGCGTTGGGACAAGATAGAGCAGAAGCTCGGCTGGAGCGCCGATGAGGTGGCCGAGGTCATTGCAGAACTGGTGAAGCTGAACCCGCGTCCGGGGGCGGCCTTTGGCGACACTATGGAGAAGAGTACGGGGCATATTGTGCCGGACTTCATCGTGGAGACCTTTGATGATGATATTATCTTGAGTCTTAATAATCAGAATATTCCGCGTCTGAACGTAAGTAATGAGTTTTTGGTGATGCTCAATGAACAGGCTGCTTCGTCGAATGCCGATAGCCGTAATGCTGCGCAGTTTTTGCGCCAAAAAATCGACTCTGCACGCGACTTTATACAGGCCATACAGCAGCGCGAGCATACGCTCATGACTACGATGCAAGCCATCATCGACATGCAGCGCCCGTTCTTCCTTGAGGGCGATGAGTCGTTGCTTCGCCCTCTTATCCTTAAGGATGTGGCAGAGCGGGTGGGGCTTGATGTGTCGACCATATCGAGGGCTACCGCGAGCAAGTATGTGCAGACGAGCTTTGGCATATTCCCGCTGCGTTACTTCTTTAGCGATGGCGTTGCCAACAACCAGGGTGAGGAGGTATCTGTCAAGGAGGTGCATAATATCATCAAGGAACTTGTCGATAGCGAAGACAAGGCCAATCCCTTGACCGATGAGCAACTTATGAACGCCCTCAAGGAGCGCGGATTCCATATCGCACGGCGCACGATAGCCAAATATCGCGAGCAGTTGCACATACCCACGGCACGCATGAGGCGGTGATGAAAATCCTGCGTTTTGGCTTTGTGGTTTAGGGTAAAAATCGTATTTTCGCAGAACGAAACGGAACAAATAACAAAATATATAGCAAGATGAAACCTATCGTAAGTATTATTATGGGCAGCACGAGTGACCTGCCCGTCATGGAAAAGGCTGCTGCATTGCTCAACGACATGCAGGTGCCCTTCGAGATGAATGCCCTCTCAGCACACCGTACGCCCGAGGCCGTAGAGGTCTTTGCCAAGGGAGCTGCCCAGCGAGGCATCCGCGTGATCATTGCTGCTGCTGGCATGGCGGCCCATCTGCCTGGTGTGATTGCCGCAAGCACTACTGTGCCTGTCATCGGAGTGCCCATCAAGAGCACACTAGAAGGTATGGATGCTCTGCTGGCCATCGTGCAGATGCCTCCTGGCATACCCGTAGCAACCGTAGGTATCAATGCCGCACAGAATGCCGGTATTCTTGCCGTGCAGATGCTCGCACTCTCTGATGCCGAACTTGCCTCACGCTTTGCTGCTTTCAAGGAGGGACTCAAGCGTAAGATTGAGAAGGCAAATGAAGAGCTCAAGACTGTAAATTACGAATATAAGGTGTAGGATTGATGGTTGAATGATGATGGTTGAGGGTTTACTGTTTAGAGTTTAGTGTTTAGAGTACCCCCGGGTAGTTATTCCTCACCCCTTATCCCCTCAACCCTCATTCCTCAACCATAGACTTTTAACCATAACCCACAGAAAACATGAATCTCTTTAACTATACCCGCCGCGCAAGTAGCGAAGTTCAGATTGGCGGCACTCCTCTTGGAGCAGAGAACCCCATTCGTGTGCAATCGATGACGACGACTGCCACTACCGACACCGAAGGCTCAGTGGCACAGGCTAAACGCATTGTTGATGCTGGCGGTGAGTATGTAAGACTTACGACGCAGGGTGTTCGCGAAGCCGAGAACCTGCGCGAAATCAATGCGGGACTGCGTAGCCAGGGTATCGATACGCCGCTCGTTGCCGATGTTCATTTCAATGCTCGCGTAGCCGATGTGGCTGCCCTCTATGCTGAAAAGGTGCGCATCAACCCCGGCAATTATGTCGATACGGCCCGTACCTTCAAGCACCTCAGCTATACTGACGAAGAGTATGCGGCGGAGATTGAGAAGATACGTGCCCGTCTGGTGCCCTTCCTCAACATCTGTAAGGAGAACCATACGGCCATACGCATCGGTGTGAACCACGGTTCGCTCAGCGACCGTATCATGAGCCGTTATGGCGATACGCCCGAGGGAATGGTAGAGTCATGCATGGAGTTCCTCCGCATCTGCGTGGCCGAGGACTTCACCAATGTAGTTATCTCCATTAAGGCCAGCAACACGGTCATCATGGTGCGTACTGTGCGTTTACTTGTGCGCACCATGGAACAGGAGGGCATGAATTTCCCTCTTCATCTAGGTGTGACCGAGGCTGGTGAGGGCGAAGACGGACGTATAAAGAGCGCTGTGGGCATTGGTGCTCTGCTGTATGATGGATATGGCGACACCATTCGTGTGTCGTTGAGCGAGGCTCCCGAGGCCGAGATTCCTGTGGCCAAGGCATTGGTACAGTATGTGACGGCGCATACCATGCATCCGCATATTGAGGCCGTCGAGGCCGATGAGTATAGCTACGTGGCACCTACACGCCGTACCACACACGCCGTTGCCAATATCGGAGGCGATCAGGTGCCCGTAGTCATTGGTAGCTACTTTGGCGAAGGACGTGAGTTCGATACCAATCTGCGTCCCGACTACCTCTATTGTGGCGGTACCTTGCCTATCGAGCGACCCGACATTCCGCTTATCGTGGATGCACCTGCATGGACTGGCGAGGCAAACACCTATCCCGTGTTCATGGGTTTCGGTGACAAGAACTATCTGCCCCTATTGGCTGCATGTCCGGCAAAGCTGAAATTCCTCTTTGTCACCTATAGTCAGTGTTCTGAAGAGGTGCTAGCCTGCCTCAGGACCCATCCAGAGGTTGTCGTGATACATCAGACAAACCATCCGCATAGGGTAGGGGAGCACCGTGCATTGGCTCATTTGCTCATGCATGAGGGTATTACCAATCCTGTTATCTATTTCCAGCATTATGCCGAGGACTCTCTCTCGGATCTCCAGCTACGTGCTGCTGCTGATAGTGGTGTGCTGTGTATTGACGGCTTTGTCGATGGACTCTATCTGCATAATATAGGAAGCAACATCGCGCCTCAGGTGGTGGATGCTACGGCCTTTAATATCCTTCAGGCTGCTCGTGTACGTACAAGCAAGACCGAGTATATCTCTTGCCCCGGATGTGGACGTACCCTCTATGCCTTGGAGGAGACTATTGCGCGCATCAAAGCTGCTACGGCTCATCTGAAGGGACTCAAGATTGCCATTATGGGATGCATCGTAAACGGCCCGGGTGAGATGGCCGATGCTGATTATGGATATGTTGGTGCTGCTCGCGGAAAGGTAAGCTTGTACCGCAAGAAAGAATGTATAGAGAAGAATATACCTGAGGAGCAGGCTGTGGAGAAGCTGCTTGAGCTTATCGAGCGTTGCGAGGGTGAAAACGCTAATAGCTGATCAGCATGGAGACGCTATTGATTATTCTTGCTCTCGTATTCGGCATTGTTGGGCTTGCAGGCTCTATCCTTCCTGCCTTGCCGGGCGCTCCGTTGAGCTATATAGGTTTACTACTACTGCTCTTGTGCGACGGTGCCGACATTTCATCGGCTTCGCTTTGGACTGGTGGCATATTTCTTGTTATCGTGTCGGTCCTCGATTATATAGCCCCTATCTGGCTTACTAATGCTAGCGGTGGTAGCAAACAGGCGACGCGAGGATCGGTAATCGGCATGGTTGCAGGCCTCTTCTTCTTCCCACCCTGGGGCCTTATCTTAGGACCATTTATTGGTGCTTTCTTGGGTGAACTCATGGCACAGGCTACCACTGGTAAAGCGCTGAAGGTAGCCATGATGTCGTTCCTCGGGTTTGTACTCACTACAGGGATGAAGCTCATTTATAGCGGTGTCCTGCTATTTATGATAGTCAAGGAATGCATTAAGCTAATATTCTGACCTTGTATCTTGCCCTCTGTCTCAGATTGGTAAGCACATTGAAGGTTAGTATTGGAAGGATAAGAAAGAGGGTGTGTCATGTGACACACCCTCTTTCTTTGCTTATGCTATTGGAGAATTACTCCTCTCTTTCGCTGAAGTCAATGACATTGCGGCGGTTCGCCGAGATACGCTCATAATCGTCACGTGAACCTACAATGATCTTTTCGAACTCACGCTGACCTGTACCGGCAGGGATGAGGTGTCCGCAGATTACGTTCTCCTTCATACCTTCGAGTCGGTCGCTCTTGCCATTGATTGCTGCATCGTTGAGTACCTTTGTTGTCTCCTGGAACGAAGCGGCTGACATGAAGCTTGAGGTCTGCAAAGCTGCACGAGTGATACCCTGTAGGATCTGGGTTGAAGTAGCGGGCATTGCATCGCGTACTACCACGAGTTTCTTGTCGTGACGCTTGAGGATACTGTTCTCGTCGCGAAGCTTACGTGCGGTAACAATCTGTCCAGGTACGAGAGTCTCTGAGTCACCAGCATCGACTACAACCTTCTTGCCCCAGATACGATCGTTCTCTTCCATGAATTCGAGCTTGTCTACAATCTGAAGCTCAAGGAAACGGGTATCTCCAGGCTCATTGATTTGTACCTTACGCATCATCTGGCGAACGATTATCTCAAAATGCTTGTCGTTGATCTTTACACCCTGCAGGCGGTATACGTCCTGTACCTCATTAACAATGTATTCCTGCACTGCAGTGGGACCCTTGATGGCAAGGATGTCCTGTGGAGTGATGGCGCCGTCTGACAAAGGAGTACCAGCACGTACATAGTCGTTCTCCTGTACAAGAATCTGCTTTGAGAGTGAGATGAGATATTTCTTCACATCACCAGTCTTAGAGGTTACGATTACTTCGCGGTTACCGCGCTTAACCTTACCCATGGTAATCTCACCGTCAATCTCAGATACGACAGCAGGATTTGACGGATTACGTGCCTCGAAGAGCTCAGTCACACGGGGGAGACCACCGGTGATGTCACCAGCCTTACCCTGTGCACGAGGTATTTTTACAAGTACTTCACCTGCTTTCACAATCTGTGCATCGTCGATGACTACGTGACCACCTACAGGGAGGTTGTAAGTACGCAATACCTCACCATCTTCACTTACGATGTGTGCTGAAGGTATCTTTGTCTTATCCTTAGATTCAATGATAATCACTTCGCGGAGACCTGTAGACTCATCTGAATCAACACGGTAGGTGATACCTTCAATAACAGATTCAAACTGTACACGACCTGCTGTTTCGGTAATGATTACGGCGTTGAAGGGGTCCCACTTGGCAATCATTGTACCCTTCTCTACGATGGTCTTATCTGCAACAAAAAGGGTAGAACCATAAGGCAGAGACTGGTTTGAGAGTGTGATTCCTGTATTTACATCGATGAAGCGTACTTCGCCCAAGCGACCAACAACAATCTTCACTGCTTCGCCTGTTTCGTCAGTTGCATCAACTGTACGCAACTCATCGAACTCAACGCGGCAGTTATTCTTAGCCACGATGGTTGCATTGGCAGCAATGTTCGAAGCGGTACCACCGGCGTGGAAGGTACGAAGTGTAAGCTGTGTACCAGGCTCACCGATTGATTGTGCAGCGATGACACCTACAGCCTCACCTTTCTCGACCATACGGCTTGTTGCAAGGTTGCGGCCATAACACTTGGCACATACACCCTTCTTCGATTCGCAAGTGAGCACTGAGCGGATTTCAACACTCTCGATGGGTGATTCCTCAATCTTTCTGGCGATATCCTCTGTGATTTCCTCTCCACCAGAAACTATCAATTCACCTGTGGTAGGATGGATAATATCATGAACTGATACACGTCCAAGGATACGCTCATAGAGTGATGCGATAACCTCATCATTGTTCTTCAATGCTGTACATACAAGACCACGGAGTGTGCCACAATCCTCCTCGTTGATGATGACGTCGTGCGAAACGTCTACTAGACGGCGGGTAAGGTAACCGGCATCGGCAGTCTTCAAAGCGGTATCGGCCAAACCCTTACGGGCACCGTGGGTAGAGATAAAGTACTCAAGCACGGAAAGACCTTCCTTAAAGTTTGAAAGAATCGGGTTCTCAATAATTTGACCACCTTCAGCACCTGCTTTCTGAGGCTTGGCCATAAGACCACGCATACCAGAGAGCTGACGAATCTGCTCTTTACTACCACGGGCACCAGAATCAAGCATCATATATACTGAGTTGAAGCCTTGGTCGTCAGTAGAGATAGTCTTCATCAAGATGCGAGAAAGGTCATCGTTAACGTGTGTCCAAACATCGATAACTTTGTTATAACGCTCGTTGTCGGTGATGAAACCCATGTTATACTCGCTCATGATTTCCTCAACCTCTTCGTTGCCTTTGGCTACGAGTTGCTCTTTCTCCTCAGGGATGATGATATCGCCCAAGTTGAATGACAGACCGCCCTGGAAGGCCATCTTGTAACCGAGGTCCTTAATACCATCAAGGAACTCTGCAGCGCGAGCAACACCGACCTTCTTGATAACGTCGCTAATGATGTCGCGCAGAGACTTCTTAGAAATGATGGTGTTGAGATAACCAACTTCGTCAGGAACGATTTCGTTTACGATAACGCGACCTACTGAGGTCTCACGCATCATCTTGACGATGTTGCCGTTTTCATCAAGGTCATTAACCAAAACCTTTACTGGGGCATGGATATCTACCTTACCTTCGTTATAGGCGATGAGTGCCTCTTCAGGACCGTAGAAGATGAGACCTTGTCCCTTAGCTCCCTCGCGCAGCTTAGTGATATAGTACAAGCCGAGTACCATATCCTGTGCGGGTACGGTAATAGGTGCACCGTTGGCAGGGTTAAGGATGTTATGTGATTGAAGCATCAGCATCTGTGCCTCAAGGATTGCTTCATTGCTCAAGGGCAAGTGTACAGCCATCTGGTCACCGTCGAAGTCGGCGTTGAACGCTGTACATGCCAACGGGTGCAACTGGATAGCCTTACCCTCAATCATCTTGGGCTGGAAAGCTTGGATACCGAGACGGTGAAGTGTCGGCGCACGGTTCAAAAGTACCGGGTGACCCTTCATAACGTACTCAAGAATATCCCATATGATTGGTTCCTTACGGTCAACAATCTTCTTTGCAGACTTTACGGTCTTTACGATACCGCGCTCAATCAGCTTACGGATGATAAATGGCTTGTAAAGTTCGGCAGCCATCAGCTTAGGCAGACCACATTCGCCCATCTTCAGCTCGGGACCTACAACGATAACCGAACGAGCTGAGTAATCGACACGCTTACCCAATAAGTTCTGACGGAAACGTCCCTGCTTACCCTTCAAAGAGTCAGAAAGTGACTTCAACGGACGGTTTGCCTCTGACTTTACCGCACTTGCCTTGCGTGAATTGTCGAAGAGTGAGTCTACAGCCTCTTGAAGCATACGCTTCTCGTTACGGAGAATTACCTCAGGAGCCTTAATTTCCATCAATCTCTTCAGTCGGTTGTTACGGATGATAACACGACGATAGAGGTCATTCAAGTCAGATGTTGCAAAACGACCACCATCGAGGGGTACCAAAGGACGCAATTCAGGAGGTGTTACGGGGATGATCTTCAAAATCATCCACTCAGGGCGGTTGCGATGCTTTGAAGCACGGAATGACTCTACTACTTGAAGACGCTTGAGTGCATCATTCTTGCGCTGTTGTGAAGAATCACTGTTAGCACGATTACGCAACTCGTATGACAGGGAATCCAAATCGAGGCTTGCAAGCAGGTCATATACGGCCTCAGCACCCATCTTGGCGATGAACTTGTCAGGATCGGTATCGTCGAGGTTCTGATTGTCCTTCGGAAGCTTGTCGAGAATGTCAAGATACTCTTCCTCAGCAAGAAGCTGGAGCTTCTCAATGCCCTCCTCTGCAGCAGCACCCGGCTGGATAACTACATAGCGCTCATAGTAAATGATTGAATCCAAGTTCTTGGTAGGGAGTCCAAGCAGATAGCCAATTTTATTAGGCAAAGAACGGAAATACCATATATGAGCAACAGGCACTACCAACTGGATATGACCCATACGCTCACGGCGTACCTTCTTCTCTGTAACCTCTACACCGCATCGGTCACAAACGATACCTTTATAGCGAATGCGTTTATACTTTCCACAATGACATTCATAGTCTTTCACAGGACCAAAAATGCGCTCGCAAAAGAGACCGTCGCGCTCGGGCTTATATGTACGATAGTTGATGGTTTCGGGCTTCAATACCTCACCGCTAGAATTCTCCAGAATCTCTTCGGGAGAAGCAAGACCTATCGAAATCTTAGAGAAATTGTTCTTTATCTTTGTGTCTTTTCTAAAAGCCATAATTTTCTATTCTGAAAAATGAAACGTCTTTAATCGAGGGTAACACTCAAGCCCAAACCTCTCAGTTCGTGCAACAATACATTGAGCGATTCAGGTATGCCCGGAGTTGGCATTGCATCACCCTTAACAATGGCTTCGTATGCCTTGGCGCGGCCTACTACGTCATCAGACTTGATGGTAAGAATCTCTTGCAGGATGTGTGCGGCACCGAAAGCTTCGAGTGCCCAAACCTCCATCTCTCCGAAACGCTGACCACCAAATTGAGCCTTACCACCGAGAGGCTGCTGAGTGATGAGTGAGTACGGACCGATAGAACGGGCGTGCATCTTATCCTCAACCATGTGTCCCAACTTCAGCATGTAGGTGACACCTACAGTTGCAGGTTGGTCAAAACGGACTCCAGTGCCACCATCATACAAGTATGTCTTTCCATAGCGTGGTAGGCCTGCTTTGTCTGTCCATACAGAGAGATCATCCAATGAAGCTCCATCGAAGATTGGTGTTGCAAACTTCACACCCAGCTTGCGGCCTGCATGACCCAAAACAGTCTCGAAAATCTGACCGATGTTCATACGTGAAGGCACACCCAGCGGGTTAAGCACGATATCTACCGGTGTACCATCCTCAAGGAACGGCATGTCTTCTTGGCGTACTACGCGAGAAACAATACCCTTGTTACCGTGGCGTCCGGCCATCTTGTCACCTACACCAATCTTACGTTTCTTGGCAATATATACCTTAGCCATCTGCATGATGCCAGAAGGCAACTCGTCACCGATGGTGATAGCGAACTTCTTACGCTTAATCTCAGCGTCAAGCTCCTTATACTTACGAATATAGTTGATGATGAGCTGGCTGATAAGCTCGTTGCGATGCTCATCAGTAGTCCATCCGCTCAGCTGGATAGATGTGTAGTCAAGTGCTTGAAGTTCCTTCTTGGTGAACTTGGCTCCCTGGGGAACAACTTCTACACCAACATAGTCTTTTACACCTTGTGAAACGAGTCCTTCTGTGAGGGCAAGCAACTTGTCTACAAGAATCTTCTTGAACTCACCTGCGCGCTCGTCGAATTCTTCGTCAATCTTTGGCATTAATGCCTTGTCTGCCAATTTAGAACTGCGAGTTTTGATTGCGCGTGAGAAAAGTTTCTTGTCAATGACTACACCCTTCAATGAAGGTGAAGCCTTGAGTGATGCATCCTTCACGTCGCCAGCCTTGTCACCAAAGATTGCGCGGAGCAATTTCTCTTCAGGTGAGGGATCTGACTCTCCCTTAGGAGTAATCTTACCAATGAGGATGTCACCTGGTTCTACGGTTGCACCGATACGAATGATACCGTTTTCGTCCAGATCCTTGGTAGCATCTTCGCTTACATTAGGAATATCAGCTGTAAGCTCTTCCATACCACGTTTGGTTTCACGAACCTCAAGTATGAACTCCTCAACGTGAACTGAGGTAAGAATATCTTCGCGTACTACACGTTCGTTAAGTACGATAGCATCCTCATAGTTGTAACCCTTCCAAGGCATGTATGCAACCAAGAGGTTCTTACCCAATGCCAACTCACCATTTTCTGTAGAATAACCTTCGGTAAGGATATCACCCTTCTTGACGCGCTGACCTTTCTCACAAATCGGACGAAGGTCAATGGTCATATTCTGGTTTGTGCGCTGGAATTTGGGTACTTTGTACTCCTTCAAAGCTGAGTCGAAGCTTACAAATTCCTCGTCCTCTGTGCGGTCATACAATATTTTGATGGTAGCAGCATCAACGTACTCTACAACACCGTCTCCTTCGGCAACAAGCTGTGTGCGAGAGTCCTCTGCCAATTGCTTTTCGATACCTGTACCTACGATAGGTGCTTCACTGCGCATCAAGGGAACTGCCTGGCGCATCATGTTAGAACCCATCAATGCACGGTTAGCATCGTCGTGCTCAAGGAATGGAATGAGTGATGCCGCGATTGAAGCGATCTGCTGAGGCGATACGTCCATCAATTCTACTTCACTGGGCTCTACTACAGGGTAGTCAGCATCACGGCGAGCTTTTACCTTCTTGCGGATAAAGCCACCCTTGTCATTCAGAGGAGCATTACCCTGTGCGATAATCTTGTCCTCTTCCTCCTCGGCAGAAAGATATACCAAGCCTTCAGGAGAGAGGTCTACCTTAGCGTTTGAAACCTTACGATAGGGTGTCTCAATGAAACCGAGGTGGTTAATCTTCGCGTAGATACATAGTGACGAAATCAAACCGATGTTTGGACCTTCAGGAGTTTCGATAGGACAGAGACGACCATAGTGTGTATAGTGTACGTCACGAACCTCGAAACCTGCACGCTCACGTGACAGACCACCAGGACCAAGTGCCGACATACGACGCTTGTGGGTAATCTCTGCCAACGGGTTGGTTTGGTCCATGAATTGTGATAAGGCATTTGTGCCGAAGAATGAATTGATAACAGACGAAACAGTCTTTGCGTTGATCAAATCGGTCGGTGTAAATACCTCGTTGTCTCGAACGTTCATACGTTCACGGATTGTACGTGACATACGTGCCAAGCCGATAGCAAACTGATTTGCCAACTGCTCGCCTACAGTACGTACACGACGGTTACTCAAGTGGTCGATATCATCGACAACAGCCTTTGAGTTAACCAACTCAATAAGATATTTGATAATTTCAATGATATCTTCCTTGGTGAGGACACCAACATTGATATCTGTTGTGAGATTCAACTTCTTATTGATACGATAGCGTCCTACTTCGCCCAAGTCATAACGCTTGTCTGAGAAGAACAGGTTGTTGATAACCTCGCGTGCACTGGCATCATCGGCAGGGTCTGCATTACGCAACTGGCGATAGATGTAGAGCACAGCCTCTTTCTCAGAGTTACTTGGGTCTTTCTGTAGGGTGTTGAATATAATAGAATAGTCTGACTGATTGGCATTGTCCTTGTGGAGCAGAATGGTTTCAGCGCCAGACTCGAGAATTTCTTCAATAACGTCCTCATCCAATACTGTCTCACGGTCGAAGAGCACTTCGTTACGTTCGATTGATACTACTTCACCAGTATCTGCGTCAACGAAATCCTCAACGCGTGTCTTCAGAATTCTTGCAGCAAGCTTGTCGCCGACATGCTTTTTAAGGTTTGTCTTGTTAACCTTAACTTCCTCTGCTAAGTTGAATATTTCGAGGATATCTCTATCATTTTCAAAACCGATGGCGCGCAGCAATGTTGTTACGGGCAACTTCTTCTTACGATCGATGTATGCATACATGACATTGTTGATGTCTGTAGCAAACTCAATCCATGAGCCCTTGAACGGGATTATTCGTGCAGAATAGAGTTGCGTGCCATTAGCATGAACGCTCTGACCGAAGAATACACCTGGTGAACGGTGTAGCTGAGAAACAACGACGCGTTCAGCACCATTGATGATGAACGTACCCTGCTCGGTCATATAGGGGATAGGACCCAAGAAAACATCTTGAATTACTGTATCAAAATCCTCGTGGTCGGGATCTGTACAATATAGTTTCAACTTGGCTTTAAGGGGGACACAATATGTCAGTCCACGCTCCAAGCATTCGTCAGTAGAATAGCGGGGCGGGTCTATATAGTAATCCAAAAATTCAAGAACGAAGTTGTTGCGGGTATCTGCAATAGGGAAATTCTCAGCAAATACCTTATAGAGACCATCATTCTTGCGCTTTTCAGGAGGAGTGTCTAGTTGGAGGAAGTCTTTAAATGACTTCAATTGTACTTCCAAAAAGTCCGGGCATTCAACCGGATTCTTAATCGAAGCGAAGTTAATTCTTTGGTTTACAGTATTTGAAGACATTGGGTGATTGTTTTAAGAACTTAAATTAATTTAAGGCACAAAAAGGTTAAGAATCCCATTTATGAGGATTCTTAACCGTTTACCTGATAACAGGCTGCTGTTACTTAAGTTCTACCTCAGCGCCAGCCTCTTCGAGAGCCTTCTTCAAGTTCTCAGCCTCGTCCTTAGCAAGACCTTCCTTAACTACGCTAGGAGCACCGTCTACCAAGTCCTTAGCCTCCTTCAAACCGAGACCGCAAACTTCCTTAACAGCCTTAACTACCTGAAGCTTAGCTGCGCCTGCGCTCTTCAATACTACATCGAATGATGTCTTCTCCTCAGCGGCCTCAGCGGCACCAGCTGCGGGACCAGCAGCAACAGCTACAGCTGCAGCAGCGGGCTCGATACCATATTCTTCCTTAAGGATAGTTGCAAGTTCATTAACTTCCTTTACTGTCAAGTTAACAAGTTGTTCTGCAAAAGCTTTCAAATCTGCCATTTTCGTATAATTTTAAGATTAGTTTTAATGTTAATTTATTATCTCTCACCGAGTGTCTTGAGAACTCCGTGAATGGTGTTACCACCTGATTGAAGAGCTGAAACAACGTTCTTGGCCGGTGATTGCAGCAATGCAACGATTTCGGCAATAACTTCGTTCTTGCTCTTGATGCTTGTAAGAGCGGTGAGCTGATCTGCGCCCACATAGAAACCTTCCTCTGCATATGCAGCCTTGAGTACAGGAGTCACAGCCTTCTTGTCAGCGTATTCCTTCAACAAACGTGCAGGAACATTAGCTGTCTCACAGAAGAACAGAGCTGTTGTACCCTTCAATGAACCGTACAAGGGAGAGAAGTCACCTTCAAGAGACTCGAGAGCCTTCTGAAGAAGTGTGTTCTTTACCAAGACCATCTTGATCTCAGACTTGAAGCACTTTCTTCTCAGTTCGCTTGTAGCTGTTGCATCGAGAGCTGTCACGTCTACTAAGTAGAAGTGAGGATATGCCTGAATGGTTTCAGCCAATTGAGCTATAATCTTTCCTTTATCTTCCTTTTTCATAATTTACTTCCGTTAATTAATTTTCATCACATGACTTGGGATCAATCTTGATACCACGACTCATGGTACTTGAAAGATAAATGCTCTTGATATATGTACCCTTGGCTGCGCTAGGTTTCAGCTTATTGATTGTTGCAATAAACTCCTTAGCGTTCTCGCGGATAGCTTCAGGTGTGAAAGAAACCTTACCGATAGATGTATGTACGATACCAGACTTGTCTACCTTAAAGTCAATCTTACCCTGCTTAACTTCCTTAACAGCTTTGGCAACATCCATAGTTACAGTACCACTCTTGGGATTCGGCATCAAACCGCGGGGACCCAATATACGACCGAGGGCACCAATCTTACCCATGATAGATGGCATAGTGATGATGACATCAATATCAGTCCATCCACCCTTTATCTTCTCAATATATTCATCGAGACCAACATAATCTGCACCAGCTTCCTTAGCTGCGGCTTCCTGATCTGATGTACAGAGTGCAAGCACACGTACAACCTTACCAGTACCGTTGGGAAGAGATACTACACCACGAACCATCTGATTTGCCTTACGAGGGTCAACGCCCAAACGTACGTCAATATCAACAGAAGCATCAAACTTGGTAGTAGTAATTTCCTTTACCAAGCTAGAAGCCTCCTTCAAGGTGTATACCTTACCTTCTTCAATCTTGGAAGCGGCCAACTTTTGGTTTTTTGTCAGTTTACCCATTCTAATTGAAGTTTTTTTAGTTATTACCGGGGAATTCGCCCTTTACACTGATACCCATGCTGCGAGCTGTACCTGCAACCATTGTCATGGCAGCCTCTACAGTAAAGCAGTTCAAGTCTACGAGTTTGTCCTGAGCAATCGTTCTGATCTGATCCCATGTGAGTTCAGCAATCTTCTTACGGTTAGGCTCAGCAGAACCACTCTTTTGCTTTGTTGCTTCGAGCAACTGAATAGCTACAGGAGGGGTCTTGATAACAAAGTCGAATGACTTGTCTGAGTAATAAGTAATGATTACAGGCAGAACTTTACCCGCCTTGTCCTGGGTTCTGGCATTGAATTGCTTGCAAAACTCCATGATGTTCAAACCCTTTGAACCCAAAGCAGGACCAACGGGAGGTGATGGATTTGCAGCGCCTCCTTTAATCTGTAATTTGATTATTCCAGCAACTTCTTTAGCCATTTTTCTAAAATTTTATATATATGAAATATACGAAAAATTGTGATGTGATACGTAACTATCTCATCACTCTTTCTCTACCTGCATAAAGCCAAGTTCTATCGGGGTTTTGCGTCCGAAGATCTTTACCATGACTTTCAATTTCCGTTTCTCTGTGTTGATCTCCTCAATGATTCCACTGAATCCTGAGAAAGGACCATAGTTAACCTTAACGCTTTCGCCGAGGGTGTATACAATTGTGGGCTCTTCAGCACCAACCTCTTGCATTTCATCCACGGTTCCTAGTATACGGTTCACTTCAGATAGTCTAAGTGGCGTTGGGTTGTCTAAACCTCCGAGGAAGCCCAACACGTTGGGCACATTACGAAGGTGATGAGCAACTTCGCCGACCAAAGCCACTTCCACTAATACGTATCCGGGCAGATAACTTCTCTCCTTCACAACTTTCTTTCCGTTGCGAACTTGAACAGTCTTTTCAGTTGGAATTAAGACTTGTGATACAAAATCACCAAGGTTAGTGTGAGCTATCTCGTAATCGATATACTCTTTAACCTTGTGCTCCTTACCGCTAATGGCACGCAGTACGTACCATTTCTTCTGAACTTCTGACATCGTCTACGCAATTAATGAGGATAGACAAATTCCATTACAAACTGGAATACCTGATCCATAGAGAATACTACCAGTGCAATAAGAAGGGAAGCTTCTAAAACGACTATTGCACTACTAGTCAACTCGGACATTGTAGGCCACGAAACTTTATGAACAAGCTCGTTGTAAGATTCTTTACAGAGTTTTCCTATTTTCTTAAACATACGCTATTTTCTTTTTTGCACGGGAAGAGAGGCTCGAACTCCCGACACCTGGTTTTGGAGACCAGTGCTCTACCAACTGAGCTATTCCCGTAGATAGACCCTACACTTGGTAGGGTCTATGGTTGTATCGGATACCGATAATTAGTCGATGATTTCAGTAATCTGACCAGAACCTACTGTACGACCACCTTCGCGGATAGCGAAACGGAGACCGAGGTTCAATGCTACCGGATAGATGAGCTCAACCTGAATCTCAACGTTGTCACCGGGCATTACCATCTCTGTACCTTCGGGGAGGTGGATCTCACCTGTACAGTCCATAGTACGGAGATAGAACTGAGGACGATACTTGTTACCGAACGGAGTGTGACGGCCACCTTCCTCTTTCTTCAATACGTAGATAGAAGCCTTGAACTTAGAGTGGGGCTTGATTACACCGGGGTGTGTAATTACCATACCACGCTTGATTTCGTTCTTGTCGATACCACGGAGGAGCAGACCTACGTTGTCACCAGCTTCACCCTGATCGAGGAGCTTACGGAACATCTCAACGCCAGTTACAACTGACTTCTTGTCTTCACCAAGACCGAGGATCTGAACTTCGTCACCTACCTTGATAACACCAGTCTCAACACGACCTGTAGCAACAGTACCACGACCAGTGATTGAGAATACGTCCTCAACAGGCATCAAGAAGGGCTTGTCCTTATCGCGGGGAGGCTCCTGGATCCATGTGTCGCAAGCTTCCATCAACTCCATTACCTTCTCTTCCCACTCAGCAACACCGTTAAGTGCACCAAGAGCAGAACCACGGATGATAGGAGTATCCTCTTCGAAATCATAAGAGGTGAGGAGCTCAACCATTTCCATCTCAACGAGCTCGAGCATTTCAGCATCGTCTACCATGTCGCACTTGTTCAAGAATACAACGAGGCGGGGTACGTTTACCTGACGAGCGAGAAGGATGTGCTCACGTGTCTGAGGCATAGGACCATCAGTAGCAGCACAAACGATGATAGCACCGTCCATCTGAGCAGCACCAGTTACCATGTTCTTTACGTAGTCGGCGTGACCCGGGCAGTCTACGTGTGCATAGTGACGGTTAGCTGTCTGATACTCTACGTGAGCGGTGTTAATAGTGATACCACGCTCTTTCTCTTCAGGAGCGTTGTCAATTGAGTCGAAAGAACGCAACTCAGAAAGACCCTTCTTTGCCAATACAGTGGTGATGGCAGCGGTCAGAGTGGTCTTACCGTGGTCAACGTGACCGATAGTACCGATGTTTACATGCGGTTTTGAACGTTCAAATTTTTCTTTTGCCATAGCTTTTTGTAACTTAAGTATTTATTAATAAATGTATTTCTACTTGTTTGCTATTTAGAGCTGTTAGCGGGAGTTGAACCCGCGACCTCTTCCTTACCAAGGAAGTGCTCTACCACTGAGCTATAACAGCAACATCAAAAGAGCGGAAGACGGGGCTCAAACCCGCGACCCTCAGCTTGGAAGGCTAATGCTCTATCAACTGAGCTACTTCCGCATCTCTTTGAGTGGTGGGCAAAGATGGATTCGAACCACCGAAGTCGAAAGACAGCAGATTTACAGTCTGCCCCATTTGGCCACTCTGGAATTTGCCCGAGATGTTTCCTTTGATGTTTTCAATAAATTAAAGACCGCGTCTTTTCTTTTGAGCCTCTTGTCGGATTCGAACCAACGACCCCGAGATTACAAATCACGTGCTCTGGCCAACTGAGCTAAAGAGGCGAAATTAGCAGCCGTCAAGCGTATCGGCGCTAAAACGGCTGCAAATTTAGGCATTTATTTCAAACCTGCAAAAGGTTTTGACTTTTTTTTTACTTGCCGCGCAATTTTTCCTTGTATTTTTCGAGCTGGATGCGCAAAGCGTCTACACATTGGTCAATACTCTCCTCAAAAGTGTCGCATATCTTCGAAGCAAAGAGGTTCTCGTTTTTCACCACCACTTTCACATCGGCCTGCTTGTTCATGGCAGTCTCTGGCTTCACTACTTTGAGGGTTACCTCCACGGTGTCTATTTCGTCGAAGAAACGCTCGAGCTTGGCGGTTTTCTTCTCAATGAACGCTTGCAATTGCTCACTTGCATCAAAATGGATGCTCTGGATGTTCGTTTTCATACTTACCTCCTTTTATTAATGGTTAATACTTGCCCTGGGGTGGGCCTGTTTATATGCTTTTTTCAGTTCTTCAAATGTTGTGTGGGTGTATATCTGCGTAGTGCTCACACTCTCGTGTCCCATCAGCTCCTTCACTGCCTCCAGCTCGGCATTGTTGTTGAGCATGGCGGTAGCAAAGGTGTGGCGCAGTACGTGTGGGCTCCGCTTCTTCAGTGTCACCACCTGAGAGAGCTCCCGACGTACCAACTGATACACCCAGCCGGGATAGACTCGCAGCCCCTTGTCGGTGATGAAGAGGGGAGGCTGACAATTGCCGTCAATACACTGCCGTTCCTTCTCCTCGATATACTCCTTCAGGCTCTGTGCCAGTCCGTCGCCAATGGGGATGATACGTTGTTTGTTGCGCTTGCCCGTCACTTTGATGGTCATGCGGCCAAAGTCTACGTCAGCATCATTGAGCCCTACAAGCTCGGACAGTCGGATGCCTGTCTCGTAGAACATCTGTATGATGAGTCTGTCGCGTGCCTCTTGCCAGGTGGCTGGGGCAGAGGGCTTGTCGAGCAGGCGCTCCATGTCGGCTTCGCGTACGAACTGGGGCAGTGGCTTCGCTTTCTTTGGGCCATTCACATTCTGCATGGGCGACACCTTTATCACCTCTTTCTTCAGCAGGTATTTATAGAATGTACGCAGCGAGCTCAGCTTGCGGTTCACCGAGGTTGCCTTCATGCCTGTCGCCATAAGCTCCATCGCCCATCTCCTCACGAGGTCGGCATCGGCATGGGGTAGCTCAATCTGTTCTTCGGTATTCTCAAGGTATGCGTCAAACTCGCGCAGGTCGATCCCATAGTTTGTTACCGTATGGGGCGAGTAGGCTCTCTCGTGAGTCAGATAGTCCAAGAAATCATTTATCAATTTCTCTCTCATGGCACACACCTTATTATATATATAATATAGTAGAAAAGGGCAGAATGTTTTCCGCTGGCGGACACTCGCCTTTTCAAAGGACGAATATAGCGATTTTTCCTGACTATACAAAAGAATTTGTGGATTTTCTTCTTAGATAGTGTTAAGAAAAGCAAATCCTACGGTTTGCCTACCCGATGCCGAGCCACCAATGTCAAATAAGTGAAGGAATGTTTTGTCATACGCTTCATTATTACTATTTTTGCTCCGCACACGATATACTATTTCATTAAACTAAAAAGACAACCGTTATGAAAAAAGTTCTTTTGCTATCCGCAGCTACTGTCATTGCCCTTTGTTGCATGGCTTTCAGCAATGTTTCTGCTACCGACAAGCCCGTTAAGGGCAAACACGTTGAGATCTCCTTTGACTATATCAAGAAGCAGGGTCCTGGCTCCAATCAATATGCCGTATGGATCGAGAATGATCGTGGCGAAGTGGTAAAGACCCTCTTTGTCACCTCCTTCACGACCAAAGGCCGTGTACGCGAAGGTCAGCCCATCAAGCGCGGCTACACCTATCGCCCGGCCTGTGTGCCCACCTGGGTTACCAACGCCAAGGCAACCGACATGACCGACGCCGAGCTCGATGCTTTCACTGGGGCGACACCCAAGGAGAGTGGCAAGCAGACCTTCGTTTGGGACTTCACCGACTCAGAGGGCAAGAGGGTGAGCAAAGGCAGCTATAAGGTATGTGTAGAAGCCACTCTGAAGAACGAATACAAGCTTCTCTATGTAGGCACCCTCTCCACCAAGGACAAAGCCGGTGCTATAGAGTTGAAGGAGACCGTCACTGGCTACGACGAAGCATACGCTGGCATGATCAAGGACGTGAAGGCCATCATCCGCAAGTAGGAGCATGCGGTTAAAAGTCGAGAGTATCCCTTTTAATGTATTATAAAGAAGTTGTTCTTCTATAACTATAATGTACTATGTCATTACTCAACCACCTATTCGGTAACGCCTCAGAAGTCAACATCAACGAACTGAAGAACGAGTTTGGCGACATACTCATCCCCGAAGAGGAGATTGTAGCTGCCTTTCGTATCTTTCGCGACAAGTGGGTCTTCACCAACAAGCGACTGATTATGCTCGACGTGCAAGGTGTCACGGGAAGCAAGCGCGACTATCACTCCGTGCCCTATAACTCGATAAACCATTTCAGCGTAGAGACCTCGGGCACATTTGATGGCGACTGCGAGATGAAGCTCTGGATAAAAGGAATCTCCGAACCCTTGAAGAAGGAGTTTAAGCGAGACGTCGATGTCAAGTCACTGCAAAGAGTATTGGCGACGTATGTGTTGAAGTAATGTACGGGATTGGCACCGAAGCATAGAAAGAGCAGGCTCCAATTTGAGCCCTTTTCTATGAAATACGGACAGAGAGGTTGAAATTCCTCTCTGTCCGTATTCAATAGGGCCTGTTCTTGAATGTTTCCGAGGTCTATGCCATTTTTTGATACTACATCTGCTGACTTATTCCTCGTCCGCAATCTTCCAAAATCCACCTTTGTCAGTACCAAATTTATTGGATGTATCAACGAAAACGAAGGTGTAGACGAGGAAATTTCTAGACCTAGATTACGACTCGTCTACACCTAGATGGCTGCTCGTCTACAGCTAGATTTTCTCTCATCTCTTTGGTTTTTCAAACACTCTGCCATTTCGAAAAGACTTCTCTCAAAAAAGGGCTTTGTGTTTCTGAAAAATGGCCTGTTCGTTCATGAAAAAACGAAAAGGCCTTTTTTTCTAAAGGGCTGTTCGTTTATGAAAAATGGGCTATGTGTTTCTGTGAGATGTGCTGTTCGTTTATCAGACAGCTGTGATATTTTTGCCAAAGGTCTGTGATTTTTCTAACGGACAGCTCTGATGGATTTGCCGGACGGCTCTGATCTAAATAGTTGTTGACACGAAGAAAATAGTAGCAAGCACAAAATATTTTGTGGTTGTCACGAGCAGAAGTTTAACGATAACGGTAACGTTGACGACAACAATGGATAAACTGACTGAGTAAATGATTTTTATTTTCGACTTGGCATTAAGCAGCAAGCTGCAACGACGACGATGTCGATAACGGAAACTGATGGAATTTAATTCTATGTAATTACATTTTGGTGGGCTGTCAGGTTTTTGATCCTTCGCAAAACCACCAGCGTATACCACTATAAATGAAGTAGATATAAAGAGCTATACATACAAAAGCCTGTCCATAAAAACCTGCCAGGTGGCAAAAATATAATTGCATCGGGGCGTTTCTAGGTGACAAAAGTTTATTTTTGGGGTGGCAGTGGCAGAGGGCCTCAGAACCTTGATGCGTGTAAATTTGTACAGCATATCACTACCGACCTGTACAATAATGCAAGTAGGGATTGCCAATGCCAACCGATTTATGAACTTTTGCCAATAGGGAAAGGCAAAATCGCGAGGGTTGGCATGGCAAATCAAGGAAAAAAGCGGGTGTGTCAAGGGCAAAAGTGACACACCCGCTTTCTATATGACGGCTCCTGCTTATTCGGTTATCCCCTTGGGATTCTCACCATACTTGTTTGCTCCCGGCTGGCTATCCTTGCAGTACCATACGAGGAGCAGGATGGAGTAGGCGATATAGATGACATAGGGAATGAGCACCACGGCCCACATCTCCTTCAAAACTGTAAACGTAAAAGCATCAGACTCTACATCTACATTGGCAAGATTCATACCACTGACAATGCCAAACATCTTGACTATCATCCATACGCCCCACACCACACCGAAAATCAATGTGGCACCATACCACCAGCCACTGCGCCCTATGTCGTGAAGGCGGCGGGTAGCCACGGCAAAGTTGGCAATACCGAGATATACACACAATGCCAGCGCGCCGAGTGTATAGAGCACCATCAGCAACACATTGTCTTCAGAGATCTCCTCGGCAGGGAGCGAGACGGTGAAACTGAAGACAGTAGAGAACAGCGTCCACCACCAGAACTCGGAACGGCGGGCACGGCCCTTGAATACGAACGATTTCTTCAAGCAGGTCTTGACGGCTTCAAAGAAGCCCATACGTGTTTTTTCCATAATTATTGTGAATATATGTTTTACACTGCGAAGATAACAAAACTGCACGAGGAACGATGCATGATTGACGAGAAAAATGCAAGAAAATTCTCACGCCTACTCATCTTGCTCTATAGAGCGCCCCAAAAATCGCCCATTTCATCGTGGAATTGTCAACTTCTGCTGCACCGTGCCAGGCCAAAAATAAAACTTCTTTACTCGGCAGAAAGTGCCCCAAAAGGCCCTGTCGCGCATTTGTCACACTTTGGTCACACCTTTGTCACGCATTTGTCACACGCTATGTAGCGCATGAGTGTCAGAAAAGTATTACCTTTGCTACACTAAAAACATATCCAGCGCAATGAAAACATTTGTCTATACTCTACTGATAACCATCGCAGCTCTCGGCTTCGTCTCATGCAACCGTACGGAAACGCTTACCCCCATCGAGGAGTATCTCATGGCAAGAGAATGCAGGTGGGAAGGAATGAGAGCAGAAAAAAGTCGTGAGAGGGCACTAAGTAAGGAGTTGTATAGAAAGGCAGCCCACCACTACACCAAAGTGGTGATGAACGATAAATCCAACGACACATTGGTGATCAATGCGCTGAATAATCTGCGCTGGATATCCACATATGTGACGCACGATTATGGAAAATCGCTACAATACCTCGACCAAATAGCCAATAGATTTGACGTAGAGAACCACCCAGACTACCCTATCTTCCTTGCATATAAGGCTGACGATCTCTGGCATTTCGGTGTTGTAGACTCTGCTATATACTATGCCAACAAAGCGCTTGCGCTACCCCGTCCGAGGTACGGCACGGCCGATTATATAGCCAACTATGTGCTATACAATATCTACAAAGAGCAAGGGATAATGGACTCCGCACAAGTGCATTGGAAACTTTTCTTAAAATCAAGTAACACCAATCGCTTCGACCCCATACCGATGCATAAATTGGAGGAAAGGTTCCAGAGATATGTCGTCTCTTTCGGCGACGGGAAGGACAAGCCTGCCCACTATGTCACCATCCATCCGAAGGAGAAGAAGCCATCGTGGATTAGTGAGTTCCATTGGCCTACCTTTATTATAACACTCATCTTTGTTGCCATTGTGGCTGCTGCGTACTTTCTTCTCGGCCACTATCGCCGCAAGCGTGTCATTCGCGAAGAACCGCAAATGCCGCCTCTTGGTTATGACCCCTCGGAGGTTGCAGTAAAGGAGAAGTACACTGGAGGATTCTCCCTACCCGAAACGCTCATCCTGCGTCGCAGCCTTGAAGACGGGCGTCGTACCTTTGAGCAAACAGACAGTTTTGCTGATCTCAATATGATGAAGCTGAAGGAAAAGGAGCTCCTCGAGATGGCCTACGAAGCCACACGCGATGTAGAGAGTGCACTGCTCAAATCCTTCACCGATGCTTGCAGCACATTGCACGAGGGGCTCGACCTCAATGCCCAGGAACTCGTGTGCTGCTTCTGCACCTACCTCGGCTATGGCAACAATGTCATTGCCTATATCGGGCACACCACTCCTTCGGCTATTCGTAAGCGCAAGGAGCGTATCCGCAAGAAGCTTCCTGCCGACCTCTACGAAGTGATATTCGGAGAGAATGGATGAGGCTACGCCTTGTCACGCATTTGTCACAACCCCGTCACGCATTTGTCACAGCAATAATTTGCCACCCTGCACCGATTTGTGTTCCTTTGCCGCAGAAATCGTTGTGCGAGCAAAGTTCCCCTAAGCGCGTTCCTGATGCTTGTTTCAGCGCTATGGGGAACTTGTTTTTTGCGCTCGCTGCAACTTTTCAGGTGATGATTTACGTCTAACGAATGCAAACCATAATAAAAACACTTATGAAAAGAACACTCTACACGCTAATTCTGGGAGTATTGGCGCTATCAAGTTACGCTGACATTCGCAATGGTTGGATGGTCTACGGACGTTCCATTAACTCCTTCACTTTTGAACGCATCAAAGGAACAGTAGTCGAACTGATGCAGACAGATAGTACGGTAGTCCAAACAGACACAATCCCTCCTACGATGGACTTCTTTCAGTTCATCGTCGATGGCACCCAGAAAGAGTATATTCTCCGTTTGTCACATCCCGACTACGAGACCACATACAAGAATCTGACACTTGAACTGCGCAAGCGTGAGCGTACTATTGAGATTGGCAATGTACCTATGCGCCGACTGACTATGGCCGAGAAAGGCATTACGCTGGACGAGGTAGAGATAGTCACCTCCAAAGTGCAGTTCTACCACAAGGGCGATACCCTCATCTACGATGCCACGGCCTTCCAGATTGCCGAAGGCTCTATGCTGGACGCGCTGATAGAGCAGCTGCCTGGAGCGGAAATCAATGAGGACGGACAAATCTATGTGAACGGACGCTTCGTGGAGAGCCTCCTGCTCAATGGGGAGGAGTTCTTCAACGGCAAGCAAGAGATAATGCTACAGAACCTGCCGGCCTATACGGTGAAGAGCCTGAATGTATATGAAAAAGAAAGCGAAGAGAGCAGGCGGCTGGGCTATAAGGTGGACGAAGGGAACTTCGTGATGGACGTGAAGCTCAAGCGCGAATACAATGTGGGCTGGCTGGCCAACACCGAGCTTGGTGGAGGCACCAAGGAACGCTATGCAGGCCGCGCCTTTGCGCTGCGCTTCAGCGACCTCTCACGCGTGAGTGCCTTTGCCAACCTGAACAACCTGAACGACAACCGCAAGCCTGGGCAGAACGGCAACTGGCAGCCCTCGGACCTCTCGGGCGGACTGATGGAGAGCCAGACGGGCGGACTCGATTATATGGTAAACGGTCAGAAGAGGTCACACAAGCTACAAGGCAACGTATTCGTCACACATACCGACAAGGACATTCGTCGCACCTCCTCCTCTACCACGTTCCTTCCCGATGGCGATGTCTACGGCTATGGACGCAACAGCCAAGACATCGAGAACTTCAGTATCAGCACATGGCACCAGTGGCAGTTCTCTGGTAGTGACAACAGATACAACAGTTACATTGACAGCTATGTGTCGCCGAGTGTGAACTACAGCCGTTCCAATAATCTGTACAACAATGCCAATGCTGCATTTCTGGACAACTATCTGCAGAGTCCAGAGCTCCTTGACAGCCTGTTGAATGGTGAGGTTCAGCCTATGCGACCGTTTGTCAATCGCTTGAGCCAGGCGCAAAAGAGCACAGGAAGTAATCTGAACGGACAGATTCAAGGCTTCTTCCATTTCGAGATTCCGCATACCGATGATGCAGTGAACATCACGACGACCGCCTCCTATAATGACAGGAAGAATCGCCAGTTCGACAAGTACATCCTCGAATACCCTACGGCCACGGCCGATGTGCGTGACCGCTATTTCGATATGCCCTACAAGGGATACAACTTTAACGGTGAGGTCAACTACTATCATAGAATACAATTCTACGAATCGGGACAAGATGGTATGTGGTTTATCAATCCTAAGTATACGGTTAGCCATCAGACGACCACAACCACCAATCATCTCTATCGTCTCGACCAATTAGAGGAGTGGACCTCCATCGAAGACTATCCGTTAGGCACATTGCCCTCTATGCAGGACGCTATGATGAGTGTGCTTGATGCTGACAACAGCTATATCTCCACCGAACGGAGTACGATACATACTGTCAGGCTGCAACTGCGATGGAACAGGACCAAGCGTATAGGCAGCCAGAGCCGAACAGACGAGGTGGCTTTCTATCCTCGTGTCAACATCCAGTCGCGCAGTCTGGACTATGGAGGCAGCCAGTCGGTAAGTCTCACCCGGAATGAGGTGCTGTTCAATCCCAGTATGCTCGCCCAGTTTGCACTGGACAGCATGAAGCATAAAATACGCTTCGAATATGGTATGAATCCCACTGCCCCTTCGCTGATGAACCTGCTTGACCACACATTCGACTCCGACCCGCTGAATATCCGCAGAGGAAACCCCAATCTGAAGAATACGCATACACATCGCGCCCGACTCGAGTATCAGGCCGACCAGTGGCTCAGTGGCACGGGCAAGATGCTTAACGCCTCGTTGCAATACACACACGTTCGCAATGCCGTGGCAATGGGCTATATCTACGACAAGAGCACAGGCGTGCGCACCACCACTCCCGACAATGTGAACGGCAACTGGAAGCTGGCTTTCGCAGGTAACTACACCCTGCCGCTCGACCGCCAGCGCAAGCTGACCCTACAGAGCAATATGCAGATAGACTACTCGGACAATGCCGACCTCGTAGGCATCAACGGCGCCGAGGTAGCCACCAAGCGTATCGTACACAACTTATGGGCACGCGAAACCTTGACGCTCAACTACCGCTTGGGCGATCACCGCATAGGGGCCAAGGTAAGGGCAAGCACCACGCACGCCACTTCGGAGAGGGCCGACTTCAACGAAATCAATGCCTATAACTTCAACTACGGCTTGACGGGCTTGGTGAACCTCCCTTACAAGATGCAGCTGAGCACCGACATCACGATGTATACCCGCCGTGGCTATGCCGATGCCAACATGAACACGAGCGAACTGGTGTGGAACGCGCGCCTGACGAAGAGCGCCATGAAGGGCAACCTGCTCTTCACCCTCGACGGATTCGACATCTTGGGCAACCTCAGCACCATCAACTACAGCGTGAACGGACAAGGTCGCACCGAGGTGTGGACCAACAGTATACCACGCTACGTGATGCTGAAGGTGAGCTACAAGCTGCATAAGCAGCCGAAGAAGAAGCGATAAACACAGAATACTGTAAACAAAAAGTGGGCAGACCAATCGGTCTGCCCACTTTCGTATGAGTATGTATAAAAATTACTCCTCGTTCTGACGCAAGCTCTGAACGTAGATAGCACGCTCCATCTTGAGACGCTTTACCTCAGAAGGCTTGTTGAACTGCTGACGACGACGAAGCTCCTTTACTACGCCAGTCTTCTCAAATTTTCTCTTAAATTTCTTAAGGGCTCTTTCGATGTTTTCGCCCTCTTTAACGGGTACTACAATCATTTTGTTGTTTTTATTATTTTGTTATTACTCTTTTTCTATTCTTTTGTACGTGCCTTGCACGCAGTCTTTTAGGGTTGTGCTCTCAGTATATTTCTACTTATATTTACCTCCTTTACACTTTTAGCGGCTGCAAAGATAGTGCAAACCGAACGAAATACCAAATTTATTTGAGTATTTCTGAGGTGCAGCCTATCTTCTGTGTCCGCAAAGCGGGCACTAATATTAGTGCAAACCGAACGAAATACCAAATTTGTCGTTACCCCCTCCGTTCCGTTTCACTTTGTTGCACTACACTCGTCCCCCTTAAAGGGCGACACTGCCTATTAGTTAGTACTGTATGCTGGAAGCCATTACTCAAAAGAACGGCGGATCAATTTATTTAGGTATTTCTGAATACAAAAACGGCCCACCGCGAGGGTGGGCCGGAAATATCAATTTATTTTAGCATTAGAGCTTAGGACCAGCGGCAACAAGTGCTTTTCCTGCTTCATTACCTGTGAACTTAGCGAAGTTCTTGATGAAGCGGCCAGCGAGGTCTTTTGCCTTCTCTTCCCACTGAGCAGCGTCAGCGTAAGTGTCGCGAGGATCGAGGATGTTGGGATCAACACCGGGGAGCTCTGTGGGCACTACGAAGTCGAAGTAAGGGATAACCTTTGTGGGAGCCTTGTCGATAGAGCCATCGAGGATAGCGTCGATGATACCACGGGTATCCTTGATAGAGATACGCTTGCCGGTACCGTTCCAACCTGTGTTCACGAGGTATGCTGTAGCGCCGTTAGCCTCCATCTTCTTAACCAACTCTTCACCGTACTTTGTGGGGTGCAAGCTCAAGAAAGCTGCGCCGAAGCAAGCTGAGAAGGTAGGTGTGGGCTCTGTGATACCACGCTCTGTACCTGCCAACTTAGCGGTGAAGCCAGAGAGGAAGTAGTACTGTGTCTGAGCGGGGTTCAAGATAGATACGGGAGGAAGTACACCGAAGGCGTCGGCAGAGAGGAAGATAACCTTCTTTGCAGGACCAGCCTTAGATACGGGCTTCACGATGTTGTCGATGTGGTAGATAGGATATGATACACGAGTATTCTCGGTAACGCTCTTATCTGCGAAGTCAATCTTGCCGTCAGCAGCTACGGTTACGTTCTCGAGGAGAGCGTCGCGCTTGATAGCGTTGAAGATATCGGGCTCAGACTCCTTGTCGAGGTTGATAACCTTTGCGTAGCAGCCACCCTCGAAGTTGAATACGCCTTCGTCGTCCCAGCCGTGCTCGTCGTCACCGATGAGGAGACGCTTGGGGTCGGTAGAAAGGGTAGTCTTACCTGTACCAGAGAGACCGAAGAAGATAGCGGTGTCGCCATCGTGACCTACGTTGGCAGAGCAGTGCATTGAAGCCATGCCACGGAGAGGAAGCAGATAGTTCATGATTGAGAACATACCCTTCTTCATCTCACCACCATACCATGTGTTGAGGATTACCTGCTCCTTAGAGGTGAGGTTGAACACTACAGCAGTCTCAGAGTTGAGGCCGAGTTCAGCATAGTTGTCTACCTTTGCCTTAGAAGCGTTGTATACTACGAAGTCGGGCTCACCATAGTTAGCGAGTTCCTCCTCTGTAGGACGGATAAACATATTCTTTACGAAGTGAGCCTGCCATGCTACCTCCATGATGAAGCGAACTTTCAGACGGCTGTTCTCGTTGGCACCGCAGAAGGTATCCATTACATAGAGCTTCTTGCCAGAGAGTTCCTTTACAGCAAGGTCCTTGAGCACTGCCCAAGTAGCCTCTGTAACGGGCTTGTTGTCGTTCTTGTATTCATCAGAAGTCCACCATACAGTATCCTTGCTTACCTCGTCCATTACAAAGAACTTGTCTTTGGGTGAACGGCCGGTGTAAACACCTGTCATCACGTTAACGGCGCCGAGCTCGGTCTCCTGACCCTTCTCGAAACCTTCAAGACCTGCTTTTGTTTCCTCTTGGAACAAAACTTCATAAGACGGATTGTGCAAAACCTCTACTGCACCGGTGATTCCGTACTTGCTCAAATCAATGTTTGCCATTTTAATTAAGTTTGTAAATTTATGGTTAAATACTCTTGTTATTTCACTTTGCTGTTGGTCAGTAGGGAAACGTCCCTTTCAAACCGTGTACAAATTTACATTGAATTTTCTTCTATTAAAAGAGGAATATTGAAATTATAAGGACAAAGGGCTTAAAAATGTTTAATAACATATTTTGCAAAGATTGTTAATTGTGAAAGTGGCAATCCGAGTTGACAATTCTTGTGGCTTGCATTATGGCTTGTTCTGACGGCCTTCGCCACGAACGGGAAATTAGGTGTTTGATTATGGATATGTTTGGACGAAACCTACGTTTGGCATGTGTGTCTGAAGAAATCAAAAAAATAGCGAAAAGATAGAAAAAAGGTCGGGTTTTACTCGAAAATCAAAAAAAATGCTTTATTTTTGCTAGGGAAATAACACGAAACTGTCCTTAATGAAATCTAATAGAAATGGAAAAAGTTGATGAGTTGGATAAGAAAATCCTTGAAATCATATCACAGAATGCGCGTACTCCTTTCAAGGATGTAGCCATCGAATGTGGAGTGTCGCGTGCAGCGATTCACCAGAGAGTGCAGCGACTGATGGACATAGGCGTCATAATAGGGTCTGGCTACCATGTGAACCCCAAGATGCTGGGATTTCGCACTTGCACTTATGTGGGCTTGAGCTTGGCTAAAGGCTCTATGTATAAAGAGGCGATAGAGGAGTTGCGTAAGATTCCCGAGATCGTGGAGGCTCACTTCACTACGGGCCCCTATAGCATTATCGTGAAGCTCTATGCCCGCGACAACGAGCATCTGATGAACCTCCTTAACGAGCGCATCCAGGAGATTCCTGGAGTGATGGCGACGGAGACTATGATTTCGCTCGACCAAAGCATCAAGAAGGAAATACCCATCAGTGTAGAATAAGTACATTCTCATATTATGCCCAGATTCAATATCAAAGAGGAATATACGAAGTTACATTCCTCTTTTCCTATTTACAGTAAGAAGCCAATCGTTGGTATAACAGGTAATTATGATGGCGGCAAGTGTACGCTTCTCGAAGGATACTACCGCTCGGTGCTTGAGGCTGGCGGTACACCTATCGTGATACCGGCTTTTGACGATACGGATGCAATGGTCAGCCTGCTTGAGGGGGTGGATGCACTTATCCTGTCGGGAGGTGGCGACATCAATCCGCTGTATCTGGGCGAGGAGCCTATGCGTGAGCTTGGCTCTGTCAATCCTGCTCGCGACTGGCAGGAGCTGATGCTTGTGAAGCTGGCTGCCAACAGGCAGATTCCTGTCCTGGGTATATGCCGTGGCATACAGGTTATGGCAGCGGCTTTGGGCGGCACGCTCTATCAGGATATTTATAAGGAGACTTCGGCAACGCTCAAGCATAGTCAAGAGACTGAACGCCACGTGGCAACACATAGCGTGCGTATTGCTTCGTCGAGTCGATTGGCTGCAATCTTCGGTGCGACCAATCTTCATGTAAACTCCTTCCATCACCAAGCGGTGAAGGAGGCTCCGGCAGGGTTTGCTGTCACGGCCGTCTCGCCCGATGGACTCATCGAAGCGATGGAGAGTACGGATTGCAAATCCATGATAGGGGTACAATGGCACCCTGAATGCATGATACTGGGCGGTGACCGCACGATGCTGCCGCTCTTTGAGTGGCTGGTTGGCGAGGCTCGCTCATTTGCCGAGGCGAGAAATTTTCACCGCCGGTTCCTCACCCTTGACACACATTGCGACACGCCGATGAAGTTTGACCAGCAGATACACTTCGATAGTCGCGACCCGCGCATTCTTGTCGACCTGCATAAGATGACCGAGGGATGCCTTGATGCAACCATCATGGTGGCCTATCTGCGTCAGTTGGAGCGCGACAAGGCTTCGCTCGATGCGGCTTTTGCCAAGGCTGAACGCCTGCTCACCGAGATAGAAACGATGGTCAATAGCAACATCAGCAGTGTCGGTATTGCATATACCCCGGAGGACCTGTATCGTCTCAAGCGTGAGGGACGCCGTGCGCTGATGCTCGGCATAGAGAATGGCTATGCTATTGGCGATGACCTTAGCCGTATTGCGCATTTCAGGCAGCGCGGAGTGGTGTATATGACTCTCTGTCACAATGGAGACAATGGCTTGTGTGACTCCGCACGTGGAGCAGAAGAACATGGGGGACTGAGCGAATTTGGCCGCCAGGCTATTCGTGAGATGAATCGTGTGGGAATGATGGTGGATCTCTCACACGCTGCAGAGAGCAGTTTCTACCAAGCCATCGAGGTCAGCGGTACTCCCATTGTTTGTAGCCACTCTTCGGCTCGTGCTTTGTGTGACCATCCGCGCAACCTTACAGACGACCAGTTGCGTGCTCTTGCTGCTTCGGGAGGTGTGGTGCAGACCTGTCTGTACGACGGATTCTTGCGTAAGGAGGGTGGTGCTACCGTTGATGATGCCGTGCGCCATATTTGCCACATGGTGGACGTGGCGGGAATAGACCATGTGGGTATCGGTACTGATTTTGATGGTGATGGTGGTATCATTGGTTGTGCCGATGCTTCTGAGATTATCAATCTCACCCGTCGCCTGCTTGCTGAAGGCTTCAGCCAAGAGGATGTGGCGAAGCTGTGGGGCCAGAACTTCCTTCGCGTAATGACCCTCACGCAATCATCTGCTATTTAGAGTCAGTGGGATAAAAAGAAAAATCTGCCAAGGTTGATTGTAGCCTTGGCAGATTTTCTTATACATCACTTAGCGATGACTTTGCGCCCGTCTACAATGTAGATGCGGCCGGGAAGCATGTCGCTCTGTTCGTTGATGCGGCGGCCGAAGAGGTCGTATATGCCCTTTCTGCTGATGAAGGCATCTTGCTTGTCGGCCTCGGGGAGGCTGATGGCGGTGTCGTCGCCTGCGCCAAGGTAATAGAGGTGGAAGTTGTCGGCTTTATACCAGTGTGTTCCTCCTTCGATACCGATGGTCAGGTTGCCATCTTCTACCCAAATGCTGTCGATTACTCCCTCGGAGAGATAGAAGCGTCCCCACTCATGGGCTGCAACGTGGGTGGTGCTGTCACCAGCAAACAGGCAGACCTCGTTTCCTTCGCTTGTCCCTACAGAAGCGGTGAGGCGATAGTATCCGCGAGGCAGGTCTGTAATGGCTTGGCTAATGCCAGTAGATCCACTGGCAGACTCATTGTATAGGAAGTATTGGCCATCAATGCCTGCAGCATAAGTGGAGAGGGTGCTGTTGGTGCGGACTGTTGCGCTTGCTTGTGTTGTCCAGCCGCCTTTCTTGCCCGTTTCGAATGAGGGGTTAATGATATATCCGGTATAATCGATGGGTTCGCTCTTGTCGATGAGTTGCAGTTTATAGATTTCGGTGTAGTCGAGAAGCGCGGTTGCGATATTCTTGACGGTGGTTCCTGATGAAATCTCCATGTCAGAGAAGATTTTGTTGGTTTCGGCAATGGAGTCGAGCAACAATGTGTTCCATTCGGGCACCACCCTTGACTGCCATTTTTCGTGGGCTTGAACTGCAGTTTGTATGGCTTGAGCCAATGTTCTGTAGGCTTGATCGCTGGTGCTGTTGACTGAAGCACGCATACGTCGGGTGTCGTATTTCATAACACCTGTGAAGGCTTTGAGCACTGTGCCGGAGTCTACGCGATTGAAGTATTGTATATCTGTTGCTGGGTCGGTGTCCAATACGAGAGTCTGTCCGTCGGCAATGGATGAGGTCAAAACGGCTTGGAACTCTGGCAGGCCAATGCTTGTGGCTGACATGTCAATAGTGATATTGCTGGCGGTGATGGGGGTGGGGTTCTCCTTGCTTATCATCATTATATAGGGAGTGCCGGCATGTATGGTGTCTGTGATGACAGCCTTGCGCAATGACGAAGAACTCACTTGGATTGGTCTGCGGCAAATGTAGCCGTCGGGAACGAGAGCTGTGAAGGGTAGGGCGAGTGAGGTCCAAGGACCAACTTCCCACTTCGGGGTAAAGATCGCTGCGGTAGCTGTATGATTCCCTAGAGGAGCGAAATTATACCCTGATTGCAGGCGAAGTTCATCAATATTGTTTTGATAAACTATGTTGTAGCCCTTAAGTGGAAGGTTGGTATAATACAATGCGTTGGGATTGGCAGCTATGGGCTGGCTGTTGAGACCTTCCACTTGTGTGAGGTCGTAGCTTGTGATTGCGGTGTCGCTGGCCAACTCGGCAAAACGCATTGGATCCCATTCGCCCTTGAGTGCCATAGAGCCCTCCTTTGTATATATACTGTCGAGAGTGGGGTCGCATACCTTAAAGAGCATAACCGTGTCTGCTGTAGTAAACTGCAATACGGCATCGTCGTCTATATTGGTGAGTTTGTCGGTAGCGATAAGGGCGTAGCGCTCGTTGGTGCTGATGCGACTTACCGTAGTTTCTACCTCCTTGCGCTCACCTGGCGAGAAAATATAGTCATCGATGGTGATGTTGCGCACATACTCGAAACTCTCAGTCTCTTCATTGTATGTCATGAGTCTCAAACGGATACCTGGCTGGGCGATTGTTCCCTTGCTGGAGCTGGACACGACGGCTTTGGCTGTCAGCTTGTCGTGATAGAGTAGGCGGTAGGTCCCGCTTGCATGCTCCTCGGTTTTGTTGCTGGCGCTAATTTCGAAAGACTCGAGCGTGAATTGGGCATTGGTGGGCAGTATTTCTACTTCTGCCTTATCCAGAATGTTGTAGCGCTTGTCTGTGAGATAGATATAATATTTCTTCTCAAGTGTAGGCTTGAAGGTGCATGTAAATTCTCCGCTCTCGCCGGTTGAAAGTTTCATCTCCTTGTTGCTGGCCGATACGGTTGTGCTGCTTGATGGCTTGCGTTCGCTGGTGCTCCAATAGATGTTGAAACCCGAATAGTCCAATGTGCCATTGTTGGTTGCTGTGACACGGATGGTAGTCTCTGTGCGCTTGACGGCTTGTTTTTCAACATGTAGTTTTGCTGTGATGTTGGGCTTCTTAGGGGCAATGTTGTAGACCATGCCTTGCTGGCCCGCAAAACCGTTGATACCAGTCTGTGCATCTAAGGTGTAGTAACCGTCGCCTTGTCCGCCCCATCCAAAGTTGAAGTGGAAAAGGTTGTTGGGGGCATTGTATCCGTCGAGAATAATAGCATGTCCGCCTTGCGACTCGTGTACACCGGCATATACCATGGGCTGCTTATTGATGAGGTTGTTGTATATGCGTGTTTCCCAAGTTGATTGGCTGATATTGTTCTGATATTCACAAGCACTGCTCATGTTGAAGTAGGAGTTGTATCCATCTACGATATTCATAATCTGTCCGGAAGTGGAGCTACCGTATGTTTGCCATATACCGGCACCAAAAGCAGCGTTGAGGACAGCAACAGCATTTCCCATCTCTGCCGGATAGTTGCTGGGGTAGCTGTTGAGCATGAGGTCCCATTGGATGGGTGTTCCCTTGGGGTAGCTGACAGTCACAGGCGCATCGCCATAGCTGTAGGTTGGTGTGGTGGAAAGCAGCTCATTGGGGAGGTCGCGACGGAAATAGTGCAGCACCATCACCGCAGCCGTACAAGTGCATCCTGTCACTGCGCGGTTGGTGGTTCCAGTAAGGAAGGGGGCCAAGTCGTTGTATGGAGCTGTCTGGTGCCAATGCGCCTCAATCAAAGGTTTCACTGAAACGCGGTCTGCGGGAGCTTTGACCGGTGTGCGGGCTGGTGCTCCGGCGGCTTGAGCCTCTTCGACCAGGCGGGCATATCCCTGCAGCATGTCAAGCAGGGCAGGCGGCATATCGGCTTCTACGAAATCGCCTTGCTCGGTGTAGCCGATAATCTCGGGTAAACAGTTGTCGCCGCTGACAATGACAAAACCTGCATTCTCGCCTCGGCTCACTATATATAAAGGAGCCAAGGTGTCGGCTTCGGATACACTTCGGGTGTTTGCCCTGCGAACAGGTTGGGCTCGCATAGCAGAAGGCTTGGCTTGCATATATGCCGAAGCAATCTTGATGGCTTGTGAAGGGCCGATGGGGTCGGCTGATACTAAACTGGCGATACAGGCGAATAATAGCAGTAGTGAATGTCTTTTCATAATTTTATTATGGTATTATTATATTCTTGTCGGTTTATATTTGTTCTATCTTATTCTTCAGTGGCAAGCAGGCCCTCATCATCTAATGTGATGCGGTATTTACCTCTTTTCTTCGGAATTTCTGTCAGTTGCATCTGCTCTGTGATGTGGTCGACAACGATGATTGTGTTGTCTTCAGCTGTACGTGTGATTGAAAGAGTGGTGTCTGTTGTGACAATGCCTGAATATATGAGGCTATCGTTGAGGAATATGTCGCATCCTGATGGGTAGAATCCGGGAGCAAGGCTGAAATGGTATTTGTCGCCCGAGGATTCAATCTTTTCTTGCTCGTTCTTTGTGTTCATGTCAAAGGCAAGGACTAAAAAGACAATGACTATGCCTATGACGAGTATGCCAAGAACAAATGTGCCGAGCATGAAGGTATGGTTGGACTGTTGCGCTTTTCTTCTCATGATTATCACTGTATGTAAAGGGCGTTTACGATGCAAATATAGAAATTTATAGGCAAATATTTGGCTATAATGAAAGAAAATTGTACTTTTGCAGCGATTAGATGATATGTGAGGGGCTCCTTCGGGGCTCTTTTTTATTTATTAATGTATGATTGCAAAAAGTAAAATCACTGAAATCGTAAATGAATGGTTGGCTACAAGAGACTATTTTCTTGTGGATGTGTCGGTAAGCGCAGACAATTGCGTGTCAGTAGAAATAGACCATGCCGAGGGCGTGTGGATAGATGATTGTGTGGCATTGAGCAAGCATATCGAGGCTCACCTCGACCGTGATGTGGAGGATTTCGAACTGGAAGTTGGCTCGGCCGGTATTGGACAGCCCTTCAAGGTGTTGCAGCAATACATAAATCATATCGGAGATGATGTGGAGGTTCTTGCTTGTGATGGCAAGAAATACCGGGGAGTGCTTGCGGCGGCCAATGAGGAGAACTTTACAATCTCTGTAAAAGTGAAGGAAAAGCCTGAAGGCGCCAAGCGCCCTGTCATGGTGGACAAGGAGTACACCTGGAAATACGAAGAAACAAAATATACAAAATACCTAATAAACTTTTAAGGAATTATGGCAAAGCAGAAGGAAAATGTAATCAGCTTGGTTGATACTTTTCAGGAATTTAAGGAACTGAAGAACATAGACCGTGCAACATTGATCAATGTGTTGGAAGAGAGTTTCCGCAGTGTGATTGCAAAGATGTTCGGTTCAGACAAGAACTATGACGTAATTGTAAACCCTGATAAAGGTGACTTTGAGATTCGTCGCAACCGTGTAGTAGTGGAGGATGGCGAACTTATCGACCCCAATGCTGAGATCGCCTTGAGTGAGGCATTGGAGATTGATGAGGATTATGAAGTGGGTGAAGAGGTGACTGATGAGGTCTCTTTTGTGTCGTTCGGTCGTCGTGCTATCTTGAATCTGCGTCAGACACTGGCTTCGAAAGTTCTTGAACTTGAGAAGGACAGCCTGTATAATAAGTACAAAGATATGGTAGGTACAATTATTGCAGCTGAGGTATACCAGATATGGAAGAAGGAGATATTGCTTCTCGATGATGAGGGCAATGAACTGCTGTTGCCTAAGTCGGAGCAGATTCCCAGTGACTTCTACCGTAAGGGTGATACAGTGCGTGCAGTAGTGCTCCGCGTAGATAATCAGAACAATAATCCGAAGATTATATTGAGCCGTACATCTCCTCTGTTCTTGCAGCGTCTGTTCGAGCAGGAGGTTCCTGAGATTAACGATGGTCTCATCACCCTCAAACGTATTGCCCGTATTCCTGGCGAGCGTGCCAAGATTGCCGTAGAGTCATACGATGACCGTATCGACCCGGTAGGTGCATGTGTGGGTGTTAAGGGCTCTCGTATCCACGGTATCGTACGTGAGTTGCGCAACGAGAATATTGATGTTATCAACTATACAGCTAATATCGAACTCTTCATCAAGCGTGCATTGAGCCCCGCTACGGTATCATCACTCATCCTTAATGAGGAGACACGTAAGGTAGAGGTGTATCTGAAGCCCGAGGAGGTGTCGCTTGCCATTGGTAAGGGTGGTATGAACATCAAGCTTGCCAGTATGCTTACCGAATATACAATTGACGTATTCCGTGAATTGGATGAAGAGAACGAGGAGGAGGATATCTACCTCGACGAGTTTGCTGATGAAATCGACCAGTGGGTTATTGATGCTATTCATGCTATCGGCATCGATACAGCGAAGGGTGTTCTCAATGCTCCTAGAGAGATGTTGATTGAGAAGGCCGACCTGGAGGAAGATACTGTAGATGAAATACTCGCCATCCTGCGTGCCGAGTTTGAGAATGACAACGAATAACGAATCATCCAACCCGAGTATAGAGAATGCCAAGATTAAGCAAAGTAACAAAAGAACTTAATGTAGGATTGCAGACATGTGTCGATTTCCTGCAGAAGAAAGGCTATACGGTCGAAAATTCACTGAACGCTAAGATCTCTGACGAGCAGTACGAATTGCTCGTTATGCAGTTCAGCTCTGATAAAGACCTGCGCCAAAAGGCTGAGAAGGCTCAGCGTGAGCGATTGGATAGTAAGAAAGAGGCTAAACCTACTGTATCTATAGAAGAGCCTAAGAAGGAAGATGATGTGCAGGAAGAACCGGCCAAGCCGAATGTAGCATTCAAGGTGGTAGGAAAGATTGACCTTGATGCTCCCAAGGCGACCAAGACAGCAGCCAAGGCTCCTGTGGAAGAAGCTCCCGCAGAAGAGCCTGTCGTAGAAGAAGTGGCTCCTGTTGTGGAGGAGGTTCCTACTGAGGAAAAGCCTGAAGTGCAAGAAGAGGTCGCTCCTGTAGCAGCTGAACCTGTAGTAGAAGAGCAAGAACCCGAAGTGGAGGAAGATGATGATGATGTGGAGGAAGCTGATGAACCCGTTGTGGAGGAGGCTCCTGCAGTAGAGAAACAGGCTCAGTCTGAAGAGATTTTTGCTGTTCGCCGCCCTGAATTTGTGTCAAAAATCAATGTTGTGGGTAAGGTCGACCTTTCGGCTATCAACCAGTCTACGCGTCCTAAGAAGAAATCAAAGGAGGAGAAGCGCAAGGAACGCGAAGAGAAGGATAAGCTGCGTAAGCAACAGACAGCCGCTAAGCCTGCAGGGACACAAGGTGTAGGACAGGCACAAGGTGATGGCAAGAAGAAAAAACGCAATCGCATACAGAACGAGCGTGTCGATATCAATAAGGCAGGCTCAATGGTGACTTCTGACAACCGCCCGGGTGCTCAGCCTAATGGTAAAGGTGGTGGTAAGGGCAATGACCCACATCGCGCAAAGTTTGACCGTGATAAAGAGCGCGCAAAGCGTATTCTCGACAAGAGCGAGATGAGCGAGGAGGAAATCCAGAAACAGGTGAAGGACACTTTGGCACGTCTGACCAATAAGTCTAAGTCTACTGGTGCCAAGTATCGTAAGGAGAAGCGTGCTCAGGAGGCCGAGCGTCGTCAGGAGCAGATGGCTCAGGAACATGCAGATAGCAAGGTGCTCAAGCTCACCGAGTTCGTTACCGCCAACGAGCTTGCCAGCATGATGAATGTAGGCGTAGCTCAGGTTATCGGTACCTGTATGAGCATCGGTATGATGGTGTCTATCAACCAGCGCCTCGATGCCGAGACTATCAATATCGTAGCCGAGGAGTTCGGCTTCACCACCGAGTTTGTCAGCGCCGAGGTGGCTCAGGCCATCTCTGAAGAGGAGGACCGCGAGGAGGATCTCCAGCCCCGTGCACCTATCGTAACGGTGATGGGTCACGTTGACCACGGTAAGACCTCATTGCTCGACTATATCCGCAAGTCAAACGTCATTGCCGGTGAGGCTGGTGGTATCACCCAGCACATCGGTGCCTACAACGTGAAGCTCGAGGATGGCCGTCGCATCACCTTCCTTGATACTCCCGGTCACGAGGCCTTTACAGCCATGCGTGCCCGTGGTGCTCAGGTGACCGACATCGCCATCATCATCGTGGCTGCCGACGACGACGTGATGCCCCAGACCAAGGAGGCTATCCACCACGCTCAGGCAGCAGGCGTGCCTATGGTGTTCGCCATCAACAAGATTGATAAGCCCCATGCCGACCCCGAGAAGATCAAGGGGCAGCTGGCCAACATGAACCTCCTCGTAGAGGATTGGGGCGGTAAGTACCAGTCGCAAGACATCTCGGCCAAGGCCGGTATCGGTGTAGAAGACCTTCTTGAGAAGGTGCTGCTCGAAGCTGAGATGCTCGACCTCAAGGCCAACCCCGACAAGCGTGCCACAGGTTCCATCATCGAGTCAACCCTCGACAAGGGCCGTGGCTACGTGGCTACCGTACTCGTGCAGAACGGTACGCTCAAGATGGGCGATATCGTATTGGCCGGTACACACTTCGGTCGCGTGAAAGCCATGTTCAACGAGCGTAACCAGCGCATCAAGCAGGCAGGTCCTGCCGAGCCCGTGCTCATCCTCGGTCTCAATGGCGCACCGCAGGCCGGTGATGCCTTCCACGTGATCGAGACCGAGCAGGAGGCCCGCGAGATTGCCAACAAGCGCGAGCAGCTGCAGCGCGAGCAGGGTCTGCGCACCCAGAAGATGCTTACCCTCGACGAGGTGGGCCGCCGTATCGCACTCGGCAGCTTCCAGGAGCTCAACATCATTGTCAAGGGCGACGTGGACGGCTCTATCGAGGCCCTCAGCGACTCGCTCATCAAGCTCTCTACCGAGCAGATTCAGGTTAATGTCATTCACAAGGCTGTGGGTCAGATCTCCGAGTCCGACGTTACCCTCGCCTCGGCGTCACAAGCCATCATCATCGGCTTCCAGGTGCGTCCTTCACAGGCAGCCCGCAAGTATGCCGAGACGGCCGGTGTCGACATCCGCCTCTACAGCATCATCTACGATGCCCTTGAGGAGGTGAAGGCCGCTATGGAAGGTATGCTTGCTCCTACCATCAAGGAAGAGGTTACCTCTACCATCGAGGTGCGCGAGGTATTCCACATCTCCAAGGTGGGTTATGTGGCTGGTGCTATGGTGCGTGAGGGTAAGGTAACCCGCTCAGACCGTGCACGCCTCATCCGCGACGGTATCGTTATCTTCACGGGCGACATCAATGCCCTGAAGCGTTTCAAGGACGATGTGAAGGAGGTAGGTACCAACTTCGAATGCGGTATCTCGCTCGTAGCCTGCAACGACATCAAGGTAGGCGACATCATCGAGACCTTCAAGACCGTTGAGGTAAAACAGACACTTTAATTTAGTTTAGGGTTGAGAGTTTAGAGTTTAGCGAAGGCTCCGCAATGTTCCATTCAAATGGACTTCCTAACTCTTGACTCTCAATCTTTTTACTCTAAATTCCAAACATTAATCCTGATGCAAACGATTGACATCATCATCGCCGTGTTGCTCGCCATCGGGCTCATCGGTGGCTTGCGCGACGGAGCAGTGAAGCAGATAGCCGGATTGGCAGGGCTCATCGGAGGTTTGCTCCTCGGTCGTGCCTTCTACCTCCCTGTCGGCGAGTGGCTGGTCAGTACTCTTGACCTTTCTGTCGAGGTGGCTTATGTTACGGCATTCATACTCATCCTGATTGTCGTGCCTTTGCTATTCAGTGTGGTGGGGTGGCTGGTGTCGAAGTTGCTCAGCATTATCTGCCTCGGTTGGGTCAATCGCCTCTTGGGCGGCCTGGTAGGTGTGCTCAAGTGTGCTCTACTTGTGGGTGTTGTCATCACAGGTATCGAGTTCTTCGACCAGCACGACAGCCTTATTGCTGCCGAGAAGAAAGAGGCCTCAGTACTCTACTATCCTATCTACGATGCCACTAGCATCTTCTTCAACGGCATCAAGGAAGAATTTCTTTCTCTGGAAAAAGTCTGATAGGTTTTTATACTAAGAGCTAGCGCGGAGCGTTTCTTCGTTGCGGAATAGCGTTAGCATCCCGTGCCATCTAAGCTGCACGAGGCGCCTTCTTGCGCTACAGGTGTTCCCTCTATGAAGTGGCCTGCATCGTAATGCTTGAGCGAGATGGCTACCGAACCGTCTTCTCGCACGAAGCACGGTATGCCGATGTTGCCACGCTCGCGTACCTTTGTGAAGGCGGGGTGGTGGTCACGTAAGGCGAGAAACTCCTTCAAGCTACGGGCCTGCTTCCCTATGTCGATGAGTTCATACTCAGGGTTGCCGTTGTATAGAGCCTTGACCTCCGTGCAGTCAGGGCAGCTTTCCATAACGTAAATCTTAATCATGGTATCCTTGTTTTTAGGTGTTTGCTGCGAAGATACGAAAGTTTGTAGTTCATTACAAATATTTTGTAGTTAATTATGGGGCGGTAGCTAAAAACAAACCTCGTGTTTGCACGTTTCGATAAAAAGCTGTAATTTCGTGCCTCCTAACAGTACAGTATGGAACAAGCTAAAGACAACAATAAAGATAAGGACCCGAAGAAGCGGACGGACAATAAGTTTGTGCGTAAGCTTACCGAGGAGAAATATAAATACGGTTTCACCACCGATGTGCACACGGAAGTGATTCCTGTGGGCCTGAACGAAGAGGTGGTGCGCCTCATCTCGGCCAAGAAGGGCGAGCCTGAGTGGCTGCTCGACTTCCGCCTCAAGGCATACAACTATTGGCTGGGACTGGAGATGCCCAATTGGGCGCATCTGCAGATTCCCGAGATCGACTATCAAGCCATCTCGTACTATGCCGACCCCACCAAGAAGAAGGAGGGGCCGAAGAGCCTCGACGAGATAGACCCCGAGGTGATGAAGACCTTCGACAAGCTGGGTATACCTCTCGAAGAGCGCTTGGCACTGAGTGGAGGCATGGCCGTGGATGCTGTGATGGACTCGGTGAGCGTGAAGACCACCTTCAAGGAGAAGCTGCTCGAGAAGGGCATCATCTTCTGCTCCATCAGCGAAGCTGTGCGCGAATATCCCGACTTGGTGAAGCAGTACCTTGGTTCTGTGGTGAGCTACCGCGACAACTACTTTGCCGCACTCAACTCGGCCGTGTTCAGTGACGGTTCGTTCGTATATATCCCCAAGGGCGTGCGCTGCCCTATGGAGCTAAGCACCTACTTCCGCATCAATGCGGCCAATACGGGCCAGTTTGAGCGTACGCTCATCGTGGCCGATGACGACAGCTATGTGTCGTACCTCGAGGGCTGTACGGCTCCGATGCGTGATGAGAACCAGCTGCATGCCGCCATCGTGGAGATTGTAGTGATGGAGCGTGCCGAGGTGAAGTACAGCACCGTGCAGAACTGGTACCCAGGCGATGCCGAGGGCCGTGGCGGTGTATACAACTTCGTCACCAAGCGCGGCCACTGCCGTGGCGCCAACAGCAAATTGTCGTGGACACAGGTAGAGACCGGTTCGGCCATCACATGGAAATACCCCTCGTGTATCCTCTCGGGGGATAACTCGCAGGGCGAGTTCTACTCCGTAGCCGTGACCAACAACTACCAGCAAGCCGACACGGGCACCAAGATGATACACCTGGGCCGCAACACCAAGAGCACCATCATCAGCAAGGGCATCTCGGCTGGCAAGAGCCAGAACTCATACCGCGGACTCGTGAAGGTGGGTGAGCGTGCCGATGGTGCACGCAACTACAGCCAGTGCGACTCGCTGCTGCTGGGCAGCCATTGCGGAGCCCATACCTTCCCCTATATGGACATCAAGAACGAGACGGCCGTGGTGGAGCACGAGGCTACCACCTCGAAGATTAGCGAGGACCAGCTCTTCTACTGCAACCAGCGCGGCATCAAGACCGAAGATGCCATCGGCCTCATCGTCAACGGCTATGCCAAGGAGGTTATCAACAAGCTGCCTATGGAATTTGCCGTCGAGGCACAGAAGTTGCTCTCGGTGTCGCTGGAGGGAAGCGTGGGATAATTGACAATGGATAATTGATAATGGACAATTGAAAGTCCGAGTTCTCAGAGCACTCCGAGTCCTCCGGGAATTCTGAAAAACAAATAAAAGACAATGCTAAAAGTAAGCAACCTGCATGCCAGCATCAATGGCAAAGAGATATTGAAGGGTATAGACCTTGAGGTGCGCCCCGGTGAGGTACATGCCATCATGGGCCCGAATGGTTCGGGAAAGAGTACACTGAGCAACGTGCTCGTGGGACATCCCTCCTACGAGGTGACGCAAGGTACCGTAGAGTTTAACGGAAAGAACCTGCTGGAGCTGTCGCCCGAAGACCGCAGTCACGAGGGATTGTTCCTCTCGTTCCAGTACCCCGTAGAGATACCGGGCGTGAGCATGGTCAACTTCATGCGTGCCGCCATCAACGAGCAGCGCAAGTATCGCGGCCTTGCTCCCTTGGCTGCCAATGAGTTCCTCAAGCTCATGCGCGAGAAGCGTGCTCTCGTGGAGCTCGACAGCAAGCTGGCCAACCGCTCTGTCAACGAAGGCTTCAGCGGCGGTGAGAAGAAGAAGAACGAAATCTTCCAAATGGCCATGCTGGAGCCCCGCCTCAGCATCCTCGACGAGACCGACTCGGGCCTCGACATCGATGCCCTGCGCATCGTGGCCGAGGGAGTAAACAAGCTGAAGACTCCCGAGACATCGACCATCGTCATCACCCACTACCAGCGCCTGCTCGACTATATCAAGCCCGATGTGGTGCACGTGCTCTACAAGGGACGCATCGTGAAGACTGCAGGCCCCGAGCTGGCACTTGAGATTGAGAACCGCGGTTTCGACTGGATAAAGAAGGAAGTGGAGGATAATTGACAATTCACAATTGACAATTGACAATCATGCAAAGTACAGAACAATACCTCAACCTCTACCGTGAGTGCCGCAGTCTAATCGGTCGTCATAGTGCTCCCGTGATGAATGTCTTGCGCGATGAGGCTCACGACGAGCTGCTCCGTATGGGCTTTCCTACACGGCAGGATGAGGAATACAAGTATACTGATGTGGAGGCGATTTTTGCTCCCGACTATGGCATCAACCTGGGTCGCCTCGACATCCCCGTGAGCCCCTACGATGTGTTCAAGTGCGATGTGCCCAACATGAGCACCTCGCTCTACTTCATCGTCAACGATCGTTTCTATATGAAGGCTTTGCCTAAGGTCGCTCTCCCCGAGGGCGTGCTCCTCGGCAGTCTCAAGGAGATAGCTGAGCAGTACCCCGACTTTGTGTCCAAATATTATGGCCAGCTTGCCGATACAAGGTCCAACGCCATCACAGCCCTCAACACGATGTTTGCACAGGACGGTCTGCTGCTATACGTCCCCAAGGGCGTAGTGGTGGAGAAGCCCATTCAGCTCGTGAATATCTTGCGTGCCGATGTCAACTTCATGGTCAACCGCCGCGTGCTCATCATCCTGGAGGATATGGCTCAGGCACGCCTTTTGATGTGCGACCATGCCATGGACGAGGTCGACTTCCTTGCCAATCAGGTCATCGAGGTCTTCGTGGGTGCCGGCGCATCCTTCGAACTTTACGAACTGGAGGAGACTACCCCGCGCACCTGCCGACTGAGCAACCTCTACATACACCAGCAAGCCGATAGCCGCGTGCTGGTCAATGGCGTCACCCTCATGGGCGGCACCACCCGCAACACCACACGTGTCACTCTCGCCGGTCGCGGAGCCCATATCAGCCTCTGCGGCATGGCCATTGCCGATAGCCATCAGCATGTCGACAACCACACCTTCATCGACCATGCCGTGAGCGACTGCACCAGCCACGAGCTATACAAGTATGTGCTCGACGATGAGGCCACCGGTGCCTTTGCCGGCAAGGTGCTCGTGCGCGAAGGCGCTCAGCACACCGACTCCCAGCAGACCAACCGCAACCTCTGTCTCACCCGTCAGGCCCGTATGTATACCCAACCGCAGCTCGAGATCTATGCCGACGATGTGAAGTGTAGCCACGGAGCCACCGTAGGGCAGCTCAACGAAGATGCCCTCTTCTATATGCAGCAGCGCGGCATCAGCTATGCCGAAGCCCGCCAGCTCCTCATGCGTGCCTTTGTGGGCGAGGTCATCGATGAGGTGGGCCTCGAGGCCCTGCGCGACCGCCTGCTCCATCTGGTGGAGAAGCGTTTCCGCGGAGAACTCGGCCAATGCCGTGAGTGTAACGCCTGCAGATAGGGCGGTTTTTTATGTTCTAATGCGGCAAGAAGTACTAAAAAAGGTGCTTTTTGCCGATTTTTTTGCTCAATATGTATTTTTCGGTGCACTTTCTTTCGAAATCCGAGAAAAATATTTGGAGCGAAAGAGAAAGTTTCTTTTCTTTGTATCGCTTTAAGTTATTTATTCATTAAAAACATTACTATTATGGCAGAAATTGAAGCAAGAGTAAAGGCTATTATCGTAGATAAGCTTGGTGTAGACGAGTCAGAAGTAACTCCCAATGCAAGCTTCACAAACGATCTCGGTGCAGATTCTTTGGATACAGTAGAGTTGATCATGGAGTTGGAGAAGGAATTCGGTATGTCAATTCCCGATGATCAGGCTGAGAAGATCTCTACCGTACAGGACGCTATCGACTACATCGCTAACAACGCGAAGTAATTAGAGTACAGCGATAGTACTATAAAAAGTCGTATTAATTGGTCAAAACCCGATTATACGACTTTTTTTATTATTAAACCCCTATCCATATGCATCGCCTGGCCGATTACATACACTACCTCTTCAGCAGCGACAAGGAGTTTCGTCGCAAGCTGCGCCGTATCTTGGGATTCTATCCTCGCGAAGTCTCTGTCTATCGCGAGGCACTCATGCACCGTTCGCTCAACTATCACCGTCAAGGTGAGCAGAAGAAAGACAATGAGCGACTCGAATATCTGGGCGATGCCATCATCGAGGCTGTGGTGAGCGACATCCTCTATCATACGTTTCCGGGCAAGAAAGAGGGCTTCCTCACCTCTGTGCGCAGCAAGATTGTGCAGCGCAGCAGTCTCAACCGTATTGCCAAGGAGACGGGCCTTGTCGACCTCATACAGTCGACCCATATCAACCGCACCCACAACAGCTTCATTCCCGGCAACGCCTTCGAGGCTCTGGTGGGCGCCATCTACCTCGACCGTGGCTATGCCTGGTGCTATCGCTTCTTCGAGCATCGACTGATAGGCAAGCACATCGACCTCAAGCTGGTAGCCAAGGAGGACGACAACTTCAAGAGCAAGCTTATCGAGTGGAGCCAGAAGACGCAGTTTGCCGTCATGTTTGAGCTTGTCGATGAGAACACCGTAGGCACCAACAGCCCCACCTTCCGCAGCCGCGTATGCATCGAGGGCATGGAGTTTGGCACCGGCTTCGGCTACTCCAAGAAGGAGAGCCAGCAGCTTGCCGCCAAGGAGGCCATGCGCCACATACGCAAGAAGGATGAGCTGTATAAACAGGCCGTAGAGCACTTCGATGCGCGTACAGCTCCCGTAGCAACGCCCGCCGAGGAGGTGCAGGAGCATATTCCCGAAGCGTCTTCCGAACCGATAGCGGCACCTGCGGCCGAGGCTTAGTCTCAAGCGATGTTTTCGGGATGTTACGATATGTTATAATTTATTATAATTTGCATCCGTAGTCGCCCCATTCCAAAAGTTTCCACTACTTTTGTGCGTTTTTTAGATATAGGATAATGCAAACCAAACTGATTGGTACTGCCTTAAAGTTCAGACAGCACAAGATTGACCAATACGATACCCAGGCCGAGGCGATACAGCGCCGCGTCCTCTCACACCTTATCAGCAAGAGCCGCCACACCGAGTGGGGTACTCTCTATGGCTATGAAAATATCCGCGACTACGAGCAGTTTGCCTCCCGCGTGCCCATCTCCGACTACGAGGGACTGAAGGGTTATATCGACCGTATGCGTCATGGCGAGAGCGACATCCTGTGGCCCGGACGCGTGAAGTGGTACGCCAAGTCATCGGGTACTACCAACGACAAGAGCAAGTTTATCCCCGTATCGCAGGATGGCCTCGACGACCTCCACTACCGTGGCGGCACCGACTCCGTGGCCCTCTACCTCCGCAGCAATCCGCAGAGCCGCATGTTCAGCGGCAAGGCGCTCATCCTGGGCGGCAGCCATGCCCCCAACTATAACCTTCCCCACAGTCTCGTGGGCGACCTCAGCGCCATCCTCATCGAGAATGTCAGTCCCTTCGTCAACCTTTTCCGTGTGCCCGGCAAGGAGATTGCCCTGCTGAGCGACTTTGAGGAGAAGATGGAGCGCATAGCCCAGTATGTCAAGGATTGTAACATCACGAACCTCTCCGGTGTGCCCTCCTGGATGATGGCTGTGCTCAAGCGTACGCTCGAGATCACCGGCAAGGACAACCTCTGCCAGCTGTGGCCCCACCTCGAGGTCTTCTTCCATGGCGGCGTGGCCTTTACGCCTTACCGTGAGCAATACAAGCAGCTCATCCCCACCGACCGTATGCATTATATGGAGACCTACAACGCCAGCGAGGGATTCTTCGGCTTGCAGAGCGACCTCGCCGACCCTGCCATGCTGCTGATGCTCGACTACGGCGTGTTCTACGAGTTCATCCCCATGGACGAGTTTGGCAAGGAGAACCCCACCATCGTGCCCCTCTGGGGCGTGGAGCCGGGGCGCAACTATGCCATGGTCATCAGCACCTCATGCGGCCTGTGGCGCTACATCATCGGCGACACGGTGAAGTTTACCCAGAAGAATCCCTATAAGTTTATCATCACCGGCCGCACCAAGCACTTCATCAACGCCTTTGGCGAAGAACTTGTGGTAGACAATGCCGAGAAGGGCCTACGCAAGGCCTGCGAGGCCACCGGTGCACAGGTCAAGGAGTACACCGCCGCGCCCGTCTTCATGGATGGCAACGCCAAGTGCCGTCACCAGTGGCTCATCGAGTTTGCCACACCCCCTGCCGACCTCAGCGCCTTCGCCCGTCTGCTCGACCAAGCCCTGCAGACCATCAACTCCGACTACGAGGCCAAGCGCTACAAGGATATTACCCTGCAGGAGCTTGAGATAATCCCCGCCCGCAAGGGCCTTTTCGATGCTTGGCTCAAGGAAAAGGGCAAGCTGGGCGGCCAGCACAAGATACCTCGCCTGAGCAACTCGCGAGACATCATTGAGGAAATGTTGGGAATTCTGAATTCTGAATTCTGAATTCTGTGTAGACTTGTGTCTCTATGTCACTAATCATCTGTGCATGCAAGGGACTCATGTTTCAAACATCATAATTCGGGATTGGCCTTCATAATTCAGAATTCAGAATTCCCATAATCTCCCGCTCATAATACTCGTCCATCACATCGCGGCTCTGCACCACGATGAGCACGATGGTGCCTATGCACAGGGCAAAGGTCGTGAAGGTCTCCACGGAGGGGAGCGTATGGTCGAGCAGCGATGATGCCACGGCAAGCATCGAGGCCGCTATCGGCTGCCAGTAGCAGACGAGCAGGGCTATGCCGCCTCCCCATAGCAGGGCAAAGATGATGACAAGGTATATACGGCGCAGGTTGCGTTCGGGCAGCTGGCGCATGATGCGTGCGTGCAGCGAGGCTTCGTGCTCGCGGCTTGTGGTGTCTGCTTTCTGTAGCAGCGCTCTTATCTGTCGGTCTTCCTTGTTCATATTCTCTTCCTTTTTTTATTCTCCTCTGAGGGGGAGGTGGTACATTATTATTCTTCAGTCAATAAGGTTCGTAAATGGTTTCGTCCGCGGCTCAGCGATGTCTTGATGGCAGCGACCGACATTTCCGTCACGGCCGCTATCTCCTTGATGCTCATCTCCTCCAGGTAGAAGAGCGTGATGCAGGTCTTCTCGCCCTCGCCCAGCATACCGATGGCGCGGTGCAGGGCCGCTATCTCCTCGGCATCATAGTCGGGCTCCACGGCCAGATGCTGCAGGGCGGGAGTCACGTGCTCATCGTCGAGACTCAGGTGATGCTTCACTCCCTTGAGATGGTTCTGATAGGTGGTGAAGGCAATGCGGTACACCCACGTGCCGAACGCCGAGAGCCGCTTGTAGCTGTCCAGTCCGCGCCACACACGGATGAAGGTCTCCTGCGTGAGGTCATCGCTCAGCGCCTCATCGCCACCCGTCTGTATGAGGAAGTAGCGGCGCACCGGGCGCAGATACCGCTTCATCAGTCGGCCGAATGCCCGCCCATCGTTCAGGAGCAGCACACGGGAGATAAGGAGTATTTCTTCGGGAGTGGACACGGGGAGATAATTATGAATTATGAGTTTTGAGTTATGAGTAAGGACAGTCGGAATTAAGAGTCAGGCATGGCGTATCATTTCACAAGCATCATAAAGAAAATCTGACGTCAGTGGCTCGACTCTTAATATCAACTCTTTTACTTGGTATGATTACTTCTCCTCAATCACTTCAGCCTCTTCTATAGGATTGACCTTAGGTTCACGCTTTGCATTTCTACGTCTCCCTTGAAAAAGATAAGGCCCTGTTACTGTAGCTACAGTACGGATGAAGAGGCGGAGCAAACCTAAACCAGCAAGAGTCATTCCTGCAAAACTTAGGAGATCATCTGGTCCACCGCGTAATGCTCTAGCCCCGACAAACAGACCTATACCAAGTCCCAGCAATGTAGCATCGCCTATGAACCGTTCCTTCTCTGTCTTCTTCGGCTTCATCAACGCCTCAATGGTCTCCTTGCTGATAGGTTCGGTAGAATTCAGCAGGTTATTGTCGATAAGCTTGTTGATAAGTTCCTTGTGGTCTTCAGCCTTGCGGCGTGAATTCTTCATTGCTATATATACGATACCAAGGATAGCGCAGGATACAATTAGCAATATAATGATATTGGGTAGATTGCCACGCATAGTACTAAACTTCTTGTCCGCAATACGCGCCATCTCTTCTTGATGAGCATACAACTGCGTCAGTCGCGCTCTTTCCACCGAGTCCGTGTATTGCCGGAGCCTCATTTCGCGTTCAAACTTTTGTTCTACATCCTTTTCATATGGTTTCTCTTGCGCCATTCCCATCACCGGCATCAATGCCACTGCTGCCAATAGCAGCACTTTGAAAAACTTTTTCATATCGTTCGTTGTTTTAGTTTGTTTGTTCATTTTGTTCGCCTTTGTTGGTTCACCGTCAATTAGACAACCTAACTTGCCAAAAGGTTACACGAAGGTAAACTTTTTTCTTCACACAGGCTATTTTTTCTTCGGTTGTTTATTAAATTTATACTGCACGTGCAGCATAGCATATCGTGGAAGTACGTTCCGTTTTACTTCAGTGCGTCCTTGTGCATTGATTGAGTAGGTTATGTTGCTAAGGCTGCCCAGCAGGTCATAACCGTCGATCATAAATACCAGATTGCCTTTCATGATGCTCTTGGTCAAGCGGGCGTTCCATACGAACTGGTCGGTGTTGAACATCTCGTCGTTGTATCCACGGCGTGTGTAGACAGTAAAGTCTGTGGTGAACCCTATCTTATAGGGAAGTGTCATAGTGGACGAGACTCCATAATCTACGTCAAAGATATTGAGCGTAGCGAAGCCGTCTCGTTTGCTGCTCACGTTGCTCCACTTTCCATTGGCTTTCAGCTTTATGTTATACATCTCACGTTTGTACTCCAATGATAGCTTTTCCTGCATTGCCATCGTGTGTACAGTGCTTTGCTCCAATCGGTTCATTGCGGTAGTACCAACAAGGTCGACGCTTTGCCTGAATGTTCCCTGTGTCGTAGAGACGAATATGGTGCGCTTGTTCTTTCCGAGCATAGCCATGAATCCGTAGCCTGCATCGCTGCTCCAGTTCCCATCGACATTGTAGGTCTTGCTGGTGCGCACGCCGGTTTCCCTGTCATACATATTGGATACGGCAAATGCGTTGCTTGTTGACTTGTAGTCAAACTGCGCACTGTGTACCATTCCCTTTTCGTGCAACTGTTTCGAACCAACGATTCGTACGGTATGTGTATATGCATTCTTCAAATCACTATTCCCCACCTTGATGTTCAAGGGGTCGGTGTCATCATACATGTCTACCATGTTTATCAAGTCGGGCAATGAGGAATGTATATTATACGAGGCAAATACCTTGTATTTCTTATCCAAGCTCTCCCAAGTAATATAGTTACCACTGATGCCGAACAATGTAGTGCGATGATGGATGAGCGTGTCTACCTCTCCTCTACTGTAGGCAAGGTTGCGGGCTGACAGGGTTATGGGGAATCGGGCATAAGCGTTCCACTTGCCTCGCTCGTTTTTCTTGAAGTATTGTAGCATCGGCGTGATGATGTGGCTGTTGCCCACCAAATGGCTCGTATAGCTATTGCGAGGGTCGAGAGTACTTTCATACTCGCGCATTGAAGGCAGCTCACCCAAAGACAAGGCGGCACTGTCTGTCGCATTATGCAGCTTGTCCAACAGGTAGAGTGACGAATGACGTACATTATCGGAATGCTCATAGTCGTATCCTAATGTGAGATTCAACTGTTGGCTTATTCGGGTAACATAATGCACTCCCGCATTGTAAGAGAGGTTATGATCGGGATGGTTGTTGAAATAGCGGTCTGAATACTGTGAGGCCTTGTCATCACTGCCGACCTTTAATGTATATCGGTCGAACTCCTCATCATGCGCATTGCTGTAACGTGCGCTGGCCATAAGTTCCATAAAGTCAGAGGTGCCCTTGAACTTCAGTACTCCATCGGCGGACAATGCGGTATTCAGTCGGTAGCCACGTGTAAGGCCCTTGGATATATAGCTGTTTATTAGCGTGTCGGCAAAGGTCTGTGATGCTGTTGAACGCGTATTGTCATACCTTTGATAGTTTGCCGAGGGCTTGATGTTCAATGCAAGTTGCGAGAACTTCAAATTCAATGCATGGCTGGTGCTCAGTTGCAAAGCTGTGTTCTGCGAGGCCTTGACAATGCGTTCGTAGGTATCTCCACCGGGTAAGAAGTTGGTGCGGTTCGTTGTCTCCTGCTCGTCGATGTTGGTGTGCGATAGCTGGATATTGCCGTTTACCTTCCATTTCTTGTCTTTGTCATCGGCATAGTAGTCGATACCGCCTGTTGCCTCTTTGCGTATTCCTGCCATCATTGCATCGGGCGACCATCCATCGCTTCTTCCTGGCTTGCGCTTGTCGTTCAGATTGTTCACATTGGCGTAAGCCGTGAAGCGTGTGCGGTCGCTATGGCGCATGGCAAAGAGGCGTGCCAGATAGGGGTCATCGCCCGTGTATACGGCATCGGCTATTCCGCCACCCACCTCGGCGTTGGCAATCCAACCTACGTTGTACTCCTTCTTCAGCTGCACATCCATTACATACTGCTTGTCGCCAATCAGCTCCTGGCCGAGAAACTCGCTCAAGTCGCCCAGTTTGTCATATACCTTTATCTGCTTCACGGTATAGGATGGTAGGTTATCAAGCATCACCCGATTGTCGCCACGGAAAAACTCCTTACCGTTCAGCAGTAAGTTTTCCACCTTTCGGCCATTATGGTAGATGTCACCATTCGAGCGTAGCTCCACACCCGGCATCTGTGATATGATGGCATCTAGCATCGAGCCTTCAGAGACAACAAACGCATCGGCATTGTATACCACCGTATCGCCCTTGTAGTAGAACGTCACCTTGCTGGCACTGACGGTCACTTCGCCCAGCTCCTTTGCCTTCTCCTTCATATATATGGGCGGGAGGTCGCGATTGTATTCCCTACGCCCCAGCGTGTTTAGGGAGAGAGTGATGTATGATGTCTCATAACCCAGGAAGTCGGCACGCAGGATATACGTTCCCTCTTGCTTGGGGATGTTCAGTGTAAAGTCTGCCGTCTGCCATTTCTCGTTACCATCTATCCAGTCGCACTGTGCCATGCAACCAGCAATGAAAGTACTGTCGGCAGAGAGTATCTGTATAGTGGCTCCAACCAAATCCTTGCGAGTGCGATTGTCAATAACCTTTCCGCGCAATGTGAGCATGTCATTGGCATGGGCAAATGTCGCGAGTAGTAGCAGTAAAGCTACCAAAGGTATTTTATGGTGTTTCATAATTGTCGTTGTTCTAATTGTCTTATTCGTCTTTGTTGGTGTCACCGCCAATTAGACAACACGACTTGTCAAAAGGTTACAGCAAAGGTGAAAAAAATGAGCGAGAAATATAGATTTTTTTTCAATATTTTTCACAGCGAATGCTGAACATCTTCGCGATTTATCGCAACGGTAAACTTTTTCCCTTGTTTTTTATACAGTAAAGCCTATAAAACCTTCGGAGTATGTCTACACCTATTCTCCGAATATTTTATAGGCTTTCTGATTGTATGGGGCTATTGAGATTATAGCATTAACGAGCCAAGAACTCGTTGAACATCTGCAAAAGTCTTGCATTTTACAACTGTCGCATCTAATTGTATATCTTTTTCTTTATGCTGAGTGCGTTGGACAGCTTCAAAGATATATTGAATATCTTCAGGGATGTTTATGGTTTCAATCTTGATTCCGTTTTGGCTTTTCATGATTGCATTGTAGTACTCATCGATAAAGCTTCTCGTCGCAAACTTGACGTTGGCGAAGTCAACAACAGCTGATTCACATCCCATATTCTTGATATAAAGAAGTAAATCGCTGACTGCATATCTCGATTTTAGGTCTTGACTTAATATCGTTGTTATGTCAATGGTTGTTTTCATGCTGCAAATTTAGTAATTTTACTCGATATAGTGGATATAGTGGAAGTCCTTATTTATGTAAGGTACTCTAAGTGCGACTACTGTACCATCCCATCTAATATTTGTTGGAGTTTCAATGAACCGCCTATATTCAGAATTGTACAGATGTAGTGCATTGCCTGACAGCATAATGAAACTTCCACTCAATCCCTCTACAAGCATCTTCTTCGATGTGATAATACCATAACCTCTATTCTCTGCATTCGGACGGTTTTTTGTTGATATGCCTCTGTTGGCTGCTTGAATTGCCTCAAGGTCACTTTCTATTTCATTGTTGGGAAGGGTTTTGTAACTGCCTAATAGGGTGATTCCGTTGTCTGCAATGCAAATGTCCAAGAAGCCTTTTTGTGGAAAAGATTGAGCAAATATATAGCCTCGTTCCGACTGTGCATGCTGAATGATGTTGTCAATTGATTCTCCAAGCATGTACTTTAGCCCTGTCAATACATTTGAAGTTAATTCCAGCTGTCTCGATATTATAGATTCAATAGTTGATAATATCGCATCCTTTTCATCATCGCTGTCTTTTGTAGCAGGAAAACTTACTATAGGTATGTATGTCTCTTGTGAATATCTTTCCATAATAGCAAGGAACTCGCTCTTACGCATTCTGTCAGGACGCATTCCGTCGGCGAATTCGATTTTTTGGAGATATTCTTTCAGATTGACAATGGTAATGTCTTTATCACAGCTGTTAAGGAATGCTACCAAAGGCAGTACGTAAGATGGCGTGACAAACTCGATCTCTGAAAAATCAAGCGTAATACTCTTGTCGGCTGCTTCATTAATCAGATTGATAGCGTTCATTGCAGCCACGAGCCCATCTGACATAAGGTCATCTCTAATATCTGCCTTTAATTTGATTTCCATTTTGCATTCTAAACAAACCTATCCTATGCAAAGTTACGTATTTTCTTATATATAAAAAATAAATAATGTTTTTTCTTGCCTAATATATTGTTCCCTATATTTCTTAGTTACCCTCCCATAGCGAAATATCCTATTTCCTTCGAGCTAGCTTCAAGGCTTTCTCCATAGCCATGGCTTGTGGCACTTGGTAGTCGGGGATTGCGCCGTGTATATTCTTCTCATCGGCACCATATTGCCAGAAGCGCTTGTATGAGATACTACAAACGAGTCCTGATACAGGCAGCCTGTAGGGAAGGATATCGCCGAAGCAGACGTTCATCCCTCCTGTCTCTTCGCCTACAATTGTACCCATGCCGAATGCCTTGAAAGCCCAAGCGAAGGAACCTGCCGAGGAAAACGTCTGGTGCGATGTGAGCAGGTATACATTGCCTGTAAAACGGCCCTCCTCAGGAGTCAACGGGAGGGTGAGGTCTTGGGAGTTGTCGTAATGATAGAGGCCGGGGTGTCTATCTTTAATCTTGGCCAAACGACGCGTGGTAGGGGTGATGCGCACGAATGCCTTGCTCATCTGCTTAAACGGGATGGGTGATATGTACCTAAACAGTTCGTCACCTACGGCAGAGTTGCCTCCTCCATTCTTGCGGATGTCAATGATGAGATTGCCGATGCCCTCGTGGCGCATACATGTAAACATAGAATCGGCAAAGGCACGCATCTTGCCAGGATTATTAAATCTACGGAAGTCCATAATTGCCACATTCTGCTTTTTGTCTATCGTGAAAGAATAGTCTTCAGTCTTTTGTTTCTGTTGTTTCTGATATGGCAATCGCTTTGAGATTTCCTCATACTTAGCGGGCAGGAGAGTTGCCGTCTTTCGTTTTTTGCTCTCAGATTCCCGATATTCCACCTTGTAACTGTCGGCCGCGTAGAGCAGTTCGAAGAGCGCAGTAAAGCCTTCGTTCACTCGTGCCAGACGGAAGAAATAACGCTCACCACTGACATACTGCATCATGTGCTCAAGCATCGTGCGGCTATCCACACCATTTATCGATAGTATCTGTGAGCCGCGTGGTATGATGCTGTCGATACAGGCTTTTGTAGTGATATTGTAGTTGTGCAGGTCGATATCGACAAAGAGCGGCAGACGGAGAAGTTCTTTAGTAAAGAGGTCATTGAGCGGAAAACCGAGGTTGCTGTGCCCATCGCCCAACATAGCAACAAGAGGGGCGACCTCCTTGTAGAGCTGTACGCGATTGAGCGAATCGGGCAGATTGTTCTTCACGCGGTTCACGGCTTCCATAAATTCTGCCTGTCCACATTCGTAAAACATGTTTGGATGCACCTCGCTGAATGTGTATACCAAGGCATCAATGTCAAACTCTGCCTGTTTACGGCTGAGCATGCCCGATGGACTTCGTCTGCAGAAATCTTCCGCAGGTTCTTCGAGCGGATTGTCGGTAATCCATTTTATACGCGTGTAGGCTGTGTCACATCCGTTCTGCAAGATGATAAAGTCATACACTCCTCCCCGTTCGATGTTAAAGGACAGCGTATCACGCTTCTCGTTCATAAAGAAGAGTTTCTTTGCCGATGTTTCATATATGTCGGGCCGTATCTTGGGGTTTATTATCCACCATCCTGTCGGCTTTCCTGCTCCGTCTTCAAAGATTGGCAATGCCTTCTCGCTTGTTCTGATTATCGGGAGCGCAGTTCTCTTCTCGTCTTGTTGTGCCACTCCAGCCAAAGGAAGAATTATGGCAATTGTCAAGAGTAATTTTTTCATATGTGTCATGTCTATTTGTTTGTACCTTGGTGTCACCGTCAATTAGACAACACGACTTGCCAAAAGGTTACAGCAAAGGTAAAAAAAAAATTAACATTGGGAAACGAAACTATCCATAAAACTATCCATAAACTGTACATAACTTTGGCGCAACTACTATATATCCCAGTGCGTTATGCAAACAAAATGTACATAATTCGGGAAGTGTCTGTTTTTATCGCCCGAAGTTACCCTTGGTGGGGCGGAAGCAGCCGCTGACACGGGGCACGCGCTCCATCTCGCCGTGCGCAACATAGTCATTGAGCTTCACGTCCGATGGGGTGGCTGTGGTGGCATTGTTGACGCTTTCCCGTCCCCCCTCGGAGGTGCCATATACACGTGTTCAGTTCAGTTGTTCAATTAATATGCTCACTCGGACACAGCTCCCCAAATTGTTTATGTGAAAATTCATTATTCTATATATAAATATATATATTTATATATAGAATAATGCCCTTATATTATATGCACGAAAAAATGGCATACACAGCAAAGTAATTGAACATCTGAACTGAACTGAACTTGACGGTTGATGGATGACGGTTGATGGATGATGGACGATGGGCCATAACCCTCAATAGCGAAGCCCTTGGCTTGTCCAAGAACCATACCCCCTCAACCTGGACGGCAAAGTCAACGATTCGGCGCGAAATTGCCGCGATTCGGCGTGTGAATTGTGGTCATTTGCGGCGCTGCGAGCCTCATTTCGAGAAGGCATTTGTCGCTGAGCTACAGAAAGATTCACATCCGTAAAAACCAATAACAACCATTATCCGAGAGCGCCAAAAATGGATGTAGTAACTTTGCAGCGTCAATCAACGATAACGATGACTGTTACATCAGTCGAAACTATCGTTTGAAACTCCTGAAACGAAGTTCTTGGCTGGCTTGTGTTCCTTCATTTTTTTTGTTTTCTCCAGCCAACCGATTTCGCAGAGGGTTGTTTTTTGTAGATAGGAGATTTTGTATTACCTTTGCCCATTGGTATGAAACAGACGATAAGACATCTTATTAGTATAGCTGCTGTGGCGTTGCTGGTGGTGGCGTGTGCTTCGATAGGTTCGCCCGACGGCGGCCCCTACGACGAGACACCGCCCGTATTCCTCGGCAGTACACCTGAGCCCTTCGCGCTGGGAGTGAAGGACAAGCGCGTGACGCTGAAGTTCGACGAGTTTATCAAGATAGAGAAGGCTGCCGAGAAGGTGGTCGTGTCGCCTCCGCAGATAACGCCGCCCGTCATCAAGACCTCGGGAAAGGGTATCGTGGTGGAGCTGGACGACTCGCTCAAGGCAAACACGACCTATAGCATCGACTTCAGTGATGCCATCGTGGACAATAATGAGGGTAACCCGCTGGGTAACTTTGCCTTCCTGTTCTCCACGGGTGACAATATAGATACGCTGGCCGTGTCGGGTACGGTGCTCAATGCCGAGAACCTGGAGCCTATCAAGGGTATCCTCGTGGGTTTGCACAGCGACCTTGCCGACAGTGCCTTCACGACGAAGCCCTTCGAGCGTGTGTCGCGTACCGATGCCGACGGACGCTTCACCATACGGGGTGTCGCGCCGGGTACCTACCGGGCCTATGCCTTGCAGGATGCCAATCAGAACTATATCTTCGACCAGAAGAGCGAGATGATTGCCTACCTCGACTCGCTGGTGGTGCCCACCACGGAGATACGCATGCATCAGGACACTACGTGGATTGACTCGCTCACCATTGACACCATCCGCACTGTGCCGCGCGTGCACTATCTGCCCGAGGACCTTGTGCTCACGGCATTTACCGAGACACCCACGCAGCGCTACCTCGTCAAGACCGAGCGTCCCGAGCTGAAGAAGTTCTCCGTGTACTTCTCCACCGGCTCCGACAGTCTGCCACTGCTCACGCCGCTCAACTTTTCCGGCGAGGATGCCTACATCGTGGAGAGCAGCGTCGACTACGACAGCATCACCTACTGGATGAGAGACACGCTTGCCTACTATAAGGACACGCTCTCGATGGCACTCACCTATGAGTATACCGACACGCTGGGACAGCTCGTGCCACGTACCGACACGCTCAACCTCGTAGCGAAGAAGACACGCGCCAAGATACTGCAAGAGGAGGAGAAGAAGCGCAAGGAGGCCGAGAAGGAGCGCGAGAAGCGCATGAAGCGTGGCGATACCATACCGCCCGTGACGACTCCCAAGGCGCAGTTCCTCAACATCAAGATAGGTGGAAGCTCAAGCATGGACCTCACGGCCAATGTCACGATTGATTTCACGGAGCCTATCGTGCAGATCAACGACACGGCCATACACCTGCAACGAAAGGTAGATACGCTATGGGTCGACGAGCCGCACCTGTTCCGCCAACGCAAGAATGCCCTCATGGGCTATGAGGTGCTGGGCGAGTGGAAGCCCGAAGTGGAATACAAGGTGGTGATAGACTCGGCGGCCTTCACCGGACTCTATGGACTGCATACCAAGCAGCAGGAGACGACACTGAAGTTCAAGCCGCTGGACCAGTACAGCACGCTCTTCCTCACCATACAGCAGGCCAAGCCAACCTATGTGGTGCAGTTGCTCGAAGGTGACAAGGTGGCTCGCCAGAAGCGCGTAGCGAAGGGACAGGCCGACTTCTACTTCCTCAAGCCGGGCACCTATCACATACGAATATTCAACGACCGCAACGGCAATGGCGTCTGGGATACCGGCCTCTATGAGTCGAAGACTCAGGCCGAAGAGGTGTACTACTTCCCCGGCTCCATCAAGACTCGCGAGAACTGGGACTACACGCAGGAGTGGAACCCCACGGCACTGCCTGTAGACCAGCAGAAACCCAACGACATCAAGAAGCAGAAGTCCGACACCAAGGAACGCAAGTCGAAGAACGCCGAGCGCGAAGCGAAGAAAAAGAAACAACAGCAACAGCAGTCATAATGAAAAAGCATTTGTGTGCTATAGGTCTATTGCTCCTCCTTGCGATGGGCAGCCACGCCCAGTGCCCGGTACGTGAGGGACTCCTGTCCGACGGTGAGGAGATACGCTACGAGCTCTTCTTCAACTGGCGCTTCATCTGGATAAAGGCCGGCGATGCATGCCTGACCACACGCCTGACCACCTACAATGATGCTCCCGCCTACGAGAGCACGCTGCTGGCCAGCACCAATGCGCGGGCCGACCTCATCTTCCGCTTGCGCGACACCATCAGCACTGTGGTGACTCCCGGTATGGTGCCCCTGTACTTCGTGAAGCGATGCGACGAAGGCAAGGAGATGATCTACGACCGTGCATGGTTTGACTACGAAGACGGAGTGGCCACGGCACGGCAGACGAAGGTGTATGGCGACGGACGGGTGCGCGAGACCTCCCACAGCGACAGCCGCTGCATCTACGACATGGTGAGCCTCCTGCTCTACTCCCGCTCACTCGACACCGAGAGCCTCAGTGTGGGCGACCGCATGCAATACCCCATGGTGACAGGCGTGAAGGTCGAGGAGCAGAATCTTGTCTACTTGGGCAAACAGGAGGTGGAGGCTCTCTCGGGCGAGAGCTACCGCTGCCAGGTGTTCAGTCTCGTGCAGAAGAGGAAGAACAAGGAGGGCAAACTCGAAGACAAGGAGATAATCCGCTTCTACACCACCGACGATGACCGTCACCTGCCTATACAGCTCGACCTCATACTCAAATTTGGCGTGGCAAAGGCTAAGTTGGCCTCGGTGAAAGAGGGAAAATAGGCTGCAGCTCGGAGAAAATCAGATAAATATTTGTTTTTTCGCTCGCCTTGTACTATCTTTGCACCCGCATTTGCAAAAAACATTTAATAAACAATTAAACGTATGTACTTAAACCCAGAGAAAAAGCAAGAAATCTTTGGACAATACGGAAAGTCTAACACTGATACTGGCTCACCCGAAGCTCAGATTGCATTGTTTTCATACCGTATTTCCCATTTGACGGAGCACTTGAAAAAGAACCGTAAAGATTATAGTACTGCAAGAGCACTGACCAAGTTGGTAGGTAAGCGTCGCGCCCTCCTCGACTATTTGAAGGAACGTGACATCGAGCGCTACCGTGCTATCGTTAAGGCTCTCGGATTGCGTCGTTAATCCAAGCTGTATTAGCAAAACAAAAAAAGGCTGCATCTCAAGATGCGGCCTTTTTTGTGCCTTATGGCAGACGACCTTTGCCCTTTTTTGTGCGCTTTGATACGATATGTTCCCCCACTTTGTTCGATGCCTTTTAATAGCTTTTATAATCAGTGATATAGTGATTTCTAAAAGTTATCCACAGGCGGTGGAAAACTTGTGGAAAAATAATTTGTGGTTTATGGTGGGGAATTGTGGGGAATTGTGTAACTTTGAGGCGAAATTGTAAAATGGGAGAAAAAGATGGCACGTTTTATCGGTAACATAGAGGCAAGGACTGACGAGAAGGGGCGCGTATTCCTTCCGGCAACCTTTCGTCGTGTGTTGCAGAAGGCTGGCGACGAGAAGCTGATGCTCCGCAAGGATATCCATCAGCGTTGCCTGGTGCTGTATCCCGAGAGCACGTGGAACGAGCAACTTGATGCGTTGCGTGCACGGCTCAACCGTTGGAACCGTCAGGAGCAGATGTGGTTCCGTCAGTTTGTGGCTGGCGTGGATGAACTGACCATCGACGGGAACGGACGTATTTTGATTCCGAAACGCTACCACGAAGCCATCGACCTGAAGGCAGAGGTGCGTTTTATCGGTATGGACGATACCATAGAACTATGGGCTAAGGAGGTGGCAGACAGCGCGTTTGCTGATGAGTCGACATTCGGTGCGGAACTTGAAGCGCTGATGAATGATAGAAACTGAGTCGGAGAAGCCTCTATAATGGAGTAGACGGTATCGTCCACGGAAATGCTGAACAACTCCAACGGCTGAAGGAACCCGTAAAAAAATTGGACAAAGATGAATATTCCCTATCACATTCCCGTTATGTTGCATGAGACGGTAGATGGCATGAATATCGTCCCCGGAGGCATATATGCCGATATGACCTTTGGTGGCGGTGGGCATTCGCGCGAGATACTGCGCAGAATGGATGATGCAGCACGTCTGTATAGCTTCGACCAAGATGCTGATGCGGAACGCAACATTGTGGATGATGCACGCTTCACCTTCGTGCGAAGCAACTTCCGCTACCTGTGGAACTGGATGCGCTATCACGGAGTGGAGCAGCTCGATGGCGTGCTGGCCGACCTCGGCGTATCGAGCCATCAGTTCGATGAGGGTGAGCTGGGCTTCTCGTTCCGCTTCGATGCCAAGCTGGATATGCGTATGAACCGTCGCGAGGGGCGCACGGCCGCCGATATTGTCAACACCTACGACGAGGAGCGTCTGGCCGAGATATTCTACCTCTATGGCGAGTTGCTCAATAGCCGTAAGTTGGCGTCGGTAATCGTGAAGGCTCGTGCGCTGGCACCTATTGAGACTACGGGACAGCTCTACGAGACGGTGAAGCGCCTCTTTGGGCGCGACCGCGAGAAGAAGGAGATGGCCAAGCTCTTCCAAGCCCTGCGCATCGAGGTCAATGAGGAGATGGAGGCCTTGAAGGAGATGCTGCAGTCGGCAACCGAACTGCTCCGTCCCGGAGGGCGTCTGGTGGTACTTACCTATCACTCGCTCGAAGACCGTCTGGTGAAGAACCTGATGAAGACAGGAAACGTGGAGGGAAAAGTGGAGCAGGATATCTATGGCACGAAGCCGTCGCCCTACCGCTTGGTGGGTAAGGTGGCCGTGGCAAGCCAGGAGGAGCAGGAGGCTAATCCGCGTTCAAGAAGTGCAAAGTTGAGAATAGGAGAAAAAAGATAGCAAGATGACCGCCGAGCAGAAGAAGAAAAAAAAGAAGTCGCTGAAGTCATGGATTGATGGCGATATGCTGACGAGCCCCTTCCTGTCGCGCCAGATAGGGCTTATCGCCCTTGTGGCTGCACTGGTGATCGTGTATGTGAGCAACCGCTACGCCTTCCAGCATGAGCAGGTGGAGATACAGGAGCTGCGTTCAAAGCTTAATGATGTGAAGTACGAGGCACTGGCACGCTCGAGCGAACTGATGGAGAAGAGCCGCGAGTCGAACATACAGAAGTATATCGTGGAGCAGGGGAGTGAGTTGAAGGCTTCGACCAAACCGCCTGTGGTGATAAAGAAATGATGATGAATATGCGAGCCAAGTGCTTCGCTATTGGCATTTGACTCCAATTATCTCCATTTATCTACTTATATAAACTAAATAGAGATGCAGAACCCTAAAGATAAGAAAATCGTTTCACGCTACTTCACCATCATCATATTGATGGCGATGGTGGGCATTATTATATTGCTCAAGGCTATGTCGGTGATGATTTTCGAGCGTAACTACTGGAAGGAGGTGACTGAGCGTAGTGTGGTTGACAGTGTGGCCATAGCTCCCAAGCGCGGCAACATACTCAGCGACGATGGACAGCTGATGGCCAGTAGCGTGCCGCAGTATACGCTCTTCATGGACTTCAGGGTGTCGGACAGCGATGAGAGTCGCCGCATCAAGGCACAGCATCGTCGAGACTCCCTTCTCGATGTGCATGAAACGGAGATCTGTGAGGGATTGCACCGTATACTCCCCGACAAGAGCGTGGAGGAATTCCGCCAGACCTTCCGCAAGGGACGTGCGCAGAAAAGCCGTTATTGGAAGCTCTATCCTCGCCGTGTGTCGTATGCCCAATACAAGGAGATAAAGAAACTGCCGGTGCTGTGCGAGAGTTCCAACAGCGGAGGCTTCTTCACCGAGAGCAATATTGAGCGCAAGAAGATTTTCGGTTCGCTGGCTCGCCGTACTCTGGGTGATGTATATGCCAAGGTGGATTCGGCCAAGAACGGTATCGAGCTGGCTTACGATGACTATCTGCGTGGTGAACCCGGATGGGGACACAAGAAAAGAGCCGGTAAGCAGGATGTCACCATTGTGGACAAGCCTGCTGTCGATGGCTACGATGTAAAGACTACCCTTAACGTGGAGATTCAGGATATTGCCGAAAAGGCATTGCTCGATGTGCTGCATAAGCAGAACGAGCAGTATAAGGGCGATGCGCGAACAGGCGTGGTAATCGTGATGGAGGTGGCTACAGGCGATATCAAGGCGATGGTCAATATGAACCGCTTGGAGAGTGGTGCCTACTATGAGACCAAGAATAATGCCCTTACCGATATCTTGGAGCCTGGCTCAACCTTCAAGACTGCTTCGCTGCTGGTGGCACTTGATGACAAGAAAATCAGCATCACCGACTCGGTAGATGCCAATCGCGGATTGTATAAGTTTGGTTCGGCTACGATGCGCGACCACAACTGGAACAAGGCAAGTGCCTATGGTGTGCTCAGTGTGCCGCAGGTGCTGATGTACTCCTCCAACGTAGGTACGGCCCGCCTTATCGATGAGAACTATAGTAAGGAGCCGGAGAAGTTTGTCGAGGGGCTGCACCGTATGGGTTTGGCTACCCACTTTCCGCTGCTTCCGGGTACGGGAAAACCTGTCATTCGCAAGCCCAATGCGAAAAGGACCAACTGGTCGCGCACTGCATTGCCTTGGATGTCTATCGGTTACGAGACACAGATTGCTCCTATCAATATCGTCTCCTTCTACAATGCCATTGCCAATAACGGTAAGTTCATGAAGCCGCGTCTCGTGACTGCCATCCTTGAAGATGGTAGGGTGGTGGAGGAGTTCGAGCCCGAGGTGGTCATCGATAAGATTGCCTCACAGCAAGCCCTTGATGACATCACCAAGATGCTTACTATGGTGGTCAACGAGCCTACAGGACTTGGCCGTCAGGCTAAATCAGAAAACTTCCTCGTGGCGGGTAAGACCGGTACAGCGCAGATTGCCTCCGGTGGTCAGCTCAAGGGTGGAGGCCATCAGCTCAGTTTCTGCGGATTCTTCCCTGCCGATGCCCCCAAGTACACCTGTATCGTATCTATCCAGACACGTGGCGGCTTGATCTCGGGTGGTGGCGTGGCCGGTGTAGTATTTGGCGAGATTGCCAAGCGGGTGATGGCACGCGACGACAAGCGTGAGATAAGCGAATTGGTGGACTCGACGGCTATCTTCATTCCCAAGGTAGCCAAGGGCAACATTGCTGATGCCCGCTACGTACTTGACGAACTCGACATCCGTCACGAGTGGGGTGCCGATGTGCCCTATCGGGAGGGCAAGCCCGTATGGGGTAATGCCGAGAGCCGTACCTCCGACGTGTTGCTCAGCGACATACCGTTTGATTCCTCAGAAGGAAAGGTCCCCAATGTGAAGGGGCTCGGAGCCAAAGACGCCCTGTATCTGCTTGAGGCATGTGGACTCAAGGTGAATATCTCGGGAAAGGGCAAGGTGTATTCGCAGAGCATACCTCATGGCAATGCGGTCCGTAAGGGACAGACCATATATTTGAAGTTGAAGTAAAAAGGAAATAATATGTTACTCTCAGACATCATCAAAGGATTACGTGTAGAAGAGGTCATTGGCAATGCGCAGTGCGACATTGCCGATGTGCATATCGACTCGCGCCGTATCGCAGCCGGCCATCTGTTTGTGGCTATGCGTGGCACACAGGTCGACGGACATAAATATATACAAGGTGCCATTGACAAGGGGGCTGTAGCCATCGTGTGTGAGCAGTTGCCCGAGTCGTTGACCGAAGGCATCACCTACGTCCGTGTGGCCGACAGCGAAGAAGCCGTAGGCCCTATCGCTACGGCCTTCCATGATCATCCTACGGAGAAGGTGAGGCTGATAGGTGTCACGGGCACCAATGGCAAGACCACCATCGCGACACTCCTATATAATATGTTCCGCGCGATGGGCTATAAGGTCGGACTCATCTCTACCGTATGCAACTACATAGACGATGAGGCCATCCCCACCGAGCATACCACGCCCGATGCCATCACCCTCAATGCCCTGTTGGGGCGTATGGCCGATGAGGGCTGCAAGTATGTGTTCATGGAGGTGAGCTCACACTCTGTGGCGCAGCGCCGTATCGGTGGACTTAAGTTTGCAGGAGGCATCTTCACCAACCTCACGCGCGACCATATGGACTATCACAAGACCGTGGACAACTACCTGCGTGCCAAGAAGGCCTTCTTCGATGCCCTGCCCAAGGATGCTTTCGTGGTGACCAACCTCGACGACAAGAACGGACTGGTGATGACGCAGAACACGCGTGCCAAGGTGTATACCTACTCGCTCCGTAGCCTGGCCGACTTCAAGGGCCGTATCCTTGAGCACTACTTCGACGGCATGATGCTCGACATCAACGGCGTGGAGGTGTTCGTGCAGTTCATCGGTAAGTTCAACGCCAGCAACCTCCTTGCCGTATATGGCACAGCCTGCCTCTTGGGCAAGCGCCCCGAGGAGGTGCTCACCGTGCTCAGCACGTTGCGCCCCGTGAGCGGTCGCTTCGACGCGGTACACTCCCCGCAGGGCTTCACCGCCATTGTCGACTATGCCCACACTCCCGATGCCATAGCCAATGTGCTGAGTGCCATTCACGAGGTGCAAGGGGGCAAGGGCAAGGTCATCACCGTGGTAGGTGCCGGTGGCAACCGCGACAAGGGCAAGCGCCCCATCATGGCTCAGGAGGCCGTGAAGGGCAGCGACAAGGTCATCATCACCAGCGATAACCCCCGCTTCGAGGAGCCGCAAGACATCATCAATGACATGCTTGCCGGACTCACTCCTGCGCAGAAGTCCTGCGTGATTTCCATCGTTGACCGTCGTGAGGCCATACGCACGGCCTGCATGCTTGCCGAGAAGGGCGATGTCATCCTCGTTGCCGGCAAGGGGCACGAGAACTATCAGGACATAAAGGGTGTGAAGCACCACTTCGACGACAAGGAGATATTGAATGAAGTGTTTGGAAACTAAAATAAAGATTCTCAGCTATGTTATACTACCTCTTTGACTACTTGAATGAGCTGAACGTGCCTGGTGCGGGTATGTTTACCTATATCTCGTTCCGTTCACTGCTGGCCATCATCATTGCGTTGCTGGTGTCTACCATCTACGGTAAGCACTTTATCAATATGCTCAAGCGCCAGCAGATTACCGAGACGCAGCGCGATGCGAGCATCGACCCCTTCGGTGTGCAGAAGATAGGCACTCCCACGATGGGTGGTGTCATCATCCTGGCAGCGATACTCATCCCATGCTTGCTGCTCGGCCGTCTCGACAATGTATATATGATCCTCATGCTTGTCACCACGGTATGGCTTGGTGCCTTGGGATTTGCCGACGACTATATCAAGGTGTTCAAGCGCGATAAGGAGGGCCTGCACGGCAAGTTCAAGATCATCGGTCAGGTAGGTCTCGGCATCATCGTGGGTCTCACGCTTTACCTGAGCGATGATGCGGTTATTCGCGAAAATATCGAGGTGCAGCGTGGAGCCAATGCGGCAACCGAGATTGTTCACAAGAGCGAGGCTACAAAGTCTACCAAGACCACCATCCCCTTCTTCAAGAACAACAACCTCGACTATGCCAATGCCTTCAACTGGATGGGCGAGTATAAGCAGTTGGGAGGTTGGATCCTCTTTGTCTTCATGACCATCCTCGTGGTGACGGCAGTGTCCAACAGTGCCAACCTCAATGACGGTATGGACGGTATGGCAGCGGGCAACTCGGCCATCATCGGCGTCGTCTTGGGCATACTGGCCTACGTGTCCAGTCACATCTCCATGGCTGGCTATCTGAATATCATGTATATCCCAGGCTCCGAGGAGTTGGTGGTATACCTGTGTGCCTTTGTAGGTGCGCTCATCGGTTTCCTTTGGTACAACGCCTTCCCCGCTCAGGTCTTTATGGGCGATACCGGCAGCCTCACCATCGGTGGCATCATTGCCGTGAGTGCCATCATCATCCGCAAGGAGCTGCTCATCCCCATCCTTTGTGGTGTGTTCTTCGTGGAGAGCCTCTCGGTCATCATCCAGCGATTCTATTATAAGGCAGGCAAGAGGAAAGGGGTCAAGCAACGCTTCTTCAAGCGTACCCCCATCCATGACCATTTCCGTACCTCGGTGGCACAGGTGCAGAAAATGGATCCGGGCTGTAGCATCAAGGTGACCCACCCCGACACCCTTTTCCACGAAGCGAAGATCACCGTGCGCTTCTGGATCGTGACTATCATACTGGCTGCGGTGACCATTATAACATTGAAGATAAGATAATGATGCGTAGATAGAAATTGTGTGAGATAAGAAGTCGGCCTCGGAGGTTCTTAAAAAAAATTAACAGCTCACCTTTTTTCTGAAAATTTCAGAATCTTTTCAGAATTGATTCCTATTTTTGTAGCCGAAAGCCCACCTTTGAGGGGTAAGAGATGACGAGTTAAATAAGACGGCGAAATAAAAAGGAATGATTAACCAACTAAATATCAACGCATTAGTACCCCCCCCCTGTAGGGACGGCGGTTTACTCGGAAGCTATGCAATGCGCTACCGTGCGGCACACCTCGTGCCCTGCGGTGGCGCATTTTTTATTGCCTCACCCCATAGCTCGCAGGCGAGACGCTTTTGTGAAACTAAAGTTTCAGTCAGCGCAACCGATGCTCATTTCGCATCGGCCCCCTCTATGGGGAGGACTCAGGCCTCGCGGAAAATATAACCACTTTCGTGTCATCCCGAGCAGCGCGAGGGATCTCAAACAAATCCAAATCGACAAGGTTCGCTGCGAGATTTCTCACTTCGTTCGAAATGACACTAAAACTCTTAATTCCTGACTCCTAAATAAACCACAGATTACACAGATTAAACAGATTATAAACACTAAACAAAAAGAACCATAAACCAGCCAATCTCCGCGATGTCTGCATCACCCCTCCTTGGGAGGGGCAGGGGGGAGGCCCCAAACAACAAAGATATGAACAACACAGAAACAAGGACAATGTACGAGGCCCCCAAGGTGGAGGTCATCGAAGTAAAGGTGGAGCGTGGCTTCACCATTAGCGGATGGGGACATGACAGTGATGATTCTGAATTTGGATACTAATATGATTGAGCCTATGAAGAAAGAGTATATAAAGCCCATGAGCGAAGAAGTCAATATCGAACTCACAACCATGCTTGCCATTAGCGGATGGGGACATGACAGTGACGATAGCGAGTTCGGTGGCGCCAAGGAGCGTCGCGGAACTTGGGGAAACCTTTGGGAAACTGAAAGCTGAAAGGTGAAAACTGAAAACTGAAAATAATATATGAATAAACTAGAACATAAAATTTTGAATTGGATAAAGCTTTCCGCTTTAACCTTTCCCCTTTCCGTTTTCGTTGCTTGCAACGACAACGATGACATCGTGCCCGAAACACCCACTGAGGGTAAGCTTGTACAACTCACTTTCGGCACTGCCGATGCCCCGGGCACGCGTGCCGTATGGAAAGATGAGGCCGGCAAAGGAAATCTTATTTTCAATTGGGACTCCCACGCTGACAGTCCGGCAATGGTGGCTGTAATATCAAATGGAGATTATTTTATCCCTAACCATCCGGATCCTAATAATTTGAACGAGTCACAGTACCATACCGGGCTGATTGTTACT
>JAFTVE010000020.1 GCA_017465905.1 Bacteroidaceae bacterium | reverse complement strand
CTCCATTGCAAACTTCAATCACACACTGCAAAAAAGAAAACGCCCATACGGACGTTGCTAATTTCCGAACAACTCCTTCAATGTAATAACTCGTTGAAGATTGCTGCTGTATTTGTTCCGCTCCACTCCGTATGTCGTAATCATAACTGTATGTAAGGCTTTTCGTGTTTTCGTCACGATGCGGAAGGTTTCTGTACGACTACGCAGTCGCTCATCATAGTCCGCATCTATTGCAAATGGTGAAGCAGAAAAAGAAATGTATGAAATTCGCGACAAATATAGTAAAAAACGCGGATTCTTCCTCCGTAACGATAAAAAAACATAGTTACGGAGGAACAATCGAGGTTTTTGTCATTGTATATCGTTTTTTTACTATTTTTGCCCTCCCGACCGTACCCGATTGACCATGTCGGTTGTATTAGATGTAAAGAACAAAAGAAAAGTACGACTAAAACACAACAGACAGAATGAAACAGAAGAGAATCATCCTCTATCGGGTATGGCTGTGCATGGCATTGATGCTTGCCACAGCATTGGGAGTGAATGCACAGGGAAAAATCACGCTGAAGCTGACCGACGAGCCGCTGCCCAAGGCGCTGCGCCTCATCGAGCAGCAGGGCAGCAAGAGCATCATCTTCTCGGTGAGCGAGACGGAGAAATACAAGGTAAGCGCCGACATCCGCGACACCACACAGGCCGGGGCCATCAGCCACGTATTGTGGGGCAAGCCCTTCGTGGCCAAGGAGCGTCCCGAATATTTTGTGGTGCAGAAGCAGGAAAGCAAAACCACAGCCGTAGGCGTCAGTGGCGTGGTGGTGGACGAGAAGGGCGAGCCTATGTCCTATTGCAATGTATTGCTACTCGATGCCGACTCTACCTTTATTGACGGTTGCGTGACCAAGGAGGATGGCTCCTTCATGATGATGGGAAAGAATGATGCCACTTATTTGTTGAAAGCATCCTATATAGGATATACGACTACCGTTCAGAAAGCCGAGATGCAACAGCAAAACCGCATCCAACTTTCATCCGAACTGCAGGCACTGGCTGAGGTAACGATTAGCGCCAACCGTCCGCTCATAGAGCCCAATAGCCGTGGGCTGAAGGTAAACGTTGCAGGAACCTCGTTTGCCAAGATGGGCACGGCATCGGAACTGCTCGGCCACCTGCCCTTTGTTGCTGGCAGAGACGGCGAGTATACAGTGCTTGGGCACGGCACTCCCGAGATATACATCAACAACCGCAAGGTACGCGACAAGAGCGAGCTCAACCGCTTGCGTGCCGAGGATATCCTCTCCACCGAGGTCATCCTTGTGCCTGGCGCGGAGTATGCCTCGAACGTCGCAGCCGTTATCCGCATCCACACCATCAAGCAGCAGGGTGATGGATGGAGCGGAAGCCTCTATGCCAACTATTCGCAGGGTGCGATGGGGAGAGACTACGAGCAGGTATCGCTCAACTATCGTGTGGGCGGGCTTGACATCTTTGGCAGTGGCTATGTGACACACTCCTCACTCTATGGAAATTCCACAAGCAACGATGCTCTGTATGCCTCATCGGTTTGGAAGACACATACCGACAAATCCTATAACCAAAGGCAGGAGTATTTCTACGGCACATTAGGAGCAAACTACGACTTCAACGAGCACCATTCGGTGGGTGTGCGCTACACGCCCAACACGCCGTTTGGCAATCATAAGAGATATGTATATTCTGACGTGATGGTCGAGCGCGATGGAGAGTTTGTAGAAAGACTGTATACCGAACAGATAAACGAAAACAAGACTCGCTGGAAGCATACCATCAACGGCTATTACGTAGGCGACATCGGCAAGTGGCATGTGGACGTGAATACCGATTATTACTTCGGCAAGAGCGAGTCGACACAGCAGGTTCTCAACAATGAGCAAATGGCTGCCGAGTCGCAAAGTCTGGTCAATGACTATCTGTATGCCGTGAAAGCCACGGCAAGCACTGCGCTCCCCGTGGGCCATATGACGGTAGGCACCGAAGAGGTATTCACCGACCGCCGCGACCAGTTCTTTCAGAGCGGCTTCTCGGCCGATGCCGACAACCACGTGAAGCAAAGCATCTACTCGGCCTTTGCCTCCTATTCGATGAACATCAAGAAGTGGAACCTCAGTGCCGGTCTGCGCTACGAGCGCCAGCAGACCAACTACTATGAAAATAGCGTGTACAAGTCCGAGCAGAGCCCTACGTACAACGACCTCATCCCCTCGCTTTCGGCCAACTATGCCACGGGCAACTGGAATCTCACCCTTTCGTATAAGCAGATGACGGAGAATCCGCCTTATGGCCTGCTTACCAACACCATCAACTACCGCAGCAAGTACGAATATATGACAGGCAATCCCCTGCTGCAAAGGAATATAGGCAAGGGACTCATGCTTGATGGTGCATGGAAATGGATTTACTTCACCTCTTGGTACATGCATTCCCGCAATAGCTATACCTCCGTGACACAAGCCTACAACGACATCACTCATCCGGGCGTCACCATCATCGGCTTCAAGAACGTCCCATCGGCCTACTCGTATGGTGGTGTCATCACCTTTGCTCCCAAGATTGGCGTATGGCAACCGCAGGCCACCATCAATCTCTCTTTCTTTGATGCCGACCTGAAAGCCATCGGCATAGATTATCAGTGGAACGATCCCTGCTGGCAATTCTCCCTCGACAACACCTTCCTCCTCCCTCGCGACTGGTTTATCAATCTACAAGGAAACTACATCCCTGCATTCCGCCAAGGCTCGGCCATGCACAAGGCAACGGGCTCGGTAGACCTGCGTGTATCAAAATCATTCTTGAAGAGCAAGGCACTGAGCGCAACCCTCACCGCCAACGACATCTTCCACACTCAATACAATGCAAGGACTGCATACAGCATCGGCACTTCCACCACCTTCAGTGAGTACTACGACCATCAGCGCATAGGCCTCACCCTCTCGTACCGATTCAATGCCACGAACAGCAAGTACAAGGGCACAGGTGCCGGCCAAAGCGAGAAGCAACGCTTGTAACCATACAATAGCACTTTTATAAATTTTTTCCTGCAATGGAGGATGCCTGTGACGGGTGTTCTCCATTGCACATTATGATAAAGTGTGCACGAAAAAAAGTGCATATTATATAGAAAAATGCACGAAAAAAAGTGCATTTCTTTTGTTTCTAAGACAATAGAGATTTCCCGTGACTAGCGCTACGATGCTGTCTACGGCACCAAGCGCTGGGCATACGAGCGGATGAGGGCAGTGGCGGTGGCATTGCTAAAGTTCTTGGAGGAAGAAAAATAAGGGAAAAGTTGGTGGTATAGATAAGTTGTAGTACCTTCGCTACAGGAAATAAAAAAACCCGGATTCATCACCAGTATCTGAAAAACTGGGAGAGGAACGCCCGGGACTGCACAGCAAAGGTACAGCTTTTATGGAATATAACAAACATTTTTTCGAAAAAGTTTTCTCCAACAAGCGCATGGAACGCTATTTTGCACTGTATCCCAATGATGAGGAGAGAGCAATCATGCATTACCAGGCGAATATTAAATTGGCAGAATCTTTCTATACATCGCTTTCTGTGTTGGAGGTAGCCTTGCGCAATGCCCTGAGTCGCGAACTGGAGACGATGACTGGACGTGAAGATTGGTATGCTATATTCCCCACCACTCCAGGCTTGACCAACTTGAATCGTTATGTGACTAAGGCAAGCAAGCAGATTGTGGGTCGTCACGAGTCAATAACTCCCTCGAAGATTATTGCTGAGCTGACCCTCGGTTTCTGGGTATCGTTGCTCAATGCCGAGTATGAACTTATTTTGTGGAAGGACCTGCGTCGTGCGTTCCCTTATCTCCTCAAGAAAGACCGTCAGCGAAAGACCGTATCAGCACCGCTCAACAGGTTTCGTGCATTCCGAAATCGAGTCTTCCATAATGAGTCAATATGCTGGAACATGCATCGAGTGCAAGAAATTCATAACGAATTGTTGCTTTTATTAGGCTGGATAAATAAGGACTTACCCATACTGCTTCAAAACATCGACCGCTTTGACGATGTACAAGCGAGAATAAAAGAGGAAATGGGTTGGAAATAACCCCATCCAATCAGAGCCGTCCGTCAGTTTTATCGGACGGCTCTGATTTTTGTAACGGACGGCTCCGTCAGATTTATTGCAAGGCTCTGATTTCGCATGCAAGAAGCTGTAAACGGAAAATCGCACATGCCATTCTTGAAAAAGGGCTGTCCCTTTTCTTAAAAACGCATGTGCCTTTTTTCAGAAACGCACCTGCGTTTTCTCACGAAGGCATGTCCGTTGTTTCTCGCAGGTGCTCCAAGATTTTCTTACAGGCTCATCACGTAATTTACAAGCCTGCACCAATTCTGTTACAAGTCTGTACCAAATCCATTACATGCATGTACCGCGAGCGGTGCATGCCCCCCCCCTTGGCAACCCCCTGGCAGAAAGAATTGAAAATTGAAAGTTGAAAATTAAGACATATTCCATTTCATGCTGATAATCAACGCGGTTCGCTTTTCTTAGGGGCGAAATCCGACGCGCCAGAGGCTCCAAATCCCCCTATATAGTAATTTTCATTTTTGGCCTGGCAGTGGCAGATGCTTATGGATTATCGTACGGAGAAACACGTAAGGAGGTGTACAGTACTACATATCGGTTTGCCATTGCCAGGCCAAAAATGAAAATTCTATATACCGCACTTTTTAGTGATATTTATAGTGACAATCCGCTGGGGCGAAATGCAACGCACTCTATATCAATAGATAAAGTTTTCCTTCTGCCCATAACAAGCCACGCGGCAAGCTTTTCCTGCCAAGGGGGCTTGGCAGGATTCTTCAAGAATTATGTAGCGAGATAAACAACTGTTCGTATTCCTGAGTCCTTTATCCTATCTTTGAATGTATGTTAATGTGTTAATCTATTAAGATTATTTGTGTCCGTGTAATCAGATATATCTCTGTGGTTCGGCACTCGGTTTATCCGAGAAATTTGCTTTTTCGCTCGCCTAAACTAAATTTCTCACGTTCAATAATACAAGTTAACTTGCATTGCCTTCACTAAATCGAAATTTTGCACTAATTTTGTCATCACAAAATAAAATTAAGGAAGAATATGACTGAACAGCTTTTTTCAACCCTCCCGTATAAAGTGGCCGACATGACGTTGGCCGAGTTTGGACACAAGGAAATCGACATGGCCGAGCATGAGATGCCGGGACTCATGGCGCTGCGCGAGAAGTATGGCGACAGCAAACCGCTGGCAGGGGCTCGAGTGATGGGCTCGCTGCACATGACGATACAGACGGCCGTGCTCATCAAGACGCTCAAGGCGCTGGGTGCCGAGGTGCGCTGGTGCTCATGCAACATCTACTCTACACAGGACCATGCCGCTGCTGCCATTGCCGACCTCGGCGTGCCCGTGTTTGCATGGAAGGGCGAGACGCTGGCCGACTACTGGTGGTGCACGCTGCAGGCGCTGAACTTCGGCGACGGCAAGGGTCCCAACGTGATCGTTGACGACGGTGGCGACGCTACCCTGATGATACACCTGGGCGTGGATGCCGAGAAGGATGCGGCAGTGCTCGACACCCCGTCGGGCGGTGAGGATGAGGCTGAGCTGAAGGCTATACTCAAGCAGGTGCTGGCCGAGCAGCCGGGCTTGTGGACCGCCATGGCCAAGGAGATACGCGGCGTGAGCGAGGAGACGACCACAGGTGTGCACCGCCTCTACCAGATGAAGGAGGAGGGCAAGCTGCTGTTCCCCGCCTTCAACGTGAACGACTCGGTGACGAAGAGCAAGTTTGACAACCTCTACGGCTGCCGCGAGTCGCTGGCCGATGGTATCAAGCGCGCTACCGACGTGATGATTGCCGGCAAGGTGGCTGTGGTATGCGGCTACGGCGATGTGGGCAAGGGCTGCGCACATAGCCTGCGCTCATACGGTGCCCGTGTGCTGGTGACCGAGATTGACCCCATCTGCGCACTGCAGGCTGCCATGGAGGGATTCCAGGTGGTGACCATGGAGGAGGCTTGCTCGCAGGGCAACATCTTCGTGACCACGACAGGCAACATCGACATCGTGCGCATAGAGCACATGACCGCGATGCCCGACCAGGCTATCGTGTGCAACATAGGCCACTTTGACAATGAGATACAGGTGGAGGCGCTGAAGAACTATCCCGGCATACGCCGCGAGAACGTGAAGCCGCAGGTGGACCGCTACTACTTCCCCGACGGACACAGCATCATCCTGCTCGCCGACGGACGTCTGGTGAACCTGGGCTGCGCCACCGGTCACCCCTCATTCGTGATGAGCAACTCGTTTACCAACCAGACACTGGCACAGATAGAGCTCTACGGCAAGCAGTACCCCATCGACGTGTATCGCCTGCCCAAGCACCTCGACGAGGAGGTGGCTCGCCTGCACCTGGAGCGCATAGGCGTACACCTCACCACACTCACACAGGCACAGGCCGACTATATAGGTGTGAAGGTGGAGGGCCCCTATAAGGCGGAGCACTACCGATATTAATTGACAATTCCGCAGCACAGCGAGAGCAGAGTCAAGCTTGCTTGAACTATGCCGAGCCAGCAAGGAATCTTGATGCGGAGCATTATAATTGACAATGGACAATTCACAATTGAAATCTGTTTGCGTATACTGTGCCTCGAGCACGCAGATTGATGAGAAATATTTCCGTGCAGCCGAGGAGCTGGGCCACCTGATTGCCGGGCATGGACTGACACTGATTACCGGAGCGGGCAAGCTGGGCTTGATGAACACCATCGAGAATGCGGCCCTCGAGGCTGGCGGCAAGGTGACGGGCGTGATACCCACCTTCATGGTGCGCGAAGGATGGCACCACGAGGGGCTGACCGAGCTGATAGAGACACCCTCGATGCACGAGCGCAAGCAGACGATGGCCAACCTCTCGGACGGCATCATAGCCCTGCCGGGCGGATGCGGCACCATGGAGGAGCTGCTCGAGATCATCACTTGGAAGCAGCTGGGACTCTACGTGAACCCCATCGTCGTGCTCAACGTAGACGGATTCTACGATGCGCTGCTGGCACAGCTGGAGAAGGCGGTGGAGGAGAACTTCATGCGGGCCATCCATGCCGACATATGGAAGGTGGCCACCACGCCTGCCGAAGCTATGGAGATGCTGCTCAGCACACCGAAGTGGGACAAGAATATACGCAAGTTTGCAGCAATCTGAGAATATCAACATCAGTTTACACCGATGGAAACGGCCGAAATGACAATGTGGGCAGAGCGTGTGCAGGGTATCCCTCAGCACATCCCCTTGTATGCCAACGACTGGTTCATCGGTGTGTGGCTGCTGTGCACCTTCCTCTTGGCCTCGCTGCTGGCCGACAAGGCTGGCTTTGTCGGCAATATGCTCAAGACCTTCTTCCTTCCCCGAGGATTCTCTGATAGCGAGACACGCAACTCGAGTGTCGTCAGGAACCGCATCCTCATGCTCCTCATGGCATGCCTGACCATGGCGCTGCAGGCGACAGCGTATATCGTGCAGTATCGGGCAGATGATGGGCAGGGACATCTGTTGCTGGTATCCCTCTTCGCCATTTTTCTGATTGGATACCTGCTCAAGCAGGGGGTATTCCTGCTCATCAACCATATCTTCTTTGACCACTTCAGGGCAAGCGTCTGGAAGCAATGCTACCGGGATTGGCTGCTCCTGACGGGGGTAATTTCCTACCTGTTTTCCACCCTGTCGGTACTGCTCGACCTGTCGGCAAGGATGATTGTTGTTTTGGCTATAATAACCGTTGTTTTGGCTGAAATATGCTTGCTTTTCAAGGCTTTTTACATCTTTTGCACAAAAAAATATGGCAGTTTGCAATTATTTGTCTACCTTTGCACCCTCGAAATAATGCCCCTCCTTTTGGCAGGAAAAGCATTGGTTCAATATGTGTAAAAAGTAGAAAATTTATACCGTTTTGAAAGTTAACAAGATTCTCGTTTCGCAGCCTAAACCGGCATCGGACAAATCGCCCTATTTTGATATTGCGCGTAAGTATGGTGTAACAATCGACTTTAAGCAGTTTATTAAAGTTGAGAGTGTGAGCTCAAAGGAGTTCAGACAACAGAAAGTGACCATTCTGGACCATACGGCTATTGTGTTCACCTCACGCCATGCTATTGACCATTTCTTTAATTTATGCGTAGAGCTGCGTGTCAATGTACCCGAGACCATGAAGTATTTCTGTGTGTCGGAGCAGATAGCACTCTATATACAGAAGTATGTCCAGTACCGCAAGCGCAAGATCTTCTTCGGTGATAATGGCAAGATGGATGGCCTGCTCCCCCTCATGGTGAAGCACAAGAACGAGAAATACTTTGTTCCCCTCTCAAGCGTGCATAATGATGAAATCACAGCAATGCTCGACAAGCATAACCTGCAGCACTCCGAGGCTGTGATGTACCGTACGGTGAGTCATATCTTCGAGCCGGGCGAGCTGGATGGCTATGACATGATGATATTCTTCAGCCCCTCGGGTATCGTATCGCTCGAGGAGAACCTCCCCGAGTTCAATCAGGGCGATATGCAGATTGCCTGCTTCGGTCCTGCCACGGCAGCTGCCATCAAGGAGGCTGGCTTGCGTCTCGACCTCGAGGCCCCCACAGCTGAGGCACCCTCGATGACGATGGCCCTCGAGCAGTATCTGGCCAAGAACAATAAGTAACAGGAGAGCGCGTACTCTCACATTCTGTCATTCTGAGCGTAGCGAAGAATCTCTCACCAACCCTTGACATGAGATTCTTCGCTACGCTCCTTAGATAATACGAAACAAGACCATGCCGTCACCCGCAAGAAACACTTTCAAGAAGAGCGAACGCCTATGCAGCCGCATACTGATGGACCACCTTTTCCAGGGCGATAACCGCACGGCATCGTCCTATCCCATCAGGGCTGTCTTTCTCCCTGTCGAGGAGGCGGTGCAGAAGGGAGTATCCATACTCATCAGCGTGCCGAAGAAGCGCTTCCACGATGCCGTGGACCGCAATCGGGTGAAGAGGCAGATTCGCGAGGCGTACCGCAAGAACAAGCATGCACTGGTAGAGCAAGTCGCCCAAAGCGGCAGGGGGCTGCTGGTGGCCTTCATCTACGTCTCTGCCGAGATAGAATCGACCGAGTATGTGGAGAAGAGGGTCGTGCGCTTGTTGGACAAAATAGGTGCCGAGCTATGAAGAAGCTGCTGACATTCATCCTGTTGCTGCCGATATACTTCTATCGGGCGTGCATCTCTCCGCTCACCCCTCCCTCGTGCCGCTACACACCCACATGTTCGCAATATGCCATCGAGGCACTGAAGAAGCACGGTCCCTTCAAAGGGCTTTATCTGGCCATACGTAGAATCCTCCGATGCCACCCCTGGGGAGGCTCGGGCTATGACCCCGTACCATGAGTTTCCTATACGATATACATACCCACGACTTTCCCGAGGAGCCAGGAACAGCTGTCGTGCAGCTTACCCCTACGGCCTATTGCACGTACCCGGGCCACGCGTACTCGGTGAGCCTGCACCCCTGGGACATTGAGGACGACTGGAGGGTGCAGATGGCCAAGGTGGCCGTGATAGCCATGCAGCCGCATGTGCTGGCCATAGGCGAGGCAGGCCTCGACAAGAAGAAGAGCCCCGTACCGATGGAGGTGCAGATGGAGGTGTTTCGTGAACATGTGAAGCTGAGCGAGATGTTGCACAAACCCTTGATCGTGCATTGCGTGAAGGCTGTGGACGAACTTCTTGCCATACGCAAGGAGATGGGTGTCAAGCATCCTTGGGTGCTCCACGGCTATCGCGGAGGACCCGAGCAGGCCGAGCAGCTGCGCAAGCAGGGTATATATGTCAGTCTTGGACTTGATTACAACACCGATACCCTGCTCGACATGCCCTTCAAATACCTGCTGCTGGAGAGCGACACGTATGGCGATGTCAATGTACTGTACAAACTCGTCAGTGAGGATATGGAGGCCGACGAACAGTCTGTGCGCAGCCTCGTTGCCAAGAACATCGTGGCCTTCCTCAAATCGCATGACGATGCTTCGTTTGAATAATTCTGAGGCAGACTGCTGCTAAATCGAAATTTTACACTACCTTTGTGCCACGATAATAAATAAGGTAATATATGAACTTTGTAGAAGAACTCCAATGGCGCGGCATGGTACACACCATGATGCCGGGAACAGAAGAACTCTTGAGTAAGGAAATGGTAACGGCTTACTTGGGTATTGACCCCACAGCCGACTCACTGCACATCGGACACCTCTGCGGTGTGATGATGCTGCGTCACCTGCAACGTTGCGGCCACAAGCCCCTGGCACTCGTAGGCGGTGCTACCGGTATGATTGGCGACCCCTCGGGCAAGTCACAGGAGCGTAACCTCCTCAATGAGGAGACTCTGCGCCACAACCAGGAGTGCATCAAGAAGCAGCTGGCCAAGTTCCTCGACTTCGAGAGCGATGCGCCCAACTGCGCCGAACTCGTGAACAACTACGACTGGATGAAGGACTTCACCTTCCTCGATTTCGCACGAGAGGTGGGCAAGCACATCACCGTAAACTACATGATGGCCAAGGACTCAGTGCAGAAGCGTCTCAATGGCGAGGCTCGCGACGGACTCTCCTTCACCGAGTTTACCTACCAGCTGCTCCAGGGCTACGACTTCCTCTACCTCAACGAGCATAAGAACTGTAAGCTCCAGATGGGCGGTAGCGACCAGTGGGGCAACATCACCACCGGTGCAGAGCTCATCCGCCGCACCAGCGGCAATGAGGTATATGCCCTCACGTGTCCGCTCATCACCAAGGCCGACGGTGGCAAGTTTGGCAAGACCGAGTCGGGCAACGTATGGCTCGACCCACGCTACACCTCACCCTACAAGTTCTACCAGTTCTGGCTCAACGTGAGCGACGACGATGCTGCCAAGTACATCAAGATCTTCACCGCCATAGGTCGTGAAGAAATTGAGGCACTCATCGCCGAACATGCCGAGGCTCCCCACCTGCGCATCCTGCAGAAGCGCCTCGCCAAGGAGGTGACCGTCATGGTACACTCTGAGGCCGACTACGAGGCTGCTGTGGAGGCATCGGGCATCCTCTTCGGCAACAACACCCACGATGCACTGGTGAAGCTCGATGAAGACACCCTGCTCGCCGTATTCGAGGGCGTACCCCAATTTAAAGTATCGCGCGCGAAGATTGAGGCAGGCATCAAGGCCGTAGACCTCTTTGCCGAGGAGTCGGCCGTATTCCCCTCCAAGGGCGAGATGCGCAAGATGGCACAGGGTGGTGGTGTATCGCTCAACAAGGAGAAGCTTGCCGCTTTCGACCAGGAGATTACCACCAAGGACCTGCTCAACGACAAGTACCTGCTCGTTCAGCGTGGCAAGAAAAACTATTTCTTGCTCATAGCTGAATAAAAAAAGAAAAAACCTTGCAGAGATAAAGAAAAACCTCTATCTTTGCAGCGCTTTTCCGAAAGGAGGCACATGAGGATTGTCCTATGGTGTAATGGTAGCACAACAGGTTTTGGTTCTGTTTGTCTTGGTTCGAATCCAGGTAGGACAACTCAGTTTTAGAGGTTTGTTATTGGCGGGAGTTTTCTCCCGCCTTTTTTGTTTCGTTTTTTCTCCACCAACATCTTTTTACGCCCTCGAAAATATGTTTGACAACATGTTTTGGTCAAAAAAATGCCTAAAAAGTTTTACAAACAATGTTTTTCGTTTAATTTCGCCACTTTAATTAATATGAAATACATAATTTATTAACTTTAATACTAAGAGCTATGATGAAAAAATTACTCTCAGCATGTATGTTTGCTGTTGTAGCTTTGACAGCGAATGCATGGAACTCTGGCGATTATGTGTATACAAAGGTTGCCAAGTACAGAATCACGGGCGCCAATCTCGTGACAAATGGTCAGTTCACAGACGGTACAACAGATGGTTGGACTGCAACAGATGAGACAAACTATCCGTTGGCAGCAGTGTTTGGTCCCGCTGAAGACGGTGGTGTAGCTGTTCAGGCTGGACAGACCGCACTCGAAGCTGGTATGTATCAGGCTGTGAAGATTGATGCTGGTGGTACATACGTAGTATCACTCAAGGCAAAGGGTATCGCTGCTGGTTATACCGACCACGACTTGACCGGTGCTGGTACCAATTACATCAATGCTTACTTCAATACCGACGGTGCTTTGGGTACAAAGGATGGTACCACTCTCGTTTACGGTGAGAATGGTGTTGGTGGTGCTTATCAGTTCAGCTTCAATGCTGACGACTTCGTAGAGGTATTCTTCGCTATTGAGGCTCCTCAGGATGGTAACATCATGATTGACTTCCGCGGTATGGTTGAAGGCCTTATCATTAAGGACGTAGAGTGCCACACTGCTGAGGAGGTATACGATGACCGTATCGCCAACGATCGCATCGCTTACTTCAAGAAGTATCTGGCTGATGGTAGCTTTGAGGGTAAGGATGGTGACCTCCAGGGTTACATCAAGGCTGTAGAAGATGCTCTTGCAGCCAACGCTTCTCCTGCCGACATGGCTACACACATGGAGAACCTCGAGAACAGCTGGGGCCTCTTTGTAGAAGACAACTTCTCAAACGTATTGGATTTGATTCCTACTACCGATGGTTCTTCAAATACTGGTAACAACTCTGCTAACTGGATGAACTGGGTAAGCAAGTGGAATAAGCTTAGCAACGATTATAACGGCAAGGCTCCTTGGACATGGACTACCGACCGTTGGTCACATAAGACCGCAGCTGCTGATAGCCCCTTGCAGATTCAGTGGCAGCGCAAGGCTTCTGGTGACTGGAACAACATCGCAACTTTGACCGCAACATTGGAGCCTGGTACCTATTACTGGGGCGTTACTGGTCAGGGCGGTATGATGACTCTCGACAAGGCTCGTTGGGCTCGCTCTTGGGCGAATGAAAATGCTGCAACACAGCTCTTCTTCAATGGTGACACTACTGAAGTGTTTATTCTGAATTCAGCTCGTAATACTGACTATGTCTTCAAGTATGAGTTGACTGAAGCAAAGGAGATTACATTGGGTATTATCTGTAACACTAACAGTGCAGCAACTGATGGTTTCGATATTCAGTTCACCAACCCTGTTCTCTATAAGGTGCTTGTAGAAGGTGAACTTTCACCTGAAGAAAAGGCTTATTTGGACGCTGTAGCTACACAGCTCGAGGCTCTTCAGGGCCGTATCGACGTAGCTAACGGTTACGTTAGCGAGGCTAACGACACACTGCCTTGGGGTAAGGAAATGCTGAAGGAAGGTGCCGATGAGGCTAAGGTACGCTACGATGGTTGGGCAGCTATGAGCGAGGACGACCTTCTTGATACCTATTGGGAAGACATCAATATCCCCGATACTATCATGACTCATGGTGTACGCTTCCTCAACAACAACTACATCAATCCGTTCATCGCAATGAACAAGCCTTTGACCGACATGCCGGGTGCTATTGCTGCTGCTCATCAGCTCATCGGCCAGCGCATCTACTCAAGCTCTTCAAAGATGGGTGACTATGCTGCTATGATTGCCAAGACAGAGGCTATGTATGCTGAGAAGCTGAAGGCTCCGTTCTCTTCTGCCGACTCATTGGCACTCATCGACCAGAAGGCTGCTCTTGAGGTTATGGCTGAGGATTTCAAGGCTGCTATCGACTACACAGAGATCGTTAACATCGACTTCGGTACTACAGAGGCTCCCGTAGCGTTTGAGGAGCACACCACAGAGCCCGACTCAGTGGGTGAAACTTCTACATACTACACCATCGCTGGTGCCAAGGGTGTGATGACCTTCACCGACATCACAGGTTCATATCCTTATGCTCTCGGTTGGGGCAGCGCAACAGACGAAACAACTGGTGCTGTTATCGCTACCGACTCTCTCGGCATGCTCCGCGTAGGTAACTCTGAGGCAGTAGTTGAGTTCTCAGGTGCTCCTGTTAAGGAAACTGACATCGTAAACATCAAGTTTGACTTCTATGCTGGTAACCTCACCAAGTCTAAGACTGGTTATAAGGTTCTCACAGCTGAGGGTGACACCATCTGCGGTCTCTTCTACTCTCCTTACGATGGCAATGACGACATGAACACATTCGGTATCGACTATACCAAGCTTCCGAAGGTAGGTTCTGGTTCTGCAAGCAACGCCGCTATTGCAGCTGCAAGCAACAAGACACAGTTCGACATCGTGCTTGACTACGGCGCAAAGAGCATGTATTGCACCACTATCAGTTCTAAGGGTACTGTAACTTCTGCAACATTTGATCTCCCCGAAGTTGCACCTGCTAAGTTTGTCCTCTATTCTAACTACACCAACGTAGACCGTCGCTGCTGGTTCGACAACCTGAAGGTATGGAACATCGCTGCTGATGCAGTAGGTATCGACAATGTAGAGGTTATCCGTCCGGTTGACAACAATATGTACAACCTCCAGGGTCAGCGTATCCTCGCTCCTGTAAAGGGTCAGATCTACATCCAGAATGGTAAGAAGATGCTTGCTAAGTAATCTTTGTTACACATAACAATAACCGAAGGGTGGCTCCATATGGGGCCACCCTTTGATTTATGTATGTATGGCAGGGCGAGAAGGAATGTGTGCCTTCCAGTACACCTCAGTACCAAATTATTTCAGCGGAGTGAGACTCGAGTCCCACAATAGAGAGACTACAGTCTCTACATGCAGAGATTCCAGTTTCTATACGCTGAAATTCCAGTCTCACCATATAGATACTCAATCGTGACTGGCTTTTTTGTCTTCTCCGACAAAATATTGTGTTAAAAACATTGCTCTTTCTGTTTTTTTTTGTTCCTTTGTGAATTGTAAGGTCTATTTTGCATTTATTAGAATTCTTGCATCGTGGGATTCCTTCATCTGCAAGGTGGACGGTGGAGATGAAAGACAATACTAACAATACTTTAAAATTCTTATGAAAAAACTCATTTTATGCGCATCTCTTGTTGCCATGGCGATGCTTTCCTCTTGCGAGAGGGAATTGCTTGTCCCCGAAGGCACGAAGCCGGAATGGCTCGGTGAGAGTATCTATGAGGAGCTTCGAAAGGGTACTCATCTAGAGGGTACATTTAACACTTATCTGCGGCTGGTCGATGACTTGGAGTATGCCGAGGTACTTGCCAAGACGGGTAGTAAGACAGTCTTTCCTGCCAATGACGAGGCTTTCGAGCGTTTCTTCCAGAACGGAAACAATCCGTATGGAGCTACCTGCTACGAAGACCTGTCTGAAGCCATGAAGAAGCAGATTCTCTATTCTTCCATGCTCGACAATGCCCTGCTTGCCGGTATGCTTTCCAATGTGAAGCAGGATGATAATAATGTGAGCCGTGGCAGAGCGGTCAAGCATGAGACATCGGCCAGCGTAATAGACTCTATCACCCATATCGCTACTCCCGATGGAATGCCCAAGAACAATTCACATTGGAAGGGGTACAACAGCATCCATGTGGTGAGTGATGCCACTCGTCCGATGATGGTGCATTTTACCCGTGAGCAGATGTTGGCCAACAATATCACTACCACGGGTACCGACTCGGATTTCGGTATACTGCGCGGAGAGCCTGTAGGTGCCTCGATAGATAACTCGGAGACTGCCTATATCTATCAGACTAAGGTGCTGAAGCAGGATATCACCTGCCTCAATGGATATATCCATCAGGTAGAGGATGTGTTGGTGCCTCCCGGCAACGTTGCACAGGTGCTGCGTAATGAGAAAAACACCAAGCTCATTTCGCGTATCGTAGACTACCATAGTGCACCCTACTACGATGCCACCACTACAACAAACTACAATTCATGGGCAATGCAGTATGGCCAGCCCGTTATAGACTCTATCTTCCAGATACGCTATTTCAGCTCACGTTCTCAGGGCGGAGTTCCCAACATACTTGCTCCCTCAGGAGTGGCGATAGCAAACTCGAACCGTTTGGAGTGGGACTTGGGTTGGAATCAGTACTATTCGTCAACGGATGCGGCCAATTATCTGGATGATATGGGTGCTATCCTCGTCCCTACCGATGAGGCTATAGAGAGTTACTTCTTGCCTGGTGGAGAAGGCGACTTCTTCATCGAGTTGTACGGTGCCGAAGGTTTGGAGAACACCAAGGAGAACCTCCCTGCCAACCTTGATGCTCTGTACAACAAAGGTAACGGTATCCTTACCACCTTTGTCAACAATATGATACAGACCTCGTTTGTTGCTACCGTACCCAGTAAGTTCGGTACCATTACCAATGATGGCTCGGGCGACTTTATGGGTCTGACCAAGGACGACATACAGGTTACTGATGGTAAGTACGATGTGAAGGTAGCCAATAATGGTGTCATCTATAAGATGAAGCAGCTGTATGCGCCCGACGAGTTCCGCTCGGTAATTGGTCCGGCAATCATTTATCCCGAGCTCTCTATCATGGGATACTTCTCGCAAGACAAGACCTCGGGTGCCAATGCGGCTATCTTCGGTGCTGATATGTACTACTATCTGATGGCTATGAAGTCCAACTACCTCTACTTCATTCCCTCTAACGAGAGCATGAAGAAGTGCTTCATTGATCCCGTATCGTTGGGTACAAGTACACCCCGTGCTATGGAGTTCTACACCTACATTGACACTACAGGACGTGCTCCCAAGACAGCGTATGGTGCCAAGCTGCATCCCTTCAATCCAACGACAGGCGAAATCAACTTGGATTCAATCTATGAAACTGTGCTCGATATAGCAAAGATGGAATCCAACGCTACGAAATCTCCGTATGCATCGCAGGTTTCTGATATGCTTAACTATAACACGGTGGTGCTTGATGCCGGTGAGCAGCTTGTAAACAACTATTACCTGACCAAGCATGGTGGAGCTATTAAGATTACCGATTTCGTGGATGCCGGTAATGACATCTATTCAGGTACTATCTATGGTGGTGCACAGCTGGATAATGGCGTGGAACCTGCCAAGATTGTAAGAGGATGGAAGCAGGCCAACGGTTGGGCTTTCCAGATAGACGGTCTTATCCAGCCCTGTATCACAAGTGTCAGTCAAGTGCTCACAGGAAACAGTGAACGTTTCCAGGCATTCCTCGACTTGTGCAATACCTTTGAGGACAAGACACTCATGGCATGGGCAGGAATCAGTAGTACGGCAATGGAAGAGGGACAGACTCCCCCTATAGACCGATATATCGTGTTCTCAGGAAAGGAAGGCAGAGCGTTGGATAACAATGTGAACTTCCTGAATGGTTACAACTATACACTTTATGCTCCGGATAATGCTGCCATGCAGATTGCGCACGAGCAGATGGGACTCCCCACACATGAGCAGATAAATGCAGTATTTGAGGAGGCTACATCGGAGGATGCTACAGATGCGCAAGAGGCAGCAGGCAAGGCAAAGGCCAAGAAGATGATTGATGCTGTACGTGCCTTTGTGCGCTATCATTTCCAGAACAACTCGGTATTTGCCGACAATCATGTGAAGGAGACTACTTACCAGTCGCTCTATTCTTCTGACTTGGGTATACCGGTTAATATTACTTCTGAGAGTGCGGGAGGTGTGCTCACCATTACCGATGCGGCTAACCAGCATATTGTTATCGATGCCAATGCCAATGACCGTATAGTCAACAAGATGGCTCGCGACTACGAATATGATCAGGACAAGAAGAGAGCGACCTCTATTGCCGTATCTTCTTTTGCTGTGGTGCATCAGGTAAGTACTCCACTCTGCTATAATAAGAGTAAGAGGTATGATGATGCTTGGAGATAATTAAAGGAATAAGCTAACAATTTAAATGATATATACTATGTCAAGAGCAAAAGTCCTAATGATATGTCTGTTCTGTCTGCTGACACAGGGCGTTATGGCACAGAGCAAGGTCATATCAGGTACGGTAGAAGACCCGATGGGACCTGTAATGTTTGCCAACGTCACAGAGCGTGACAATGACAATCGTATCGTCAGTGCGGTCCAGACTGATATGATGGGTAACTTCTCGTTGGAGATCAAGAACCCCAAGAACAAATTGGTGATTTCATACGTAGGTAACAAGACCATGACTCTCGCCATTGGTGATAAGGTATTCTTCACTATCGTGATGGAGGCCGAGTCGACTTCACTGAATGAGGTGGTAGTAGAGGGTAACCGCACCAGCTCAGGTGGTCTGTCAATCCCAGAGAGGGAAATGACTGTGGCAAGCCAGAAATTTGACCTTGCTGAGGTGGAAGGTATGGCATTTACCTCAGCCGATGAGGCGCTACAGGGTGAGATTGCCGGTCTCGACATCGTGATGAACTCTGGTAACCTTGGTGCAGGTACTACGATGCGTCTGCGTGGTGTGACCTCTATCAATGGTAATGCCGAGCCGCTCATCGTTGTTGACGACAAGATCTTTGATAATCCCGATGAGACCTTCGACTTTACCAACGCCACGGATGAAGAATATGCTTCGTTGCTTTCGGTGAATGTAGAGGATATTGCCGATATTAACGTCCTCAAGGATGCCGCTGCAACAGCAGTTTGGGGTTCGAAGGGTGCTAACGGTGTGATTTTGATTACCACCAAGCGTGGTAGCCGTGGAAAGCCTCGTGTAAACTTCTCCTATAAGTATACAGGAACGTGGCAGCCCAAGGGATACGACCTCCTCACTGGTGATGACTACACCATGCTGCTCAAGGAGGAGTATTATAATCCCAACCAGTCGAATACAGCTACGGCCAACATTCGCGAGATCAACTACGACAAGTCGTGGGCTGAGTATCAGAACTGGAATAATAATACCGATTGGGTAGACCTCGTGACTCAGTTTGGTGGCATGCACTCATACAACCTCAACATCAGTGGTGGTGGTGAGAAGGCACAGTTCCGTATCTCTGGAGGTTACGACAAGCAGAGTGGTTCAATCATCCAGCAGGACCTCGACCGATTGACTACTCGCTTGGTGCTTGACTATGACGTGTCAGACCGTATCCGTTTCCAGACAAACTTCGCATTGACTTATACCGATAATCTCAAGAACTATGCCGGACTGCTTGGTATCGCCCAGCAGATAGCACCCAACATGAGTGTCTATCGTCAGGATGCTGCAGGAAATGATACTGAACATTTCCATATCATGGCTCCACAGGGTACTCTCAATGGGAACACACCCTATACGGGCAACTATTCTTCGTATGAGATGCGCGCTATCCGCTCGTTGGGTAATCCGCTAGCATACGCAGCCATGGCTTGGAAGAATGAGACCACCTATCGCATCACTCCTGACTTCAACATCAAGTATGAGTTGTTGGGTGTGGACTATGGCGAACATCGCTTGACTTTCAACGGACGTATCGACTTTGACATCTACGCGGCATCTACTCCAGCATATGCTGCAGCTGGTCTGTCATCGGGTACATGGGGCAATAATTTCTCCTACAATACCAGTGAAAAGTCTGAGAGCAACCGTACTCGCGTAGGAGCTCGAGGAGAATTTGTGTTTACCCCCTATTTCAAGAATGAGGACTGGTCGATGACCATGTTGGGACGCTACGAGATGAGCACACAGCGCAGTACCAACCAGTTTGTGCGCCAATACTCACTGCCCGATGGTATCACTTCGTCCACAGCTCCAGGTGCACTGCCCTTTAATGATAAAACTAATGGACTCAGTAGCGGCAACAGCCGTGCCAACTCACAATACCTCCTTTACAATGCACACGCCTCTTATAAAGGAATCTACAACTTAGGATTCTCGCTCCGTGCCGATGGTGACTCCAAGTTTGGTCCCAAACAGAAGTGGGCCTACTTCCCTGGCGCTTCAATGCGTTACAACATCTCGGATGAGAAGTTCTTCGATCCTTTGCGTGAGCATATCTCGATGCTCGGCTTACGTGCCTCATGGGGTATAGTAGGTAAGGCTCCCGATGCTGACTACCTTTTCTATAATGCGTATAACCTGAACGCTGGTAGTTATAATGGTATGGCAGGAGCAGCCATGGACGGACTCAAACTCGATGATTTGCGTTGGGAGAAGACAACGTCTTATAACCTTGGTTTCAACTTGACCTTCCTCAAGGATATCGTAGATGTGGATTTCGACTTCTATCATAAGGACACGAGAGACCTCTTGATGACCAAAGTAAGAATCCCCAGTACCACAGGTTATGCTGAGCTGGCCTATCAGAATGCGGGCAACATGACCAACGACGGTTGGGAAATGAATGTCAATGCCAGAAAATTCCTTAAGGTGGGTAAATTCTCGGTAAGTGCTGGATTCAATATAGCACAGAACTACAATGTGATTGTCGATATGGATGAGCGTGTGCTCAACTCTATCAACTCTGATTGGAAATTCAATGACCGTGGTACCTATCAGAATCGTATTCAGGTGGGTAATCCTCTGGGATCTGTCTATGGATTCCGTTACAAAGGTGTATACCAGTATACCTATGACTATCTGACCAATCTGCGTACTGAGAAGAATTGGACAGCTGACGAATTTGAGGCTAACCTCAACAATATGCTTGCCGAGGGTAAGACATTCCCTGTTGTAGTGGGTGCCGATGGTAAGGTTATCATGCAGGCCAACGGTCTCCCCCAGCGCATGGTATACAATTATGTGGATGGCAATCCCTCCTACTCGTTCCAGGGTGGTGATGCAATCTATGAGGATGTCAACCACGACGGACAAATCAATGCCCTTGATGTCGTGTATCTCGGCAACTGTTTGCCTAAGTTGAGTGGTGGTTTCAACATCTCGTTCGATTATGGACGTTGGAATCTGAAGGCACGTTTCATGTATCGTTACGGAAATAAGGTAATCAACCAGGCCCGTATGACATTGGAGTCAATGTCTACAGCCTATAATCAGGCCTCTTCTGTCAACTGGCGTTGGCGTAAGGATGGTGATGAGACCTTGATGCCACGTGCTATCTATGTGTATAACGATAATTCGGCTTACAACTACCAGGGTTCAAGCCGCTATGTGGAGGATGGTTCGTTCTTACGTTTCCAGAACTTGCAGGTTGGCTATAACTTCGATCCCAAGGAGTTGAAGAAATACGGTCTCAATCGCTTGCAATTCTATGTGACGGCTAACAATCTTTTCTGCTGGACTCGCTACTCGGGTGTTGACCCCGAAATCTCTATTGGTGGATGGGGACAGGCTATAGATAAGTCGCAGACACCGCGCGCCAAGTCGTTCACAGCTAATATCAACATTGGATTCTAATACATACTAAGAATATGAAGAAGCTAATATCAATCATAGCATCCGGTTTGCTGTTGGTATCGTGTATAGATACCGTTATTCTACCCGATGACAAGACGGTGGAAGAGGATTTTTGGCAAACAAAAAATGATGTGACCCTGATGGTCAATGGTGCCTATTCCAAGATGGCAACCAGTGGTCTGCAGCAACGGTTGGTGGTATGGACATCACGTTCTGATGAACTGAACCTCAACTCATCGTTGAACAACAGAGACCTCAACCAGATTTACTCTGCTAACATACAGACAACGAACAGTTATGCTAACTGGGGCGACCTTTATGCAGTAATCAATGCATGTAATCTGGTCATTGCCAAGTCTGAGGAGGTGATGGATATCGACCCCAACTACATGGAGGGTGACCATCTCAACAATGTGGCGCAGATGAAGGCCTTGCGTTCGCTCTGCTACTTCTATCTTGTGCGTGTGTTCCGCGATGTGCCCCTCATATTGGAGCCATACAAGAACAGCTCACAGGAGATGAATGTTCCTCAGGTAGCGCCGAGCGTGGTTATCGATCAGATTATCGCCGATTTGGAAGAGGTGAAGAACAATGCACTCTCTACACAGGCGATTCCTGTAGCTGATTGGACTCGTTGTGGATATTTCACTCGTGACGGTATCTATGCATTGCTTGCCGATGTATACCTTTGGAAGGCATCTATCTATGGCGATGAGTATTGCTACGACAAAGTGATAGAGTATAGCAACGTCATCCGCAGAAATCGTGAGAACGCACCGGGCAATCCCAACAGCTTTGGAGCACAGACGTTGGATGACGATGGCTGGGGATTGAGTACTGCAAGCAGCTATTATGATCAGTTGTTCAGCGAGAATGGTAATGGACAGGAGTCACTCTTCGAACTGCAGTTTACCAACAACGAAGGACTGTGTGTCGTATATAACCGTATTAATAATAATGCCAATGCCCAACCGCAGTTCTATGCAAGCAAACCGTATGCTAAGGTAGGAACAGGTAGGGCCAACTACGTGTTCGACAATACAAGTCACTACATCTATGATGTCCGTGGATTTGAAAGTGTATACGACTTTAATGGAGCTGCCGAAGAAGGTTTCTTCATCCGTAAGCATGTAGGGATGAACGGCTTGACATTTATGGGGCAGAACCCGGCATCAGCGATTCGTGGTAATCGTGCTTTCAACCCCTATAACCAGAACTGGGTGGTATACCGCGCTACTGATGTGATGTTGATGAAGGCTGAGGCCCTGGTGCAGAAAGCGCTCATACAGGCTAAAGCTCAAGCAGGCCTTGTGGAGCAGTTGGCTACAGTGTCTACAGTGGAAGATTCGCTTGCATTGGCCGACCAATTGTTCCAAATCAATCAGACCATTTCACGATACAACGTGGAGGCAGTTCGCCAAGTACAGATAGTGAACACTCGTGCCATACATTCCACGGATGAGAGTACAAAATCACCCATTGATTCGACGAAATACGCTGTATCGTCTGTTCCGTTTGACAGCATAGATGTTGCTGGATATGTAAACCGTCAGGTGAGCGCATTCAATTCATTTGCAGCCACGGCGAGTGATTTGGAACTACTGGTGATGGACGAGCGGGCACGTGAGCTTTGTTTCGAAGGCAAGCGTTGGTTTGATATGCTCCGTTACAACTATCGTCATGTGGAAGGAGTGAATTATGACCTTATCTTGGCCTATCAGGGAGATTATGTGAAGAACTATGATGAAATGCTCAGCCTCATAGCCCGCAAGTATACATCAGGAGGTGGTAAGGGTATAACTGCAAAGATGCCGACAGAGCCCTATCTATATATGCCTATCATTGAAAGCGAGATGGAGGTGAATAACGCTTTGGAGCAGAATCCCGTATATTCCGATGGAGGTACAATAGAGAAGAACTAAACATGCGTCAGTAACCTATATGTTAATAGAATCGATTATGAATAAGAATATTATAAAAGTTGCTGTAGGCGTACTGCTTGGTGCGTCGGTAACACTGACCTCGTGTAGCTGGGAGCCCGATGATTCGAGCCTATACACCTTCACAGGACAGACTATTCAGGATTTCTTGGAGGAGAACGACTCGCTCTTCCATCAGTTCAATGTTATCATGAAGCGATCGGGTTATGACCGCATGATGGATACTTACGGTCAGTATACCTGCTATGCACCTCTTAGCGAGGGCGTAGATACGTATATCGATAGCTTGTATAATGATACATTGGCCCGTATTCCACACAACGGATTGACGGAGAATAGTGTTGACGGCTTGTCGGAAGAACAGTGTAAGGAGATTGCACGCTATCACCTGTCGGCTATGATGAACTCGTATGTGGAGCAGCTGAGCAATGCCAGTGGTAAGGAAATAAGTACAATGCTCAATACTCCCTTCATTTCCAAGTTGGATGATGACGGTGTGGTACGTCTCAATAATGAGGCAGAGGTCACCTCGTATGACCATGAGATGACCAATGGCTATGTGCATGTCATCAACAAGGTGATACCACGCACCACACAGCGCTTGCCAGAGGTGTTGGAGAGGAATCCTGAGTTCACGATTTTCTATGAGGCATTGGTAAAATGCGGTCTGGATAGTATCTTGTCAGTGGACAAGAAACTCAATGCTGATGGTTCACCCAGAACTTATCATTTGGATAACAAGGCTGCTCGACCTGGCTATGGAGATCAGGGTCCCTTCCATGTACCTGAGGAATGTAAGATTAAGTTTACTATATTTGCTGAAGACAATGCTACATTTGCCAAATATGGTATCCATGATTTCGAAAGCCTGAAAGCCAAGTGTGTGGAATGGTATGGCAATGCGGCCGATTGGTATGACTATCCCGACAAGGAAAGTAATCCTATCTCTACGGGCGATGACTACGAATATACCTACAATGTAGTGAATATGTTTATGCGCTACCATATCCTGAATGCAGGAATGGAGTACCGCAAGCTCGTTTATACAAAGGATGTACCTGATGATGCCGGAAATTGGAACTTTGCTTTTGGTGGTGAACCTTACGACTACTATGAGACTTTGTTGCCCCATACCTTGATGAAGATATGGCAGCCTCTGTATCAGAATACAGGTTCGTCAACAACAATCTGGATTAATCGCTGGCGTCAAAACAACACCTTGACAGACCAAATTGGAACCTTTGGCAGTGATGCTACTCATCAGATATTGCGCGATGGATGTATGGTACAGCGTCCGCCCAAGTCGAATATTCAGACCTATAATGGATACATACATCGTATAGACCGACCCTTGGTATATGATGCAGAGGTGCCTACGGGTGTGTTGAATGAGCGTTTGCGTATTGATGTAGGTACCATGTTGCCAGAGTTGATCAATAATGACATCCGTTTTGCTACGGTGACAGAAGCTGCAGCTATGAATATCTATGGAACTTCTGGAGGTATGATACGTCTTCCGTTGGATTACTTTGATAATTTGATTAGTTATAATACAAAGACCAAGTTGGCATGGTATAACTTGGGCGTGTGGCGTGCATGGCAGGCCAACCAGCTGGCAGGATGGGATGAGAATGACTTTGCATTCCGTCTGCCTCCAGTTCCGACAGGTGATTACGAAATACGTATCATCTATCCTCCTATGGCTAATGGTGGATTGCAGCAGTATTACATCGGTACCTCTAATGAGCCCAGTTCAATGCGCCCGTTGGGTATTCCTATCGATGCTCGTTATCCTAACTCAAGTATAGAAGGAGACCGTCTGTCTACAGGTTATCTGCTTTCTGAGGAGTTTACCGATTATGGTGTAGCATCTGACCTTGTGATGCGTAATCATGGTTATATGCGTGCTCCGGCAAGTTTTGCACGTGGTACTCTCAATACAGTATTGGGACGTATCACGACAGCACAGGACTTGATGGATGCGGGTATTTCGGCTTGCTGCCGCTACGAGGAGGGTTATGGTACCAGTATGATGCGTAAGATTGTCAGTGTAGAACATCTAGAGCAGGGTGAAACCTACTGGATCCGTCTCAAGAACTTGCTGAGGGGATATGACCAATTGGGTTTCTCTATTGACTTTATCGAATTGGTGCCGGTAAGTGTCGTGAATAGTCAAGACTTAACTGAGGACTGGTATTGATACTATAGAATAGTAAAGAAAAGGAGACTATGATTATGAAATACATCAATAAAGTAAGAATAGCGGTTGTGGCTTGTAGCGCATTGGTCGCTGCATCATGTACCGATTATCTGGACTATAATACGGTACCCGAGGCCACAGACCCTGCAGCAGACAAGACGCTGTGGGAGAATATCTCGGAGAATGAGAAACTGACAGACTTTGCTGCAGTACTCAAACGCTTGGGCTATGATGAGGTGCTTAATGCCTCGCATACCTATACGGTGTGGGCTCCTCAGAATGGCTCGTTCAGTGCGGAAGAACTGAATCAAATGGATTCAATCAAGGTAGAGCGTCAGTTCCTGAAGAATGCCATTGCCGATTATGCACATCGTGAAACAGACATCAATGATACAGTAGTGTATATGCTTAATGGTAAGTTGGTGAAGTTCTCGAACAAGAATACCGATATGCTGGCTTTTGACGGGAAGGATATCCTTCCCAATGCAGCTAATCCCGCTGTGTTCAACTACCCCAGTACCAATGGTCTGCTCTACATTACTTCGGCACCAGCAACCTTCCGCTATAATGGATACGAGTATCTGAGAGAGTCTGAAGATATGCCAAGTATGATGGGGGCTTATGTAAAGCATTATGAAAGCCGCGAGTTGGACGAGATAAACTCAGTGAAAGGAGCCATTATTGATGGTGTACAGCACTACGATGACTCGGTAATTATTGTAAGCAACATGCTTACTGATAGAATACTTCGTGCTCAGCTTAACAATGAAGACAGCCTCTATACGGTGTTGATTCCGACAGATGAGGCTTGGAGCAGAGCGTACGACAAGATTATATCATATTACAACTACGTGGATAAGATTCCTTATCAGGATTTGAATAGCAACCAAGTGGGTCTTACACCAGGTGCTTCTTGGAATAGTAAGATGAAGAAGTTGATAAATCTGATGGATGCCTCATTGGGAAAAACAGAGGTTGTTCTTACTGCTGCACCCGTAGGAGCTGAAATCTCGGAAACAGGAGCATATTGGTCTGACTCTATTGCAAAACTCTTGCTCACCAACAACTTTGTTTTCTCTGAGAAGGGTAAATTTAACACAAAGTTCCAAACGGGAAAATCATTCAAGGAGAGCGACTCCATTATCTCTACAACGGGTAATTGGCTAAGCAATCCTAAGGCGTTGGATGAACTGACTGAAGAGGTGGTAGAACTCAGTAATGGTCATGCACGTATAATTCAGGACTACCCATTTAATCCTGAAGAGACTTATGCACCCGTAATCAAGTCACGCAACGTAGCTCGTGTAATTACTGCAACGGGTTATAAGTCTACTAGTGAAAGCATAGATCGAACACTGCTTGATCCTAACATGTGCGTATTGGACGATGAGAATGAAACGGCTTTGCGTTATGTGAAGACCAATGTGCCTGATTTCTCAACAGCTCTTAGCGAGTTTAACTTTTATATTGATGATGTATTATCTACTACCTATGATGTTTCAATGGTGTTGGTACCGGCATGCATCGAAGATCCGGATATGCCCGAATCAGAGCGTAAGCCATATAGCTTGTATGTAGACATAAACTATGCTGATTACGAGAATGGAGCATTGACTTTGGTTACCAAACGTTTTGATGGAGAAACATTGGTATCAGGCAACAGTGCTCTCAGAAAGGTTGATCCGTTTACTGGTGGTAAAGACAAGGTTGATACCATTAGATTGGGACGTGTGACATTCCCTGTCTGCTATGCCGGCACCGATGCTAAGCCGAATATCAAGGTGATGTATCCGTTTAATATGATGATGGATAAGTCATGCGAACGAAACCTCCGTATCGCCAATATCATATTTGAACCTGTAGTAGAGGAAGAGGAAGAATAATGGCTAATATAAGAAGATGAATCAGAATATGAAAAATACAATGATAGATAGATTGCAGCGTCAGGGTCTCAGACTCTCTCTCTGTGCTTTGGCCATGTGTTTCTGTACAGTTGCATGGGCTCAGGATGAGTTTGGCGCAACCGAAAACTCCGAATTCACAGGGTTTAAGGCTCCTCAGCGCAAAGTGGTAGAGGAAAAGAATAGACTAATCTCTATCTCAGGTATCGTTACTGATGAGGTCACCAAGGCACCTATTGCAGGTGTGCGCGTACAGACATTGGGTGATAACCGATACACGGCAATGACCAACGAAAAGGGTAATTTCACCATTAAGGTTCCCGATTTTGCTTCGGCTCTTTATGTGGAAGCTCCTCGTTACTTGTCATTGCAAGTGGCTATACGCAGCAACGATGAGAATCAGATTGTACAGATCAGTTTGTTGAGCAACAAGTTTAAGGAAATGTATGCCAACGAAACCGAATATACCGCAACCAATGAATTTACCGTAAGAGGTGGTGGGGTGACTGTAGACAATGAAATACAGTCCAACTTGGGAGCTGATATTCGTGCTATCAACCGATCTGGTGTACTTGATGGAGGTAATGCATTGTTTATTCGCGGTCTGAACTCTATCAATGCGAATGCCCAACCGTTGGTGATTGTTGATGGTATAGAGTGGGATATGCAGTACAACCGTGCTGTATTGCATCAAGGACGTGCCTTCAATATGTTGGCCAATATCTCTCCTGAGGATATTGAGAAAGTACAGGTGCTTAAGAATGCCACGGCACTTTATGGTTCACGCGGAGCTAATGGTGTAATCCTCATTGAAACCAAGCGTGGTCATTCGATGGCAACACGTATTGATGCGAACATCTCGGCAGGCATCTCTTTGGAGCCACATCAAATGACCATGATGAATGCAACACAGTATCGTAACTATGCAACGGAGATGTTGGGTACTATAGCTGCTCTCAAGAAGTCTGAGAACCGTGATGTCACATTCAACTTCCTTAACGACGATCCCAAGAATTATTACTACATGATGTATCATAATGATACGGATTGGCAGGATGAGGTATATCGTACGGCTATCACACAGAATTATAACATCAACGTGCAAGGTGGTGATGATGTGGGTATGTATAACCTTTCGGTTGGTTACATTGATGCACAGAATACCATTAAGAGTTCTGGCTTTGACCGTCTGAATGTGCGTTTCAATACAGACATTTCAATCCTTGAGCAGTTGAACACCAAGTTCGACATGTCATTTACGCGTGCCAACAATACATTGTTTGACGATGGATTTTCATCGGATTTAGGAAAAGGAACAGTAATGTCGCCCACCAATCTGGCTATGATTAAGTCGCCATTGGTAACTCCTTATCAATATAATAAGCATGTGGGTGGATTTACTCATCTGCTTTCGGAGTATGACAAGCTGTTCAGTCCACTTAGCCAAAGATTGTATGGGAATGATTATTATTATTCACTCGGAAATCCGACATCTATTCTTAACAATGCGACGGGAGACAACAAGAATAAGGTGGAGAACATGTTGTTCAATGTACGTATCGCTCCTACTTATACCTTTAATGAGCATTTGTCGTTGACAACAGACTTCAGCTACACATTGAACCGTAATTCACAGCGTTACTATCGTCCTTCTGAAGGTATTCCTCCTTTCCTTATCGAGGGTTTGGGTACTGTACACAACCTTACTTCATCATTGTTCTCTAAGGGAACCAATGTGCTGAGCAATACTTATTTGAATTGGGACAATAAGTATGGTGCTCATTCAGTAGCTGCTGTCGGTGGATTCCGCTACAATCACTTTGCCTACGATGGCAGTGACGCCAAAACTCAATTCCGTACTTCGGCAGATGACAAAAATCCTTATCTGACGGCAGATCCCTCGAGAGGCTATTCAAGCCTTTACGGAGCCAACGATATCTGGAGAAATCTGCAATGGTATGTATCGGGAGATTATAACTATGCTAACCGCTATTTTGCAACACTTTCGCTTTTGGCCGAGGCCAATAGCCGTTTTGGTGCCAATGCGGATGGCAGTGTACGTGTATTTGGTGTGCCTTGGGCGATATTCCCCAGTGTACAGCTCGGTTGGGTACTGACTAATGAGGACTGGTTCCCCAAAACTTCTGCTATCAATTATTTGCGTGTAAATGCAGGATGGGACATGAGTGGTAACGATGATATCTCTAACTATGCAGCTCGTACCTCATTCTCATCTGTACGTTACAACTACAATGCTATTGGTATGCAGATGACTAATATTGGTAATGACAAGATTAAGTGGGAAACTACATCAAAGTGGAATGCCGGTGTTGAAGCCAATATGCTGAATAATCGTTTATCGGTGGGAGCAGATTTCTATTATCATAATACAACCGACTTGCTTACCTATAAGACATTCAACACGCCTGTATCTGGTATTAACCAATATTGGAGCAACGGTGGTTCGTTGGTGAACAAGGGCTTTGAGGTGATGCTGTCAGGAAAGCCTGTGGCTACCCGTAACCTCACATTAGAGTTGGGAGCAAGCGTAGGCCATTACACCAACGAGGTTACTTCGCTTCCGCAGCGTGCGTTTGCTGATGGTGTAAAGGTATTCAACGGCACTGATTATTGCAATTCAGTCTATGGTGACAACAATATCCTCGTTTCCGTAGGTAATCCTATCGGTATGTTCTATGGATATGAGACCAAGGGAGTATTTGCCACAGATGCAGAGGCCAAAAGTGCTGGTAAGGACGGATACCTCTATATGCTGAATGCTGCTGGTAATAAACAGAATTTCACAGCGGGTGATGTGCATTTTGTGGATCAGAACGGTGATGACTGCATAGATGAGAAAGATAAGGTCGTTCTTGGAAACCCTAATCCTGATTTCTATGGCAACATCTTTGCAGCACTCAATTGGAAGAACTTTACGTTGGATATGGGCGTGAACTTCAGTCTTGGCAATGATGTATACAATTATCAGCGCAGTATCCTCAACTCTGGCTCTACTTTCTACAATCAGCAGGTTGCTGAGGTAGGCCACTGGCGCTATGAGGGTCATGAAGCTACATTGCCGAAGTTGGCTTATGGTGATCCTATGGGTAATAATCGTTTCTCTGATCGTTGGATTGAGGACGGCTCTTACCTTCGTCTGAAGAATGTGCGTATGACCTATCGTATTCCTGTTCCTGAGACTTGGACTTCATGGTTGCAGAGCATGTCTGTATGGGGTGAAGCTCAGAATGTGCTTACTCTCACTCGCTACACAGGAAATGATCCTGAGTTCAGCATCGGCAATAGCGTAATGTATCAGGGTATCGACTGTGGCAATCTTGCTCAGGGCCGTGCATTTGTTGTAGGTCTGAAGATTAACTTGTAAGAAAGTGTAAACATTATATCATGTGATTATATGAAAAAGATACTATATTCCTTTATTGTAGTGGCCGGTCTCTTTGCAGCCACCTCATGTGAAGATATGCTTATGACGGGCAATGACAGCATGGTCACTGATCCAGAGCTTGATGCAAAGACCGACTCCGTGTTTTATGCGTTGGGCATTGCCCAGGCCATGCAGCAGTTGGCCGACCAGTACTTCTTTATTGGAGAAATGCGTGGCGAGTTGGTGACCACGACAGAGCATACCGATAAAAACCTTCGTCAATTGGCAGACTATTCGGCCACTACTGCCAATAAGTATGATAGTGCATACGTGTATTATAAGGTAATCAACAACTGCAACTATTATCTCAAGCATCGCGACAAAGACTTGACCACAGGTGCCGACAATGTGGTAATCAATGAGTATGCTGCCGTTGAGGCTTGGCGTGCATGGGCCTACCTGCAGCTGGCTCGTACGTATGGCGGTAATGAGAAGGGTGTACCTTTCTACACAGAACCTCTGACATCTATTTCGCAGATAGAGGAAACTGATTTCCCCGAGTTTACCCTGTCTCAGATTGTGGATTCGTTGGCTCCTTCATTGGCAAAGTATTCAGGCCTGCAAGTACCGAGCTTTGGAACAAACGCCTATTCTGTTGGCAATCCTAACTGGAATGCTAATGCTGCGAAGAATATCAATCCTGAACTGATTTTCGTCCCGGTTGATGTGATACTTGGCGAGATGTACTTGGAAGACGGGCAATGGCTTAAGGCAGCTCAGCACTATTGCAAATATTTGTGCGACAATAAGCTTACCTCGGATGAGTATACGGTTTTCCGCTACTTCTGGGCCGCTAACCTCAGTCTTGATTGGTTTGCAGCTGACTTCGAGCCATCATACAATCTCATGGTAGATGGCTATACTCAGATTTACGAAAATCTCGCTTCTCCATTGGATGTGCTGACCTATATTCCCATGGCAGTGAGCTCGCAGCGTGGCCAGACCACCAATATTCCCTTGGCCTTTGGCTATGACTACTACTCTACAGACGTATCCACTGTTTGTCCGCGTGCAGATGAAGTACAGATTGCTCCTTCGGATACCTATTATGAACTTACCGAGGCTTGTGATTTCTACTACTTCCCGAAGAATATGAATGGAACGACATTGGAGCCTAATCCTAATGCCGTGAAAGCTTGTAAGATGGGTGATGGACGTGCCGTTTATGCTGATGATGATGGTACTTCTTATCGTGACCGTGCCATCTTGAATCGCGATGCATCAGATTCAACCAAGGTCTATATCAGTAAGATGAAGAATGCCAATGTGTATCTGTTCCGTACATCTACGGTTTATCTGCATTTGGCGGAGGCTCTCAACCGTTTGGGACATCCCGATGCTGCATTTGCCATCTTGCGTAATGGTGTCTCTACCTATCTTGAGCAACTGGTACCTGGTGCAGGTGGTGTGAACGCTCCTCACCAATATATGACACAGGCATCGGTAGATTTGTTGACAAACGAAGTGCCTTTCCTCAGCGAAGAGAATCGTACTGTATTTATTCCAGAGAATGCATACGGAATACATCATCATGGTGGTGGATTTTCCAATGCAAAAGGCGTCGAGAATAATATGGGTGTAAAGGGGTCGCAGGCTACAGCAGTAGGTTCAAAGAACAATCTTCTTTATCTTCCTGCTCCCATTATCGGTGCTAAGATGCAGGAGATTTCAGAGCGTTTCAATGTTCAGGTGGGTACTACTAAGCAAGACTCAATCAATGCTATGGAGGATATCCTTTGCGATGAGTATGCCAAGGAATTTGCTTTCGAGGGTATCCGCTTCTATGATCTCCAGCGTATAGCTCGCCATAAGAATGAGGCAGGCCTCTACGGCTCTGATTTCGGTTCCAGATGGTTTGCTGATAAGCTTAAGGGCAACAATCCTCAAGTCGACTTGACAAATCCCAAGAACTGGTATATGCCCCTCCAATAAGGAATGCATGATATGCAATAGTAAGGACGCGCGTTGGCGCGTCCTTTTTTCTTTATTGTTTAGAACTAAACAAACTTTTTCTTTAGGTGTTTGTATAAAAACAACTAAGGCTCACCATCACGGTGAACCTTAACTGCTCTTCGTCTTGGACTTGAACCAAGGACCCTCTGATTAACAGTCAGATGCTCTAACCAACTGAGCTAACGAAGAATGTTTATTTAACCCTTAAATCTATTTTATCGCTCTTCGTCTTGGACTTGAACCAAGGACCCTCTGATTAACAGTCAGATGCTCTAACCAACTGAGCTAACGAAGAGTGTTTTTCGTATTGGCGAGAAAGAAATTTTCATATTTTTCCCTCAATTGCGCTGCAAAATTAGTAGGATATTTTGAAATATGCAATAACTTTGCAGAAAAAATTGCGAAAAATTGGAAGGAATAGGCAAATGAAGAAGATTATTGGCATAGGAAATGCGTTGGTTGATGCACTGGCGGTGCTTAAGGATGATGAATTGTTGAGTGTATTTGGGCTTCCTAAAGGTAGCATGACCCTTATTGGTGATGATGAGCAGTTGCGCATACAGGAGTGCTTTGCTGCTCTCGATGTGCAGCAGGCTACAGGTGGCTCGGCTGGAAATACCATGTTGGCATTGGCCAATTTGTCGGCGCAGCCCGGATTCATAGGTACCATTGGCGATGACAATATCGGTAATTTCTTTGCTGACAATTGTTCAGCATGTGGTATTACTCCCTATATGGTACGTTTGCCTCGCCAGTCGGGCATTGCCTATACGTTTATCTCTCCTGATGGTGAGCGTACGTTTGCCACCTATTTGGGGGCTGCAGCTATGATGGCTCCTGAGGACCTTACGGAAGATATGTTCGATGGGTACGACTATCTTTATGTCGAGGGTTATCTCGTGCAGAATCATGCGCTCATTCTCCGTGCCGTGGAGTTTGCCAAAGCTGTAGGACTCAAGGTTTGTCTTGATCTTGCCAGTTATAATATTGTCGCTTCTGACCGTGATTTCTTCGACCATCTTTTGGCCAACTATGTGGATATTGTGTTTGCCAATGAGGAGGAGGCGCGTGCTTTCACGAATGCTGAGCCGGGCGAGGCGCTGGAGCAATTGCATTCGCTCTGCGAGGTGGCTGTGGTGAAGCTGGGTGCTGATGGCTCGTCGCTTATGCGCGATGGCGAGAGGGTAGTAGTAGGGGCCATGCCTGTGGATAGAGTAGTGGATACGACTGCTGCCGGCGACTTCTACGCTGCTGGAGTGATGTATGGCCTTATGAATGACTGCTCACTGCGTCAATGTGCTGAACTTGGAGCGCTTTTGGCCGGTCATGTGATTCAGGTCGTAGGTACCAAGTTCGATGCCTGCATGTGGAATAAGGTGCGCGATGAGGTTCGTCGCATTGTGCAGGGATGATGTTTTAGAATATTCTTTGACTTATAAATTCAAATGTAGCATGAAGCGTTTTCGAAAGTATATATTGTGGTTTCTTTTATTGCCTGTAGCGTGTATCGCTATGATGGCTTTTAAGGGAGACAGTCGGAATTTCCTTATATCCAAGCATCTTGATGTGTTCTATGCGGTCTTCCGTGAACTCGACATGATGTATGTTGACACCTTTGATGTGGCCGAGGTAATGGAGGAGGGTATACGTGCCATGCTCTCACGGTTAGACCCCTACACGGTGTTCTACCCTGAAGAGGAAGATGAGGACCTGAAGATGATGCTTACGGGTAAGTATGCAGGTGTGGGAGCTGTAATCCGCTACCACAAGAAGTATGATCGCGTGGTGGTTGTCGAGCCTTATGAGGGCATGCCTGCCTTGACTGCTGGGCTACGTGCCGGCGACATATTGCTTTCCATTGATGGTGAGGATCTCAAGGGCATGACTGTGGATAAGGTGAGTGAACGTCTGCGTGGTGAGTCGGGCACTACGCTTATGGTCAAGGCCAAGCGCGAGGGAGTTGCTGACAGCATTATGGAGTATAAACTGACCCGTGCCAACATAGCGCTTCCTTCCGTACCCTATTATACCATGTTTGCCGATAGTACTGGATATATCATTCTCGACAGCTTCACGGAGAACTGTGCTCGCGATGTACGCTTGGCACTCATAGAACTTCGTGGGCAGGGTGCCAAGCGCCTGATTCTCGACCTCAGGGGCAATGGTGGGGGATCGCTTGCCGAGGCTGTCGACATCACTGGTATGTTCGTCCCCAAGGGCACATTGGTAGTGTCCACGAAGGGTAAGATACCTCAGGCTTCGCAAACCTTCAAGACACGTCGTGAGCCGCTTGATGAGGCTATTCCACTGGTGGTGCTGGTGGATGGCCAGAGTGCCTCCGCTTCGGAGATTGTGGCAGGAGCTATTCAGGACCTCGATCGCGGAGTCGTAATGGGTCAGCGTACCTTTGGCAAGGGATTGGTACAGACCGTGCGCGAAATGCCCTACAACGCTTCGCTGAAGCTGACTACGTCGAAGTATTATACTCCCTCGGGACGCTGTGTACAGAAGATTGACTATTTCAAGGGTAGGGGAGCCGGCATTGATTCCACCGACAAGGTGCTCTTCCATACTGCTGCGGGGCGTCCTGTTGAGTCTGCCGGAGGTGTTACTCCCGATGTGGAAATTACCGCCGAGCGCTTGCCCAACCTGCTCTATTATCTTGCCAACAGCGATGTGCTGTTCGATTTTGCCACAGACTTTGTGCGCTCTCATCCCGTCATAGCTCCTGCCGAGGAGTTTTTCGTGAGCGACAGTTTGTATGCTGCGTTCAAGGATGCTGTCAAGGCCTCAGACTTCACCTACGACCGTGGCAGCGAGAAGGCGCTGCAGGCACTTAAGGAGGTGGCACAGTTTGAGGGATACACCGAAAGCGCAAAGGTTGAGTTCGAGGCACTGGAAAAAAAACTGAGCCATGATCTTGACCGTGACTTCGAGTATTTCGACAGTGACATACGCGAGTTGCTGGCATCCGAACTGCTCAATCGTTATTACTATCAGCGTGGCAGTATCGTGCAGGCCATCAAGTCGGACAGTACGCTTATCCGTGCCCGTCAATTGTTGCTTGATACGGAGACTTACGGTGCGCTCCTTCGCCCCACAAAATAGGGAAATACTTTGCTGAAGGAGTATAGAGCGTAAATAAAGCAGTGATGCACTTGTGATTTCGCTGTTTTTCACTAATTTTGCGATACAAAAAATTATAGAAATGAAAAAAGAGAATTTATTGCAGAAATATGGAGCCTATGCCGTGGCATTGGTGCTTTTCGTGGCTATTGCCTATATCTATTGTTCGCCAGTGTTGGATGGCAAGGTTATCCAGTCGGGCGATAACACGAGCGCTACAGCTGCCGTGCAGGAGGCCGTGCAGTATACCAAGGACACGGGCGACCACTCCTTCTGGACGGGCTCCATGTTTAGCGGTATGCCTAACTATCAGATTGGTGGCGGACACTACGAAGCCAACGACTGGCTGAAACCTTTTCGCAAGATTATGCTCAAGGGGCATTGGAGCGCCCCCTGGGTGTTTATCATCTTCTTCGTGTGCTTCTACATCCTGATGCGGGCATTCAGCATCAACAAGTGGCTGAGCATCGTAGGTGCGTTGGCCACGGGATTCTCTTCCTACTTCTTCATCATCGTGCAGGCCGGGCACAACTCGAAGACCTCGTCCATAGCCCTCATCTCGGTGGTGGTGGCAGGTTTCTACCTTATCTTCCGTAAGAAATACGGATGGGGTGTGATACTGACCATGCTGTTTACCGCTATCGGCTTTGGCAATCACCCACAGATGTCCTACTACCTGTTCATGATGATTGGCCTCTTCTTTATTGCCGAACTGTATATCCACATCAAGGAGAAGCGTTACAAGGATCTTGCCATAGGCAGTGTGCTTTTCTTCGGCTCGTTGCTTGTGGGCTTGGGTACTGGCAGTTCCACCATCTTCGTCAATCAGGAGTATGCTGAGCAGACGATGCGTGGCGGACACTCCGACCTTGCCAAGGCCAAGGATGCCGATAACAAGACCAAGGGCCTCGACCTCGACTACGCTACCCAGTGGAGCTATGGTATCGACGAGTCGCTGTCGTTCCTCATACCGGGTGTGATGGGTGGTGCGTCGACCTATGATGTAGGCACCGACTCTGAGCTTTACAAGTCATTGGTGAAGCACGGTGTACCCCGCAACTCGGCAGCCCAGTTCTGCTCTGGCGTACCTCTCTACTGGGGCAATCAACCCTTCACTGCCGGCAACGTATATATGGGTGCCATCGTATGCTTCCTCTTCGTGCTGGGTCTGCTTGTTGTTAGGGGAGCTTACAAGTGGGCCATACTTGCGGCCACACTCTTCTCCGTAGCTTTGGCTTGGGGGCATAACTTCATGCCGCTCACGGAATTCTTCTTCAAGTACTTCCCCATGTACAATAAGTTCCGCGCCGTATCCTCCATCCTTATCGTTGCTGAGGTGGCCATGCCACTGCTTGGCTTCCTCGCTATCAAGGAACTGATGGATGGTACCCTCTCACGCGAGAAGGCTATGCGCAGCATCTACATTGCTACGGGTGTCACTGCCGGAATCTGCCTTTTCATCGCACTCTTTGGCGGTATGCTGTTCGATTTCACAGCTCCCGTAGATGCAGGATTTGCCTCAAGCCTTCCCGACTTCGCTTATCAGGGAATCCTTGCCGAGCGCGAGGCACTGATGAAGGGCGATGCCTGGCGCTCGTTCCTCTTCATCATTTTGGCAGCAGCTACGCTTTGGGTATTTGTCAAGGGATGGCTCAAGTGGGGCTATATGGTAGCCATTCTGGGTGTATTGGTGATGGCTGATATGTGGCCCGTCAACAAGCGCTACCTCAACGACGACTCTTTCGTTCCCAAGAAGAATAACAGCGCAGCATTCCAGATGTACCCCTACGAGAAGCAAATTCTACAAGATACCGATCCCCATTTCCGTGTGCTGAACCTTACCACCAACACCTTCAACGATGCCCGCACATCGTACTACCTGAAGTCTATCGGTGGCTACCACGCTGCCAAGCTGCGCCGCTATCAGGACCTCATCGACCAGCACATCTCGAAGATGAACATGAATGTCATCGGCATGCTCAATGCCAAGTACATCATCGTTCCCGACAAGAAGAGCGGCCAGGCTGCCGTGCAGCGCAACCCCTATGCCATGGGTAATGCTTGGTTTGTCGATACGCTGCAGGTGGTAAAGACTGCCAATGAGGAGAGCGATGCGCTCAACCACATCAATATGCATACGACTGCCGTGCTCGATGAGGAGTTTGCCCCCTATGTCAGCGACTTCACTCCCGAGCGCGATCCCGAAGCAATGGTACGTCTGACCGAGTACACTCCCCGCTACCTCAACTATGAGTACAGCACCAGTAAGCCTGGTACCCTCGTGTTCTCAGAGATCTACTATCCCTATGGATGGAAGGCCACCATTGACGGAGCGCCTGCCGATATCTTCCGTGTCAACTACATGCTGCGTGCCATCAATGTACCTGCCGGTAAGCATACCATCCACATGGAGTTTGACCCCGACAGCGTGAAGAAGGGCGATACCATCGCCATGGTGTGCATAGCCATCATGTATGCCACCATGCTGGTAGTAATAGCTCTCGGTGTGTATGGCTTCATCCGCAAGCGTAAGGCAGCGAAGTAAGCATACCGTGCATGAAGCAGCAGCGCATCATCTCATTAGACCTCATCCGCACGATAGCCATCCTGCTGGTTATCATGCAGCATGCCTGGACGGGCTTGCAGCTCGATGAGCCCTCTGCTGGGTGGGGACGCTTCCCTTACCATGCGTTGGTTGTCATGGGTGTGCCGCTGTTCTTTATGCTCTCGGGTGCCTTGATGCTCGATGCCCGCATCCTGCCCATCAGGCAGTTCCTTGGCCGTAGGTTCAAGCGCCTGCTGCTTCCCTATCTGTTGTGGAGCACAGTCATCTACGTTCTGTCTGCCGTTATGCACAAGTATCCCGAGGTGTGTAGTGTGTCCGATGCCCTACGTTGCTACATCCCCTATCTGCTCTCTGGCAGCATCAATGCTTCCTACTGGTACTTGTTTGTGCTCATTGGCCTTTATCTGCTTACGCCCTTCCTGCAGCGTGCTCTCTCGGCTCCTCATGCCCGTCGGCTCGTTGAGTATGCCCTCGTGTTGTGGGGCGTGTGGATGCTGCTTCGTGCCTACTATCCTCAGTTCGGGTCGATGCACTATTACAGCGCCTCCGGCTTCATGTACCTGGGCTTCTTCCTTGCAGGCCACTATTGTGTGAAGTACCTCACCGATGAGCGTCGCAATCGCTTCGTGGGCACTGTCGGCTTTCTCATAGCCTATGCACTCAACGTTTGGGGGCTCAGTGTGGGTGTCAACGTCTCGCCCGTGCATGCCATCGCTGTCGTCAGCCTCTTCCTCGCGTTGCGGTCCTTACCTTTGCCCCACCGTATGGGAGCGTTTGTCTGTTCATCGGGTCGCTACACCTACGTCATCTACTTCGTGCATGTACCCATCGTGTCGCTGCTCTGTATGCTTCCTGTGTGGTCGTGGTGTCCAGTGTGGCTATGTCCGGTAGTCATCATGACAATCTCCTATGTCGTAAGCTACCTCATCGCTTTCTGCCTCGACCGCCTTCGCTTCATTCCCAACAGCTGGGTAGGCATCTGAGTCAGCGTACATTTACCATAGGGATATTCAATAAATTCCCCACTAATTGTTTCTTAATCAGATAAATATTTTGTATCTTCGCATAGTATTAAGTCCCTATCATTATGAACACCATCGATTACACCCAAGTACCCTACAACTTTGCGCTTTGCCTACACACCCAGTGCCCAATGGCCAGCACCTGTCTACGCCGTCTGGTATGGGACACCGTACCCGACAGCCAAGAGCAGCTCAACGTGCTGAACCCTTCATGCACGACACCCAGTGATACCTGCCGCCATTACCGCCCTGCACAGAAGGAGGTGTATGCTCGCGGCTTTTGTGGTATGCAGGCACAGATGCTGCCTGCACAGTACGCCAAGTTCAGCGATAAGTTGATAAAGTACTTCTCGCGCAACTGCTACTACGAGCGTCGCCGTGGCGACCGCCTCTGCTCACCCAAAGAGATAGCCTATATCCGCGAAGTGCTCACCTCAATAGGGCTCCCTCACCTCGAGTTCGACGCCTACGAGGAGCGCTACAACTTCGCGGACTGAGAATCTGCCCTGGCAACGGTGCTGAGGTTTAGTGTTTAGGGATTTCATCGATGAAATCGACGTTTTTTGAATTCTACAGGCAGCTTAACCCTCTTTTCCCTATTGGCAGTGCTTGCGCACTGCAACGAATCTCAAGTCAGAAAAGCGTTAACTATCTGTACTTCCTTGCAAGTACTGCAATACTTAGAACCAAGTACTCGAGTACTTACAGCTCAGTACTGGAGTACTGACGGAGGAGTACAGGAATTCATGCTAGTCGATAGCTCTGGCCTGCCCTACTAATGTATTATATCAATGGAAGCGTAAGATTATAGGTGGAGGTTGAATCCTATGGATGCGCCAAAGTTGGCGATGCTCTCCCAACGTTCCCGCGCTTCGTCATATTCTCCAATCCAATTCATTTCGTGTAATCTTAGGAAAAATCCCGTATATTTATCGATGCGATATTCATATTCGATAGAGATATAGGAACTAAGGCCATCGAATGTATCTTTTAAGGGTTTTGCATTTGTCTCCAATTGCAAGGGGCCTATGAATTGAGCTTGCAAATATCCTAAACCTATAGAAGTCTTCAAAGCATGTTTCTCATATAAACTATAGAAGTCAATTGTCGGTGTTATATTATGAACAAAGAATTTAACATTTACCATTTCTTTAATTAAGGCATCGGCAAAATGCCCCGTGTAGTTTACGCCAAATCCCATCCATGTCTTTGGAAGGAGGTAACTATATGCTACTTCAAGCCCGATGCCACGCTTCAGCCCGTAGGCTTCAATCCCATCGACTTCAATTCCACTTGCTATATGCGAATAACCAGCTCCCACGTGTATTGTGTGGGGCGGCATACGCTTTCTTTCTAATTTATCTTGATAGGCCGCATACTGCTCGCTGAAGGGATTGGGGCTATTGGCCAAAATAATAGTGTCTTTGGTCAGCAGCATTTTGCCATAGAATCCGTGATTCATGTTGTTGTTGAGCCAATGGGGAGTGGTATGCTCAAGCACCATCACTGCATTGGCACCTTCAGCCGCCGCAGCACGTTGCATGCGCACTACCGTCGTATCATAGGGTACTGTAGCCGAGAAGGTCTTGTCCGTCACTCGTATCTCACCCAACTCTACGGCCGAGTTGGGGACAGGTTCTCCATCAGTGTACACTCTAACCTCTTCAGCGGTCACTGATGGCTCCAATCGAATACGTGAATCAGTGATAATGCTTTGTGAGGTACAGCTTGTTACCAACAAGATAAGGAACAAGAATTTCAATGAATTGAAGGATTTCATATTTGGAAAAATTTTCAGTGTTTGACAAAGATATGCATTTCCATTATATTATACAAGTGTGTTGTCAGAAATGATAGTTGAGGCCGAGCGAGAATCCACCGTTCATTATATCTGGCTTATCATCACCATTACTGTCCGATAATTCATTCAGATATAGGCGCCCCGATATACCAACATTTTGGGTAATACGATACTCATACTCCGCAGACACGTATAGAGTTAAATCTGCCTCCACACTCCTTTTATTTTGTGCTTCAGTATAATCCCAATCAACAATGTTCCACATGCAGCCGAGGCCAAAAGATGCCACAAGAAGAGATCTCTCCGAGCATCCATACATAGATATTGTTGGGGTCACACTATGGATGGTGTTACATACACTGTAGCTTGGTTTTGTTGCCCCATTGCGATCAGCTATCGTTGCATTTGCAAGGTGACCACTATATACTACTCCAAATCCATAAAGGCTATAGGGTACTAGATAGGTATACGCAGCATTCCACCCAACGCCTCGTTTAAGAGTACCGCTATTGACTTGCTCAGTTTCGCTTATCATTGGCTGTTCATTCGCTAAGATAGAAAGTCCTGCATCTATATGCAAATAGTGTGGACTGACACGCTCGCGTTTTAGCTCAGCATTGTGTTCAGTATACCACGTGCTGAACGGATTATTTGTCCGATTGTATATAGTGGTATCTTCCGTAAGCAATACTACACCATCGACATAATGGTTCATAGCATCTAAATGATTAGGCTTCCTATGCTCCAACATATAGAATCCGTTGCCTCCAGAAGCACTGACTGCTCTTCTTATCAAATTCAAGGTACTGTCGTATGTTATCTTTGGGGCATCAGGTTCATAGACTGTCCACATTTCACCGAGCACTTTACTGGAGTCAGGTGCAGCCTCACCGTCTGTATATAGCCTCACCATTTCAGGAGGTGCTACTACGGGGTATTTATCGGACATGCGAGCTCTTACAAGATATCCCCCAGTATTGCAACCAGATAATAATGCTATGAACAATAGCAAGGATGTTGTTCTGATTTTCATAAACTTTGTCATTTATTCTCGGTGCAAATATATAGATTATCCTCCTTAGTTGCAAAAAAATAGCGTAACAATAGCGTAACAAATGCTTGAAACTAAAAATGACAAAGGCTATACCCCGATGAAATCGGCGTTTTTTAAAGGGACGTACGTGTGATATGGCCTTCCCTATCACTTAGGTTGTAGATACTCGGGGCGCTCGTTGTGACTGAAAAAGACTTCTCACTCACTCGCTTTCTTAATAATCCAATGCGGAATTTATAAACTCTTCAGGAGACCCTCGCAAGCATCTTCAAGAATGTCAATTACGTTCTCGAAACCTTGCGCACCACCATAATAGGGGTCGGGTACATGGTCGGCTACCTTGTTGATACAATACTCTGTCATGCGATGTATCTTGCTCTCTTCTTCGAGGCTGGGGGCGAGGTCGCGCAAGCGGCTGATGTTGCTGTCGTCCATGCCGATGATGAGGTCGAAGTCGTAGAAGTCGGTCATGCGTACCGGACGTGACAGATGCGTGATGTGGTAGCCTCGGCGTGAAGCATGGGAGCGCATGCGAGGGTCGGCCTGTTCGCCTTGATGGTAGCTGATGAGTCCGGCAGAGTCTACCTCCACCTCCTTATCCAATCCTTCGCGCTGAAGGATAGTGCGCATAATCTCTTCTGCTGTACATGAGCGGCAGATGTTGCCGAGGCAAACGAACAGTATTCTTTTCATTTTACAAAGCGATTTATTATGGGTATCTGCTTCAGCGGCAGGTCATGCTTGATGATATAGGCCACAAAGAGCAGGAGCAGCAATGTACCCACTGCCATGCGTACCCATATGTTCTCGATGGGCATCACCTTGAAGGCACCAAACATAGCGAGGGCGATGGCGAAGTACCGGGCAATACCCTTGATATCGTATCGTATGGGGTAATAGTGTTGTCCAATGAAGTAGGAGAGTAGCATGGCTGTGCCATAGCCTGCCAGTCCGCCCCATGCACAGGCCACGTAGCCGTAGCGTGGCACGAAGATAAAGTTCACGCCCAGCAGCACAGCGCAGGCAATGACCGACATGATGGCGCCCCAATAAGTCACGTCCTTCAGTTTATACCAGAACGAAAGGTTGAAGTAGATGCCCATAAAGATCTCGGCCATCATCACGATAGGCACTACGTGGAGTCCCTCCCAGTAGCTGCTACCAATGAGGTACTTGAGGATATCCATATAGAACACCACGGCAAGGAAGGCCAGTAGGGTGAAGATGATGAAGAACTTCATCGTCACGGCATACATCTCGCGATTGTCCTTGTCGCGGCTCTTGCCGAACACGAAGGGTTCGTAAGCATAGCGGAAGGCCTGGGTGAGCAGCGCCATGATCATCGCTATCTTGGTGCAGGCTCCATAGATGCCCAGTTGTACGTCGCCTTCGACGCCTGGTACAATGAAGCGGTAGGTAATCTTATCGGCCACCTGATTGAGTATGCCTGCAATGCTGAGCACAAGGATAGGCAGCGCATAGCGTAGCATGCGGCGGGCCAAAGCGCCATCGAAGCCGTAAGCAAAACCTTTCAGCTCAGGGATGAAGCCAAAGGTGACGCTCACCGTACAGATGAGGTTGATGAAGAAGATATAGCCTACGCTGTAGTCGGGGTTGTACCACCAGCTTATCCACTCGGGATGAACCTCATAGATGGCGGGTGCACCGAGGAAGACAAAGACATTGAGCAGCACGCTTGCGAGGATAAATGACATCTTCAGCGCCATGAACTTCCATGGGCGATGCTGGCCGCGGAGTCGGGCAAAGAGTATGCTCTGCAGCGCATCGAAGGCCACGATGGTGGTCATGCAAGCAATATACTCGGGGTGGTCGGTATAGCCCATAAGGGCGCTGAGGGGGGCATTGAACACAAGGCAGAGCACAGCAAACAGGATACTGGCACCTCCCACGAGCCAGAGCGTAGTGCCATACACCTTACGGCTGTCCTCACCCTCCTTGTTGGAGAAGCGGAAGAAGGTGGTTTCCATACCGAAGGTGAGCAGCGCCATCAGCAGTGCCGTATAGGCATACACGTTGCTCACCACACCGTAGCCACCGCTCTCGGCTACAATCTTCGTGGTATGGAGCGGTACGAGTAGATAGTTGAGGAAGCGTCCCACAATACTGCTGAGACCATAGATGGCTGTGTCTTTGACAAGTGTTTTCAGTTCTTTTGCCATAGTGCATTGGTAATACTTCTACAAAAGTAGTGTATTTTTGGCATGTGTCCCAAACATCGTTCCTAATTTTGGTATGGGCATTACTTAATCTTTATCCATTGGGCCGGAGCCGTAGCGATAAACTCCGGTGCATACATGCACTGTATGGTGCTGGGGGCAGAGGTGTATTCACCCGACTGGCTCACCCAGAAGTCGCCATCGATAATGTAGTTGCCCTTGCCGATGCGGTAGAAGTAAAGCTTTGTTGCACTATTCTCTATGCTGCGGTAATAGCCTAAGCCGTTGCTGTAGGTGTAGCCCGAGCGTGTGCTCACAGGCTCCAGCGCTGCGGGGCGCTGCAGATGTAGCTCTACGTAGTCCATGGCCCGGTCGGCAGTGAAGTGCAGGCGCACTCTTACGCGGTCGCCTTTGGAGAGGGAGCCTTCAGGAACCTCAGTGAGCAGCTCCTTGCCATCACGACTCTCTACCTTATAATAGGTACACTTCAGTGTCAGTCCTGTACCCGAGGCCTGCACCTTGTCGGCATCCTCGTAGTATTGCCAGGTCATCGCGCCCCATGCCATAGAGGAGATCTCTTCCCCTTCCAGCAGGATGGGGATTTCGGGTATTGAGGAGACTCTCTTTTCAGGCGTTACCTCATACTTCACGGTTCCTCGTTTGTCCTTTTCTATCAGTTGGAGTGTCGCATTCTTCACCTTCAGCTCAATGTTTTCCGTGCTGTTGGGAAGCCCCCTCTTCGGGAGGGGGTGGGGGGAGGCCTCCATTATCGCATACACTGCCTGCGCCGTAGCCACGCTATTGCTCCACTGCGTAGTCTGTTTCTGCTTGAGGAGCCATTGCTGCATACGTCCGATGATGTCGGCAGGTTGGTCCAAGCGTTTGAATGCCTCGATGAGCATTGCCTGCGTAGCAATGGGATTGCTGTCCCAACTCCAGCCATAGCGGTTGTCGCGCCAATAAATGCCCATTTCATCGGACTTTAGGGAGGATTGGCGTACTACCTCGGCTATTGCTGCTGCCCTGTCGCGCTCGTTGAGGCGGATGAGGGTAAGCATCTTCAGCGCCTTCTGCATCAGAGTTCCTTGTGTAGCCTTGTCTTTCAGCAGCAGTGCTTTGTAGTGCTCATAAGCGGTGCTTGGAGTATTGCCAAACGGAATCTCCGGGAACATGCTGCGGGCATACAAGTAGTATAGCGCGTAGCTGTCAAGCGTCTTGGGCTTGCGCTTCATGCGGCTGAAGGAGTCGTAATAGTTGGCATCAAGGAAGTGGATACCATGCTTAACCAGGGTGTATAGGGTGTCGTTCTGAGCAATGTTGAGGCTGTGCATGGCCTCCAGTTCGCCCAGTCCCTTGATGATGAGGAGTGTGGTGTAGCGGTCGCTGTCGAATCCGTTCATCCATGCCCAGCCACCATCTGTATCTTGATTGGTGGCAAGGCGATTCAGCAGGCTCTGGCATAGGGTAGCAAGGCTGTCGCGACGATAAAACTCGCTGTAGCCCTCCACCTCGGGGTAGCGGTCTATGAGGTAAGCGCCCATCGTGGCAGCATAGTAGCGGTGGAAGAGGCGCTCATTGCTCGGGTTCTCCTCCTTGCAGAGCGGAGGCAGGGCCTCTATGGCATACCAGATAGGATTGGGCACGAGCTCCAGCGTCAGGCTCTTGTGCTCCAAGGTGGGGGAGTGCTTCTCCTTGAGCGCATCGAAGACAAACTCGCGCTTCTCCTTGCCATTGACATATAGCGCCATGGTCTCGGTCACGAGTGTGCGGCGAGGGAGCACCGTGATGGTCGCTTGTTCGCCATCGCTATATTGCAGGCTCTCTGCGGTGATGCGGTAGGTCAGATAATTCTCTCCCGTAGGTGCGATAATCGGGAAGGATACCGAGGTGCTGCTGTTGGGAGCGATGGAGACAGATTGCGACAGCTCTCTTCCTCCAATCTCAAGTTTTACAACAGCCTCTATCGGTTCTTCGCCACTATTCGTCACCTTGGCCGTGAACTCGCACTGGTCGCCTTCGTAGAGGAAGCGCGGCACATGGGGCTGCACCATCAGGGTCTTACGTGTGACGAAGTCGAAGTTTACCCGTCCGTGCTTCAGATCCTTGGTGTGGGCAATGCCCTTCACGTGCCACTGTGTCAAGAGGTCGGGAGCGGTAACGGTAAAGGTCACCTGTCCCTGCTCGTCGGTACGCAGGTTGGGGAGGAAGAGGGCGGTGTGGCGCAGGTCTTTGCGCAGATAGAGTTCTTGAGTCTTTGGCTCGGAAGTCTCTGAGTCCTCTGATATCTTGGAGGCTTCGGAGGATACTGCCGATTCCTCTAAAACAAGTCCTTCAGCGCTGGCCATATCAAATCCTGCGCGGTTCTTTGCTTGCCCTCGTGCGGTGGCTGGCGCTGCAAGAGTATAGAAAATATGGTCTTCTCTCAAGCCCTCGGGTAGGCTATAGTATTTCGGTTCGGAGGGGTAGGATACGTTGACATGCGTGTTGTTGTCCCAAGCCCACATCCGGATATCCTCCATCTGTACCCTTCGCCCGTACTTTATAGACGACAGGGCGATATCCCAACAGTTTCTGCCATAGCTGTCGAGAGCCGCATCGTAGATGCTCAGGATGAATGACGATTGCACTGGGTTGCCGCGATGGTCGCTGATGCGGATGGTGCATTGCTCCTTCTCGCCTGGCTCGAGGTTGTTGCGCAGGGAGGATAGCTGCACGTTCAAGAGCTCAGACCTGTTCTCAAGGGAGAATATCCACGAGTCGATACGCGATACATTCTCTTTCGCAGAGACGAGGTCAACCTTCATTCTGCCTCGCCACTCCTCCTTGATGGGTATGCGCAGTGAGGCCATTTCATCGGTGAGGCATCGTGTGCCCTTGTCTACCACGCGGTTTTCTATCTGTATATAATAATGTAGGTATACCTCACTGTAGCGTGTGCCCACATACAGTACAGCTGTATCGCCCGTCTGTACTTCGCGTGACTTTACTCTTGTTTGATAGAGCGCATAGGATGAAACGGTGCCTTTGCCCTCGCCCCATAGCTCAAGGTGGTAGACTTCACTGTACTGCTTGTCGCCATCGGTGTATGTCGCGGTCAGTCGGTAGAAACCGTAGGGCAAATCCTTGGTGAGAAGGAGGTAGCTGTCTTTGTCCGATGCCGTCTGCTCCGTACGATGGATATAGGTGTGCTCCTCGTTCCATTGCTCCCTGTCCGTATACCTCTCGACGGAGGTGAGGATATGGTTGCTGTGAGGAACCTCCAGTTTGCTGAGCCGTAGGATCACATTGTCCGTCATACGCTCTCCGTTCAGTGTGCGTAGAGAGTAAGCGATGCTGTCACCATGCCGGAAGATGGCGGGATTGGCAAATTCGATATGCTTGGTACGATGCCCCACGACGAAGCTTATTTTGGTCGTTTGCGTCTCTCCACTGCTGTCGGTGATGTGTGCCGTGATGATGTAGTTCTGCGTGGCATTCTCTGCGAGCATAGGATTGCAGTTCGTCTTGATGGAAATGCAGAAATTGCCCTTTTCATCGGTCGTTGTAGTGCCTGACTTCTCTGCAAGGTATGCATCTTGCAAAGGATAACGCCCGAAGATGGTCATATCCGTCACCTGCAACTCATACTTTACCTTGGCACCTCCAACGGGCAGTTCTGTGAAGGTGGTGGCAGTACCTTGCACCATCAGACTGTCGCCGAAACGTACGGCTCCCTTCGGACGTTCCATCTCGACCTTGAAGGTGGGTGCCTTGAAGGCTTCTACATTGATGGTATGGTACATCGTGCGCTTGCTCAGGTTATCGGTGGCTTGCAGCCTGAAGCGTCCGGCAGTGATGCCTTCGGGGATAGCAAAGCTGCTGTTGAAGCGGCCCCACTCATCGGTCGTTCCTTGTATCGAAGCCACCTCTTTATACCGTGCATCTTGCAGCGTTACGCCTATGGAGAGCTGGCTCTTCACGTGGCTACCCTCCTTGTCGTGGCAGTAGGCGATGAGGGCGAAGTGTATCGTGTCGCCCGGTTCGTAGGTATGGCGGTCGGGGAGGAAGGTGAAGAGCGTCGATGCCTCCTCATCCTCTCCATACCTGTTTCCAGGAAAATCGACATATCGGAACGAGTAGGTAGCTCGTGATACTCCGTCCGTAGCCATCAGGTAAAGGTCGCGGTAGTTGCCTGTGGGCGATGGCACAGTGAAATAGCCCTTCGCATCGATGCTGTAGTCCTCGACGAAGTGGGTCTGCTTATCGGTCTTCTCCATCAGCACCACTTCACAGTCGGTCACCGCCTTGCCTGTGGTGGCATCTATCACCATGCCGATGTATTCTCCTTCGGCATCGTTGGCCATCATAGACAGCTTCAGGTTGCTCACGCTGATGGCGGTAAAGGAGGTACGCTTGGTGTCCTCGTCCTGCTTACCGTTGTTGGAGGCAATGACGAAATAGTCGCCGGCATCGAGCGTGGGGAGCGGCAGCTCCACCTCTTTATATATATAGGGATTGGGATACTCGGGGGGAATGATTTCATAGGCTTTTCCAACCGACTTACGCCCTATCACCTCTTTGTAGTTGAAGTTGTCGGTCGTCTCGCCAGCGTGACGCGGCACGATGCGATAGGCTATGCTGCCCGCATTGCGCAAGGTGATGGTGATGCTGCTTTCCCGTCCAGGGAGCAGGCTCTTGTGGCTTTCCAATTTCAAGTAGGGATGAGTTGCACGCTTGTACAGCGCCTCACCCGTCTTGGCCCATTCGCTTTCGGGAGCAACTTGGCGGATGTGCTTGAGGTATTGCTCCATCTTTGCCGCCTTCTTCAGTTCCCGCTCAACGGTCTCTTTTCCACTATGCTCATAGATGGTAGGTTTATGATAGTCGGCCAGCTTGAACAGGAACATGGCCTGCTCCGTAGGGGCATTGCTGTAGCTCTCGGCTATGCGTTCCAGCCCTTCGATGTAGGCTTCTTGTAGCACCTCGGTATCGGAGTAGTGCTGTATACCTCCCATCGCTTTCATGCGCCTATGGTCAATATGAGCACGCACTGCGGCATCGGTGTTCTTCGCGTGGTAGCGGGTTAGCTCTTGCAACTTGCCGAGTTGCCATAGCTCATAGGATAGCGTGTCGCTTGGCAACTGAAGGCTGATAAACTCCTCGGCAGTACCGTACAGCTGGTTGCGATGGCTGTAAAGTAGGTTCTTTATCTTGGCATTACTCAAGTATATGTTGCTGGGAATAATCGCATGCATCACCACATCGTAAAGGGTGGGGCGTAGGCGCAGACCCAGCGTGTCGCCTTTGACGAGCAGGTCATAGTCCTCGGCCTTTGTCGCTTTCAGGGCCTTCTCTTCAGCGAGAGCCGCCTCGTAGCAGAGGCGCTTGGCATCGGCAAACCGCTCTGCGCTCCACATCGTCAGGTCGTCGATGGTGGCTCCAAGCAGTGCCGTGATGGTGAGTGGAGACAGTTCCTTCGTCAGCTTTGCTTGCTCGTTTCGCCACTGATACCTATTCTTATAGTCATCCAGTGCCACGCTCAGCAGGGTATATGCGATACTCTTATCGACGCCTCGCAACGTGGGGATGATGTCTTGATAGGCCTTGACAGAGGCTTCGATATGCTCCTCCTGATACCCTGCGGCCGCTATGCGTCCTTTATATACGGCCTTGAGTATCGCGTGGCTGTCGCCCTTGCGCTTGGCCTTGCGCAACAGCTCTTCGCCCTTCTCGTATGCCGAGGTGTAGTGCCCCTGGGCAATGAGTGTGTCTATCTCTTGCCATTCGGTGATGGACTTGGTCTGTGCGCTCAGCAGCGTAGTGCATAGGAGCAGTGCGAGGGTCAGCAGCTTCTTCATAGCAACATAATGAAATATTATGATGCAAAGAAAACGCTTTTCGCCAACAACGCCAAAGAATCGGACTTACAATTTCCTTACAAAATACCAACAATCGTTTACAATTGCCAAAGAATGTCTTGATTCACAGCACTTGAGTACGCATGGTGTTGGCATTTGTCAATTTACCACCAGCAAGGCAAAGTTGACGTCTCCTGCAGCGAGGCTACGTCCTGTGGTGTAGCTGGTGTCGGCAAGCAGCGTGTAGGGCGACTCCTCGGGGAGGGTAGAGGAGTGGCGCGGAACCGCTATTCCCAGCACAAAGCCAAGCACTGAGGCTGCCACGAGCCAGTAGGGCGAGATGGTGCGACGCACCTTCTGTACATGTGGTTTGCATTGGCGTGGCGTGATGGTGGCATTGTCTTCATCGCGCACTTCGCGTAGCAGATCGAGGAGTTCGGCCGACTCCTGTTCCATCTTTTTCAGTTCGTTATCGTTCATAGTTCTATTTATATTCGTTCATCATTCTTTTTACACTCTCCAGCGCGGCATACAATCGCGATTTCACGGTACCCTCGGGACACCCTACGATATGGGCCACCTCGGGGATGGTGAGTTCCTCATCGTAATGGAGCAGGAAGGCATCGCGCTGCGCCGTGGGGAGCGATTGCACGGCTTGGCGCAGACGCTGGCGCTGTTCGTCGCGCTCCATCGCCTCGGTAGGCTCATGGGTGGCCTCCTCGCGTTGGAGAAGTTCCTCTACATAGGCTTGGCGTATGGTCTCGTGCCGATACTCATTCTTGCAGAGGTTATAGGCCATAGCGTAGAGCCATGAGGCAAAGGGCTGGTCGGAGCGATACTCCTTGCGGTAAGTCCACACTCGGATGAAAAGCTCCTGCACCATGTCCTCGGCCTTGGCAGTATCATAGGCGAGCATGCGGAGGAAGAAGCCGCCGAGCCTTCGCGCATACCTATTATATAAGGTGTCGAAAGCCGCGTGTTCGCCGCGACCGATGCGTTGCATTAGCTCGGCATCGGTCAGCGCACTCAGGGCATTAGCGGTCAATCTCTTCATAGTACTTCTGGCGTTGTTCGTCGGGTATATCAACTTGCTCTACGATACGCAACATCAGCGTGCGCAGTTCGTTGTAGCGGAAAAAGTTGCCTGCCTGCTTGTAATGGTCGAGCAGCGACTTGAAGCAAGGTATGTAATTCAAGTTAAATTTGTTTGCAGAAGCCGTGTAGCTCTCGGGGAGGAAACTCTCGCGCAAATAGTCGGTAAGGTAATTTTCCTCGAAGTTCTTGCGCTTGATGGCCAAGTTGTCGTAGGGCTTCTCGCTATAGCGCATCACCAGTCCCTCGGAGTAGAGTTTGTCCTTGAACGACGGTACATTCATCAGTGTTGAGAAGTATACGGCGGGGCGGCGGGTGTGTTTAATGATGTGTAGCATCATCTGTTCAGTATATTTGTCGGCCTCCTCCTGGCTCGAAATTTGTGGTATAGGCTCAAAGTCAGGAATACTCAATCGCTCGCATATCAGCTTCCTGTAGTTGGGTGCCCACATCATGCTCATGCATATAACATCAATGTCTTCGAAGAGATTCTTGCCGTATTGCACCAGCAGTTTTGAGAATGTTGGTGAGTCTCCGCTGACAAAGATGAGGCTGTTTGCCTTCATACCGCTAAGCGCGTTGTAGGCATAGTTGAGCAGAGAGGGTGAGTAGGTGCCGCTGTTGTACCAACGCTTCAGTATGTCGGCCATCAACTCTTCGTCGCCCGTTTGCATCAGGTAGCTGACGTAGTCGGGGTACATCTCCACATTGTCCGGGCGCATCTGTATGGCCTTTTTCATTTCTGGAGCAGCGTTGACATCGCCTTTATGGTAATACTTCATGATATACAATGTATAGGTGTCGGGGATAGCCTTTGCCATCTCTTGCATTATGCGCTCCACTTTCTCTCTATGTTCAGTGCTTTCATCGAACCATGATTGGTATCTGACCGCCTTGTAATAGTTCTTCCAGGCCTCCTCGTTCTTCGGGTTCTTGTCTATCTCGGCTTTCCACAAGCGTTCTTGTGTCTTGTACCACTCGGCACTGTGTTTTACCTTAACGATTGACTCCACCTTTTGCGGTACCTCCTTTTCTGTGTTCTCCTGCGCCCAAGCCGTATGAGCGGTAAATGTAAATCCTGCGATTGCCGTGAGGCAAGCGATGATGGTGTGCTTTGCTTTCATTGCGTGTATGCTTTTTTGTTGTTTGTACTCGGTTTGTTTTATCTGTAAAACGCGTTTTTCATGATTGCATACACGCGAAGCGCCCAATCGTTCGGTAGTTTAACAATGTTTAACCTTGATGGACTTATCCTTTGTACTGAAGAGTATAGAGGGTAATGATAATTCTTTTTATGAAAAAGTACAATTGGAGGCTCTGGATGTTTCCGTTGTGTCTTATACTGCTATAGGTAGACACATTTAATAACCATTAAAAATGTGTAAACAGTATGAGAAAACGGTATCAACATTACAGTGAAGAAGAACGTTTGTTAATTCTTCGTGACTACTTTACTTCGGGTATGGCCAAGCG
>JAFTVE010000019.1 GCA_017465905.1 Bacteroidaceae bacterium | reverse complement strand
TCCTTTGGGACCCTAAAGGCTCCGTCGTCGCAACCGACGCTTTTATACCGCGTCGGCGCGTGTACCGTCCGGATGGCAGCGAGGGCGAAGCGACTCGCAAATTCTGCGTAAGTCTGCGGAGTCTGCGTGAGGCAAAAGGTTTATTATCTGCGAGAAATAAACCAAATTTATAATGCGTATTCCCTGTATCTCTGTGAGAATTCATAGAACCTACATTTAAGGAAAAGACAAACGGAAAAAAACGCCTATCCCTTTTCTAAGAAACACACAGCCCTTTTCACAGAAACGGCTATGTGTTTTCCTGAAAAGGGCTGTTTGATTTCTCGCAAAGTCACTTTGGAGCTGTCCGGCCAATCTATTCTAGGCCTCTGATAAAATTATTCTATGTCTACGCCAGAAAAAATCTAGCTGTCCGGCAGAAAAAAACTATGCATAGAATTTACGATTACTTCTGACCTTAGATCAATTTCCTATTTTCTACTTTTCCGCTCGCACTATGTATGAAAAATTTTATATAAAGTACTTTCCAAAACATACTTTCCGGTCGGACAACCTATTCCGCAACACTTGTATTATACGAGTTCGGGAAGCGAAATGATTAGTTGTTTAACGCGAATTGCCATGTAATTTCCCATAAATTTCCTATGGATTATTCGCATCTGTGATGCACAAAGGCGTGTTTATTTCACGATGTTAAGAAAAAAATCCTAAATCATAACTTCGAAATCCTAATTATTTATTACTTTTGCTCTTGACTTAGCCAACCCTCAGGGATGGGTGGGTCAAGACATATTGGATTCCGTGCATCGCTCACCGCAGATTACGTTTCTGCAACGAGTCTTGCAGGAAAAGGACGTTTTCGAACGTTATCTTCTACCGACTCAACTTCGCAACTTGAACCTAACAGAAGATACCGCAACGAAGCGTCCATGCCGGGTGTATTATACCTGTATGCCAAGAGTGTATCCCCACGTGACGTGGCAAACACTTTCGCTGCATACCTATTATATAATACGCAATTGGCGTGGGCTGGCTGAGTTGCTTATCTCGTTAGGAAGGCAATGCGAAGGCCTAGTCGGTGGGATAAGCAAGGAAGTTTCTCCCACGTCTTTTTTATGTCCCTACATGGACAGAATCCATAACCGTAGTATTAACTTAATGCTGAAGCGGGGAGAATAGTAGGCGATGGAATTTATTATGGACTTGAAAGAGGCACAACTGAGTCTTGAAAATGAATTGGAGGAACCATTAACTGATATGCAAAAGCCATTGACGTACAAGTATTCAAAGTGGAAGATTATTGACTACTTATGGACATCATTCCTTAAAGGCGTATCGGATGGTGATAGTGTCGAATGGTTAAAAAAGCTTTACTCTGCTAAAGGGATGGAAGAGGAAAACCTTAAGACATTCACACAAGAAATAGAACTTTTATTAGAAGTAATAAAAAGAAACCCGTTAAAAAAGTAGCAAAATGATTCCCGAAGAAAAATTCAATGCAGATTTTGGACCAATTGTAAGTTTCTATGCATTTCATGTAAAGAAGAAAAGCATCCCTATTTCGCTAAATGACATAGGAATGTTTGGTGTTAATCTTGAAGCGAAGAAACACATAAAGGACATAGAACAGATTGACATGAACGCCATAGTTCCCAATGCTATATACTTCTCATCTTCAAAGAAAAAGCATAATGTAAAAAATCTCATGTGGTATATTCGCTGTTCTGCGCATCACCCGGAAAACATTGAGATTGTAAACATTAACGGAGTTGAGTATTACAAATTATGGTGTGCTCATAAAGACAATATTAACAAGACAATCGTATCTACGATGAAAGGTCTTGTCGCATGTAACGTATGGCCGAATTTTATTAAAAGTTTAACCGATAAAATAATAGAAAATGAAAACAATTAAATTTTGGCTGACCACAATAGTGGTGCTATTGTGCAGCATAACAGTTAATGCGGATACCAAGTTTACGGTGGATGGCATAGAGTATACCGTGTCATCTACCGATGGTACGTGTAGTGTGAGTGGCTATGATGAGAGTTTCGGAACGGAGGTTGTAATACCTTCATCCGTAGATTATAAAAATAGGACGTTTAGTGTGACGAGTATTGGGTACTGTGCTTTCAATGATTGTAGCAGCCTCGCCTCCATCACCATCCCCGAGGGTGTGACGGGTATCGAGGAAAAAGCTTTCTATAAATGCAGAAGTCTCACCTCCTTTACTATCCCCACGAGCGTGATGAGTATCGGGGACGATGCTTTCTATTGGTGTTCCTCACTTAAAGAGGTCTTTTTTGAAGATGGCAGTAAAACGCTGACATTGGGAGATGTTAAAGGCAAAGGCCTCTTCTCTGATTGCCCGTTAGAGAAAGTCTATTTGGGGCGTAATTTGAATTATAATGATAGCTATTATTCTCCGTTTTCTGATAAAACTCAACTCACATCTGTGACTATAGGTGGGAATGTGACGAGCATTGGAAAACATGCTTTCGCATATTGCAGTAGCCTCACCTCCATCACCATCCCCGCGAACGTGACGAGTATTGGGGACTATGCTTTCAATGATTGTAGCAGCCTCGCCTCCATCACCATCCCCGAGGGTGTGACGGGCATTTGGAACTATGCTTTCTCTGATTGCAGCAGCCTCACCTCTATCACCATCCCCGCGAGTGTAACGAGTATTGGGCACGTTGCTTTCGAACGTTGTACTTCACTTAAAGAGGTTACCATTGAAGATGGCAGTGAGGAATTGGCTTGTGGAAGAATGCTATTCAATGGTTGTTTGTTAGAAGAGGTATACTTGGGGCGGGATTTGCGATATGAGACGGATGATCCTCGCTTTGTGCCGTTCGGTCACAATAGTAATTTGACGAGTCTGACCATCGGTGAGAGTGTGACGAGTATTGGGGACTATGCTTTCTATCAATGCAGCAGCCTCGCCTCCATCACCATCCCCGCGAGTGTGACGAGCATTGGCCAGTATACCTTCTATGGTTGCAGCAGCCTCGCCTCAATTTCATGTTTAGCCAAAACTCCACCGACTATAGATAAAAAAACATTTGACAGCGATTCCTATAACTTCGCAGATTTGTTTGTTCCCCAAGGAACCAAAGATGCTTATCAGGCAGCGACTGGGTGGAAAAACTTCTATTCTATAAGCGATACATTGCCGAGTGGTATATGTGACATCGCGGTGGGGCAGTCATCAAAGATTTACAATCTCAACGGACGTGAATTGCAGACGCCTCAGCAAGGCATCAATATCATCAATGGCAAAAAGGTTCTTGTAAGGTAATCTTTGCTCGTTTCCCCGATTTCACGAGGGTGTGCATGCACACCCTCTTCTTTAATTAGCTGGCTACACATAAGAAACCGGACATTGGATGATAAAAGAGCACTTCGGAGGCGTGAATGGATAGTTTATTGTAAAAATCACAGCAACACAGAAGATTTACACTTTCATCATCACAGCACACTGATTGACAAGCAGGAGCACTGAAAATATTTACACAAACATTTACACTTTTTGTACATATTTCTTAGCCACTTTACTGAATGGTACATGAAAAAAAGTTGGCACCACCGCGAGGGGTGATGCCAACATATCATTATTTATAGCGGTGGGAATTACTCCACCCCCTTCTTGATGACGTAGCGGATGAGGTCGTAGAACTTCTGCACGGTAGGGATGAGCACGCGCTCGTCGGGTGAGTGGGGCGACATCAGTGTGGGGCCAAACGAGATCATATCCATACCCTCGTTCACGGCACCGATGATGCCGCACTCGAGGCCTGCATGGATTACCTTTACCTCGGGTTCACGGCCGAAGAGCTCCTTGTAGGTCTCCTTCATGGCGGCCAGGACATGAGAATTCACATTGGGCTGCCAACCGCTGTAGCTACCGCTGAACTCGACACGCATGCCGGCCATGGAGAAGCAGCTCTCGAGCGAAATGGCCTGATACATCTTCATGCTCTCTGACGAACTGCGCACGAGGAGGCTAAACTGTGCCTTGCCCTCGCCAATCTCGATGATGGAAAGGTTGCTTGATGTCTCCACGGTGTCAGGGATGGTGGGGATGTAGCGCATCACACCGTTCTGGCAAGCAAGAATCGCGTCGATGAGGTTGTCGCGAATCTCCTCGGGAGTCTCACTCTCGGGCATGGCAACCTCCTCTACTGTGAGGGTGATGCCGCTCTCGATGGTGGCAAACTCCTCATTGAAGAGTGCCTCGCAACGAGCTGCCAAGTCGTTCAGATCCTCCACTGCATCTTCGGGCAGGGTGAGCACCACATAAGCATCGCGGGGGATGGCGTTGCGCATGTTGCCGCCCTTCCACTGAGCCAGCTGGGCATCGCACTCGAGCACTGCCTCGCGCACGAAGCGGCCCATCAGCTTGTTGGCATTGCCACGGCCCTCGCATATCTCGAGGCCCGAGTGTCCGCCACGCAAGCCCTTGAGGGTGACGCGTACGGCCTTGTAGTCCTCTTCGGGTTCTATCTCCATATATTGCAGGGTAGCTGTAACGTCGATACCGCCAGCGCATCCGATATAGAGCTCGCCCTCGGCCTCGGAGTCGAGGTTGAGCAGCACCTTACCCTGTACGGTTCCTGGCTTCAGGCCAAAGGCGCCGTACATGCCGGTCTCCTCATCGGCCGTGATGAGTCCTTCGATGGGGCCATGCTCCAAGGTGTCGTCCTCCATGATAGCCATGATGGCGGCTACGCCCATACCGTTGTCGGCACCGAGGGTGGTGCCACGTGTGCGTACCCAGTCGCCATCCACGTAGCAGTCGATGGGGTCTTTCTCAAAGTCGTGGGTACTCTCGGCAGTCTTCTGGGGCACCATATCCATGTGTGCCTGAAGCACGATACCCTTGCGGCCTTCGAGGCCCGGTGTGGCGGGCTTGCGCATGATGATGTTGCCGGCGTCGTCCTTGAAGGTCTCAACGCCAATCTTCTGCCCGAAGTCGAGCAGGAACTGCTGTACGGGTTCGAGGTATCCCGATGGACGGGGCACCTGTGTCAACTCATAAAAATGTTTCCACACGCTCTGAGGAGCTAATTCTGCAATTGTACTCATGGTTCTTTTTCTTTTTTAGAATTTTATATATCAGAGTACTCGGGTTTCTCGGAGTACTCGGTATTCTCGTTTCATTTAAATCTCAACCCTCTTCTTATTCCTCACCTGCAAGGCCACCCATCCATAGGCACCGAGGCACATCACTCCCAGTGTCTGGAAAGCGTGTACGATGAGGGCAAAGGATGAGGCATCGGTCTGCGACACGCCGTAGAGCGTCATCATGGAGATGACCACAAAGTGCCACGGGCCAGCGCCATTGGGGGTAGGTATAATGATTGCCAAGCTGATGGCAGCAAAGATCACCAGCGCCTGCACCACGCTCAGTTCTGCCGTGAAGGGGAAGCAGAAGAAGGCGAGGTAGAACTCGAGGAAGTAGCCTATCCATATACCAATGGTATAGAGTAAGAACAATCCTTTGCGGTGCATGGTTTTGAGCGAGAGCAGTCCGTCGACAAAGCCACGAACCATCTGCTTTATCTTGGCGTAGAACTTGGTTTTCTTCAGTCCCAGCCACAGTAGCGCACATATGACGATGGCGACAGCTATTATAATATAGGTCTTAGGGCTGGTGAAGAGCGCTGTGAGCGCACCTTCATTGGTACCCGTCTGCGCAAAGAGCGATACAAACACATCGAGTTGCGTGAGGAGCATCACACACACGAACACGAGCACCAGCAGCATATCTACCAGACGCTCGGCCACCAATGTGCCCAGAGCCTTGCTGAAGGGAACCCCATCATACTTGCTCAGCACAGCACAGCGCGACACCTCGCCCACACGCGGTATCACCACATTGGAGGCGTAGGCGATGAAGATGGAGTCGATGCTATCGCCCTTCTTGGGCATGTAGCCCAGCGGTTCAAGAGTGATGAGCCAACGCAGACCACGCATCACATGACTCAGCGTGATGGGCACGAGCGAGGCCACCAGCCACCACACATTCATCTCGTGAAGGAAGATGCGCTTCGCCTCAGAGAAGTCGAAGTCGCGGTACATATAGAAGAGGAGCGCTCCTGCGATGAGCAGTGGGAGGGCTATCTTCGCGATATTTTTCAAAATCTTTTCCACACTTTTGCCTGTTTTCAAAAGGATTTGCTTACTTTTGTAACAAATTCAAGACAAAGATAGCGCAAACAAGCGAATAAACAACTATCTTTGTGAAAAATTTGAGATAATTAAACAAAGTATGGACGACGGTATAAGTTATAAACGGAATGAAACAGGTAAAGCCCAAGAAATTTCTGGGACAGCACTTTCTGAAAGACCTTTCCATAGCGAAAGCCATAGCAGATACTGTCGACAAGTGTCCCTCGCTACCCATCCTTGAGGTAGGGCCCGGCATGGGTGTCCTCACCCAATTCCTCATCACCAAAGAACGTACGGTCAACGTAGTGGAAATCGACTTCGAGTCGGTGGCCTACCTGCGTGCACACTATCCCGAGCTGGAGGAGCATATCATCGAGGACGATTTCCTGAAGATGCATCTGGACCACTTGTTTGACGGCAACCCCTTCGTGCTCACCGGCAACTACCCTTACAACATCTCGAGCCAGATATTCTTCAAGATGCTCGACAACAAAGACCGTATACCCTTGTGCACAGGTATGATACAGCGCGAGGTAGCGCAACGATTGGCAGCCTCACCGGGCAGTAAGACCTACGGTATCCTGAGCGTGCTGGTGCAGGCTTGGTACGACGTGGAGTATCTGTTCACAGTGAATGAGAACGTCTTTAACCCACCACCCAAGGTTAAGAGCGCCGTCATCGCCATGCGCCGCAACGAGGTCACCGACTTGGGGTGCGACGAAGCACTCTTCAAGCGTGTGGTGAAGACCACCTTCAACCAGCGCCGGAAGACCCTGCGCAACTCCATCAAGCCCATCGTGCCGGCGGGACATCCCGTACTAGCCAATGAGATATTCAACAAACGCCCCGAGCAGCTCTCGGTGGCCGACTTCGTGGAGCTGACGAAGATGATAGAGAGCATCGCTGATAATAAGATAGTTTGATTTATCAGAGTACTCAGAGCACTCAGAGTTCTCCGAGTTCTCAGAAACAAAGAAAGAGGAACGAATGAAAGATTCCGTAATACTCACCCGCGAATTCATAGAGCTGATAGAGCAGCTCGTAGCCGAGAAGCAAGCCGAAGAGCTGAAGCGCAGGCTCGATGAGATGCACCCCGCCGACATTGCCGAGATGTGCGACGATATGTCCGTTGAGGATGCTCGCTATATCTATCACCTGCTCGATGGCGAGGATGCTGCCGACGTGCTCATCGAGATGGACGAGGATGCCCGTAACGAACTGCTCGAGGAGGTGCCCTCAGAGACCATCGCCAAGAAGTTTATCGACTACATGGACACGGACGATGCTGTAGACATCATCCGCGACATGGACGAGGAGAAGCAGGAAGAGGTGCTTGCCCACATCGAGGACATAGAGCAGGCAGGCGACATTGTAGACTTGCTGAAATATGATGAGGACACCGCCGGTGGTATCATGGGTACAGAGATGGTGATTGTGAACGAGAACTGGTCCATGCCCGACTGCCTGCGTGAGATGCGTCTCCAGGCCGAGGACCGTGACGAGATATACAACGTCTACGTGGTCGACGACGAGGAGCGCCTGCAAGGTGTGTTCCCGCTGAAGAAGATGATTACCAACCCCTCGGTGTCGAAGGTGAAGCATGTGATGGACCGCGACCTCATCAGCATCCATGTAGACACTCCCGTGGAGGAGGTGGTGCAGCTCATCGAAAAGTACAACCTCGTGTCGGTACCCGTCATTGACAGTATAGGCCGCCTTGTGGGACAGATTACCGTCGACGACGTCATGGACGAGATGCGCGAACTTGCTGAGCGTGACTACCAGTTGGCATCAGGTCTCTCGCAGGATGTAGAGAGCGACGACAGCATAATGAAGCAGACTCGCGCACGTCTCCCCTGGCTGCTCATCGGTATGGTGGGCGGACTGGGCACTTCGGCCATTCTGGGCCTCTTCGACGGCGTGTTTGCCCAATATCCCGAGATGGCGCTCTTCATTCCCCTTATCGGTGCTACGGGTGGTAACGTAGGTACCCAGTCATCGGCTATCGTGGTGCAGGGCCTTGCCAACAACTCGCTCGACATCAGCAATACGGGCCGCCTGATACTGAAGGAGTCGCTCGTGTCGCTCCTCAATGCCGCCATCATATCGCTCGCCGTATTTGGTTATAACTGGTGGCGCTATGGGGTAGGGTCGCCCGCCACCTACTCGGTGAGCCTCTCGCTCTTCTGCGTGGTGATGTTTGCCGCCCTCTTCGGCACCTTTGTGCCCATGACACTGGAGAAGCTCAAGATAGACCCAGCCATTGCTACCGGTCCCTTTATCTCCATCACCAACGACGTCATCGGCATGCTTATCTACATGGGCATCACGGTGTGGCTGGCCTGATAAAGACACAGAGCATCGAATATAAAAAAGGAGCGGGTGTGCCAATTGGCACACCCGCTTTCTTTTGCTTACTGAGCAGCTTAAAAGCTAGGCTTTACGCAATAGTCTTTTCTCATTCCTCCGTACGATAAAGATACCCACTTCATAGAGCATGTAGATGGGTAACGTGACTGCCAAAAGTGTGACTATATCGGCCGTAGGGGTAATGATAGCAGCAAGAATCAGAATAGCTACTATGGCATGACGGCGATAGACGGTCATAAAGGAGGACTGCAATACACCCAGCTTGGAGAGAATCCAGCACAGCAAGGGAAGCTCGAAGACAACTCCCATCAGCCAGCTCAACGACATCAAGGTATCGACATAAGAGGAGAGTGTAATGGTATTGACTACAGCTTCACTAACCTGATAGGTAGCAAGGAAACGAAAGGTAAGGGGAAAGATGATGAAATAGTTGAGCAGTACGCCTGCCATGAAAAGGAAATAACCACTCAGCGTACCCCACACGGCATACTTGTGCTCATTAGCATAGAGAGCCGGCGAGATGAAGGTAAACAGTTGATATATGATATAGGGCGAGGCCAGCAACACGCCAGCATAGCACGCCACCTTCATGTGGATGGTAAACTGTGAGGCCAGGCGGGTATTGATAAGATCTACATTAAAATCGCCTCCCCCAAAAAGACGATAGAAAAAGAAGTCGGGTTCCTTAGGAGCAAGCACGACATCGAACAGCTGCTGCTTGAAGCAGAATGCCACCAACATCAGCACCCCGACAATAGCCACAATCTTGATTAGCACGTTTCTAAGCACATCAAGGTGGTCCCAAAAGGAGAGTCCTTCTTGCGACTGCATCGTAGGATTATTTCTTATCTTCTCCTTTGCTGTCAGCTGTGGAGCTATCAGGCTCGTTCATCCCGTCCTTGAAACTCTTGACGCCCTTGCCAAGTCCCTTCATCAGTTCAGGAATCTTTTTTCCACCAAAGAAAAGCAACACGACCAAAGCTATCAACAGGATTTCCTGCATACCCACTCCCAATAAGAGCAATGTATTCATATGTACACTAATTTATCGTCAAATAATTCTTTTATCTACAAATATTCCTCTCCATGCTTGAGAAGCACATTGTTGCGGAATTTCTTGAAGTCATCATCCTCCTCGCGCTTACAGATTACCAGCACATCTTCCGTGTCGTTTATGAGGTATCCCTCAAGGTCCTGAAGGATTACAAGTTTGCCCTCAGCTGCCGACACCAGATTGTTATGGCAGTTGTAGAACTCGGCATTGCCTGATTTTACGACATTGCCATCCACATCCTTCGACGAGTACCGATACACATCGTCCCAACGACCCACATCGGCCCATCCGAAGGTTCCTATCTGCATATATATATTCGTGGCACGCTCAATCACGGCATAATCGACCGATATGTTCGGAAAACCCTCATAGCAGCTATACAGGGCCGTTCGGCGTTTATCTCTATTGGGCAACGCCGTAAATATAGTCTCCAGCTGGTTGGTCATCTCAGGTATCAACTCCATCATAGTTGATATGATGGTCCTTACATTCCATACAAACAGACCGGTATTCCAGAAGAACTCACCACTCTCAACAAACACTCGTGCAAAGTCGAGTTGCGGCTTCTCGGTAAAAGTCTTCACCTTAGCAAAACCCTCAACAGCATCGCCGTCGGCCTGAATATAGCCATAGCGTGTCTCCGGATGAGTAGGCTTGATACCTACCGTAAGCAGACATTTGTTCTCGGCTACATAGTCGAGTGCTCGGTTGATGTCTTCCACAAACTTGGTTTCATCCAATATCAATTGGTCGGCAGGTACCATCACAATATTAGCATCAGGATTGATGGTACGTATATGGTAGGCTGCAAATGCCATGCTGGGCGCAGTGCCACGGTGTGCGGGCTCGCGCAACATCTGATCAACAGGAAGCTCGGGAAGGTGTTTGCGTACCAAATCAGCATAATCAAGATGAGTCGACACTATGATATTCTCGGCAGGAACGATACGCAAGAAGCGCTCATACGTCTGTCTCAACAGCGACTTTCCCATACCGAAAAAGTCGACGAACTGTTTAGGCTGGCTCACCCTGCTTTGCGGCCAAAAACGGCTTCCAATACCGCCAGCCATAATTACACAATAGTTATTTTGTTTCATTTCACTGCTCTTTTTCATGGTCGAAGCAAATATCACTTCACATTTAATTGCAAATGTAATCTTTTTCCCCCAATCCTCCTAAGATATAATGCAAAAAAGAATAAAGAACTGTATTTTCATGTTATTCCGCCCAGCCGTTCCATTCATCCTACTCTCAGTCAGGAAAATCATGAAATAAATTTGGCTGTTCACTCGCTTTGGCGTACCTTTGTGAAAAAATATATATTACTATGGCAGAAAACAGTTTAATGGCGCGACTCGATGGACTGGTGGGAAAATATGAGGAGATTGAGCTACTCATCACAGACCCCGCAGTGATAGCCGATATGCGCCGATTCGTAAAACTGAACAAGGAATACAAGGAGCTGGGAGCACTCATGGAGGCTCGTGCCCGATATATGCAGCTCACCCGCCAACTCGAAGAGGCTAAGGAGCTCTTCGCCACAGAGTCGGACGCCGACATGCGCGAAATGGCCCGCGAGGAGATTGATGCATGCGAGACACAGCTGCCCGCTCTGGAGGAGGAGATAAAGCTGCTGCTCGTGCCTGCCGACCCCGAGGACGACAAGAACGTAATCATGGAGATACGTGGCGGCACAGGTGGCGACGAGGCTGCTCTCTTTGCCGGAGACCTCTTCAAGATGTACACCAAGTACTGCGAGCAGAAGGGGTGGCGCATGGAGGTGTCGAGTTTCAACGAAGGCACCGCAGGTGGATACAAGGAGATCATCTTCAGCGTGAGCGGAGAGAAGGTGTACGGCACACTGAAATATGAGTCGGGCGTACACCGCGTGCAGCGCGTGCCTGCCACCGAGACACAAGGACGTGTACACACCTCGGCTGCTACCGTGGCCTGTCTGCCCCAGGCCGAAGCCTTCGAGGTGGAAATCAACGAGGGCGAAATCAAGTGGGATACCTTCCGCTCATCGGGTGCCGGCGGACAGAACGTGAACAAGGTGGAATCGGGCGTACGCCTCCGCTACAACTGGAAGAATCCCAACACCGGCGAGGTGGAGGAGATACTCATCGAGTGTACCGAGACACGCGACCAGCCCAAGAACAAGGAGCGCGCCCTATCACGCCTGCGTACCTTTATATATGATAAGGAGCACCAGAAATACATCGACGACATCGCCTCGAAGCGCAAGACGATGGTATCCACCGGTGACCGATCGGCCAAGATACGCACCTACAACTATCCACAGGGACGCATCACCGACCACCGCATCAACTACACCATATACAACTTGGCAGCCTTCATGAATGGTGACATCCAAGAATGTATCGACCAGCTCATGGTGGCCGAGAATGCGGAGAGGCTGAAGGAGAGCCAGCTGTAAAAGAGGCCTCCCCCTGCCCCTCCCAAGGAGGGGTGACTCGGAGTAAAGTAATGACAATAATAAGTATATAAACATCTAAAAACGCCACTTCTACCTCTCAAAGGACTTGGAATCCCCCTCCTTGGGAGGGGTTAGGGGAGGCTTCTTTGAATTATGAACAAACAACAACTCATCGACATCATCAAGGCACGCAAGTCATTCCTCTGCGTAGGCCTCGACACCGACACCAAGAAGATTCCCGCTCATCTCCTGAACGAGGAAGATCCCATCTTCGCCTTCAACAAGGCCATCATCGACGCCACGGCCGACTACTGCGTGGCCTACAAGCCCAACCTCGCCTTCTACGAGTGCGACGGCCTCAAGGGCTATGAAGCTTACGAGAAGACCATCGCCTACCTCAAGGAGAACTACCCCAACCACTTCATCATCGCCGATGCCAAGCGTGGCGACATAGGCAACACCTCATCGATGTATGCCCGCTCATTCTTCGAGGAGCAGGATGTGCATGCCCTCACCGTGGCTCCCTACATGGGCGAAGACAGCGTGAAGCCCTTCCTCGCCTACGAAGGCAAATGGGTGATACTGCTGACGCTGACATCAAACAAGGGCTCGCTCGACTTCCAGCTCATGGAAGACAAGGAGACCGGCGAACGCCTATTCGAGAAGGTATTGCGCCGCTCACAGGAATGGGGCAACGACGAGAACATGATGTACGTCGTAGGTGCTACTCGCGGCCAGCTCTTTGAGGACATCCGTAAGATTGTGCCGAATCACTTCCTCCTTGTGCCTGGCGTAGGCGCTCAGGGCGGTTCACTCAGCGAGGTATGCAAGTACGGTATCACTAAGGAGTGCGGACTCATCGTCAACTCAAGCCGCGCCATCATCTATGCCGACACTACCGAGAACTTCGCCGCAGTAGCCCGCGAGAAGGCTCGCGAAGTGCAGGAGGAGATGGCTACCGAACTCGCAAAGTACGGCATCCTCTAATTCTTTTCATACACTCAAGAACTAGTAAGAGGCGGCAAGGTGTCGCCTCTTACTTATTTATTAGCAACTTAAAATACAGTCGAAACAAACACGAAATATATCATTTTCATTTTTTAGACACCCATGTATTTTGAGAATCCCAACTGCCAGACATCCTTATTTTCCCATTCAGAACAAGCAAAACATACACAAATCAAGCAAAAAGTGTATATTTTAGCGCCAATATTTTGCACTTTTTTGCCTTGTTTGTATCTTTGCAGCGCAAAATAGGAAGCCAAGGCTCAAAAAACATGTTATAAGAAATGGTTTAGTGAGAATGGCTGCTACGTGAAGAATTTGATATTTATTGTTGTAAAAGATAAAGAGAAACCTTAACTTTGTAACTGAAAAACCATATAAAGAAGGATTATGGCAAAAGACATCATCTTACGCATTGAGGACAGTATCAAGAAGAACTGGGACCTCGACGCACTGACCGACTACAAGGGTTGCACTCTGCAATACAAGGATGTGGCTCGTAGAATAGAGAAACTGCACATCATGTTCCGCGAGGTAGGCATCGCGCCTGGGGACAAGATTTCGCTCTGCGGACGCAACAGCTCCAACTGGGGTGTAGCTTTCCTCGCCATCATGACCTACGGAGCAGTGCCTGTTCCCATCCTGCATGAGTTCAAAGCCGACAACGTACACAACATCATCAACCATAGTGACTCGAAGCTTGCCTTCATTGGCGAGAGCAACTGGGAGAACCTCAATGAGGATGAGATACCTAACGTGACAGGTGTCATCCAGATGGAGGATTACGACCTGCTCATCAGTCGTGACGAAAGACTGACGTATGCCCGCGAGCACCTCAATGAGCTCTTCGGGAAAAAGTTCCCCAACCGCTTTGAGAAGCACATGATCGGGTACTACCACAACAATCAGCCCGACGACTTGGCCATCATCAACTACACCAGTGGCTCGACAGGCTTCTCCAAGGGTGTGATGATACCTTACCGTGCCGTCACCAACAATATGGAATTTGCCGAGCATGCGCTGAACCTGAAGGCGGGAATGACCATCGTGAGCATGCTCCCCATGGCCCACATGTATGGTATGGCATTCGAGTTCCTCTATGAGCTGACCATCGGTATGCACATCAGTTTCCTCACCCGCATACCTTCACCGAAGATTATCTTCCAGGCACTCAACGAGATCAAGCCATCGGTAATCGTGGCCGTGCCTCTCATCATCGAGAAGATCATCAAGAAGAACGTACTGCCCAAGTTGGAGAAGCCCGGCACCAAACTCCTGCTCAAGGTACCCATCGTGAACGAAACCATCTTGGCCAAGGTACGCGAGAAGATGATCAGTTCATTCGGCGGCAACTTCTATGAGGTCATCGTGGGTGGAGCCGCCTTCAACCAAGAGGTGGAGAACCTGCTTCATCAGCTCAAGTTCCCCTACACCGTAGGCTACGGAGCTACCGAGTGTGCCCCCATCATCTGCTATGAGGACTGGAAGAAGTTTGTTCCCGGCTCGTGCGGAAAGGCAGCCTACGGCATGGAGGTGCGCATCGACAGCAAAGACCCTGCCAACATCGCGGGCGAGATTCTCGTGAAGGGTCCCAACGTGATGCTCGGCTACTATAAGAACGAGGAAGCCACAGCCGAGACCATTGATGCCGACGGTTGGTACCACACCGGTGACCTCGGCGTGATGGACAGTGAGGGCAACGTATTCATCAAGGGACGCTCGAAGAACATGCTTCTCGGCCCCTCAGGACAGAATATCTACCCCGAGGAGATAGAGGATCAGCTCAACAGCTTCCCCTACGTAGCAGAGTCGCTCGTAGTAGACCGCCACGGCAAGCTCGTGGCACTCATCCACCCCGATTACGACACAGCATTCAAGGAGGGAAAGACAGTGCAGGATGTGGCAGCACAGATGGAGCTTAACCGCGCCGAGCTAAACAAGAACCTACCCGCATATTGCCAGATCACAGGAGTGCAAATCTATAGCGAGGAGTTCGAGAAGACTCCCAAGAAGAGCATCAAGCGCTATCTGTATCAATAGACCCTTCCCATCCCTCCCTTAAGGGAGGGGGCTTAATATTATGGGAGGCTTCCGCAGAGGCCTCCCATTTTTTATTTTCCGGGAAACGGTTATCAGAACAATACGGCAAGCTGTGCCTGTGATATGCGGACAAGGTCTTCAGGAGCGAGCTTCACCTGCAGGCCGCGTACTCCTGCACTCACGAAGATATAGGGATAATCACTGCAGGTGGCATGTATATAGGTAGGGAAATGCTTTTTCATCCCTACGGGTGAACACCCACCGCGGATATAGCCTGTGAGCGGGAGGAGCTGCTTCATGGGTATCATCTCGCATTTCTTGTTTCCCGACACCTTGGCAGCAAGCTTCAAGTCGACCGTTGCATCGCCGGGTATGACGCATACGAAATAGCCCGTCCGGTCACCTTGCAGCACAAGGGTCTTAAAGACCTGAGCAATATCTTCGCCCAGCGAATCAGCCACATGAGGCGCACTCAGGTCGCTCTCATCCACCTCGTAAGGAATCAACTCGTAGGCCACTTTGGCTTGATCGAGCAGGCGTACAGCATTTGTCTTCTGAATCTTTGCCATATTATTCTATATAAGTGTACTTCAGCCGTATGTAATAGATTGGGCATTGGAAAAGACCAATGCCCAATAATAATCGTTAATTGCTAAAAACTATATCTTATTTCTTGCTGAGGTCATACACCACCTTCATCACGGCCTCACCGATGGCATTGGCCTCCTCGGGCGATGAAGCCTCGGAATATACGCGGATGATAGGCTCGGTGTTGCTCTTGCGCAGGTGCACCCACTTGTCGGGGAAGTCAATCTTCACGCCGTCAATATCATTCACCTCCTCGTTGGCATAGATCTCCTTCACCTTCACGAGGATAGCGTCAACGTCAACGTCAGGAGTGAGGTCGATACGGTTCTTGGCCATATAGTAGGCAGGATAGGTCTTGCGCAGCTCGCTCACTGTCATCTGCTTCTTGGCCAGATAGGTAAGGAACAGGGCGATACCCACCAATGCGTCGCGACCATAGTGGCTGGCAGGATAGATAACTCCACCATTGCCCTCGCCACCGATAACGGCGCCCGTATTCTTCATCTTGGTTACCACGTTCACCTCACCCACTGCCGATGCATTGTATTCAAGACCATACTTGCGAGTCACGTCGCGCAGGGCACGAGTGGAGCTGAGGTTCGACACCGTATTGCCGGGAGTATGCTGCAGGATATAGTCGGCAACAGTCACGAGGGTGTACTCCTCGCCATACATATTACCGTTCTCATCAATGATAGCCAGACGGTCCACATCAGGGTCCACCACGAAAGCCACATCAAGGTCGGCCTTCTTCATCAGTCCCATGATATCGGTGAGGTTCTTCTCCAAGGGCTCGGGATTGTGCTGGAAATCACCTGTAGGCTCACAATAGAGTTTTTCCACGGTACCTACGCCCAATTGTGCCAGCAATTCGGGTAGCACAATACCACCCACCGAGTTCACACAGTCAATAGCCACCTTGAAGCCTGCCTTACGGATTGCCTCTACGTCAACGAGGTCGAGAGCAAGCACACTGTCGATATGCTTCTGGTTGTATGAATCGTCCTTGGTATAGTGACCGATGTGGTCGATGTCGGCAAACTCAAATGCCTCGGCAGCAGCGATTGAGAGCACCTCGCCACCCTCGGCAGCATTGAGGAACTCGCCCTTCTCGTTGAGCAGTTTGAGCGCATTCCACTGCTTGGGATTATGGCTTGCAGTAAGGATGATACCACCGCACGAGCCCGACATGGTAACGGCCAGCTCGGTGGTAGGCGTAGAGGCCAAGCCTATATCTATCACATCGAAGCCCATACCCATCAGTGTGCCGCACACGCAGCTACGCACCATCTCACCCGAGATACGTGCATCGCGACCCACCACGATGGTGTTGCTCTTTACCGATGTTGTCTTACGGATTAATGTAGCATAGGCAGCTACAAACTTGGTGATGTCGAGCGGGTTGAGACCCTCGCCTGCCACGCCACCGATGGTGCCGCGGATTCCTGAGATTGATTTGATCAGTGTCATTGTCTTTCTGGTATATAAGTTATTTCATAATATGTCGGATACACATACTGTGCTGCCGTTGAGGTACCCTCTCCGTGAGGGACAATCAAGCGCACCTTGGCTGCCTTGTCGTTAGGCCGGCCAGGAGTGATGTAACTGAAGGGCACCAGCCATCCACTGGGCACTGCACTGCCATAGATGCCATACATATAGCCTTGTGTGAACGAAGCCGAAAAGGTGTCGCCCTTGCGCTCACAAGTAAACTTGTCGGGAATAGAGGCATAGAGGTTACCCGAAATGGTATCTCCATCAGCAATATTATACTCCAGGTAGCGGGCCATGAAAACACCACGGTCGCCCGGCTCCATCATCTCGCCTTCACCCTTACGCACAATCTGCATATATACACCCTTGTCCTCGAAGAGCACAAACTCGTTCTTCGCCGTATCCGTAGTCTGGCCATTGGCCTCAAACGTAGCCTTACTGATAACGTTGATGCCCTGATCCTTTATAAAATCATTAATATGATTCTTCTCCTTTTCCTTTTGCTCGGCATATGTCTCATAATCATCGCACGAGTACAAGACCACGGCAAGAAGCGCCATCAAGGTAATAAATATCGGTTTTCTCATTCTATCTCAACAATTTTCCTACAAAAGTAATAAAAACAATGTCTACGAGCACTATCTTCACTTCATTTTTTCCATTTATTATCAATAAAAAGGCGTCTTTATGGTTTATTAAACTCCGCCAATGCCTCTTCGAAGACCCTTATAGCCTCTTGCAGCGTACCCAGGTACTGTCCGCCCGAGGCATTGAGATGCCCACCTCCATTAAAATACCGCGCAGCAAACTTGTTGCACGGGAATGTACCCTGAGAACGCAACGACACACGGATGAGATCCTTCTCCGTATCCTCGCGCAAGAAAGCCGAGAAGTATACCCCCTTCATCTGTAGCGGGATATTCACCAACCCCTCAGTGTCGCCTTTGTTGAAGTCAAAACGACGCATCTCCTCACGGCTCAGCGTAATGAGCGACGCCCGATACTCAGGGAACACACGCATCTTCTTGTACAGCACATAGCCCATCATGCGAAGCCTGCCCTCAGAATAGTTATTGAATACCTTATTATATATACGGTCCTTATTAATCTCCTTCTGCATGAGCATGCTGATGATAATGTACAATTCCTGTGTACACGGACCATACGAGAAGCAACCCGTATCGGTCATCATTCCAGCATACAGGCATTCGCATGCAGCTTTTGTCAACACCTCGAAGCCACCCATAGCAACAACTAAACGGAACACGACCTCGCAGGTAGACGACAACTGAGGAAACGAAAAACTCAAGTCGCAGAAGGCATCCGGCTGAAGATGATGATCCACAAGCACCTTCACAGCCTTTGCATTGCCAATCAGGGGACCCATATCATCCACTCGACTGAGCGCGTTGTAGTCCATCGCCAAAATCACATCGGCCATGGCAAGCATCAACTCGGCCTTCTCGCGATGCTTATCGAAGCGTACCACCTCCTGCGACCCAGGCATCCAAGCCAGAAAATCGGGATAAGCATCGGGCACTATCACCACAGCCTCCTTGCCAAGCGCCGTCAGATAATGCGCCAATCCCAGCGTTGACCCCAGGGCATCGCCATCAGGACCAGCATGACAGGTTAGCACAAACAAGCTATTCTCCTCTACAATGCGTCTCAACCGCTCTATATCTGCTTCTGAAAATATACTCTTTATCATATTTCAATTTTTGGGGACAAAGATACGAATAAACGAGCGAGAAATATCAAGCTTGCTTGAATATTTATCACAGCGAGTGAAAGTATCTTCATGGTTTACCATAAAGACGAATAAACGAGCGAATAAAAAGATTCCTATACAAATTAGTTTTCATTTCATAGTTTTTATATAACTTTGTAATCTATTTACAACCTATAAATCAAAGCGTATGAAGAAAAACACATTCGTAATGTCACTTCTCTGTTGTGGTTTGCTAGCATGCACCAACAACACACCCACGGCCGATTACCGTATTGTCCCCCTGCCACAAGAGATCTCGGTAACAGAAGGCACCGGCTTCACCCTCACCGCACAGACACCCATCGTGTACCAAGGCGGAGAAGACATGAAGCAGAACGCCGAGTTCCTGGCCGAGTACATCAAGGAAAAGACACATCTGGAACTACAGCCCACCACAGCCACTGCAGCAAAGGCAATCACACTATCTCTAGGCAACGTCAGCGACAACCCCGAAGGCTATCGCCTGACAGTAAGCAACAATGGAGTAGACATCACAGGCGCGACTCCTGCAGGTGTATTCTATGGAGTGCAAGCTCTGCGCAAGTCACTGCCCATCACCCAAGAAGGCAAGGCACAGTTACCCGCTGTTGAAATCAACGACTATCCCCGATTCAGCTATCGTGGTGCCCACCTCGACGTCTCACGCCACTTCTTCACAGTAGATTCCATCAAGCGTTTCATCGACATTCTGGCCCTACACAACATCAACCGCTTCCATTGGCACATCACAGACGACCAAGGATGGCGTATTGAAATAAAGAAGTACCCCAAGCTCTCAACCATTGCAGCAGAACGCGACGAAACCGTTATCGGCCGCAATAGCGGCAAGTATGACGGAAAGCACTACGGTCCATTCCAATACACACAGGACGACTGCCGCGAGATCGTCGCTTATGCAGCCAAGCGCCACATCACCGTCATCCCTGAGATAGATCTCCCCGGCCATATGCAGGCAGCATTGGCCGCCTACCCCGAATTTGGTTGTACTGGTGGTCCTTACGAAGTATGGAAAATGTGGGGAGTATCCGAGAATGTACTTTGCGCCGGTAACGATGCCACACTCAAGTTCATCGAAGACGTGTTAACCGAAATAGTAGAGGTGTTCCCTTCAGAGTACATCCACGTCGGTGGCGACGAATGCCCCAAGACAGAGTGGGAAAAATGTCCCAAGTGCCAAGCACGCATCAAAGCACTCGGCCTCAAGGATGACGACAAGCACAGTGCCGAAATGTATCTCCAGAGCTTCGTCATATCACATGCCGAAAAGTTCCTCAACAGCAAGGGACGCAAAATCATCGGCTGGGATGAGATTCTCGAAGGCGAATTGGCACCCTCAGCAACAGTACATTCATGGCGCGGTATCTCGGGCGGACTGGAAGCAGCCAAGAAGGGACACGATTGCATCATGTCGCCCAACACATACATGTACTTCGACTACTACCAGACCAAACATACCGAAAACGAGCCTCTAGCAATTGGCGGATATGTACCAGTAGAGACTGTATACAACTACGAGCCCATGCACCCCTCATTGACACCCCAACAGCAGAAACACATTATTGGCGTACAGGCAAATCTCTGGACCGAATACATCCCCCACTTCACCCATGTCGAATACATGGAGCTCCCCCGCATGGCAGCACTTTGCGAGGTGCAGTGGTGTGCCCCTGAGGACAAGGATTACGACGATTTCAAGCAGCGTATCATCCCATTGGTTGAGCTCTACGACATCAAGGGATACAACTATGCCAAGCATATTTTCGACGTAAATGCCATATTCACCACCGATACCATCAAGAACACTGTAGTTGCCACACTGAGCACTATCGACGGTCGTCCCATCTACTACACCACAGACGGAAGCGAGCCCACCGAAGCATCAGCCCAATACAAGAAGCCTATAGAGATTACCACCAACTGCACGCTCAAGGCAAAAGGTATCGGCAAGCGTGGTGCCACACGTCTCTTCAGCGAGGACATCACTTTCAACAAGGCAACCGGTAAGCCTATCACATTCCTGCAACCCTCATTCAGATCCTACAGCTATGACGGTCCACAAACACTCACCGACGGTTTGAAGGGCAATCACAACTACCGCACAGGACGTTGGATAGGCTTTGCTGACAATGATTTCGAGGCAGTAATTGACCTGCAGAAACCCGAAGAAATCAGCCAGGTATCCTTCAGCACCTGCGTTGAAAAGGGCGACTGGGTGTTTGATGCACGAGGCATCACCATCTCCACCTCTATGGATGGCGAGCAATACTCCGAAGTCTTCAGCGAGCAATATCCTGCCATGACCGAGAAGAACCCCAATCAGATCTATCACCACGAGCTAAACTTCCCCACCGCCAAGGCTCGTTATGTAAAAGTCAAGGCTCTTGTAGAACACAGCATGCCCGAATGGCACGGTGCCAAAGGTTACGGAGCATTCCTCTTCATAGACGAAATAGCCATCAACTAAACTAATCGTTATTGCTACCGGGGTGTGTCATTGGCACACCCTTTTTTTATACCCTCACCGTCACCAAACAAAACGTAAAGCTACACAAAAGAACAAACGCCTTGCTTTTTGAAAAAGACAAGGCGTTCGAAATATATCCAATTATTATAAAGATAGTCTACCAACCTACTCTATCCCATCCGGCAGCAGTATACCACGCGGTGGAGCGGAATTTGTTGTTCAAGCTTTCATAGACAGAGCTGCTTTGCGGCACGTAGCATGACACACCGCCAAAGAGCTCCAAGTCGACATACTGCATACGAGCGTCATTGGAATACCACCATTCGGTAGAGCGGCCATAGGGGACGGCTCTATCGAAAGCATGCTTCCAGCGTGCATAGTCGGCCTCATCAGCAATCAAGCGCAGCATGTAGCCATTCATATCATAGTACTCGGGGCGCGACTTGCTTGTCAGAGGATAGTAGCGCTGGATGTTGTCGAGTTCAAGAGGAGCGTCTTGTGATACGTACTTCACGACCATCTCGGCTGTCACTGTCGCCAAGTCGTCGAGGCAGTCGCAGTCTATTGCCGACAAAGATACTCCATACCTGTCAGAGCCATAGCCAAAGACGCTCATCACGCTATCGTTATATACTCTGTAATACGCATCAATGACCGATTCGGCCTGGAAGGGTACGCTGAAAAGGGGCTTCATCATGCGGTCGTAGGGTGCACCCGGGTTAGGAATCTCAGCCGGTGAGGCAATGACATAGCGTGCTACATTGCGCAACTCATAAGCCACCTCGACTGCTTGCATAAAACATGCATCGAACATGATAAACTCAAAACGAGGAAAGTCAGAAAGGACCTCTGCCACATCATCAAGATCCATCTTGGTGCCACTGTTTGAATAGCTGTTACGCTCGTTGTCGATACAGATGCTGCGCTGTATGGGAGCTTTGGCTGGTAGCCATGCATCGCCATGCGACCAGAATATCAGGCCGTAGCTCGCCGAGGGACTATTCTCGCTCACCCACTCCATCACCAGGCGCAAGGTCTCCGTATCGCCCGAGTTATGCTCAACCTCATACTGATGGAGCACCTTGCTCGTTGCAGCATCCCCTGCACGCTCTATTGACATGATACGGGGTTTGTCGGTATCGTCGAGATAGACCAGCATTCGGCTATTCTTGGGTATGTCACCTACAGACAGCAGCATCTCGTCGATGTCCTGCTCATGAAACTCACCGTATGAGAGGCTGTTCTCTGCAGCCATGTACACCAGTACCGTACGGTCGTAGCTCTTCTCCTCCGGCCCATCTTCTGGGCAAAACCAATTACACGATGTTATACTCAAGAGCATTAACATCGTGTAAGCATATCCAACTATGGAAGATAATTTCCTCATGTTCTATCACTCTTTACGAAACACAAATTCCTCTTTTGTTACCTGCTTGAGCACTTTACCCTTGTCCGCCATATACTTCTTGCGCATTTTAGCAAAGAGTTTATCGAGCTTCTTCTTGTTATCAGAATATATCACGGCACACGTCTGATTGTTCTCAGCAAGCGTACCTTCTAGAAAGACCTTCAGCTGCAGGGAATAGGAGGAATAGTTCTGCAACGAACCGTCACCATTGATTATCATGCTGTCGAGAGACTGCACATCGGTCATGTATACCAACGAGTCATTGAAATCAATGGACACGCCATACATATATACGCGCACTACTTCGGGCTCCTTCTCTTTCTTGTTTTTTTTCGGAGCTGCAAAGGATGAGAGCAGAACTATGCCCAACAAACCGATGAAGAACACTTTACACTTATTCATACGCGTGCTTGCTTTACCATGAATCATCCGTTATCCCAGATAGGACTTCAAAAGCTTGCTACGAGAGTTCTGACGAAGACGACGGATAGCCTTTTCCTTGATCTGACGTACGCGCTCGCGAGTAAGGCCAAACTTGTCGCCAATCTCCTCAAGGGTCATCTCCTGAGTGCCAATACCGAAGAACATCTGCAGGATCTCCTTCTCGCGATCAGTAAGCGTAGACAGTGCGCGGTCAATCTCGGTCGAAAGCGATTCGTTCACCAATGAGCGGTCGGCCATTGGAGAGTCGTCATTGACAAGCACATCCAGCAAGCTGTTGTCCTCACCATCCACGAAGGGAGCATCCACAGAGATATGACGGCCCGACACCTTCAGCGTATCGGCAATCTTGTCTACCGGTATATCCAATTCGTCGGCAAGCTCCTCTGCAGAGGGACGACGCTCATTTTCCTGCTCAAACTTTGAGAAAGCCTTGCTGATTTTATTCAGCGAACCTACCTGATTGAGGGGAAGGCGCACGATACGGGCTTGCTCAGCCAATGCCTGAAGGATTGACTGGCGAATCCACCATACTGCATAACTGATAAACTTAAAACCACGAGTCTCATCAAACTTTTCTGCTGCCTTGATAAGTCCCAAGTTTCCCTCATTGATAAGGTCAGGAAGGCTCAGTCCCTGATTCTGATACTGCTTAGCAACAGATACCACGAAACGCAAGTTGGCACGTGTAAGTTTCTCCAAAGCAACGCGGTCACCTTTACGGATACGCTGTGCCAGTTCCACTTCCTCTTCTACCGTAATCAACTCTTCACGACCAATCTCCTGAAGGTATTTATCCAACGATGCGCTCTCGCGGTTGGTAATACTCTTTGTAATTTTAAGCTGTCTCATCGAAAAAAATACGTATTTCAGTCAATAAACCAAATTAGTTGCAAAATTAGTGCATTTTTCCGAATAAACGAAAATAATGTGCACTAATTTGTCTCATCAAAACAATCTTTTCGCCATACAAGTATCCGGCCATTCCTCTTTTTTAGGAGAAACGGCCGGATATTTATAGATTATTACCTATATTATTGACTTACTCGCCATCAGAGAGGTCAACGGCATAGTTGGCTCTGCGGCCCGACATATAATATCCCGAGATAAAGAGTGCACGCTCAGGCGATTGGTTGGCAGCCTTCAGCACCTTTGCAAGATCCTCCTCGGAGGCAATCTTAGTGCCATTGACCTTGAGAATCACAAAGCCCTTCTTGATACCGGCCTCAGCAAACTTGCCCTTATCCACGCCAGTCACCTGCAAGCCGTAGCTCACCCCGAGGTGACGCTTCACATCATCGTCGATGGGCTGGAAGGCAGCGCCCAGCATATCCAGGTCAAACTTCTTCACCACCTGTGTGTTGCCCTGCACATTCTTCAGCGTAACGTCAAAGGTCTTCTCCTTCTTACCACGCATCACGGTAACCTCCACCTCATCGCCGGGACGGTGCTTGGCAATATTCTCCTGCAGCTCGGCCATATTGTGTACCTTCTTGCCGGCAATCTTCACGATCACGTCGCCCGACTCGATACCAGCAGCCTTGGCACCACTGCCATCGGAAACCTCTTCTACGTACACACCCTCAACAGTACCCAGGTCCTTGTCCTTCGTACGCTCGTCGCCCAAGTCGTATCCGCTAATACCAAGGATTGCACGCTGCACGGCACCGAACTCCTTCAAGTCGTCCACCACCTTGGTCATGATGCTTGTAGGAATAGCAAAGCCATATCCAGCATAAGCGCCCGTGGGAGAAGACAACACAGCATTGATACCCACCAGCTCGCCACAAGCATTCACCAATGCGCCGCCACTGTTACCTTGGTTGATGGCCGCATCCGTCTGGATGAACGACTCTATACCACCATTATATACACCCAGTGTACGAGCCTTGGCGCTCACGATACCTGCAGTCACCGTAGAGGTCAGGTTAAAGGGGTTGCCCACTGCCAGCACCCATTCGCCCACCTTCAGGGCATCAGAGTCGCCAATAGGGATGATGGGGAAATCATCTCCCTCGATCTTCACCAATGCCAAGTCGGTATTGGGGTCGGCACCAATAAGCTTACCCTTGAACTCACGGTTATCATTGAGCTTCACATCAATCTCGTCGGCACCCTCGATAACGTGATTGTTGGTCACGATATAGCCATCCTTGGAGATGATGACTCCCGAGCCGAAGCCCACGCGAGGCTGGGTCCGTATCTGTTGCTGACGTCCCGTACCATCTCCGAAGAAGAAATCAAAGAGGTCAGGCATCTGCGTCACGGTCTGCGTCTTTCCCAGCTGCGTTGACTTGATATGCACTACCGCATGTATAGAGTTCTCGGCCGCACCCGTGAGGTCCACCGGCTGCGAATTCTTGGTTTCGCCAAAGATAGCCGTCGGCATAGCAAAGCTACCATCCTGCTGCACGGTCACCACCGTGCTGCTGTCTCCATTTTTCTCCATCAACGTATAAGTAGTGACACCTGCCACAAAAGCACTTCCAAGCATGAGCGCCGAATAGCCAAAGATTTTCTTAATTGTCGATTTCATAACTTACTTTATCATTTAGGTTAATTTGAACAGTCGTTTAACTTTACAAGTGTTTAACTTGCGAGTGCAAATATAATAGCTTTTTCCATTGGTTATATTCACCCACAACCAATATTTACTACAAATTAACACAGCATACTCCCGATTAACAAATGTTTATACAAAAAAGGCCTTATCGTGTCCACACATGTACACGCCCGATGAACTTCGACAAGGATGGTTGGATTATTGCTGAATAGTCCTGCAAAGCTGTTAAAGGATAAAGTATCCGTGAATGGAATCAACGCACCGTATATGTCAACACAGCCCGATACTGTTTCATATCGGGCGGAACTCCCATACTGACAGACAAACGCCCCGGCTTCGTAGGGCACACCTCGATGGTCTGCCATCCTGTAGCCTCGTCCACTGTCCATGTATTTAAGTAGGTCCCTTCATTGAAGACCGCCCATCGGGATGACCCTCTTGGCCTTATGGAAAAACGATAGGTCTGGCCCACATTCAGATACAATGACAGCGGCACATCCACATCCTGGAGCATAAGCGCAGCATCCTTATGAAGAAGAAAAAGGGCTTCCAATCCATGTTGTTCTATTTCGCCCAACAGCTCTTCACCACTGATGCCCAATGCAGCCAACAGTTCGGGATGCAGATTGTCAAGTGCCTTGACCTGAGGCAGGCGATAAGGATCTTCCTTCCTGATTTGTGCCGTAGCCTGCACCGTAGGAGCAGCCACCTTGTACTCTATCGCAGTGCTGTAGTCGTTGTTTCCACAAGCAACAACGATATTCAACGTGCCTTCCGCTATAGGCATATAGTCTATGACATAGCAGCTATCCTCTACCCTCCACTTATCTTCGTACACAAATTCGCCAGCATGCACCAATGCCATGATGCTGTCGGTATGCTTGGCTATCTTGAATGTATAATGTTGCCCAGGGATGAGCTCTGCCTGTAGGGGTATATCCTTTATTCCCAAGTCGGTAGCATGCAAACTATAGAATTGGGGAAGCGATGTTATCCCTCCATTCACATATTGCTCATAGAAGAGCTTGCCACTCAATCCATATATACCCAACGATGGCTTTATATATGGAAGCTGTACAAAAGCCTCTCTGCTGACAGGTGTATCAACAAACTGATATGTCGAATCATCAGGATAATGGGTAAAGATCATCCAATAGGGATCCACACTGAACCACGACATGTCGTTATCGGAGCGTACAAAGACTCCATCCTGCACACCACCAGCTCCCCATGTGGGGTCTACGAGAATACCTCCTCCGTCCACTTCGACCAGCAGCCATGCATGTCCGTCTTCGCTGATAGCACCTTTAGAGTCCTTGGTCACACCAGGTATCATAGTACAATGGAGACCAAGCGGCTCGGCCAACCGATAATACAGCTCACAATAGCCCTGACACACACCTTTACGTTCATCCCAGCACGCATCGGCCGTATGAATCTTGTGCTCTGTGTCATAGGCTATGTGGCTGCACATCCATTTATAGATAGCCTCGGCCTGCTCCACTTTCGATGTGCAACCCGCCGTAATCGTCGTTGCCACGGCAGAATAGTCATATTTCGTCTCCGAGACCTGCGAGAATGCTACCGCAAATGTAACAAATGACAAGACCGAGATCAGCGACAATCGAGCAGAAGCTCTGCGCAGTGTCATATACCGTTATTTTTTCAAGTTGAAATTAACGGGCAGTGTGAAACGCACACGTACATTCTTTCCCTTTTGCATTCCCGGTTGCCATTTAGGCATCTCCTGAATCACGCGAACGGCCTCCTGGTCCAATAATGGATGTACCTTTTTTATTACTTCAACATCACTGATACTGCCATCCGTGTTTATCACAAATTGCGCGATGACTCTTCCCGTAATACCCTTCTTCTGGCATTGCTTGGGGTACCTGATATTTTTATTCAGGTACTCCATCATCGCTTTCATTCCTCCTGGGTACTCAGGGAGGCGTTCTGGTGTCTGGCAAATCTCGCCCTTCTCTTTCTGGACATTCTCCTTAATCGTGTCCTGCACAACAGGTGCCTGTTCGGTAGAGTCCGCCACATTTACGATAGCATCAACGATTTCATTTGACATAGCCACATCATATACTCTCGGTTCATTCATTGCTGAGGATGACAGGAAGCATCCCCAGCTCAACAGAATGATAGATATAAGCACTTTACTCTTCATACTATTATATTTTATTATACTTTTATTTTAATCAATAATCACTTTCTTCCTATTTATAATATATACTCCCTTATCCGTGGGCTTGCCATTCAAGCGGATACCTTGCAGGGTATACCAGCCATCGTCGGTAGTGCCGATAACTGCAGGAACAAGCCCCGTGCCATCTCGGCCACTGATGCGCAAGTAGGGAGCACGAGCTGCTGAGTTGCTGTATACATACGCCTCAAAGGGGCGGATGTCACGGTCATCCGACACAAACACGCCACCAGGCATATACTCAACACCATCTGCCGTATACTCCTCATCGTTGAGCGCATACACACGACTGCCCGACTCCATACCTTCATAGCAGCCGACAAGAACATAGTTGCTGCCCGATGGCTCAGGCATTGAGGTCGTAGCATGAACCACTACATTCTCTGC